>NZ_CATKQK010000034.1:0-1327 GCF_949767185.1 Pseudomonas sp. IT-P100
TGAACGAGCCCCATGAAAGACAGGACACCGTTTCCCCCTTACGATAAGGGATAGGCAAACGGTTATGTTTATGACTAATAGCAACGATAAGAGTGGTGAGCTTTTGGGCCAGGAGCGGCGTCGTCGCTGGAGCCCAGAGCAGAAACTGGCCATGGTTCGAGAGAGCCTTGAGCCAGGACAAAGCGTTTCAGTGGTGGCTCGGCGCAACGGCATCAATGCCAATCAGTTGTTCTTGTGGCGCAAGCTGTATCAGGACGGCAGCCTGTCGGCGGTCAGTGCTGGCGAAGCCGTGGTGCCTGCCTCCGAGCTAAGCGATGCGCTCAAGCAGATCCGTGAACTGCAACGGATGCTGGGCAAGAAAACGATGGAAGCCGAAATCCTCAAAGAGGCCGTGGAGATCGCCCGGTCGCGAAAATGGATTGCGCACTCACCCTTGTTGCCGGGGGACGACCAGTGAAGCTGGTCAGCGAATGTCTCGGTGTGGCGCGCTCGCAATTAACGGTGCGAATCAAGCAATCGGTATCGCCCAAAGTGCGGCGAAGCAGGCCTGTGAACGATGTAGAACTGGTCGCTGAAATCCAGCAAGAGGTCAGCGAACTGCCCAGCTATGGATACCGTCGCGTCTGGGGACTGCTGCGTCGTGCACGTGAAAAGCGGTCGCTGCCGGCGGTCAACGTGAAACGGGTTTACCGGGTGATGCGTGACCACAACCTTTTGCTTGAACGCCGGATCAAACAGCCCGGCGTGCCGCGTCGGCACGAAGGCCGTATTGCGGTGGAAACCAGTGATACGCGTTGGTGCTCGGACGGCTTTGAGTTCCGTTGCGAGGACGGTGCCAAACTGAGCGTGACCTTCGCCCTCGATTGCTGTGATCGCGAAGCCATCGGCTGGGTCGCGAGCCCGACCGGGTACAGCGGCGATGATATCCGCGACTTGATGCTGGAAAGCGTGGAGAAGCGCTTTGGTGATCAACTGCCCGCTACGCCGGTGCAATGGCTAAGCGACAACGGCTCGGCGTACACCGCCGAACAGACACGCCTGTTTGCTCGACAGATCGGTTTGCAGCCGGTGACCACCCCAGTTCGCAGCCCGCAGAGCAACGGCATGGCCGAGAGCTTCGTGAAGACGCTCAAACGTGATTATGTGGCGCACATGCCCAAGCCGGATCGAGAAACGGCGCTGCGCAACCTGGCAATTGCCTTCGAGCATTACAACGAGCAGCATCCGCACAGCGCCTTGAAATATCGTTCACCGAGGGAGTTCAGGCGCTTAGCGGGAACATCAATTTAACGGGGAGTTGGTGTCCGGTTTGGTAGGGGCAAGTCCA
>NZ_CATKQK010000035.1:0-1324 GCF_949767185.1 Pseudomonas sp. IT-P100
AACAGCGAGAAGGAGTCCACACATGAAGCTTATGCGAATTGGGGTCGACCTGGCCAAGAACGTGTTTCAGATCCACGGTGTGGATTGCCATGAGAAGCCGGTCTGGCGGCAGCGGCTACCACGTGATCGTTGGCTGCAAACGGTGCTGGAAAAAGTCGAACCTGGTTGTGAGATCGGAATGGAGAGTTGCGGTGGGGCCCATCATTGGGCGCGGCAACTCGAAGCTCGCGGATTCCGAGTCAAGCTAGTCGCTCCCCAGTTCGTTAAACCTTATGTCAAAAGCAACAAGAACGACGCGAACGATGCCGAGGCGATCTGTGAAGCGATGAGCCGTCCCAGCATGCGCTTCGTCGCCATCAAGACGATCGAACAACAGGATATCCAGGCAACGCATCGCATCCGGGCCGGCTTAATCGAACAGCGCACGGCCAAAGCCAATCAGATCCGTGGGCTGGTCGCCGAGTACGGCCTCGTTGCACCGAAGGAATTACTGATGCTGCGTCGGGCGATACCGTGCTGGCTGGAAGATGCGGATAACGGTTTGACGGCTCGCTTTCGTTGTCTGCTGGATGGTTTGTGGGGCGACCTTTGCACACTGGATAAGCGCGTGGGTGAACTCAATAACGAGCTATCCGCAATCGCGGCAAGCGCGCCACCTGCCGTCCGCTTGCAGCAATTACGCGGTGTTGGCCCCATGATCGCCACAGCGCTCATCGTCGCTCTCGGTGATGCCCGTCAGTTTGCCAATGGCCGACAGTTTGCCGCCTCGCTGGGACTGACACCGAGGCAACACAGTTCTGGTGGTAAGGATCGACTGCTCGGTATCAGCAAGCGCGGTGATGCGTATCTGCGAACATTGATGGTGCATGGTGCACGCTCGGCGCTACGCACAGCCAAATCCAAAGAGGATCGACTCAGCCAGTGGGCCGTTCGTTTAGCCGAGCGATCGCATCCCAATGTGGCCGCTATTGCGCTGGCCAACAAAACTGCACGCATGGCTTGGGCGATGCTGCGTTACGGCACTGATTACCAACCGGATCAGGCAGCGGCCTGATTTATTTACCCGACGTGCTCTACGAGAGAAACAACTCTTAACCACGATTGCGAAGCAACCCTAACGATGGCAAACCGGTCGAACCGGCGTCGGCAAAACCCTCAAATGTCCAGGTGCGCAAAGCACGTAGAAGCGATTGGGAGCTGGCGCGCGAATAGCCCATCATGGCCCTGCATCGAAACGATGCTGTATCCAGAGGCCGAATATACGTGTGCAGTCGGCACGGGTGCCAAAGCGAGGGGGCTTGCAATGAGGAGGAGTCCATATACG
>NZ_CATKQK010000036.1:0-1188 GCF_949767185.1 Pseudomonas sp. IT-P100
TGTCCCGTCCTGAATAAGGTTTACACCTTCTGACTTCTTTTCAGGAAGGTGCAATGGATACGGGCACGAAGCGCAGTCAGCGTGATTACACACTGGCTTTTAAATTATCGGTTGTCGACCAGGTCGAAAAAGGCGAGTTGAGTTATAAAGAGGCTCAGCGGCGCTATGGGATTCAGGGTCGGTCGACGGTGCTGGTTTGGTTACGCAAACATGGTCGCCAGGACTGGAGCCAAGGCGCCTCCATTCGTTCCCAGAGGATCAGACCTATGGACGAGCCAACCTTGCCACTGACTCCCGAGCAAAGAATCAAAGAACTCGAAGAACAACTGGCGCTGGCAACTCAGAAAGCCCAATTCTTTGAAGCCGTGGTCGATGTTCTGAAAAATGACTACGGCGTATCTGTCGTAAAAAAGCGACCCGGCAAGTCGTTGCGCAAACCCAAACCCTGAGTGTCAGCAGGGCTTGCCAATTTATGGGAATAAGCCGTCAGGCCTATTACAAACGCAACCGGGTCTACAGGGCTCGGGCCGACCAGGATCAGCAGCTCATAACGTTTGTAGAGAAGGTCCGTGCTCGCCAACCGTGCATCGGCACTCGCAAGCTGCATTCGATGATGCATGAGCAGCGTGAGCAACAGGAGCTCCATGTTGGCCGGGATCGTTTGTTCGCGGTTTTGCGGGAAAGCCGCCAGTTGGTCCGCAGAAAACGGGCGTATCACAAGACGACCGACAGCCATCATCGCTTCCGCCGACACCCCAATCTGCTGAAACCAAGCCCGGAACAAATAGTCGCTACCGGCCCAGAACAGGTCTGGGTGGCCGATATTACTTACCTGCCTACCCGTGATGGCGTTGCCTATTTGAGTTTAGTGACGGATGTCTTTTCGAGAAAAATAGTCGGCTATCACGTGCATGAAAGTCTGCACACCAACTCCGTGGTGCAAGCCTTTCGAATGGCTTTGAAGCGACGTCGAAGCGTTCAGAAACTAGTCCATCACTCGGATCGAGGCGCGCAGTACTGCTCGGCCCTTTATCAAGAAATGCACGCAAAGCATGGCATCACTTGCTCGATGACCGACGGCTACGACTGCTACCAAAACGCCTTGGCAGAGCGGGTCAACGGCATCTTGAAAACAGAGTTCTTGATCCACCGACCTGCGGATTTTGCGCAGGCCACACAGATGGTGCG
>NZ_CATKQK010000037.1:0-976 GCF_949767185.1 Pseudomonas sp. IT-P100
GCTGCCGTCCGTATCGGTGGCAACAACGTCAAAGTGCTCGGAGATGCTGTTGGCACCGCCAGCATTCGGGTGGTCGCTGTCGTAATTCAGGGTGTAGCTGTAGCTCACCACGCCAGTGGCCGGGTTGTAACCGGTGATGGTGAACAGCGCACCGGTGTTGGTCTCGGCCGATTGCGGGAAGCCCGCTGCGACGCCTGCGGTGACGATGGCGATACCGCCGACGGTCAGGGTTTGCAGGCCATCCGGCGCATTGACGGTGAAGGTGCCGGTCTGGGTCAGGGCCGGGGCATCCGGGTCAGTGCCGTAGGTGAGGTTTTTTTCGTAGACGGTCAGTTCGCCGCCCGCCACGTCGAGACCGTTGAGGGTGACCGGGTTGTTGATACAGCTGTTGTTGACGTCGATGGTGAGGGTCGTGGTGCTTTCATCACCGTCGTTGTCACGCAAGGTGTAGGTGAACACATCGGTCGCGCCCGGGCCGTTCACGGAGTTCGGATAGCTGTGGTATTCGGCGTTGCCTTGGGCGTCCAGGGTCAGGTAACCGTAGGTGCCGTTGATCTGGGTGTTGAGCCCGCCGTTCACCGGGGTCGAAGTGTCCGAACCGGCGCGCACGCCGACCACGCCACCGCCGAGCAAGGGGCCATCGGCGCCGGCGACATCGTTCCACAGCACGTTGCCGCTGACGACGCCACCCTCGGTCACTGAAGTGGCGTCAGGGTTGGCGTTCGGCGTGTCATCGACGATGTTGACGTCGAGTTGTCCGGTCGCGGTGCTGCCGTTGACATCCTTGGCTACCACGTCGAAGTGCTCGGAAATGCTGTTGGCGCCGCCGGCGTTCGGGTGGTCGCTGTCGTAGTTGAGGGTGTAGCTGTAGCTCACCACGCCGGTGGCCGGGTTGTAACCGGTGACGGTGAACAGCGCACCGGTGTTGGTCTCGGCCGATTGCGGGAAGCCCGCGGCGACACCTGCGGTGACGATA
>NZ_CATKQK010000038.1:0-670 GCF_949767185.1 Pseudomonas sp. IT-P100
CTTGTCTTCCAGCTCGGTGATGTTGCCCACCGCATCGTAGACATAATGCAAATCCTGCAACGGCTTCTGACTTCCAGTTGTGGCCACCAACCTAATCAACCGACCGTCATCGGCGTCGTACCCGGCTTGCGTTTTCACACCGTTGCCAGCGATTTCGCTTTCGATCTGGTCATGGGCGTTGTAGCGGATGTCGCTGACCAGACATTGCGGTTGTCTGCCCTCTCCAGCCAGCAGCAGCCAGGTTTCACTCAGCCTGCCTGCCACGTCATAGGCAAAGGTACGGTGATTGCCCATGGCATCGGTCTGGCACTTAATCTCGCCAGTGGGAGAGAAGACGTGCCGCGTGACGAACGACTGGTTTTCCAGCAACAGGTCCCGGGCCTCTATATCGATTGGCCAATTCGGTGCTTTAACTTCAAGTAGAAAACGACTGCCTTCAATCAGCGCAGCACCGGCCAATCCATACTCCTCAATGATTTGAGTAGCGGCAGGGTTGTCATGCCGGATCAACCGGCCGCACTGATTGCGCTTGGCGTCCAGATCACCGGCGCCGCCGTAGGTCAGGCGTTCAACCACACGCGGAAACTCCTGCGCAGACTCCTCCGTAACCGAAAGTACCCGCTGCTGATCGTCATACTCGCACTGACGCTGATTACCTCGGCCATCCCAG
>NZ_CATKQK010000039.1:0-648 GCF_949767185.1 Pseudomonas sp. IT-P100
ACTGACCCTCGCCGGCGACAGTCAGACCGAAAAGCTGCTGGTCAGCGATCTCCGTTACAACGCCACCGACCAGCTCGAAACGGAAACCGCCGGCAACGGCGTCATCACCCGCCGCCACTACGACGAGGCCAACGGCAGGCTGACGCAACTGAGCGCCCACAAAGCCGATGGCTCGCCGCTGCAGATCCTCAAATATCTCTACGACGCCGTGGGCAATGTCCTGAGCATCGAAGATGCCGCGCAACCGATCCGCTACTTCAATAACCAACGCATCGAGCCGATCAAAACCTATCGCTACGACACGCTTTACCAGTTGATCCACGCCACCGGTTGCGAGGCCCAATCCGGACGCGGCGGCCCCGCCCTGCCCGACTTTCAACACTTGCCGCCCGATCCCGGCCAGATCGCCAACTACAAACAAACCTTCTACTACGACGCCGGCGGCAATCTGCTGAATCTGGAACATGTCGGCGCGCAAGCCCACAGTCGCACCTTGACCCGGGCGCGCTACAGCAACCGCTGCTTGCCCGAGCGCGACAACCGCCCACCGACCGAGGCAGAACTGGCCGCGGGGTTCGATGCCAACGGCAACCTGTGTGAATTGCAACCCGGCCAGCGGCTAAGTTGGGACCTGCGCAACCAACTCAC
>NZ_CATKQK010000040.1:0-648 GCF_949767185.1 Pseudomonas sp. IT-P100
GCTGACCCTCGCCGGCGACAGTCAGACCGAAAAGCTGCTGGTCAGCGATCTTCGTTACAACGCCACCGGCCAGCTCGAAACGGAAACCGCCGGCAACGGCGTCATCACCCGCCGCCACTACGACGAGGCCAACGGCAGGCTGACGCAACTGAGCGCCCACAAAGCCGATGGCTCGCCGCTGCAAGACCTGAACTATCTCTATGACCCGGTGGGCAATGTGCTGAGTATCGAAGATGCCGCGCAACCGATCCGCTACTTCAATAACCAACGCATCGAGCCGATCAAAACCTATCGCTACGACACGCTTTACCAGTTGATCTACGCCACCGGTTGCGAGGCCCAATCCGGACGCGGCGGCCCCGCCCTGCCCGATTTTCAATCCCTGCCACTCGATCCCAACCAGATTGCCAACTATACGCAAACCTACCATTACGACGCCGGCGGTAATCTATTGGATCTGATGCATGTCGGCCCGCAAGCCCACAGCCGCACCTTGACCCGTTCCCGCTACAGCAACCGCTGTTTGCCCGAGCGTGACAATCGACCACCGACCGAGGCAGAACTGGCCGCAGGGTTCGATACCAACGGCAATCTGTGTGAATTGCAACCTGGCCAGCGGCTAAGTTGGGACCTGCGCAACCAGCTCAG
>NZ_CATKQK010000041.1:0-550 GCF_949767185.1 Pseudomonas sp. IT-P100
ACACGGTCTACGCCCTGGGCGCGAGCATTTTCTTCTGGGGTTATTTCCTCTTCGAAGTCCCTAGCAATCTGTTCCTCCATCGTTTCGGTGCACGCCTCTGGATCGCCCGCATCATGATCAGCTGGAGCATTGTCTCCATGGCGGTAGCCTTTACCGTGCCGCTGGCCAAGTTCTTTCACATTGAATCGGAAACCATGTTCTACGTGCTGCGCTTCCTGCTGGGAATCTGCGAAGCCGGTTTCTTCCCAGGGGTGATTCTTTACCTCAACTACTGGTTTCCGACGCATCGCCAAAGCCGTGTAATGGCGGGCTTTCTGATGGCCATGCCGATCAGCCTGACATTGGGCGGGATTCTTTCCGGGTGGTTGATGGGCGCGATGCAGGGTGTCCATGGCATGGCCGGCTGGCAGTGGATGCTGATCATCGAAGGCATCCCGTCGTTGATCATGGCCGTTGTCGTGGTGACGTTGCTGGTCGATAAAATCGACAATGCCAAGTGGTTGAGCACGGCAGAAAAGAACATGCTCAAAAACAACCTCGACCGAGACAA
>NZ_CATKQK010000042.1:0-494 GCF_949767185.1 Pseudomonas sp. IT-P100
GCCCAATCCGTTACCTGGTTCAACAATCAGCGCATCGAACCGATCAACCGTTACCGCTATGACAGCCTGTCTCAACTGATCGAAGCCAAGGGCTGGGAAGTCGCGAACCCCAGCCACGGACCGACGCTGCCGGACTTGCTGCCCACACCGCTGGACCCGAATCAGCGGCGCAATTACACCCAGCGTTTCGAATACGACGCGGCGGGCAATCTGATCACCCGTCACCACAGCGGTGCGCCGGGTTTCTCGATGTTCACCTCAGCCCGCAGCAATCGAAGCCTGGCGCAGCGGGATGAGGGGTCGCTGCCGGGGGAATCCGACATCGATTCAGGCTTCGATGCCTGCGGCAATCAGCTTGAGCTTCAACGCGGCCAAGCCATGACCTGGGATGTTCGCAATCAGCTAAACCGGGTGACCTTGGTCAAACGCCAGGATGAACCCGACGATTACGAAGGTTATGCCTACGACCGCCCCGGCCATCGGTTGCGCAAAGT
>NZ_CATKQK010000043.1:0-489 GCF_949767185.1 Pseudomonas sp. IT-P100
TTGTGGAACGACGTCGCCGGCGCTGACGGCCCCCTGCTTGGCGGTGGCGTGGTGGGCGTGCGCGCCGGTTCGGACACTTCGACGCCGGTGAATGGCGGGCTCAACACCCAGATCAACGGTACTTACGGCTACCTGACCCTGGACGCCCAGGGCAACGCCGAGTACCACAGCTATCCGAACTCCGTGAACGGTCCCGGCGCGACCGACGTGTTCACTTACACCTTGCGTGATAACGACGGTGATGAAAGCACCACGACGCTCACCATCGACGTCAACAACAGCTGTATCAACAACCCGGTCACCCTCAACGGCCTCGACGTGGCGGGCGGCGAACTGACCGTCTACGAAAAAAACCTCACCTACGGCACCGATCCCGATAACCCCGCCCTGACCCAGACCGGCACCTTCACCGTCAATGCCCCGGATGGCCTGCAAACCTTGACCGTGGGCGGTATCGCCATCGTCACCGCAGGTGTCGCCGCGGGCTTT
>NZ_CATKQK010000044.1:0-354026 GCF_949767185.1 Pseudomonas sp. IT-P100
GCTTTGTTACTACGGATTTCGGTATAGCGCACCATGGTTGCAACGGTGGATATCCCCGGATCCGGCGGGCTCTATAAACGGCCTTAATCTTTTTTTATTTGTTTCGAATCACCCAGTCAATCTCGAAGATGTGGATGGCCGTTTTTATGAGGGGGAGGGGGATAAAATTGAACGGAGTCTGTCATTTGGTGCAAAGATTGTCGCGCGTGGACTAGACCAGTTTTCAGCAGAGCAAAGAGATATTGTCAGATCGGAATTGCTCAAGCGGGAGCGTATATTTTCTGATGCTCAACGTGCACTGCTCTCAGATTTCTCCGGAGTTGGAGACATTATGCAGAGTCACTTTGGTCCCGCGTACGGCGTCGTTGCGAACAAAGTTCTGGACTCCTGGAGTCGGGGGGAAGCCCTAGTGAGAGAGTACCAAGGGAGCCGAGGAAATTATAAGTTTATAGGGTTTGAAACCGATAATAAAAACTTTTACGGAGAGGTGGATGTCAGTGATGTCCATGGAAGAATAGCGGTTAGCATTGATATGATTAATACCGGGAAGCTAAATGTGTTTTTTGGTCATGAAGTACTCCATCTAACGGGTGTGAATAACATTGCAGCGGTTGGGCCCGGTGCACTGGATGGTTTTTATTTAAGCTCAAGTGCTGATTGGACTGTGGGTCGTAGTGTTACTCAGTACATTTTTCAGGAGAGTCGAGTGTCTGAAATTATTATGCAGGGGGGAATGAGTCTGGACTATCTGAACTCATTTACAGATGTTCATAGCGATTTTATTAGTGTTGTTGAAAAATATGACGGAAGAGTTGGGTCTGGAATGGATATCCATACCGCGATATCAACTTTTAATGCTGATATATACTTGCGCGCCGAAATGGCAGCCGTGAACGCGGATAGCCTTGTATTTGCTGCGGACGCTTTGAGTCAGTCGTATCTGAATCGGCATGCTTAAGGGGGAGTGGTATGTCGATTGGAGCGGGTTACCCGCTCCATTTCAACCTAGTAAGTGTTCACATCTGCCTAGCGTTTATTCAATCCCCGCGCCAACCGATCCCCGCCCAACTGAATCACCGCCACCAACACCACCAGCAACACAATCACCGTCAGCATGATCTGGCTATCAAACCGCTGATACCCATACCGATACGCGATGTCCCCCAACCCGCCAGCACCAATCGCCCCGGCCATGGCCGATGAGTTGATCATCGTCACCAACGTAATGGTGAAACCACCCACGATCCCCGGCAGCGCCTCGGGCAGCAACACATGCCAAACGATATGCCAGCGCCGGCACCCCATCGCTTGCGCCGCTTCGATCAAGCCGAAATCCACCTCACGCAAACTGACTTCCGCGATGCGCGCAAAGAAAGGCGTGGCCGCAATGGTTAGCGGTACTACAGCAGCCCAGACACCGTAAGTGGTGCCCACGATCAACCGCGTGAACGGGATCAACGCCACCATCAAAATCAAGAACGGAATCGAGCGAAACAGGTTCACGAACGCACCCAACGCGCGGTTCAGTGCCGGTGCTTCGTAGATCCCGCCTTTGGAGCTGGTCACCAGGATCACCGCCAGTGGAATACCCGCCAGCAGCGCGATCAGTGACGACACGCCCACCATCAAAAACGTGTCGATGAAACCCTGCAGCAAGCGATCAAACCACATAACCCAGCACCTCCACCTGTTGTGCCCAATGACCGGCGCGCTGGCGCAGTTCTTCGGCGCCGAGGGACGAGCCGGCCACCGCCAGCAACAATTGCCCCAGTGCATGGCCCTGAATCCGTTCGACGCCGCCTTGCAGCAAGCGCACGCGGCCACCGAGTGCGGCGAACAACGCTGCAAGATCCGGCTCGTCCGTGGCGCTGCCGGTGAATTGCAAACGCAGGACCACGGCGGCATCCGAAGATTGAGGCTGTGCCTGCAAACGACTCTGCAGCTCTTCTGGCAACGCGTGTTGCAACGGTGCGAGCAAGGTTTTGCTGACCTCATGCTGCGGGTTGCCGAAGACTTCCCAGACCGGGCCTTGCTCGACGATTCGCCCGTGTTCCAGCACGACGACGCGGTCGCAGATATCGCGGATCACCGCCATTTCGTGAGTGATCAGCACGATGGTCAGCCCCAGTCGCTGATTGATCTCGCGCAGCAGGCCGAGGATCGATTGCGTGGTCTCCGGGTCCAGTGCCGACGTGGCTTCGTCGCACAGCAGAATCGCCGGGTCGTGCACCAGGGCGCGAGCAATGCCGACGCGCTGTTTCTGTCCACCGGAAAGCTGTGCCGGGTAGGCTGTGTGTTTCTCTTGCAGGCCGACCAGTTCCAGCAGTTCGCGGACTTTCCGCTCGCGTTTTTCCTTAGGCACGCCGGCGACTTTGAGCGGCAATTCGACGTTCTGCCAAACGGTCTTGGCCGACATCAGGTTGAAGTGCTGGAAGATCATGCCGATGCGCCGACGCAGCGTGACCAGGCGGTCTTCATCGAACTCGCCGATGTCCACCTGATCGATCAGCACGCGCCCCGTGCTCGGTTGTTCTAGGCGGTTGATGGTGCGGATCAGCGACGACTTGCCGGCGCCGCTGCGGCCGATGATGCCGAACACTTCACCGCGCTGGATCGCCAGGTCAATGCCCTGAAGTGCGGCCACCGGACCTTGCTGGCCGTTGTAGGTTTTGCCCAGGCCGATGAAGCGCACGTGGGCACGGTTCAGGTCTGGGTGCAGTTCAGTCTGTTCGGCGTTCTGAGGCTCTGGAATTTCCAGTCGCCGTTGGATAGCGGCCGTCATGTTCAGCTTTCCCAACCGGCTTGGTAGAGCTTGCCGTGAGCCTTGTCGAGGGCGGCGCGAACGGCGGGCGAATGCTGGTAGATGTCGACGAATTTGATCAGGCGCGGGTCGGTTTTGCTTTTTGGCTGGATCACGAACTGGATCACGTATTCCTTGTGATCGAGGCCGTCGAACAGCAGCGCGGAACCGGCGTCGAAGGTTTTCGCCAGGCGAACGTACGCCGGGTAGCCCTGAACCAGATCGGCATCATCGTAGGCGCGTACCAGTTGCACGGCTTCGACCTGAAGGATTTTGATTTTCTTCGGGTTGGCGATGATGTCTTCTTCGGTGGCCTTGTAGCCGACACCCGGTTTGAGCGTGATCAGCCCGGCCTTGGCCAGCAGTTGCAGGCCGCGACCGCTGTTGATCGGGTCGTTGGCGATGGCCACGCTGGCGCCTTCCGGCAGCTCGTCGAAGCTTTTGTATTTCTTCGAGTAGAGGCCGACGTTGTTGATGATGCCCGGCGCGAACGGCACCAGGTCAAAACCGGAGGCGGCCCTGGCATTTTCCAGGAACGGGACGTGCTGGAAGTAGTTCACGTCGATGTCGCCGGCGGCGAGGCTGACGTTGGGCGCGATCCAGTCGGTGAACTCGACAAGTTCGACTTTCAGGCCTTGTTTGTTGGCTTCCTCGACGGCGGCCTCCAGGGGGATGGCGAACGCGGCGGTGGTGCCGACTTTCAGCGGCGCGTCGGCGCCGAAGGTGATGGAGCTGAAAAGGCCGAGGGCCAGGGCCAGTGCTTTGACTGGGTGAGAGAGGTAGTGCTTGGTCATGATGGTTATTCCAGTCAATTAACAATGTGTGAACGCATTGGTGGCGAGGGAGCTTGCTCCCGCTGGGCTGCGGAGCAGCCCCAAAGCCATTCGATGAGGTGCGTCAGGTAAAAACAGTCTGCGGGTTTTGCGACTGCTGCGCAGTCGAGCGGGAGCAAGCTCCCTCGCCACAGGGGATCAGTGTCGGTAGTGAGAGCCGGTGTGTTGCTCAGGCAAATGCGCTTCGCCGTGAAACAGCTTTTCCCGCAAGCTGCCGTTGTCATAGGCGGTCTTGTACGACCCACGCCGCTGCAACTCCGGAATCACCTGTGCAATGAAGTCCACATAGCTTTCCGGCGTGACAATCCGCGTCAGGTTGAAGCCATCCAGCCCGGTTTCGGCGATCCACGATTCCAGTTCATCGGCCACTTGCTCCGGCGAGCCCACCACGGTGATGTAGCGGCCACCGAGGGCGTGTTGCTCGAGCAACTTGCGTCGCGTCCAGTCGTTGTTTTGCAGGTTCTTGGTGGCCGACTGAATCGCGTTGCTCTTCACGTACTGGATCGGTTCGTCGAGTTCGTACTCGGAAAAATCGATCCCGGTCGACGCCGAGAAATGCGCCACGCCGGCCTCGGCGCTGGCGTAGCTCAAGTACTCGGCATGCTTGGCCCAGGCCAGCTCTTCGGTGGCGCCGACGATCACGTTCAGCCCCATGAACACCTTGATGTCTTCGGGATTACGCCCGGCCTCGACGGCGCTGGCGCGGACCTTGTCCACCTGGACCCTGGTCGATGGTTTGTTCTGCCCGCTGATGAATACGCACTCCGCGTGGCGCCCGGCGAACAGCAAGCCGCGATCCGAACTGCCGGCCTGGAACAGCACCGGCGTACGCTGCGGCGACGGTTCGCAGAGGTGATAACCCTCGACCTGATAGAACTCGCCCTTGTGTTCGATCCTGTGCACTTTGTCCGGTTGCGCGTAGATCCGCTGTTTGGGATCGTTGAGCACTGCACCGTTTTCCCAACTGCCTTCCCAGAGTTTGTAGAGCACCTCGAGGTATTCATCAGCCTGGTCGTAACGACGGTCGTGCTCAACTTGCTCGCTCAGGCCCATGGCCTTGGCGGCGCTGTCGAGGTAACCGGTGACGATGTTCCAGCCGACCCGACCGCGACTCAGGTGATCGAGCGTCGACATGCGCCGGGCGAACAGATAGGGCGGTTCGTAAGTCAGGTTGGCGGTCAGCCCGAAGCCAAGGTTTTTGGTGACGGCGGCCATCGCCGAGACCAGCAGCAACGGGTCGTTGACTGGCAGCTGGATCGACTCTTTCAGCGGCACGTCCGCCGAGTTCTGGTAGACGTCGTACACGCCGACGATGTCGGCGATGAACAAACCGTCGAACAGTCCACGCTCCAGCAATTGCGCCAGTTCGGTCCAGTATTCGATGGTTTTGTATTGGGTGGAGGTGTCCCGTGGATGCGTCCACAAACCATGGTTGATGTGCCCGATGCAGTTCATGTTGAACGCGTTGAGCAGGATCTTCTTTTTCGCGTCGGCCATCAGATGGTCCCCCGCAGCGGCGGGTTTTCATCGTTGAGGTAGTAGTTGCCCACGGCGTGATACTTCCAGCGCACCGGGTCGTGCAGCGTGTGCACCCGAGCGTTGCGCCAGTGGCGATCCAGTCCGTGTTCGATCAGGGTTGCCTGGCTGCCGGCCAATTCGAACAGCGTGCTGCCGGCAGCGAGGGAGATTTCGGTGCTGATGGCGCGGGCTTCGGCGACGGCAATCGATGCCGCAGCGACAGTCTCGGCGTTGGTCTCGGCCTGGGCCTTGTCGAGGAATTCGCCGGAACGCTCCAGCAGCGCTTCTGCTGCGTGCAAGCGGATGCTCAGATGGCCGAAGCTCTTGATGGTCAGCGGGTCATCGGTGGCTTTTTCATGCGTGGCGTCGATCCATGGCCGGGTTTTGGTTCGCACGAAATGCAGTGCGTCTTCATAGGCGGCGCGGGCGATGCCGGTGTCGATGGCGGCGTGAAGTATCTGCGCCAGCGGGCCGACCGGGGTCGGGCGTTCGAAGGCACTTTGAAACGCGATGACGTCTGCGGCGGCGACGTATACGTCTTCGAACACTACCGAACCGCTGCCGGTGGTGCGCTGACCGAAGCCGCTCCAGTCATCGATGACGGTCAGGCCTTTGCTGTCGCGCGGGACGAATGCCAGTTGCTGCACGCCGTTTTCATCCACCACTGACGTCGGGATGCGTTGTGCGTAGATCGCACCCGTGGCGTAGAACTTGCGGCCGTTGATGCGATAGCCGTCACCGTCTCGAGTCAGGCTGGTGACGCGGTCGTGGGCGGTCTTGGTGCCGAGTTCGGCGAGCGCGTTGCCGAAGCGCTGACCAGCGAGCACTTCTGCGTAGAGGCGTTTTTTCTGCTCTTCGCTGCCATTCACTCGCAGCACTTCGAGGGCATAAAAATGGTTCTGCGGAATTTGTCCGAGGGAGCCGTCAGCCTGGGCGATCAGGGCAATCACCTTGGCCAGCGTGACGTTCGAAACGCCAGCGCCGCCGTACTCCTTCGGCACGCTGATGCCCCACAGGCCCGAGCGGGAAAACACTTCCAGTTCAGGGTGCGGCAAACGGCGCTCGCGGTCGCGCAGGGCGCTGTCGCGTCTGAAATCTTCAGCCAGATCAGTGGCGACGATCAGGGCTTGTTCATCGCCGGTGATGACCGCGACGTGGTGAGAAAGAGTCATAGGTTTCTCCAGATATCGGGTCGTCAGATCCAGGAATGGCGAGCCGGCAGCGTGCCGTTGAGGTGGTACGCGCCGACCGCGTGATATTTCCAGCGCACCGGGTCGTGCAGCGTGTGCACGCGGGCGTTGCGCCAGTGGCGGTCAAGGTTGAATTCGGCGAGGGTGGCGCGGCTGCCGGCCAGTTCGAAAAGTTTTTCGCTGGCCAGCAGCGAGATTTCGGTGGTCAGCACCTTGGCTTCGGCCACGGCAATCGAAGCCCGCGCAGCGGAGTCGGCGGTGAGCGGCACGGCGTTGACTTGATCAAGCACTTGCCCGGCCTTGCGCAGCAGCGCTTCGGCGGCGTGCAGTTCGATTTTCAGTTTGCCAATATCAGCAATCACGTACAGGTCGTCGCTGGCGCGTTCGACCTTGGCGTCGATCCACGGCCGCGCGCGGGTCTTCACGAATTCGATGGCATCATCGATGGCGCCGCGAGCGATGCCGGCATCGATTGCCGCTTGAATCAGCTGTGAAACCGCGCCCTGAATGTTCGGCTTGTCATTGATCTTCCAGTTATCCACAACAAGCTCGGCGTCGACCCGCACGTTGTTGAGCAAAATGGTGCCGCTGGCGGTGGTGCGCTGGCCGAAACCGGACCAGTCATCGACGATGCGCAGCCCCGGAGTGCCGCGACGGACAAAAGCCAGCACTTGCTTGCCGTCGTCGTTCAGCGCCTTGACCGCGACCCAGTGGGCGAACAGGGCGCCAGTGGAATAAAACTTCTGTCCGCTGATGACAAAACCATCACCGTCGGCAGTGATCCGTGCCTTGAGTTCAAGGGTGTTTTTGGTCCCGCGTTCCGGCCCGGCATTGCCGATGCGCCAGCCTTCGAGCACGCTTTTGAACAGCTGCTTTTTCTGCGCTTCGGTGGCGCTGCCGAGCACCAGGTTGAGAATGCCGAACTGGTTCTGCGGGATCTGTCCCAATGCCGGGTCGGCCGCGGAAATGATCGCGAACACCTCGGCCAGTGTGACGAATGAAACCTGCGGGCCACCGTACTCGCGCGGGATGGTAATGCTGCCCAGGCCGCTGCGGGTGAACTGTTCGATTTCCGACCATGGCAACCTGCGCTGCTGATCACGTTTGGCCGCTTGCAAGCGGGCGACGTGCGCCAGCTCATGGGCGGCCTTGATGGCTTGCGCGTCGTTGCGCAAAACCTGCGCGGGCAACAACAGGGGGGCGATATCCAGATCACTCTGGAGGGTTGCTTCTGCCAGACTGGACATCAGTGCCGCTCCTTGGCTGCACGCAATGCCCTGGCGATCTGCACTGGGGTGATTGTGTTCCGGACCATACCTACCTCACATCTCATGGAACGCTGCGATGAGTGCAGCGAAGTAAAAACAAGAATGTCCGGTGGTCCGGTGCATATACCCTAAGCGCGTATAAAAAATAAATAAACTAACTTTTAGGAATATGAATAGAAGTGTGTCGTGAGCAACTGTACGCAGGGCAACACTTTGTTTTTGTAGCAACACACCGCCCGAGATCAGTCTGTAGGAGCGAACGGTGCGGTCTGGCTTGCTCGCGAAGAACGATGACTGGGTGCGTCAAAGGCTGACGCCTTCGCGAGCAAGCTTCGCTCCTACAGTGAACGCACAACGTTCAGTGTTTTCGGGGCTCTGCAGCCATGAGCGGTTCCTTTGGCCGGACCTTTAAATAGGGATTCGCACATCCGATTTTCAGCGTGCGCGCCGGTGCCCATCGGGAATTGTTACCCACGCGGTCGAGGATGCAGTAAGTCACTTCCAGCCGCAGGTCTTCGCCGGCTTCGAGAATGATCGCGGGCGGCACCCAGACTTGAATCGGCTCACCCACGTCGCTCGCCTTGAGGCGTGGCAGGTCCATGCGCACATCGCCCCAGCGCACGGTGATTTCATCGTCGGCGGCCATGTTCAGGTACGGCTCTATGGTCAAGGGAACGCCGCGCTTGATCTGGTTCGGGTTGACGCCCTGACGACGGATGGTTTCAGGAATGCCCACCGGCGCCAGGCGCTGGTTTTCGTCACCACACAGCGCAGATGGCTGGCCGCCGGGGCAGTCGAGCTTGACCTGTACACGGGTTGCCGGTGACAGCGCAGGCCCCTGGCCGACCTGCATGAGCCGATAGTGAAGGCGTGAGGAGCCATTGGCGATGAAGCTTTCCGGCACTCGCAGACTGATCGCTTTCCCGACGTCCTGGGTATTCAGCACTCTGGAGGCCACGTAGCAGTTATCCCAGAACAGCTCGATCAAGTCGCCTTCATCCATGCCGGAGTAAGGCGCGACGTCGATCAGCAGATGAGCTGCCGAGCTGATGTTGATGCCGCTCTTGTGTGATTGCGCCACGATCGGCGCCGCAAGTTCGGGTTTGTTCGAAGTGTTTTTCATGGGTTTCTCCTTGAAGTCTTGCAGCGAAGTCCGTTTCTGAAAGAGCTGAAGTGCTGAGTAATAAACGGATCATTACTTCGTATGAAAACAATGATTGAACCGTCAGTGATTACATCGGCTGGCGACTAGATAAGAGTGCGCATGAATAACTGTCAATAGAATGAGTTAGTTGAGTAATGAATCTGACGTTATTCAGAAGTCTCCTACACTTTGAGGTTAAGAAGCCGCAGCGTGCTGTCGAACATGACCACTGAATCAGCGGTGTTTGCGCGCCGAATATGCAGATCCCGTGCACACTGAGGGCGAAGCGTCTCGAGAGATTTTAGGCGAGGTTTATCGGTAGCAGGACATAGATATGTACCGCACACGATATTAAAGGAAAGATAAATAATTCGAGTTTTCGTAAGGAAGATTATGACCGTGCAATGTTACTTCCATCCGTGGAAGTTAACACTTTGTCATCGCAGCTCAGTTGTGAGAATTGTTCAGAAACTTGCTGAGAAACTGCTTTGTACGTTCTTCTTTAGGATTGGCAAACAGCGCCTTGGCTTCGCCTTGCTCGACGATCACCCCCTTGTCGAAAAACACCACGCGGTTGGCCACGTCTCGGGCAAAACCCATTTCGTGAGTAACGATGACCATGGTGCGATTCTCTTCAGCCAGGCTGCGAATGGTCGCCAGCACTTCACCCACCAACTCCGGATCGAGCGCTGAGGTGGGTTCATCGAACAGGATCACTTCCGGCTCCATCGCGAGCGCGCGGGCAATCGCCACACGCTGTTGCTGCCCACCGGAGAGTCGTCGCGGGTAAGCATCTTCCTTGCCCGCGAGGCCAACCCTGGCCAACAGCTTTTTACCCAGGGCGACGGCTTCGGCGTGAGGGATCTTCTTCACGATGATCGGGCCTTCGATGACGTTTTCCAGGGCGGTTCGATGGGGAAACAGGTTGAAGTTCTGGAACACGAAGCCGACGTGCTGACGCAGGCGTCGCACCAGGTTCTGCTGCTGGTTCAGCGGGCGGCTGCCATCGATTTCGATGTCGCCGACCTTGATCCGGCCGCTGGTGGGTTCTTCCAGGAAGTTCAGGCAACGCAGGAACGTGGTTTTCCCCGAGCCACTTGGCCCGATGATCGCGACGACCTCGCCTTCCTTCACCTCCAGATCGATGCCGTTGAGCACGACTTGACCCTTGAACTGCTTTGTCAGTTTTTCCACGACAATCATGGGGTCAGGACTCCTGGTCGTGCCGATTGACCCGCTCTTCCAACTTGTTCTGCAGGTGCGAAAGCACCGTGGCCAGAATCCAGTAGATCAGCGCGGCGGCAAGATACATGGTGAAAATTTCGAAGGTCCGGGCGGTAATCAGCTGCGCCTGGCGGAACAGTTCCGGCACCTGGATGGTGGCGGCCAGTGCGGTGTCCTTGACCAGCGAGATGAAGCTGTTGCCCAGCGGTGGCAGGGCCGTGCGCATCGCCTGCGGCAGGATGGCCCGGCGCAGGGTTTGCGCACGGGTCATGCCGATACTCGCGGCGGCTTCCCACTGGCCACGCTCGATAGAACTGATTGCCGAACGCAGGATTTCGCAGGCGTAGGCGGCCATGTTCAGCGAGAAGCCGATCAGGGCCGCCGGCAGTGGATCAAGTTCGATACCCAATTGCGGCAAGCCGTAATAGATCACGAACAGTTGCACCAGCAACGGCGTGCCGCGAAAGAACGACACGTAGATGCGGGCGATCCAGCTCACCAGTTTGAAGCGCGACAGACGCATCAACGCCAGGCCGAAACCCATCACCAGACCGAAGAACATTCCGCCCAGACTGAGGATTACCGTGTAGTACGCACCCTTCAGCAGGAAGGGCGCGGAGTCCAGCGCAAGTTGGAAAGCTTCTTCCATTATTGAGTGACGTCAGCGCTGAAGTATTTTTCCGAAAGCTTTTTCAGCGTACCGTCGGCACGCAGCTTGTCGATGGCCTTGTTCACCGCTGCCAGCAACTCAGGTTCGCCTTTGCGCAGGGCGACACCGGCTTCCTGACGGGAGAACGCTTCGCCGGCGGCGGAGGTGTCCTTGGCTTTCTTGGCGTATTCCAGTGCAGCGAGACGGTCGATCAGGATGGCGTCGATACGGCCGACGCGCAGGTCCTGGAATTTGGTCGGATCATCTTCATAAGTGCGGATGTCTGCCTTGGGCACATTCTCTTTCACCCACTGCTCGTAGTTGGTGCCCAGGCCGACGCCCACTTTCTTGCCGGCCAGATCGGCGGCGGTCTTGATGGTGTCTTTGTTCTTGGTCAGGGTCAGCGCCTGAATCCCGGAAACGGTGTACGGCTCGGAGAAGTCATACTTCTTCTTGCGCTCTTCGGAGATGGTCACCTGGTTGATCACCGCGTCCAGACGCTTGGATTCCAGCGCCGCGAGGATGCCGTCCCATTTGGTCGGTTGCAGTTTGACCTTCACGCCCAGCTCTTTGGCCAGGGCTTCGGAGAACTCGACTTCGAAGCCGGCCAGTTTGCCGTCGGCATCGACGAAACTGAACGGTGGGTAAGTACCTTCCAGACCGACGTTGATCACGCCCACGTCCTTGATTTTTTGCAGCTGCTCACCGGCAACCGCTTGCCCCAGCAGACCGGCGCTCAGCGCCAGGCCCAGCGAACCCACCAGCAGATTTCGACGTAGTGCGGAAAAATTCATGACAAGCCCCTGTGTTTTCTTATGAAGACGCTTTTAGGAATGTTGGCAAAATCGGGATTTGGACGACTGCAATATCCTGCCCTAAAGAAGCGTATGCGTCTCGCTGCAAATTCGCCTGCGGCGTGACTATATGACGACGCTTTTAGATAGGAAAATAATAAATATTCTGTTTGTTATTCTTTTGTTGCATATACGGTCAGTTCGATCCCCTGTGGCGAGGGAGCTTGCTCCCGCTCGGCATCGAAGCAGTCGAAAAACCCGATCACCGCGATTCGAATGAAACACCGCAGCGCAAATTTTGGGGGCACTCCTCGCCCCAGCGGGAGCACGCTCCCTCGCCACAAACGCTCTTCAGCCAGTTAGTGAATCCTTGTAGGCAAACAACGCCGGCGCCCCGCCGGTGTGCAGGAAGATGATCGGCCCTTGATCAAAACGCTGACGACCAATCCCGTCGAGCAAACCGGCCATGGCCTTGCCGGTATACACCGGGTCCAGCAGCAAACCTTCCTGGCTCGCCACCAGCTTCACCGCGGACAGCGTCCCGGCATTCGGCTCGCCATAGCGCGGAGCAAAATATTCGTCCCACAGCTCGACCTTGAAACTGTCCGGCAAGCTCACGCCCAACAGCGCCGCGGTACGCTCGGCCAGTCCCTGGACCTTGGGCCGCTGATCTTCATCGCTACGGGATACCGTCACGCCAATCACTGGCAAATCCGGCAATACTTCGCTCAACGCGAGTGCCAGGCCGCTGTGGGTTCCGGCGCTGCCCGAGGCCAATACCACCGCCGCGAAATTCAGGCCGGTGTCCTTGATCTGCTCGGCCAGTTCCAGCCCGGCGCGCACATAACCCAAAGCGCCCAACGCGTTCGAGCCACCGATCGGCACCAGATACGGTTTTTTGCCGTTGCTGCGCAGGCGTGCGGCCAAGGCCTCCAGTTGCTCGTCAGCGTTGTCGAGGTTTTCCACCAACTCAACCTTGGTATCGAACAGGTCGAGCAACAGCCGATTGCCGTTGCCGACATAGTCGGTGTCGTCGGTGCCCAGAGGATTCTCCAGCAGTGCTACGCATCCCAGGCCCAGTTTCGCTGCGAGAGCCGCTGTCTGGCGCACGTGGTTGGATTGCAACGCACCTGCTGTGATCAGCGTGTCCGCACCCTGGGCCAGCGCATCGGCGGCCAGGTATTCGAGTTTGCGCAGCTTGTTACCGCCCATCGCCAGCGGCGTCAGGTCGTCGCGTTTGACGTAGACGTCGCGGCCGAGCCAGGCCGACAGGCGTTCGAGTTTTTCCAGAGGGGTCGGGTGGCCGAGCAGATCGAGGCGGTCAAAGCGGGCGAGCTGTTGTTTGATCATGGGTCCGTACTGGCGGTGATAGATGTCAGGACTATAGGCACGCCTATATGCAGGGGCAACCGGCAAGATTACTTATAGCCAAAAGTGCTGAGCACAGCACAATCGGTTCTTAATTCGGCTTCCAGACCTTGCCGTAAAGTAATCGCCGTCAGCGCGGCCAGACACTCCGGCCGCCCGTGTGGAGTTTTTACCGTGAGCGAGCGTTCCAGCCATTGGCAATTGCAGACCATCGTCAGCCAGTTGCGCACGGCGCGCGACCAGTGGCGTGCGCAAAACGGCCGTGCCAGCGGCGAGCAGGGCGGTCGCGAGTTGCCCTCCCGAGCGGCCATGGCGGAGATTCTTGAAGCGCTGTGCGGGGCGCTGTTCCCGATGCGCCTGGGGCCGGTGGACTTGCGTGAAGAGAGTGAAGACTTCTATGTCGGCCACACGCTGGACGTTGCGCTGAACGCGTTGCTGGGTCAGGCGCGGCTTGAATTGCGTTACGCCGCCCGCCACAGCGCCTCGGCCGACACTGAAGTCGAAGCCAAAACGATCCAGATCATCCAGGACTTCGCCCTGGCGCTGCCGGGGCTGCGCAGCCTGCTGGACACTGACGTGCTGGCGGCCTATCACGGTGACCCGGCGGCTCGCAGCGTCGATGAAGTGTTGCTGTGCTATCCGGGGATTCTGGCGGTGATTCACCATCGCCTCGCGCATCACTTGTACCGCGCCGGACTGCCGTTGCTGGCGCGGATCAGCGCAGAAATCGCTCACTCGGCGACCGGTATCGATATCCACCCGGGCGCGCAAATCGGCCGCAGCTTCTTCATCGATCACGGGACGGGTGTGGTGATCGGCGAGACCGCCATCATTGGCGAGCGCGTGCGGATTTATCAGGCGGTGACCCTGGGCGCCAAACGTTTCCCGGCGGATGAAGACGGCCAGTTGCAGAAGGGCCATCCGCGGCATCCGATTGTCGAGGATGATGTGGTGATCTACGCCGGTGCGACGATTCTGGGGCGGATCACCATCGGCAAGGGCTCGACCATCGGCGGTAACGTCTGGCTGACGCGCAGTGTGCCGGCGGGGTGCAACCTGACGCAGGCGAATCTGCAGCATGATGATGGGGCGCAGAAGTAAGTCTCGACATCTCCAGTGGTCTTGCTGACGCCATCGCGGGCAAGCCACGCTCCCACAGGTCTTGTGTCGAACCCGGATTTTGCGAACGCCACAAAACCTGTGGGCTTGCCCGCGATTGGTTTCAAGCCGAACCGAGATAATGGCATTTCACTGATTTCCCACTGAACGAATCCCCCAAACCCCACGTCATACCCATCCTTGAGCTAGCGTACACAACAGGTTTTTGTGGCGAGGGAACTTGCTCCCGCTCGGTTGCGAAGCAGCCGCATTCCTGGCGAAAACCGGGGTGCCGCTTCGCGACACAGGGGGAGCAAGCTCCCTCGCCACACCGTACCGCCGAGCCTTGCGATTAGTCCTTAGCACCCTATTCATGTTTAACTTGAACGCTCATTCAAGTTAAACCGCCGGTTTGCTGCCCGCTCACAACAGGAGGCTTGCCCTTGCCGAGTCCGTTATTGATTGCCCGGTTTCACCCCCTTGAGGCGCACCTTTCATGAGTGCACCGTCTACCCCCGCCAGCGGCCAGGTCCGCATGAATCCGCCGGTGTTTTACTTCGCCGCGACCTTCATTCTGCTCTTCGGCCTCGTCGTCATCGCCATGCCTGAACAGGCCGGCGCCTGGCTTCTGCAAGCGCAAAACTGGGCGGCCAACACGGTCGGCTGGTACTACATGCTCGCGATGACCCTGTATCTGGTCTTCGTGGTGGTCACCGCCTTGTCCGGCTACGGCAAGATCAAGCTCGGTGCCGACCACGACGAGCCCGAATTCAGTTACCTGTCCTGGGCCGGCATGCTGTTCGCCGCCGGGATCAGCATCACGCTGTTTTTCTTTTGCGTGTCCGAACCGCTGACCCATTTGTCGCAACCGC
Source organism: Pseudomonas sp. IT-P100 (assembly GCF_949767185.1). Classification (NCBI taxonomy): domain Bacteria; kingdom Pseudomonadati; phylum Pseudomonadota; class Gammaproteobacteria; order Pseudomonadales; family Pseudomonadaceae; genus Pseudomonas; species Pseudomonas sp. IT-P100. The sequence continues at coordinate 14,759 of NZ_CATKQK010000044.1, forward strand.
CCCAAGGCGAGGCCGGCACCGCGGACGCGGCGCGCCAGGCGATGCAGATTCTGTTTCTGCACTGGGGCCTGCACGGCTGGGGCGTGTTTGCCTTCGTCGGCATGGCGCTGGCCTATTTCGCCTACCGCCACAACCTGCCGCTGGCCTTGCGTTCGGCGCTGTATCCGCTGATCGGCAAACGCATCAACGGTCCGATCGGTTACGCGGTGGATGGCTTCGGCATCATCGCCACGGTGTTCGGCCTTGGTGCCGACATGGGCTTCGGGGTGTTGCACCTCAACTCGGGGCTCGACTACCTGTTCGGCGTCGCCCACACCCAGTGGGTTCAGGTCGGCCTGATCACGCTGATGATGGGCGCTGCGATCATCGTCGCGGTGTCCGGCGTCGATAAAGGCGTGCGGGTGATGTCCGACATCAACATGCTGCTGGCCTGTGCGCTGCTGCTGTTCGTGTTGTTCGCCGGCCCGACGCAGCACTTGCTCAACACCCTGATCCAGAACATCGGTGACTACCTCGGCGCGTTGCCGATGAAGAGTTTTGACCTCTACGCCTACGACAAACCCAGCGACTGGCTGGGTGGCTGGACGGTGTTCTACTGGGCCTGGTGGATCGCGTGGTCGCCGTTCGTGGGCCTGTTCATCGCACGGATTTCCCGTGGCCGGACCATCCGCGAATTCGTCTTCGGGGTGCTGTTGATCCCGCTTGGTTTCACCCTCGCGTGGATGTCGATTTTCGGTAACAGCGCCATCGACCAAGTGCTCAACCACGGCATGAGCGCGCTCGGCATGTCGGCCATCGACAACCCGTCGATGACCCTCTACCTGCTGCTGGAAACCTACCCGTGGAGCAAAACCGTGATTGCGGTCACGGTGTTCATCAGCTTCGTGTTCTTCGTCACCTCGGCCGATTCCGGCACCGTGGTGCTGTCGACGCTCTCGGCCAAGGGTGGCAACCCGGATGAAGACGGGCCGAAATGGCTGCGGGTGTTCTGGGGCGCGATGACCGCGCTGGTGACCAGTGCGTTGCTGTTCTCCGGCAGCATCGACGCGCTGAAGTCGGCGGTGGTGCTGACGTCGTTGCCGTTCTCGCTGATCTTGCTGCTGATGATGTGGGGTCTGCACAAGGCGTTTTATCTCGAGTCACAGAAGCAGATCGCCCAATTGCATTCCCTGGCGCCGGTGTCCGGTTCCCGGCGTGGCGGATGGCGTCAGCGTTTGAGCCAGGCGGTGCATTTCCCGTCGCGCGATGAGGTCTATCGCTTCCTCGACACGACGGTGCGCCCGGCGATTGAAGAAGTGACGGCGGTGTTCGTCGAGAAGGGCTTGAACGTGGTCACTCAGCCTGATCCGGCGAACGACAGCGTCAGCCTGGAAATCGGTCACGGCGAGCAGCATCCGTTCATCTATCAGGTGCAGATGCGTGGCTACTTCACGCCGTCCTTCGCCCGTGGCGGCATGGGTTCCAAGGAACTCAACAATCGTCGTTATTATCGGGCCGAAGTGCATTTGAGCGAGGGCAGTCAGGACTACGATCTGGTGGGCTACACCAAGGAGCAGGTCATCAACGACATCCTCGATCAGTACGAGCGGCACATGCAGTTTTTGCATTTGGTGCGTTGAGGTCAGGTCTCGCTGCTCATCACCATGAACAGCACCAGCGCTGCCACCGGCACACCAAACACCACACTGCCGACCACCAGTTCCGTCGTCACGGGCTGGCCGGCAGTGACCACGCCGATGGCGCCGTTGATCATTGTCAGGGCCAGCCACAGGACGATGAAGCTGTAGGTCAGGGTCTGCCGACCGAAGCCGATTTTTTCGCCGATGAACAGCATCAGCGCGAGGAGGACCAGGCCGAAGAAGATGATGATGGTGGTGTGCATGATGTGTTCCTCCTGTCAGGTGGGTGTCGCCTGTGCAGCCGCCCTCGGTCTCCCTGCTCACTTTTGAGCATAGGCGTCGGTGCGCTCTCCGTGCTTAAACCAACCCGCCATTGACCCGCAGGATTTGCCCGTTGACCCAAGCCGCATCCGGCCCGACGAGGAAGGACACAACGCGGGAGATGTCTTCCGGCTGAGCCAGGCGTTCCAGCGGCGGCATCCTGGCGAAGGTTTGAATGTGTTCTTCGCTCTTGCCGTGCAGGAACAGATCGGTCGCCACCGGGCCCGGGGCGACGGCATTGACGGTGATGTGGCGACCGCGCATTTCCTTGGCGAACACCTGAGTCAGGGATTCCACCGCCGCTTTGCTGGCGATGTACACGGCGTAGCCCGGCAGGTTCATGCCGACGGTACTGCTGGAAAAATTGACGATCCGTCCGCCGCTGTTCAGGCGAGTGGCCGCTTCACGCAACGTGTTGAACGTGCCGCGAGCGTGAATGTTGAAGTTCTGGTCGAACAGTTCGTCCGTGTGTTGCGCCAGCGGCATCACTTTGAGTATGCCGGCGTTGTTGATCAACACATCGACTTTGCCCAGCTGCGTTTCGGTTTCATCGAACATCCGGCGCACGTCGTCGGCATTGGCCACGTCAGCCTTGATCGCTATGGCTTGATGGCCGGCCTGACGCAACTCCACGACCAGTCCGGAGGCTTCGGCGGCGCTGCTGGCGTAGTTGATGGCGACGGCGAACCCCTCGCTGGCCAGTTGTCTGGCGATGACGGCGCCGATGCCGCGAGAGGCACCGGTCACGATGGCCACTTTCGAAGTTTGAGTAGTCATGGCGGTTAATCCTTTGGGGGTGTTGGTGGGGGGGGGGGGAAGCCAGATTCACATGTTTACTCAGGCCGATAAATGCACGAGAGTTGCCTTGACTGTTCAATAATCGCCAACAATCGAAGCTCCGGAGCTCAGCGTGGATCAAGTCAAGGCAATGAAGGTTTTCGTGCGGATCTACGAGCGCAGCAGCTTCACCCTGGCCGCCGAAGACCTGAACCTGCCGCGGGCAACCCTGACCCACACGCTGAATCAGTTCGAAGCCTGGCTCGGTACGCGTTTGCTGGAGCGCAGCACACGTAAAGTGCGTCCGACGCTGGACGGCGAGGCTTACTACCTGCGTTGTGTGCAGTTGCTGGCAGAGCTGGAAGAAGCCGAGCTGGCCTTTCGCAGCGTGGCGCCGAAGGGGCGATTGCGCGTGGATTTGCATGGCACCTTGGCCAAGCACTTCGTGATCCCTGCGTTGCCGCAGTTCATGGCCCGTTACCCGGATATCGAACTGTCCATCAGCGAGGCCGACCGCTTTGTCGACCTGATTGCCGAAGGCGTCGACTGCGTGCTGCGCGCCGGCACCCTCGGCGACTCGGCGCTGATCGGCAAGCGTGTCGCCAACCTGCGGCAGATCACCTGCGCCAGTCCTGCATATCTGCGCAAATACGGCGAACCGAGAACCCTCGCAGACCTGAAACACCATCGCACGGTGAACTACGTCTCGCGCACCACGGCCAAGTTGTTTCCATTCGAGTTCATGGTTGATGGCGAGCTGAAGGAAGTGGCCATCGACGGCGCGATTTCAGTATTCGGCGCGGAAGTCTATGCCGCGTCGGCCATAGCCGGACTGGGCTTGATCCAGTGCCCGCATTACCGAATGGCAACGCTGATTGCTCAGGGGGTGGTGCAGGAAATCCTCATCGACACCCCTCCACCGCCGATGCCGGTTTCAGTGCTGTATCCGCACAACCGACACCTGTCGCCACGGGTTCGGGTGTTTGTGGATTGGTTGGGGGAGGTGTTTGCGGGGGCCGTTTGAACGAAGGCTGCGATCCTGGCGATGGTTGTACCGCCGAAGATGAATAATGTGAAACGTTTCAGCATTTCCTCGAGTCGGAGGTTTATCGACGTTTGTCTGGGCGTATGCTGGGCAACTTGCGAAGCAGTCGATGCCAACTTCAAGACAGACAAGAGAGGATTCGATGACCTACACCGCTGCCGAAAACCGCTACGACTCCATTCCTTACCGCCGCGTCGGCCGCAGCGGTCTGGTGCTGCCGGCGTTGTCCCTGGGCCTGTGGCACAACTTCGGCGACAGCACGCCGATCGACACCCAGCGTTCGTTGCTGCGCACGGCGTTCGATCTGGGGATCAACCACTTCGACCTGGCCAACAATTACGGCCCGCCGTACGGCAGCGCCGAGATCAACTTCGGCCGTTTGCTGCGCGAAGACTTCAAGCAGTATCGCGACGAGCTGATCATTTCCAGCAAGGCTGGTTGGGACATGTGGCCCGGTCCTTACGGGCAGGGCGGCGGTTCGCGCAAATACGTGCTGGCCAGTCTTGATCAGAGCCTGCAGCGCCTGGGCCTGGATTATGTGGATATTTTCTATTCCCACCGTTTCGATCCGGATACTCCGCTGGAGGAAACTGCCAGCGCATTGGCTACGGCGGTGCAGCAGGGCAAGGCGCTGTACATCGGCATCTCGTCGTATTCCGGGGTGAAAACCCGTGAGATGGCGGCGCTGTTGAAAGAGTGGAAAGTGCCGTTGCTGATTCACCAGCCGGCCTACAACCTGCTCAATCGCTGGGTGGAAAAGGACCTGCTGGAGGTCACCGACGAACTGGGCACCGGCGTGATTGCGTTCACGCCGTTGGCGCAGGGCCTGTTGACCGACAAATACCTCAATGGCATTCCAAAGGACGCGCGGGTCAATCGTCCGGGCGGTGGTTCTTTGCAGTCCTCGCATCTGTCGGAGGCCAACATCGCCCATGTGCGTGGGCTCAACGAAATCGCCAAGCGTCGCGGCCAGAGCCTCGCGCAACTGGCGCTGGCGTGGACGCTGCGCGATCCACGGGTGACCTCGGCGCTGATTGGTGCGAGCCGGCCGGAGCAGATCATCGAGAACGTCGGGGCCTTGAAGAATTTGAGCTTCACTGTGGAGGAGTTGGCGGAGATTGACCGGTTTGCCCAGGAGGGCGGGATCAATCTTTGGGAGAAACCTTCGACGGCTGAGTAAGGGTTTGGCGCCAGAATCTTTGGCGCCTTTTAGACCGCTATCGCGAGCAGGCTCGCTCCCACAGTGGTTGGGGGTTGACCACAAAATGTGTGGCCGGCCGATCACTCTGTGGGAGCGAGCCTGCTCGCGATGGGGCCAGTACAGTCAATGGAAAAATCAGGATTTACCTGAAAAACGGCACATCCCCCAACACCGTCGCCCGCTGCATCACCCGCCGCGCCGGTCGGTAATCATCCACCGCGTAATGCTGCGTCACGCGGTTATCCCAGAACGCTACGTCGTCCTTCTGCCAGCGCCAGCGAATGGTGAACTCCGGCCGCGTGGCATGGGCGAACAGAAATTTCAGAATCACCTCGCTCTCGGTTTCCGACAGCTCATTGATCTTCGAGGTGAAGCCTTCATTGACGAACAATGACCGGCGCCCGCTCACCGGGTGTGTGCGGATCACCGGGTGCGACAGCGGCGGATTCCTGCGGCGTGCTTCTTCCCACTGAGCCAGCGCCTCAGGCGTATTGCCATAGCGTTCCAGCGGAAACGAACGGGTGAAATCGTGAGTCGCGGTCAGCCCTTCAAGCAAACTCTTCATCGGCGCTGACAACGCTTCATAAGCCGCAATGCCGCTGGCCCACAACGTGTCGCCACCAAACTCCGGCAGCAATTTCGCGCTGAGCACCGCACCCATCGCCGGGGTCGGCAGGAAGGTCACGTCGGTGTGCCAAATCGCGTTGTCGCGCACGTCGGTGACGGCCGTGTCGAGGATCAGCACTTCCGGTTGTTCCGGTACATTCGGGTAGATCGGATGAATATGCAGGTCGCCGAAATGGGCGGCGAACCGTGCCTGTTGCTGCGGCGTGATCGGCTGGTCGCGGAAGAACAGCACCTGATGCTGGAGCAGCGCCTGCTCGATGGCATCGCGCTGTTCCAGGGTCAGCGGCTGACTGATGTCGATGCCGCTGATTTGCGCGCCGAGCGCGTAGCTCAGAGAGACGATTGTCAGGTGGCTCATGGTGGTTCTCTTAATCCGGGGTGCCGAACTGTCGGCGTGTTCAATGACAAGTCTTTAGTGAGCCTGGCCGTGCCACGGCACCAGTTTGCGTTGCAGAGCACGCAGGCCCATCTCCATGGCAAAGGCGATCAGCGCAATCACCAGAATCCCCAGTACCACCACATCGGTGACCAGGAATTGCGCGGCCGACTGGACCATGAAGCCCAAACCGCTGGTGGCGGCTATCAGTTCAGCAGCGACCAGCGTCGACCAGCCCACGCCCAGCCCAATGCGCACGCCAGTCAAAATGTCCGGCAAGGCACTCGGTAAAATCACATGGCGAATCAATTGTGCCCGGGTTGCGCCCAGCGACTGCGCAGCGCGCAATCTGGCCGGGTCGACGGTGCGCACGCCGGTGGCGGTGGCGATGGCGATCGGGGCGAAAATCGCCAGGTAGATCAGCAAGACTTTCGACAGCTCGCCAATGCCGCACCAGATGACGATCAGCGGCAAATAGGCCAGCGGTGGAATCGGGCGGTAGAACTCGATCAGCGGATCGAGAATGCCCCGCGCGATACGGTTGGCACCGATCGCAATGCCGACCGGCACGGCGGTCAGCACGGCAAAGCCGAGGCCCAGACCGATGCGGCCGAGGCTCGCGCCCAGGTGCTGCCACAACGTTGAATCCATGTAGCCGGTGGTCACCAGCAGCCAGCCCTTTTGCAGCACGGCAGACGGTGGCGGCAGAAACAGCGGCTCGATCATTCCGGTAGCAGTCACGGCCCACCAAAGGGCAACCAGCGCGACCAGGGTCAGCACGCTGATCCAGTGCGTGCTCACACTGCGACGAACAGGAATGACCGTCGAACCCGGTTTCACCGTCACCGCCGGAATTTCATAGCTGCTCATGCGCGCTCCTGCCGCGTGGCGGCGCTGCGTTGGGAGAAGACTTTGGCGAGTACGTGTTCGCGGGTTTCGATAAAGCGCCGGTCGGATTTGATCGCCCGTGCGGATTCGCCAGCGGCATAACGCTGACCAAAATCCAGGCTCAGTCGCTCGACGATTTGCCCGGGGTTTGGCGCCAGCAGAATCAGGTCCGTGGCGAGAAACACCGCTTCTTCGATGTCGTGGGTAATCAGGAAAACGGGTTTGGCTGTGCGCTTCCACACCTGCAACAGCAGCTCCTGCATCTGTTCGCGGGTGAAGGCGTCGAGGGCGCCGAAGGGTTCGTCCATCAGCAGCACGCGAGGATCGGCGGCGAGCGCACGGGCCAGGCCGACACGCTGTTTCTGGCCACCCGATAATTGCCAGATGCGGCGATGTTCGAAACCGGAAAGGTCCACCAGCGCGAGCATTTCCCGAGCGCGGCTTTCACGTTTGTCGCGGGAAACACCCGCCAGTTCCAGACCGAAACCGACGTTGGCCAGCACGTCCTGCCAAGGCAGCAGCGCGTCGTCCTGGAACACCACGCCACGTTCTGCGCTCGGGCCTTTGACCGGCGCACCATCAAGGGTGATGCGCCCGGCGCTGGGTTCGACGAAACCGGCAATCAGGTTCAACAGCGAAGTCTTGCCACTGCCGGAAGGGCCGAGGGCCACCAGCAATTGCTGGGGGCCAAGGCTCAAGGAAATATCCGCCAGCACCGGTTCCGGGCTGCCAGGGTACTGTGCGCTGATGCGCTCCAGCTGTAGCAAAGCCATCGCGATTCACTCCCGATCAGTTGGTGATGAACTTGGCGCTGACGTACGGCGCGTAGTCCGGCAGTACGGCCTCGACTTTGCCTTGTTCCTTGAGGAACACGGCGGTGTCGGTGATGGCTTTGGTGGTCGGCGCACCGAGGGTGATCACCTGATCAGCCGCCAGCGGATAGACGTTGCCTTGCAGCAACAGCGGAATGTCGCTGGCCTTGGCGCCGGACAGCTTCACCAGTTTGTCGACGTTGGACTGATTGGCGAGCCAGGCTTGCGGATCCTTGCGGTAATCGGCGTAGGCGTCGAGGGTGACTTTAGCGAACGCGGTGACGATTTCCGGGTGCTTCTGGGCGAAGTCTTTACGCACGATCCATGCATCGAAGGTCGGTGCGCCGAACTTGGCCAGTTCGCCGGAGGTGATCAGCACTTTGCCGTTTTCCTTGGCTATACCGAGCGCCGGATCCCAAACGTAAGTGGCGTCGATGTCACCGCGCTTCCACGCCGCAATGATCGCCGGCGGCGCGAGGTTGAGCACCGTGACTTTCGACGGATCAATGTTCCAGTGCTTCAACGCGGCCAGCAGGCTGTAGTGACCGGTGGAAACGAACGGCACGGCAATTTTCTTGCCGATCAGGTCTTGCGGCGTCTTGATCCCGGACCCGTCGCGGGCGACCAAGGCTTCCGCGGCGCCGATTTGCGTGGCAATCAGAAAGGTTTCTACGGGAACTTTACGAGTGATCGCAGCCGTCAGGGGGCTGGAGCCGAGGTAACCGATCTGCACATCACCGGACGCGATGGCGGCGATGATGTCGGCGCCGTTGTCGAATTTGCGCCAGTCGATTTTGGCGTTGGTGGCTTTTTCGTACGCGCCGTCGGCCTGGGCGACTTTCGCCGGGTCTACGGTTGTCTGGTAAGCGACGGTCACGTCAGCCGCCTGGGCAAAGAAACTCGCCGCCGCCAAAGACGCGGCTGCCAGGAGGCGAAGAGGGGAATTCAGTTTCATTGGGAAGCTCCTTTTCAGACGAACCGAGAGTCGGCGTGAAAACGAGACTAAATGATATAAGAATCCGAAAATAAATAACTTTTTAGAATGAGCTTATGAGCGGAAAATTCTAAGAGAGAGAGTCGTTGTCGACCGCTTTCGTGGCGAGGGAGCTTGCTCCCGCGGGAGGCCGAAGGACTCCCGATCCAGACAGCCGCATCTGGAAGATAAAACAGGGTTGTCTGGTTGTGCGACTGCTGTGCAGCCAAGCGGGAGCAAGCTCCCTCGCCACAATGATTTGCAGTGACTGAGGGAGCGAGTGAAGGTTAGTTGCTGATTGCCAGAATGCTCGCCTGATACGAACCGACAAACACATCGAAATCGCCGACTTCGTTCTGTTCCAGCTCTACTTGCTCAGCCAGCGAGGTACGTGCACGGTCTTCAAATTTCGCCTGGTCTTCGCCTGAAAGCGGCTCGCTGCGGAAAAATTCCGCGTGGGCCTCGCTCTGACGCAGGGAGAACTGGCTGAAGCTTTCCTTGTGCTCGGCCATCGCCGCCAGCACCTGGGCCGATGGCGTCAGGGACGGGTCCTTGACCTTGGCCAGTTGCGCATCCAGCGCCTTGCTGTGCGCATCGCCGCCATGGCTCTGATCCAATAATGCCGCCAGTGGTGCAATTTTCTCTAACAGATCGCCAGCCCACTCTTTCAGGTCAACCGGTTGACCGTCGCGCTGCAGTTGCAGGCCCGGACGGCGACCTTCCTTGACCACGCTGAGGAAGTTCGAGGTGGCGTTGCCGCATGAAGTATTGGTCAGCAGCGGGCTGTCGTTCAGCGCGCAATACAGCAGGAACGCATCGAGGAAGCGCGATTCGGTGAGGTCGATGCCCATTGGCAGGAACGGGTTGATGTCCAGGCAACGGACTTCAACGTACTGGATGCCACGGGCCACCAGCGCCTGGATCGGTCGTTCGCCGGTGTAGGTCACGCGTTTCGGGCGGATGTTGGAGTAGTACTCGTTTTCGATCTGCAGGATGTTGGTGTTGAGCTGAACCCACTCACCGTCCTGATGGGTACCGATTTCAACGTACGGTGGGTACGGCGTAGCCACCGCTTTGCGCAGGCTGTCGGTGTAGCTGGTCAGATCGTTGTAGCACGGCGTCAGACCGGCCTGGGCGTTGCTCTGGTAACCCAGGTCGCTCATGCGCAGGCTGGTGGCGTACGGCAGGTACAAAGTGTCCGGGTCCAGTTGCTCCAACTGGTGCGAGCGACCGCGCAGGAAACCGGCGTCCAGCGCTGGAGAGGCACCGAACAGGTACATCAGCAGCCAGCTGTAGCTACGGAAGTTGCGGATCAGGGCGATGTAGGCCGACGACTGATAGTCGCGGTCAGTGCCGACAAAGCCTTCGGCTTCTTTGAGCAGCGGCCAGAGTTTTTCCGGCAGGGAAAAGTTGTAGTGTATCCCGGCGATGCACTGCATGGTCTTGCCGTAGCGAAGGGCCAGGCCCTTGCGGTAGACATACTTGAGCTTGCCGATGTTGGACGTGCCGTAATAGGCGATCGGGATATCTTCCTCGGCCGGCAACGGGCACGGCATCGACGGACTCCACAGGTACTCGTTGCCGAGCTTGCTGTAGGCAAAACGGTGAATCTTGTCCAGGCTCGCCAGGGTGTCGGCCGGGTCGGGCAGGGCGGGGGTGATGAACTCCAGCAGTGACTCGGAATAGTCAGTGGTGATTTGTTCGTTGGTCAGCGCGGAACCCAATTCTTCCGGGTGCGGCGTTTGCGCCAGGCGACCTTCGCCGGTCACGCGCAGGCATTCACGTTCGATGCCGTGAAGGCACTGTTCGAGCAGAGAGAGGTTAGCGCGCTCGCCGAGCAGAGCCAGGCGGCGGTTGAGAAGTTCGCTCAAGTTGGATTCCTTCACGCGTCAGTCGCCCCAATATGGGGGTGGGCAAGACGGTCTACAAGGGTGAAGTTGAAACTGGCGTTTTCGCCTGGTTTTTGAGCCGCTCAGGCCATATGCCGGTCAGTCAGTAACCGCACAATCCCTGTGGGAGCGAGTCTGCTCGCGATGAGGGAGTGTCAGGCAACATTTTTGTCGGCTGACACACCCTCATCCCGAGCAGGCTCGCTCCCACAGGATTCGTTGCGCTGAAATTAACTCAAAATGATGGCAATCATCTACAGGACAGCGAACGTGCCTTGTGCTTTTGCGACGAGTTTGTCGCCCTGCATCACGTCGGCTTCGACCACCAGCGTGCGGCGACCCGGGTGGATCACCCGCGCCGTGCACATCACTTCACCGTCTGCGACGGCGCGGATGTAGTTGATCTTGCACTCGATGGTCGCGCTCTGCTGGTCAAAGCCGTGGGTGCTGGAACAGGCCAGCCCCATGGCAATGTCCACCAGGCTGAACAGGGCCCCGCCGTGCAGCTTGCCGCCGCGATTGCGCAGTTCTGGTTCCAGCGCCAGGGCGACTTGCGCCACCCCGGCCTCCAGACTGTGCAAGCGACATCCCAGCAACTTGAAAAAAGCGCTTTCGGTCAGCCCGGCCGGAATGTCCATCAGCGTTTCTTCAATTGCTTGGCGTTGGCGAACAGCGAAGCCATGGCGTTGTTGGCCGGGGCCGCCGCCGTGGTTTCCTTGCGCGGTGCAGTGTTCTGGGACTGGCGCGGTGCCGACCCCGGACGTGCACCACGGGCGCCGTCGATTTTCTCGCCCGGAGTGTCGCTCATGCGCATCGACAGGCCTACGCGTTTGCGCGGGATATCGACTTCCATGACCTTCACTTTCACCACGTCACCGGCCTTCACCGCTTCGCGCGGATCCTTGATGAACTTCTCCGAAAGCGCGGAGATGTGCACCAAACCGTCCTGATGCACGCCGATGTCGACGAACGCGCCGAAGTTGGTCACGTTGGTCACGACGCCTTCGAGGATCATGCCCAGCTGCAGGTCCTTGAGGTCTTCGACGCCTTCCTGGAACTCGGCGGTCTTGAACTCGGGACGCGGGTCGCGGCCCGGTTTTTCCAGTTCTTGCAGGATGTCGGTAACCGTTGGCAGACCAAAGGTTTCGTCGGTGTACTTCTTCGGGTCGAGACGCTTGAGGAAGCTGGCGTCGCCGATCAGCGAGCGGATGTCGCGGTCGGTTTCAGCAGCGATGCGTTGCACCAGCGGATAGGCTTCCGGGTGAACGGCGGACGAATCCAGCGGGTTGTCGCCGTTCATCACGCGCAAGAAGCCGGCTGCCTGTTCGAAGGTTTTTTCACCCAGACGCGCAACTTTCTTCAACGCTGCACGGGTCTTGAAGGCGCCGTGCTCGTCGCGGTGGCTGACGATGTTCTGCGCCAAAGTAGCGTTGAGGCCGGAAATACGGGCCAGCAGCGCCACGGAAGCGGTGTTCACGTCCACGCCCACGGCGTTCACGCAGTCTTCGACTACCGCGTCCAGGCCGCGCGCCAGTTTCAGCTGCGACACGTCGTGCTGGTACTGGCCGACGCCGATGGATTTCGGATCGATCTTCACCAGCTCGGCCAGTGGATCCTGCAAGCGACGAGCGATGGATACCGCGCCACGGATCGACACGTCGAGGTCCGGGAATTCCTTGGAGGCCAGTTCCGACGCCGAGTAAACCGATGCGCCGGCCTCGGACACCATGACTTTGGTCATCTTCATGGCCGGGTATTTTTTGATCAGTTCAGCGGCCAGCTTGTCGGTCTCGCGGCTGGCGGTGCCGTTGCCGATGGCAATCAGGTCCACCGAGTGCTTGGCGCACAGGGCTGCAAGTATCGCGAGGGTCTGGTCCCATTTGTTGTGCGGTACGTGCGGGTAAACCGTGGCGTGATCCAGCAGCTTGCCGGTGGCGTCGACCACGGCGACCTTGCAACCGGTGCGCAGGCCCGGGTCGAGGCCCAGCGTGGCTCGCGGGCCGGCCGGAGCCGACAGCAGCAGGTCGTGCAGGTTGTGCGCGAACACGTTGATCGCTTCGGTTTCCGCACCGTCGCGCAGTTCGCCCAACAGGTCGGTTTCCAAGTGGGTGTAGAGCTTGACCTTCCAGGTCCAGCGCACCACTTCGCCCAGCCATTTGTCGGCGGCGCGGTTCTGGTTCTGGATGCCGAACTGCTGGCCGATCATGCCTTCGCACGGGTGCATGGTGCCCGGCAGTTCATCGCCGACTTTCAGCGCGGAGCTGAGAATGCCTTCGTTGCGGCCACGGAAAATCGCCAGCGCGCGGTGCGACGGCATGCTTTTCAGCGGTTCATCATGTTCGAAATAATCGCGGAACTTGGCACCTTCCTCTTCCTTGCCGGCAATCACGCGGGCACTGAGGGTGGCTTCCTGCTTGAGGTAGCTGCGCAGCTTGTCCAGCAAACCGGCGTCTTCGGCGAAGCGTTCCATCAGGATGTATTTGGCGCCTTCGAGGGCAGCCTTCACATCGGCGACGCCTTTTTCGGCATCAACGAAGCGCGCAGCTTCGGTGTCTGGCGTCAGGGTCGGGTCGTTGAACAGGCCGTCGGCCAGCTCGCCGAGGCCGGCTTCCAGGGCGATCTGGCCCTTGGTGCGGCGCTTCTGCTTGTACGGCAGGTACAAGTCTTCGAGGCGGGTCTTGGTGTCGGCGAGCTTGATGTCGCGTTCAAGTTGCGGGGTCAGCTTGCCTTGCTCCTGGATGCTGGCAAGGATGCTGATGCGCCGTTCGTCGAGTTCTCGCAGGTAGCGCAGACGCTCTTCCAGATGACGCAACTGGATGTCATCGAGGCTGCCGGTCACTTCTTTCCGGTAACGGGCGATGAAGGGAACGGTAGAGCCTTCATCGAGTAGCGCGACGGCCGCTTCGACCTGTTGTGGGCGTACGCCGAGTTCCTCGGCGATGCGGCTGTTGATGCTGTCCATAAAACCACCTGACAAATTGTGAAAGCAGGCTCGCGGGCGCATGAATAAAGGCTCGGCGAGTCTGGTTGAGCGGCCTGGCCTGCGCCGCTACCTGAATCAACAGGCATCCCGTTGACCCGTGAAATCGAACAAATACTGCCAGCGCCTTGAAAATAAAAAGCGGCTGCCGCAGTAATGATCAGACGTTGCCTGACACAAAAGGCCGCGCATTATAACCAGCGTTCTGTCATTCGGGGGCATCACAGGCTGTAGGCACAATGCCCGGATTCCTGGCGGTGAAGGAAAAATCTGCTAACAATGCACACGGTGCGTATAACGGCAGCTACGCCATAATGCGCGCCGAGATCAAAGGAGCATCCAATGAGCAGCACTGCAAACATTGCTGAAGGCGAAAAAATTCTTATCGTTGACGACGATCCGGGGCTCAGCAGCCTGCTGGAACGCTTTTTCGTCAGCAAGGGCTATCGCGCCCGCGCCGTACCGAACACTGAGCAAATGGACCGCCTGCTGGCGCGTGAAGTGTTCAACCTGGTCGTCCTCGACCTGATGCTGCCCGGCGAAGACGGTCTGACCGCCTGCCGCCGCCTGCGCACGGCGAACAATCAGATTCCGATCATCATGCTCACCGCCAAGGGCGACGAGCTGAGCCGCATCAAGGGCCTGGAGCTGGGCGCCGACGATTACCTGGCCAAGCCGTTCAACCCGGACGAGCTGATGGCGCGCGTCAAAGCCGTCCTGCGTCGTCAGTCCGCTCCGGTGCCGGGCGCGCCGGGCAGCGAAGACGAAAGCGTGACCTTCGGTGACTATGAACTGTCGCTGGCCACTCGCGAACTGAAACGCGGTGACGAAGTGCACATGCTCACCACCGGTGAGTTTGCGGTGCTCAAGGCGTTGGTCATGAACGCGCGTCAGCCTCTGACTCGCGACAAACTGATGAACCTGGCCCGAGGCCGCGAGTGGGATGCCCTGGAGCGTTCCATCGACGTGCAGATATCCCGTCTGCGTCGGATGATCGAACCCGATCCATCCAAGCCGCGTTACATCCAGACCGTCTGGGGCGTGGGCTACGTGTTCGTTCCGGATGGCGCCGCCACCAAGTGATCGGCGATTTGTAGGAGCGGGTCGCGCGGATGATGTTGTCCGCAGACTCGCGATCCGCAATATGCGAGCATCGCTCGCTCCTGCAAGTGTGTAGCGGTTATCCATGAAAACCCCCGTTTGGTTCCCCCAGAGTTTCTTCTCCCGCACCCTGTGGCTGGTGCTGATCGTCGTCCTGTTCTCCAAGGCGCTGACCCTGGTTTATCTGTTGATGAACGAAGACGTGCTGGTGGATCGCCAATACAGCCACGGCGTCGCCCTGACGCTGCGCGCCTATTGGGCGGCGGATGAAAACAACCGTGAAAAGATTGCCGAAGCCGCGACCCTGATCCGGGTGGTGGGTGCCGGCGTGCCGGAAGGCGAGCAACACTGGCCTTACAGCGAGATCTACCAGCGGCAGATGCAGGCAGAGCTTGGCGCCGACACCGAGGTGCGATTGCGCATGCACTCGCCACCGGCCCTGTGGGTTCGGGCGCCCAGTCTCGGTGATGGCTGGCTGAAAGTGCCGCTGTACCCACATCCTTTACGCGGCCAGAAAATCTGGAACGTGCTGGGCTGGTTCCTGGCCATCGGCTTGCTGTCCACCGCCTCGGCATGGATCTTCGTCAGTCAGCTCAATCAACCTTTGAAACGCTTGGTCTACGCCGCGAGGCAACTTGGCCAGGGCCGTAGTGTGCGTCTACCGATCAGCGATACGCCAAGCGAGATGACCGAGGTGTATCGCGCCTTCAACCAGATGGCTGAAGACGTCGAACAGGCCGGCCGCGAGCGCGAGCTGATGCTGGCCGGCGTGTCCCATGACTTGCGTACGCCACTGACGCGATTGCGGCTGTCCCTGGAACTGATGGGCGACCACAGCGACCTGACGGACGACATGGTGCGCGACATCGAAGACATGGACGCGATTCTCGACCAGTTCCTCGCGTTCATTCGCGATGGTCGCGATGAATCGGTGGAAGAGGTGGATTTGACCGACCTGGTGCGTGAAGTCGCCGCGCCGTACAACCAGAATGAAGAGAAAGTACGCCTGCGCCTGGAGCCGATTCAGCCGTTCCCGTTGCGTCGGGTGTCAATGAAGCGCCTGCTGAACAACCTGATCGGCAACGCGCTGCATCATGCTGGCAGTGGGGTCGAAGTGGCGGCTTATGTTTCCGGGGATGTGAGCGCTCCTTACGTGGTGCTGAGCGTCATGGACCGTGGTGCGGGTATTGATCCGTCGGAGCTGGAGGCGATTTTCAATCCGTTCACTCGTGGGGATCGCGCTCGCGGTGGTAAAGGGACCGGGTTGGGCCTGGCGATCGTGAAGCGGATTGCTTCGATGCATGGTGGGAATGTTGAGTTGCGCAACCGGTCGGGTGGCGGACTGGAAGCGCGGGTGCGGTTACCGCTTGGGTTGATGTTGCCGCGGGATGCGGTTTAAAGACCAGCATTGTCAGTGGGGCTTAAGGCCTCATCGCGAGCAGGCTCGCTCTCACATTGAAATACGTTTCCCTTGTGGGAGCGAGCCTGCTCGCGAAGGCGGTCTTCCGACCGCCATAAATCTCAGGGTTTAACCTTTCCCTTTGGTCCGCGTCATATTCGGCCCACCATTTTTCTCAAGATGCTCAATGATGATCCCCGCCACATTCTTTCCGGTGGTGGTTTCAATCCCTTCCAGACCGGGCGAAGAATTCACTTCCATCACCAGCGGCCCGTGATTGGAACGCAGGATATCCACGCCCGCCACCGCCAAACCCATCACTTTCGCTGCACGCAACGCAGTCATGCGTTCTTCCGGTGTGATCTTGATCAGGCTGGCGCTGCCACCACGATGCAGGTTGGAGCGAAACTCCCCGGGCTTGGCCTGACGCTTCATCGCCGCAATCACCTTGTCGCCCACCACGAAGCAACGAATGTCCGCACCGCCGGCTTCCTTGATGTACTCCTGAACCATGATGTTCTGCTTGAGGCCCATGAACGCCTCGATCACCGATTCCGCCGCCGTCGCGGTTTCACACAGCACTACGCCAATCCCCTGGGTGCCTTCCAGCACCTTGATCACCAGCGGTGCGCCGTTGACCATGTCGATCAGGTCGGGAATGTCATCCGGGGAATGCGCAAATCCGGTGACCGGCAAACCGATTCCACGGCGAGACAGCAATTGCAGCGAACGCAGTTTGTCCCGCGAGCGGGCAATGGCCACCGATTCGTTGAGCGGAAACACCCCCATCATTTCGAACTGGCGCAACACCGCGCAGCCATAGAACGTTACCGATGCACCGATCCGCGGGATCACCGCGTCGAAACCTTCCAGCGGTTTGCCGCGGTAGTGGATCTGCGGCTTGTGACTGGCAATGTTCATGTAGGCGCGCAGGGTGTCGATCACCACCATTTCATGGCCACGCTCGGTACCGGCTTCGACCAGACGACGAGTGGAATACAGACGCGGGTTCCGCGACAGCACAGCGATCTTCATGCAACACCTGTGGAAGAGGTAGATACCGGGAACACCGGCTTGTCTTGTACATATTTAATGCCCGGATTGACCACCAACTGGCCGTCGATCAGGGCTTTGGAACCGAGTAACAGGCGATAACGCATGGACTTGCGACAGGCGAGGGTGAACTCGACCCGCCAGACCCGATCACCGAGGGCCAGGGTGGTGCTGACCACGTAACGCTTCTGCGCATGGCCGTTGGAGCTTTTGATGGTTTTCATCGTCACCAGTGGTGCTTCGCAGCGGCGGTGACGCAGTTGCACGACCGTGCCCAGGTGCGCGGTGAAGCGCACCCAGCTCTCGCCTTCGCGCTCGAACGGCTCGATGTCGGTGGCGTGCAGGCTGGAGGTGCTGGCGCCAGTGTCGATTTTTGCCCGCAGGCCCGCGACTCCCAAATCCGGGAGCGCCACCCACTCGCGCAGACCGATAACGGTCAAATGGTCAAATGTCTTCAATAGGAAAAACCGGCGATTATCGCGTCCAGGCTTCAGGTGGTACCTGAGCCAACGCTTTGAATGCAGGTTTGGCGAACCAGTAACCCTGCATCAGAAAAATTCCACAGTCCGCCAGGAAATCCCGTTCTCCGGCGCTTTCAATGCCTTCGGCGATGACTGTAACGTCCAACTCCGCACAGATTGTGACAATCCCCCGAACGATAGCCTGACGAACACGATCGCGGTCGACATCGCGGATCAGCGCCATGTCGAGTTTGATCAGGTCCGGTTGGAAATCAGCCAGCAGATTGAGCCCCGAGTAGCCCGCGCCGAAATCGTCGATGGCGGTCTTGAAGCCGAATTCGCGGTATTCACGCAGAATATTAGTCAAATGGCGATAGTTATCTACGTGCTCGCTTTCCAGGGTTTCGAAAATCAGACGGTCGATGGGGAAGCTGTGTGTTTTCGCGGCCTCTAGCGTGCTGCGGATACAGAGTTCGGGGCGGTAGACAGCGTTGGGCATGAAGTTGATCGATAAGTGTGTCTGCATGTTTAGACGAGCCGCGCCTGCAATAGCTCGAGTCCGGCAGAGCTGGTCAAAGCGGTAGCGATTCGCTTCTGTAATCTGCTCAAGCACAGACAGAGCGCCTTCCCCCGCGATGCCGCGTACCAAGGCTTCATGGGCGAAAACCGACTGATCCCGCAAGTCGACGATCGGTTGGTAGGCAAAGGCAAAGTCGAAGCCCAGCGGCTCGCTTTGCTGACAGCCCTGGCAACCATTTTGAGGCGAGGTCAATGAAGCCGGAAATATAGTCACTCGATCACTCCATGCCGGGGATCCGGCCTTGGTCACAGTCTATCTGGAGAGCCGGGTTGTTGCGCCCGACAGAAACGGTAGTACAGTTCCGACTATTGGCGGAAAGAGGAATTCAAGTGGCACAAAAACAGGAAGAAGACGACAAGGTCCGTCTCGATAAATGGTTGTGGGCCGCGCGTTTTTATAAAACACGTGCCTTGGCCAAGGCCGCGATTGAAAGCGGCAAGGTGCATTGCCGGGGCGAGCGATGCAAGCCGGGCAAGGAGCCCAGGATTGGCGACGAGTTTCAGATTCGTACCGGGTTCGAGGAGCGCACGGTGGTGGTCCAGGCGTTGTCGATCGTGCGCCGTGGCGCGCCGGAGGCTCAGGCGTTGTACGCCGAAACCGAAGCCAGCATCGCCAAGCGCGAAGCGGCTGCAGCCATGCGCAAGGCCGGTTCGTTGGGCGTGAGCACCGATGGCAAGCCGAGCAAGAAACAGCGGCGGGATCTGTTTAAGTTTCGTGGGAGCAGTAACGACGAGTAGGGCTGGCAGATGTGTGTTGCCTGCAAAAAGATCGCAGCCTTCGGCAGCTCCTACGGGTGTACGCATTCCCATGTAGGCGCTGCCGAAGGCTGCGGTCTTTCAGGATCACCGCGTTACCCAGCTGCAGCGCTACACCACACTCATCTGCGAAACCATCGGCATTTTTCCCAGCAGTCCGAACAACGCCAGCCCCCGGATCACCAGTGAAGCTAGATCATCCCGACCACCGCATCGA
Source organism: Pseudomonas sp. IT-P100 (assembly GCF_949767185.1). Lineage (NCBI taxonomy): Bacteria > Pseudomonadati > Pseudomonadota > Gammaproteobacteria > Pseudomonadales > Pseudomonadaceae > Pseudomonas > Pseudomonas sp. IT-P100. The sequence continues at coordinate 33,833 of NZ_CATKQK010000044.1, forward strand.
ACGGGCGCAGACTTGCAATTGCCCAGCTGTGCAGCCATATCGGGTGAGTCGCCAGCGGCGAATTGAGTGGGTGAAACAGCCACTCGTCGAAAATCACACACAGCCTTTGACCCGTAGGCCATAACCAGAAGGCCAGCAGTGCCAGAGGCACAACATTGCAGAACGCCAACCGGCGGGTGTTCCACCTTGCTTGGAACAAACCCGGATTGTTCATAAAATGCCTCCCTTGGCTGAACGTCGCGCACCAAAACGGTGCCGTGTGGGCGCAATTTCACGTTCTGCAATTATTTGTCATTACTTCAGATACCCAGACCTATGACCGAGCTACCGGATACCGACTACACCCAACGCTTCATCTTCGATGACAGCGACACCCGCGGCGAGCTGGTGTCGTTGGAGCGCAGCTACGCCGAAGTCCTCGCCAAACACGCGTACCCGGAGCCGGTAAAACAACTGCTCGGCGAACTGATGGCCGCGGCTTCGTTGCTGGTCGGCACCTTGAAGTTCGATGGGTTGCTGATTCTCCAGGCCCGCTCCGATGGCCCGGTGCCGTTGCTGATGATCGAATGTTCCAGCGAGCGCGAAATCCGTGGCCTGGCCCGTTACGAGGCCGACCAGATCGCCCCCGACGCAACCCTCGCCGACCTGATGCCCAACGGCGTATTGGCACTGACCGTCGACCCGACCCAAGGCCAGCGCTACCAGGGCATCGTCGATCTGGATGGCGAAACCCTGTCGGAGTGCTTCACCAATTATTTCGTCATGTCCCAGCAGGTGGGTACGCGTTTCTGGCTGTACGCCGATGGCCGTCGCGCCCGGGGCCTGCTGCTGCAGCAACTGCCCGCCGACCGTCTGAAAGACGAAGAAGAACGCGCCGCCAGTTGGCAGCATGTCACTGCATTGGCCGGCACCCTGACCGCCGATGAATTGCTCAGCCTGGACAACGAAACCGTGCTCCATCGCCTCTACCACGAAGAGCAGGTTCGGCTGTTTGATGTGCAGAAGCTACGCTTCCGTTGCAGCTGCTCGCGCGAACGTTCTGCCAATGCACTGGTCAGTTTGGGTCAGGAAGATGCCCAGGCACTGGTCATCGAACACGGTGGCCACATCGAGATCGATTGCCAGTTCTGTAACCAGCGCTACCTGTTCGACGCCGCCGATATCAGTCAATTGTTCGCTGGCGCAGGTGTCGAGACGCCGTCAGATACCCGGCACTAAAACGGTTCAGCGCAGGTAAATTCACTGGATAGCGCCGGAATAACGCCGTTCTGACGGGAGGGCCCTACTATTTTTGGGCGTTTCTGGCATAATCCGGCCCACTTTTTGTCGCGGTAGTAGTGCACGACTTTCTACTACAAAACGTTTGGAGCACACTCGGCCACTGGCCGACGGGGAATCTCATGACGCAAGCCAATAACGCCGTGTACACCGATCTGAGTGTTGATGATCTGGTAAAAGAAGCTCTGAATCGCGGTGAAGGCGAGCTTGCCGACACTGGCGCACTGGTTGTTCGCACCGGTCACCGTACCGGCCGCTCGCCAGTCGACCGTTTCATCGTTGAAGAGCCGACCACCCAGGCCGCCATCGCCTGGGGCCCTATCAACCGCAAGTTCCCGGCCGACAAGTTCGATGCCCTGTGGGCTCGCGTCGAGGCGTTCAACAACGCGCAAGAGCATTTCGTTTCCCACGTTCATGTAGGTGCGTCTGAAGACCACTACCTGGCCGTGAAAATGACCACCCAGACTGCCTGGCAGAACCTGTTCGGTCGTTGCCTGTTCATCAACCCGGAAAAATACAACCCGGCTGGCCGTGATGAGTGGCAAGTGCTCAACGTTGCCAACTTCGAATGCGTGCCAGAGCGTGACGGCACCAACTCCGATGGTTGCGTGATCCTCAACTTCGCCCAGAAGAAAGTGCTGATCGCTGGCATGCGCTACGCCGGCGAAATGAAAAAAGCCATGTTCTCGGTGCAGAACTTCCTGCTGCCGGCTGCCGACGTACTGCCGATGCACTGCGCCGCCAACATCGGCGAAGCCGGCGACGTGACCCTGTTCTTCGGCCTGTCCGGCACCGGTAAAACCACCCTGTCCGCCGACGAAAGCCGCTACCTGATCGGTGACGACGAACACGGCTGGGGCGAAGGCGTTGTCTTCAACATCGAAGGCGGCTGCTACGCCAAGTGCATCGACCTGTCGGAGAAGAACGAGCCGGTCATCTGGAAAGCCATCAAGCACGGCGCCGTCCTGGAAAACGTCGTGATCGACGACGCCAAGCACGCCGACTACGCCGATGTCAGCCTGACCCAGAACAGCCGCGCCGCCTACCCGCTGGAGCACGTTGCCAAGCGTTCCGAGAAAAACCTCGGTGGCGAGCCAAACGCTGTGATCTTCCTGACCTGCGACCTGACCGGCGTCCTGCCGCCCGTCTCGATCCTCAGCGAAGAACAAGCGGCCTACCACTTCCTGTCCGGCTACACCGCACTGGTGGGCTCGACTGAAATGGGTTCCGGCAGCGGCATCAAGTCGACCTTCTCCACCTGCTTCGGCGCTCCGTTCTTCCCGCGTCCGGCCGGTGAATACGCAGAGCTGCTGATCAAGCGCATCCGCGGCTTCGGCTCCAAGGTCTACCTGGTCAACACCGGCTGGACCGGCGGCGGCTACGGCGTCGGCAAACGCTTCAACATCCCGACCACTCGCGGCGTGATCGCAGCGATCCAGAGCGGCGCGTTGATCGGTGTTGAAACCGAGCACCTCGACACCATCAACCTCGACGTGCCACTGGCCGTACCGGGCGTTGAGACTGGCCTGTTGAACCCACGTAATACCTGGGCTGACAAGGCTGCTTATGATGAAGCCGCTAAAGCACTGGCCGGGTTGTTCGTTGAGAACTTCAAGAAGTTCGAAGTGAGCGACGCGATCAAGGCTGCTGGGCCGAAGTTGTGAGAGCTGGTTTGATGGAATGAGAAAGCCGCCCTTTGGGGCGGCTTTTTTGTATGTGCAATTCAGGCTGTCAGGCACACCGTAACTGCCATTATTCCAACCGAAAAGGCACTAAACGACCAGAATAATGGCACTTACGCGTTCGGCTAGATGCCTTCCAATTCCTGTGTCTCCCACCGTTGCACTTTGATCGCTTGGTAAAGCATTCCGATGGTTAGCGGGACTTTGTCACCGCGCCCCTTCGCCCGGCGCTTTTGAAACACATCAAACCCTTCCGGTTGGAAGTAGCGATAAGCGTCGTAGTCGATGAAGTCGATTCCAAACTGTTCTTCCAGGGCTTCCATCAGGTTTCGCGCATCGGCGCCGTCACAGCCCAGGTCGAAGTTGATCGAGGTGTTGAGGCTGATAGTTTTGCGTTCGGGCAGGCCGAGTTCTTCGTGCAGCAACTGCATGAGCAGGTGCATGGCGTGATCGTCGGGGAAGTTGGAAGCGAGGTTCATGATTGAGTCCAGTTGAAGGCAAGGCTGGCGCCGATGCTTATCAGCGCCTCCTGACACGCGCTGTTGAGTAGGTCCTTCAGAGCTCTTGAAGCCCTCAGGACTCAAGATGACCCTGCGGTTGACTCAGTCCACGGCCACTTCTGTCTAGCATGCAGTATCCGCACTACTTCTACCGTTTCATCCAGGACCATGTAGACCATGATGTAATTCGATGTGGCGACGATTTCATGAGTACCAAAAACTCTACCCCTCCTATACAGCTTTGGTCGCTGACGTGCTTGGTCTGCTTTGAGCTCAAAGATTTCGTCTAAAACAAGGGCCGCGTCAGGGTTGTCCTGACAAATATGATTCATGATGTTATCCCGGTCAGTCAGCGCCGAGGGGCGCCAAACTACCCGCATCAGCGCGCCCGTTGACGTATGGCATCACGTTTGGCAGCAAAGATTCGGCGCGCCTCTTCGTCGCTAACACTTGGCCGAGGATCATCAATGCTGGCCTGAACCTGTTTCCTGAACCACTCCTCGTAAGCAGCCGCTTCGTGAACTTGCTTCATTGCGTCGGAGCGGTCAGGGCGAGAATAGGTTTTTACTTGAAGGGGGTCATAGCTCGAAGCGTCGACATCGAAATGATTGATGCCTATTCCTTGCAAATAGATCACTAGGGTTTCGAGTCGTTTGAATAGGCGTATTTGCTGGCTGCGTTGCGCTGCCAGAGAATGCTTTTTTGATCCATGTTGGACCTGAATCGCCCAACCACCTTGCTTGGCTACGATGTGAATGGCGCTAACAGCGTCGCTTTCAACCAGTTTGACGAGTGCGCTGTGATCAATCGTTTCGGTTGTCATAAGAAGGAGCCTATGGCTGATCAGTGGCTCACATGCTACGCAATCAATAATAGTTTGCAATCTTCTGTCTCCATTAAGGATGTAGGAATTAGTATCCTTTTTCGTGGGCAGCCAGCTCACAGTGAGGCTGGCATACCCTGTGAACACGGTGTGTCAGGCCGGTGCTTTCCAGCCCATCATGCGTTGTTGGGCGACTTTCAGTAGGTCGCAGCCGTCCTGAGTCAACAGGTAGAGGGCGTGGGTGATATGCGGGATGTCTTCGACGTCACCGTTTTTGAAGCATTGGCAATGTAGGGTTTTGAGTAGGTCGCTGGAAGCGCGGATGCGCTGGAGGGCGGCTTCGAGGATGTCTTGCGGATTGGCCTCTGTGTCGATGATCAGGGGCGGGGAATCGGTGAGGTTTGTTTCGAGTGGGCGGTAGCGGTTTGGAAACGGATTTAATATGGTCACTGAAGAACACCTCTAATTAATTGGGAATATGCGTTCTCTTTGTCGAGTGACCAAGCCCGAGTCGCTGATTTGGCAGCGACGGTCTGACTATAGGTGTGAGTCGCCGGTTGGCGATAGGCGACAAGGTGCCTTCTGTTGTAGGACCGGGATGAAGCTTTGATAGGGCGTTGCCTACGTACTTATCCCCCGTCGAATTTCTCTCGTTTATTGATATGCAGGCACACCGCGTTATCGTTCTTCGCGGGCAAGCCTCGCTCCTCCAGGGGGGTGTGGGTGGGCATTAACCAGCGGTGAGTTTTGGGAGGCGTTGGCGGGCGATGTCGAGGAGTTCGTTGCCGTCCTGGGTCAGCAGGTAAAGCGCGTTGACGATGTTGGGAATGTCGCTCGCGTCCGCCTGTTTGAAGCATAGGCAGTACAGCGTTTCGAGCAGGTCGCTGGCGGCGCGGATGCGTTGTCGGGCGGCGTCGAGGATTTCGTGCGGGTCGGCCTCGGTGTCAATCACCAGGACCGGGGTGTCGCTGTAGCGGCTTTTGAGTGGGCAATAGCGGTCTTGCATCTGGGTCCGTCCTGTAGGAAGTCTGGCAGGCCGACACTGTTTCAGCCGCGCCGAAAACTATGAAGCGGACGACGCGTTGCGGCAATACGGCTGCAATCGACACAGTTTGTAGGGGATTTACTGGCCCTCGGGCATTCGCCCTACGCGTTTCCCGAGGTTTTTTTAATCGAAACCCTTACAGGTGAATTTTCCTACGTGTTTCTCAGGCGCAGCGCAGCAAACCTCTGTATCGTGCGCGCCAGAATCTGTAGGGCATTTCGAAAATGCCTGGTTAAGCACTTAAAGGGAATTAGGTATGCAATGGCTACGTATGGCCTCGGTTTTGTTGTTGTGGGCGGGGGCGTGTCGTTTGACCGGCGCGGCTGACGCGGGTAACTCGATGGTGCTGGCCAACATGGACCGCACGGGCTGGCCGGACGCGCTCACCACTCAGGCGAACATGGACACCGCGTCTCGCGCTGAGGTGTTGATGTTCGGCAAGGCGCTGCTGGCCAGCGAAGCGCTGGACGAACAGGGTCTGAAACAACGCCTGGGCGTGCAGGCGGTGAAGCTCAAGTCTGTACGCCAGGTGCGTGATGGCTTGTGGGATCGATTGCTGACCACCTACCGCAATGCCAGCCAAGACTGCGACGGCGAACCGTTCTGCCCCCGTGTGCGAAGCGTCGCTGATTTGCGTCAGTTGGCCGCGGCGTTCACCGGCGAAATCAGCCCGGCCCACGCGGCGTGGGCGAGCAAGAGCCAGGTGTTTCATGAGCAGGCGTTGAATGAGCAGCTTCGGGTGGCGGTGTTGGTGCCCTAGTGCTGTCTAGGGCAAATCCCGGTGACGCTGTCCTTCCCGTTTCGGCTTAGTTGATCGTGGATTTCGGAGCCTGGCGCGAAGCCGCTTCAAGATCCATCAAACCTCGACCGTACGCCTCACTGTTGGCATAGATACCTGTTCGGTTCGCTGTTGCCAGCAGGTGTTCGCGTACTTGTTGCGCGGTAAGTTCGGGGTATCGGCTTTGCAATGCTGCCAGGGCTCCGCTGACCATGGCGGCAGCCGGCGAGGTGCCGGCGGTCTGCACGTACTTTCCGTCCTTGCTGGTGGTCAGCAGTCCTTGCCCAGCGCCGGAATCGCCGCCCGGTACCGCGATGCACCAGGCAGCCGCCACGCCGCAATAGTTGGACTTGGCATTGATGGCGCTGCCGTCGTTTTTCAGTGCAACCACGGCGATCCAGCCCTTTTCCAGTTCGGGTATGGCGATCGGCAAGCCGGGTTCAGCCAACGGTTCCCGTTTCAGTTCGTTACCCGTCGGGAACACAAAAACAGCGCCGTCCTGAACCAGTTTCCGGGCAGTCACCAACGACTCCGGCATGACCTGCTTGTAACGCGCCTCATTGATCTCTGTCGCCGGAATGGCATTGGCCCACGAGTTGTTGAGAATGCGCGCACCTTTGTCGAAGCCGGCCTGCCAGGATTGTGCAATCTCGGTGTCGAAGAAAAATGGCTCGTTGTCGTCGCCGAAACGAAAGGGGATCAGTTGTGCGTTGAAGGCGACACCGTGCATGCCCTGGTCATCTTTGTTGGCGGCGAGAATGCCGGCCATCTGGGTACCGTGACCCACCCGGTCGAAGGTGCCGGCACGGTTCTCGACATAGTCAAAACCCGGGTCAGCGATTCTTCCCTGAAATTCCGGCAAGTTGCTGTTCAGGCCTGAGTCGACAAGCGCTACGGCCACCCCCTGGCCAGTGCCGCCTCGGGCGTAGAGGGCTGACGCGTTAATCACCGCCAGGCCTTGCTGGCCCTGATATTCCAGTGTCTCGAACGGGGTCGGGTCGATGGACGGCTGCGTGGGGTTCGTCAGGCAGCCGCTTAACAAAAAGGGCAATGCGAGCACGGGGGGGAGTAAAAAAATGGGTCGTTGAGGCATGATCGTTCCTTCGTAAATCTCCGCGCACATCAGGCTTTCCTGCCGTGTTGAACATTGCGCGAAGAGGGCAATTTTTTTTGAAGGTGAACCTTACCGGTGAAAAGGGGTGAAGCGTCAGGGAGGCAAAGTGCCCCGTTTGTTTCAACCTGTGGCGAAGGTTTGGCCTGATGGACGCTGTATCATCCCGTATCGTTTTTGCCCCCGACCTTTTCTCGACTCGCTGCGATCACCGGCTAGGCTTTGGGCTTCGCAGCGGTCAACGGAGTGACAGCTTATGCACAACACCCTGGAACAGGTTTTCGGTTATCCACAGTTTCGGCCCGGCCAGGAGGCGACGATCAGCGCTGTACTGGCCGGGCGTTCGGCGGCGGCGATTTTCCCCACGGGTTCAGGCAAGTCCCTGTGTTACCAGATGTCGGCGGTATTGCTGCCGCACCTGACGCTGGTGGTCTCGCCGCTGTTGGCATTGATGCAGGACCAGTTGGCGTTTCTTCAGCGACACGGGATCGCAGCGGGCAGTATCGATTCGGCCCAGAGCCGCGACGACGCCAGCGATGTGATGGCTCGCGCCAAGTCCGGCGAGCTGAAGATTCTGATGATTTCCGTGGAGCGCCTGAAGAACGAGCGCTTTCGCCATTTCTTGCAGCAGGTGCCGATCTCGCTGCTGGTGGTGGACGAGGCGCATTGCATCTCGGAGTGGGGTCATAACTTCCGCCCCGACTATCTCAAGCTCCCGGACTACCAGCGCCAGTTCAACATCCCTCAGGCGTTGCTGCTGACCGCCACCGCGACCCCGAAAGTGATCGCGGATATGGAAGCGAAATTTTCCATCGCTCCTGAAGACGTGGTCACCACCGGTTTCTATCGGCCGAACCTCAACTTGCTGGTGGAGCCGGTGCGCGGCCAGGACAAACGTCGACGCCTGGTCGAATGGATGAGTGAGCGTCCCGAGCAGCCGAGCATCGTCTACGTCACCCTGCAGAAAACCGCCGAGCACATCGCCGAACACCTGGGGCGCAACGGCGTGCAGGCCGAGGCCTATCACGCCGGTTTGCCCCATGAACAACGGGAAGCGATTCAAAAGCGCTTCATGGGCGGTCAGTCCAATTGCATCGTCGCTACCATCGCCTTTGGCATGGGCATCGACAAGAGCGACATTCGCAACGTGGTGCATTTTGACTTGCCCAAATCCATCGAAAACTACAGTCAGGAAATCGGTCGCGCCGGGCGTGACGGGCAACCGTCGGACTGCCTGGTACTGGCCAACCGCGACAGCCTCAACGTGCTGGAAAACTTCGTCTACGGCGACACGCCGGAATTGGACGGCATCCGTCACGTACTCGACGAATTGCAAGCCGCTGCACCCGAGGGGCAATGGGAGTTTCTGCTGGGACCGTTGGCCGATCAGAGCAATATCCGCCAGTTACCGCTCAAGACCTTGCTGGTGCAATTGGAGCTACGCAGAATCATCGCCCCGCGTTACGCCTATTACGCCGAATACCGCTTCAAGTATTTGCAGGAGCCGGAAGACTTGCTGGCCCGCTTCGAGGGTGAGCGCAAGGACTTCGTAGCGGCAATCATCCAGACTTCCACCCGCGCGCGGACCTGGGCCACGGTGAATTTCGATGCGTTGTACGAGCAGCATCGGGCCGAGCGCGATCGGGTGGTCAAGGCACTGGATTATTTCCAGGAAAAGGGCTGGGTCGAGCTGGAAAGCAAACAGATGACCGAGGTCTACAGCCTGCTGCAAACGGACTTCGACAGTCAGGCGCTGAGTGCCGAACTGCATGCTTGTTTCACCCAGCATGAACGCACCGAGATCGCGCGAATCCACGCCATGCTGGATCTGTTCGCCACCGAGCATTGCCTGGGTTATCGCCTCGCCGAGTATTTCGGCGACGAAAATGCGCCGCAGCAGTGCGGGCACTGTTCGGTGTGTCACGGGCATGTGGCGCGGCTGCCCGCACCGCCAGAGTTGCCGGCGCTTGTGGATAAAAACTTCGAGGCGCTGTGCGGTGATTTTATCCACAGGCATGAACAGCACGTCGGCAGCGTTCCCTCAGCGGAGCGCGTGACGCGGTTTTTGTGCGGGATCAGCGTGCCACTGTTTACCAAGCTCAAGGCCCGGTCGATTCCAGGGTTTGCAGCGCTGGAGGATTATCCGTATGGCGATGTGCGGAGTTGGGCCGAGGCGCATTTGCCGGGTTAGATCCATCCGCTGAATGTCCCCCATCACAGGAATAAATTTCAAAAATGCCCGGTGGCTGACTATGGTGGGGACTGTCTTTGGATCGCCAACAAGAGAACAATCATGAGCCAGACACCGTTCAACATTCAGCGCGCCGCCGTCATCGGTGCGGGCACCATGGGCCGTGGCATTGTCATGTGCCTGGCCAACGCCGGGGTGCCGGTGCAATGGGTGGATAACAATCCGCAGATGCTTGAGCAAGCGCTGGCCAGCGTGGCCGAGACCGGCGCGCACAACGTGCGTCAGGGGCGGATCGATCAGGCCGAGGCGGACGCTCGTATTGCGCGGATCTCGGCGGCTGCCGATTACGCAGCGATCCGCGATGTCGATCTGGTGATTGAGGCGGTGTACGAAAACCTTGAGCTCAAGCAGAAAATTTTCCGTGAGCTCGATGGCCTGCTCAAACCCGAAGCCATTCTGGCGAGCAACACGTCAGCGCTGGATATCGACGCGATCGCTGCGGCCACTCGCCGTCCGCAACAAGTGCTGGGCCTGCACTTCTTCAGCCCGGCGCACATCATGAAACTGCTGGAAATCGTTCGTGGCGCACAGACTGCGCCGGCGGTACTGGATGCCGCGCTGGAGCTGGGCAAGCGCATGGGCAAGGTCAGTGTGGTGTCGGGCAACTGCGAGGGGTTCATCGGCAACCGCATGCTCAATACCTACGTGCTCGAAGCGCGCAAGATGCTGCTCGAGGGCGCTTATCCCTATCAGGTGGATGCGGCGTTGCAGGGCTTCGGTTTCGCCATGGGGCCGTTTCGCATGTTCGATGTGGTCGGCATCGACCTGCAATGGCGCGCTCGGGAACTGGCCGGTGTCGGGCAGGATGCGCCGCAGGTCCAGGTGGACAACCGCCTGTGCGAACTGGGGCGTTTCGGCCAGAAGAGTGGCAACGGTTATTACCACTACGAAGCCGGCAGTCGCCAGGCTGAGCACGATGTGGAAGTGGATGCGCTGGTGCTGCAAGTCAGCGAGGGATTAGGCTTCCAGCGTCGTGAAATCGGCCCTGAGGAGATTCTGGAGCGCTGCTTGCTGGCGCTGGTCAACGAGGGCGCGAAAATCCTTCAGGAAGGGGTTGCTGCAACGGCGCACGACATCGATCTGGTGTACCTCAACGGCTATGGGTTCCCGGCGGACAAGGGCGGGCCGATGGCCTGGGCGGATCAGCAAGGGTTGGCGGACATTCATCAGCGGTTGTTGGCGCTGGAGACCCGGCAGGGTGATCACTGGCAGCCGGCGCGGTTGATTGGGGAGTTGGCGGCGGTGGGTAAGGGGTTTGCTGATTTGTAGTGTCTTTAATGACGCCATCGCGAGCAGGCTTGCGATGAGTACGACGCGGTTTCCACCTTAAACTCGCCATCCAACTCAAGGAATCGAACCTGATGTCCAACCCGATGCCTCAACGCACCGACTACCCGCACTTCCAGCCCATCACCACTCGCTGGCACGACAACGATGCGTACGGTCACGTCAACAACGTCACCTACTACAGCTTTTTCGACACGGCGGTGAACACGTATCTGATCGAAGTCGGCGGCCTGGATATTCATGACGGCGAAGTCGTGGGTTTTGTCGTGAGTTCGGCGTGCGATTACTTTGCCTCCATCGCTTTCCCCGACCGGATCGAGATCGGTTTGCGGGTGGGCAAGTTGGGCAACAGCTCTGTGCAATACGAACTGGCGGTGTTCAAGGCGGGTGAAGACGACGCCTGTGCGGCGGGGCGCTTCGTACATGTGTTCGTGGATCGGACATCGAATCAGCCGGTGGCGATTCCTGGCGGATTGCGCGGTGCGCTGGAGCGGTTGGTGGTTTGACCGGCAAAAAAATCGCAGCCCGTGGGCTGCGACTTTTTGATCTACCGGTAAACGAGGCGATTCAAGCCTCAGTCGCGATAGCGATGTTTGTGCTTGCGATGACCGTAGTGGTGGCCACGATCATGGTGACCATCACGGTAGTAGCGACGATCACCGCCACGATGAGAGCGACGATCATCGTCCTCATCGCTCTTGTTGCCCATGTAGTTACCCAGCGCGCCACCGGCGCCGCCACCTGCCGCGGAGCCGATCAGGCTGCCGGTGGTGCCGCCCATGCTGCGACCGACCACGTTACCGCCCGCTGCGCCCAACGCACCGCCAATGGCCGCTTCGCCACGGCTGCGTTTGTCTGCGCCGACTGCGCTACCACCCGCGCCGCCCAGGGCTGCGCCGATGGTGGAACCTGTGTTGCCGCCTAACGATTGACCGACGACCGAGCCCAAAACCCCGCCCAATGCGCCGCCCACACCTGCTTCGGTGGTGCCTCCGGCAGAAGCTAAGCCACTGACCAGGCCAAGGGACAACAAGAGAATCGAGGAGAACTTCATAGAGGAACCTCAAGGGGATGACGGCGCGATCCTGAGGCTGAGGCAGGGTGCTTACAATCGAAATCCGACGAATGACACGACTTCAGCAGATATACCTAAGTTACTGTTTTTTGGGCGGAACTTAAGTGTTTTTCGCCGGTCTTTAGCTACTTCGGACAGGCCGTTTTTGTGAAAAAACGGCCTTTTTTGTGGGCGTTGGGAAAGTTGGCTTGCCGCTGAAAATCAGGCGCGTACATCGTGTTGTGGCGAGGGAGCTTGCTCCCGCTGGGTCGCGAAGCGGCCCCAAAAAAAGCAGCGGCGGCTGCGCAGCCGAGCGGGACGGTGCGGCGTTCCGACAAGCTTCCTCGCCACAGGGTGTGCGCGTTAAGCCGACTTGGCCATGATCAACCCGGTCTCACTCGCCGCTTCCAACCGGATCGCCACAAACTTCGACGTCGGCGTATGGCTGCCATCCCCGGTGCTCTCCAGAGGCACCAGCGGGTTCACTTCCGGGTAATACGCAGCTGCTTGCCCCGCAGGAATATCAAACGCCAGCAGCGTGAAGCCCTTCACCCGACGCTCTACGCCATCGTCCCAGATCGACACGATGTCGGCCTTCTGCCCAGGCTTGAAGCCCAGGCGAATAATGTCGGCTTCGTTGACGAACAACACGTCACGCTGACCTTTCACGCCGCGATAACGGTCATTCAAGCCATAGATCGTCGTGTTGTATTGATCGTGGGAACGCATTGACTGCAGGATCAGGTCCGGCAATACGCCAGTGGCGCGGGTGCGTTCGTGCACCAGGTCCTTGGGCAATACGTTCGGGCGGAAATTGGCCCGGCCTGATGCAGTGTTCCATTTGCGCGCACCGGCACTGTTGCCGAGGTAAAAACCACCAGGGTTCTTGATCCTCTCGTTGAAGTCCTTGAAGTTGGGAATGGTGTCGGCAATCAAGTCGCGGATGCGGTTGTAGTCCGCTACCAGCCAATTCCAGTCCACGGGGTGGCTGCCCAGCGTGGCGGCCGCGATACCGGCAAGAATCGCCGGCTCCGAGCGCATCTGGTTCGACAGCGGCTCCAACTGGCCATTGGAGGCGTGGACCATGCTGAACGAGTCTTCGACGGTCACTGCTTGAGGGCCTTCGGTTTGCCGGTCGATGTCGGTCCGGCCCAGGCACGGCAGGATCAGCGCGTCTTTACCGTGGGCCAGGTGGCTGCGGTTGAGCTTGGTGCTGATCTGCACGGTCAGGTCACAATTGCTCAGCGCCTGGAAGGTCCGCGGACTGTCAGGGGTGGCTTGGGCGAAGTTGCCACCCAGGGCGATGAACACTTTTGCCCGACCTTCGGCCATGGCGTGAATCGCTTCAACCACGTTGTGGCCGTTTTCACGCGGCACCTTGAACTGGAAACGACGTTCCAGGGCGTCGAGGAACGCCACCGGCGGACGCTCGTTGATACCCATGGTCCGGTCGCCCTGCACATTACTGTGGCCACGCACCGGGCACAGGCCCGCGCCCGGCCGCCCGATGTTGCCGCGCAAGAGCATCAGGTTGGCGATTTCCTGGATGGTCGCCACCGAATGACGATGCTGGGTGATACCCATGGCCCAGCACATGATGACGTTCTTGCCTTTGGCGTACATGCGCGCGGCTTTTTCGATTTCGACTAGGGGCAGGCCAGATTGCTCGACGATCTGCTCCCACGAGGTGTCGTCGACGACGCCCAGGTAGTCCAGCACGTTGACGCTGTGTTCATTGAGGAAGTCGTGGTCGAACACGGCAGGCTCACCCGCCTTCTGCGCATCGCGCTCCCATTGCAGCAGGAACTTGGCCATGCCGCGCATGATCGCCATGTCGCCGCCCAGTGCCGGACGGAAGTACGCGGTGTTGGTCGGCTTGTCGCCGTTGGTGAGCATTTCGAGCGGGTGTTGCGGGTGCTGGAAACGTTCCAGTCCCCGTTCTTTCAGCGGGTTGATACACACCACTTGAGCGCCACGTTTGACCGCTTCGCGCAACGGTTCGAGCATCCGTGGGTGGTTGGTGCCGGGGTTCTGGCCCCAGACGAAAATCGCATCGGCGTGCTCGAAGTCATCGAAGGTCACGGTGCCTTTGCCGACGCCAACGCTCTGCGACAACGCAACACCGCTGGCCTCGTGGCACATGTTCGAGCAGTCGGGGAAGTTGTTGGTGCCGTAGGCGCGCACGAACAATTGATAGAGGTACGCCGCTTCGTTGCTGGCACGTCCCGAGGTGTAGAACTCGGCCTGGTCCGGGCTCGACAAACCGCGCAGATGCTTGGCGATCAGGGCAAACGCATCGTCCCAGCTGATCGGTTGGTAGCGATCGGTTTCGGCGTTGTAGCTCAATGGCTCGGTCAGGCGGCCCTGATATTCAAGCCAGTAGTCGCTCTGCTCCAGCAGCTGGGTGACGCTGTGTTTGGCGAAGAACTTGCCGTCGACACGGCGTTTGGTCGCTTCCCAGTTCACCGCTTTGGCGCCGTTCTCGCAGAACGCCACCATGCCGGCTTCATTGGAATCGCCCCAGGCGCAACCGGGGCAGTCGAAGCCGCCGTTCTTGTTGGTCTTGAGCATCATGCGCAGGTTTTTCAGCGCGTTGTCGCTGGTCAACCAGGCCTGGGCAACGCTGATCAGCGCGCCCCAACCACCGGCCGGGCCTTTGTAGGGCTTGTAGCGGGGGACGGGTGTCTGGTCGGCTTGACGATGTTGACTCACGCTTGATTCTCCAACGCAGGGCTATATACCCGCGGCGCACTTTTCTGCGGCAGGTGGATGAGATTGAGGTTATGGCGGCGGGCCCATTGCACGGCCAGGCCCGTGGGCGAGGACAGGCTGACGAGGGTCTGGATGCCTGCGCGCAACACTTTCTGGATCAATTCGAGGCTGCAACGGCTGGTGACAATCGCCAGGCCGCCGGTGGTCGGGATTTTTTGCCGGATCAGCCCGCCGATCAGTTTGTCGAGGGCGTTGTGCCGGCCAATGTCTTCGCGACCCAGCAGCAATTCGCCTTCGGCGTTCATGAACACCGCCGCATGCACCGCGCCGCAATGCTGACCCAGAGGCTGAAACGCGCTGATGCGCTGGCGCAAGCCGTCAAGCCATTCGGCGGGTGGCAGGGGGGCGCCGGGCAACACCTTGAGGTCCGGCAAGGCCTGCTCCACCGCTTCCACGCCACACAGTCCGCAACCGCTGGTGCCGGCCAATTGCCGACGCTGCTGCTTGAGGTTCCAGAAGGCGCGGTTGGCGATGGTCACTTGCGCGTATTGCGCCGAACCCGAGCCGCTGAGTTGCAGGTCATAAATGTCGGAGGCGTCTTCGATGATGCCGCTGCCGAGGCTGAAACCGACAATGAAGTCTTCCAGATCCGTTGGCGTCACCAGCATCACCGCCTGGCTGATGCCGTTGAAGGCAATCGCCAGCGCGACTTCTTCGGCCAGCGCGGTGCTGGCCGATTCGGTGTATTGAAGATCGCTGTAACTGTAGGTTTGGCTGGCGGCGGGCGCGGGCGCTTCGAGGGCTGGCGCCGCGCAAACAGGGCGCTTGGCTTTCATCAGGCATCACCGACGGTTTAGTCAGGTTTAAGCCTATGCGCGTCAAAGTGTCGCGTCTAATCGCTATTACTGATCTGCCGATAGATGACATCGATCAAGAGATGGTTGGCGATTTCTGATAGATCGCAAAACAGGCTTCCGCCAGCGCTGACCGCGGCGCGCTGCGACGCATGATCAGCCCCAGTTGGCCGAGGGTCTGCGCGTTTTCGATCGGTTGCAAACGCAGATGATCGGTCAGGTTTTCCAGCCCACCGTCCAGCGGCATCACCGCGCAACACAAACCACCGTGCACAGCTTGTAACAGTTGATGCACGGCATCGGTCTGCAACAGCGGCTGGGGGGTGAGGCCGCGGCTGTGGAAATTGTGATCGATGGACTGGCGGAAATGCATGCCGCTGGTGAGCATGCCCAGCGGCAGTTCGATCAACGACTCCCAGCTCAGCGGTGCCTCGCCGAACGTGAAGAAGCGCTGATCGTAGAGCAGGCCCATGCGGGTTTCGCTGAAGGTCAGGGAGTCGAAGCGTTCGGCGTCCAGGCGTTCCAGGTACGACACGCCCAGGTCCAGGCGATTGTTCGCCAGTTGTTCGAGGATCTGCTCGGAGCTCAGCGCAGAGAGTTCGAAACGCAGGTTCGGGTGTTCGGTGTGCAGGCGTTGTAGCAGGGGCAGCGGATCGAAACTCGACAAGGGCACCACGCCCAGACGCAGCGTACCGACCAGGTTGCCGCGACAGGCGGCGGCCTCGGCCTGCAAACCGTCACAGGCCGCCAGCACGGTGCGCGCCCAGGCCAGCACTCGCTCGCCAGGCGCGGTAAAGCCTTCGAAGCGTTGGCCGCGGTTGACCAATGGCAGCTCCAGCTCTTCTTCGAGGCTGCGCAGACGCATGGACAAGGTCGGCTGGGTGATGTGACAACGTGCGGCGGCCTGGCCGAAGTGACGGGTTTCGTCGAGGGCGATGAGGAATTTCAGTTGCTTGATGTCCATCTTCGCTCCAGGGCGCGGGAAGGTCGGGATTCTAGCGCCTGGGGGCAAGCGGCGTCATTGGTCGGGTGAGAACCGAGGGTTGCAACCTTGGTCTAGGCTTTTGCGTCTGGAACCCAAAACCCAAGGAGCGTGCACCATGAGTATTTTTAGCTTTGTGAAAGAAGCAGGCGAAAAACTTATCGATCTGCTGACACCCGGCAATGCCAATGCCAGCGAGCAGTTGAAGGAACACATCAGCAAGGTCGGCCTGGGTAACCCGAATGTGCAGGCGACAGTGGATGGCGACAAGGTCACGGTGACAGGTGAAGTCGGCAGTCAGGAAGAGAAGGAGAAGATTCTGTTGGCGGTGGGCAATATCGCCGGTGTCGGGAGCGTGGATGACCAGATTACGGTGACCGGGCCGGTGGTGAAGGCTGCGACCTTTGTCACGGTTGTGAAGGGCGACACCCTGAGTGCGATTTCCTTGCGCGTGTATGGCGATGCCAACAAGTATCAGAAAATCTTCGAGGCCAACAAGCCGATGCTCAAGGATGTGAACAAGATTTATCCGGGGCAGTCGTTGCGGATTCCGGAGTAACACATAAACCTGTGGCGAGGGAGCTTGTCGGAACGCCGCACCGTCCCGCTCGGCTGCGCAGCAGCCGCAATTCTCTGAAGGAAACTTCAGCCAGATTGGGAGCGCTTTGCACTCCAGCGGGAGCAAGCTCCCTCGCCACAAGTCTCAAAGCCCGGCAATCAGCTCCCGATAATCGATCACCGCCACAAACTCCGCCGTGTCTTTCGGCCCTTTGCGGCTGTCCGGTTCCCGCACTGCCAACAAATGCGCAACACCGAAATCCCGCGCACTGCGCAGGATCGGCAACGTATCGTCGATAAACAGGCTGCGCGCCGGATCGAAGCCGATGTCCGCCTGCAAGGCCTCCCAAAACTGCGGATTCTCCTTGGGGAAGCCGTAATCGTGAGAGCTGATCAATCGCTCGAAGTAGGGCGCCAGTTCAATTCGTTCCAGCTTCAGTGACAACGAGTCCCGGTGCGCATTGGTGATCATCACCACCCGTTTGCCCGCCTTCCTGATCGCCTCCAGAAATGTATCCGCATCGGGGCGCAAAGCGATCAGGTGCGCGGTTTCCAGTTTCAGTTCGCGCACCGGCAGCTTCAGCTCGGCGCTCCAGAAATCCAGGCAATACCACTGCAACTGGCCGGCGTTGCGTTCGAACAGCGGCTGCAATTCCATCTCGGCCATGGCCCGGCTCACCCCGTGCAACTCGGCGTAACGCTGGGGCAAATGCTCCAGCCAGAAATGATTGTCGAAATGCAGGTCCAGCAGCGTGCCGTCCATGTCCAGCAGAACGGTGTCGATGTCGCGCCACGGCAGCAGTGACATAAAAAACTTCTCCAACGGTAAAAAAGATATCCGAGGTCAACAATCAGGATAGGCCGGGTATAGTAACGCGTTCACGCCAAGGAGCTTTTCATGCGCCAGAAACCCACCGTCCTCGCCCGCGAGATTGTCGCCACCAGCCGTTTATTCTGCGTCGAAGAGCTGAAACTGCGCTTTTCCAATGGCGTGGAGCGCACATATGAACGACTGGTCGGCAAGGGCGCCGGGTATGGCGCGGTGATGATCGTGGCGATGATCGATGCAGACCACGCGGTGCTGGTCGAGGAATATTGCGGCGGCACCGATGAATACGAGCTGTCTTTGCCCAAGGGCTTGATCGAACCGGGTGAAGACGTGTTGGCGGCGGCGGAGCGCGAGCTCAAGGAAGAAGCCGGTTATGGCGCACGACAGCTGGAGCATCTGACCGAGTTGTCCTTGTCGCCGGGTTACATGAGCCAGAAAATTCAGGTGGTCCTGGCCACCGACTTGTACGAAGAACGGCTAGAGGGTGACGAGCCCGAACCTATGGGCGTGGACAAGATCAATCTGCGTGAACTGTCCGGCCTGGCACAGAACCCGCGATTCACCG
This sequence comes from Pseudomonas sp. IT-P100, assembly GCF_949767185.1. Classification (NCBI taxonomy): domain Bacteria; kingdom Pseudomonadati; phylum Pseudomonadota; class Gammaproteobacteria; order Pseudomonadales; family Pseudomonadaceae; genus Pseudomonas; species Pseudomonas sp. IT-P100. Next base: position 52,142 of record NZ_CATKQK010000044.1, read on the forward strand.
AGGGCCGTGCCTTGGCGGCGCTGTACCTGGCCCGCGATCTGCTGACTCAGCGCGGGGTATTCCTGCCATGAATTTTCCGCATCCCTTGATGGCGCCGGTGGTTGAACTGGCACTGAAGGCTGGCGACGCCATCCTGCCGTTTTGGCGTACCGGCACTGCGGTGACCGCCAAGGCTGACGATTCACCGGTCACCGCGGCCGACCTTGCCGCTCATCACCTGATTCTGGCCGGGCTGACCGCGCTGGACCCAAGCATTCCGGTGTTGTCCGAAGAGGACGCCAACATCCCGCAGAGCGTGCGTGCCGGCTGGCAGCGCTGGTGGCTGGTCGATCCGCTGGACGGGACCAAGGAGTTCATCTCGGGCAGCGAAGAGTTCACCGTCAACATCGCGCTGATCGAGCAAGGTCGCGTGGTGTTTGGTGTGGTGTCGATGCCGACCAACGGGCGTTTCTATGTTGGCGGTGCGGGTCTTGGCGCGTGGCGTGGTGATCGAGAAGCCGAGCCATCGCCGATTCAGGTTCGCAATGCTCTGGCTCCTGGAGAGGCGTTCACGGTCGTTGCCAGTCGTCGGCATTCAAGCCCTGAACAAGAACGCTTGCTGGCCGGACTGAGCGACAGCCTCGGTGAGTTGCAACTGGCCAATATCGGCAGTTCGCTGAAATTTTGCCTGCTGGCGGAAGGCGCGGCCGATTGTTATCCGCGCCTGGCACCGACTTCGCAGTGGGATACGGCGGCGGCCCAAGGTGTGCTGGAAGGAGCCGGCGGTGAAGTGCTGGAGTTGAGCGGCGTGCCGTTCAGTTATCCGGCGCGGGAGTCTTTGCTGAACGAGTTTTTCCTGGCGCTGCCGGCGAAGGCTGCCTGGCGGGAAAAACTGCTGGAACTCGCCCGTTCCTGATCTGCGCACACGCCTTGTGGCGAGGGAGCTTGTCGGAACGCCGCACCGTCCCGCTCGGCTGCGCAGCAGCCGCAATTCAGGCACCGGGATTTAAATGATATCGCGCGGTGGCTGGCCTTGGGGCCGCTCCGCGACCCGGCGGGAGCAAGCTCCCTCGCCACAGGTGTTGTGTCGTTATCGGTGAAGGACGTACTGCCCGGTGAACGTTACTGCATCGTCATCGCTATCGGCATTCACAATCCGTGAGTGCAACGTCAACCGCGCCCGCCCATAGCGTCCATACATCGCCAAGAACTTCTTCCATACCGCCGCACTCGGCGCCTGGCAAATCGCCGTCGCGTCCATGGTCACCGGCAGCGGATAGCTGATCTGCCCTTCCTGGATCACGATGTGCCCGTCCTCAATCCCTTCCTCGCGCAGACGCAAGTGCAGCCAGCCCCAGCCCGCCAGCACCGCGCCGCAATACAGGCTGCCGCCGAACATGGTGCTCTTGTGATTGACGTTGGCTTCCAGCGGCAAGTACAGGCGCAATTGCTGGTCATGCCAGTCGAGCACTTTGACGCCCATGGCCTGCGTCAGGGGAATGTCGCGGTGCAGGACTGATTCCAGATGACGACTGTCGCGGTTCATGAATGGGCCTTTTGCTTGAGGAGTAAGGATTGACGGTCACTCAATCGAGTTCGTCGGTCGGGTGATGGTCGGCAAAGTTCAGCCCGTGCTTGCGCAGTTTGTCGTGCAAGGTCTTGCGCGGAATGCCGAGGGCTTCGGCGAGGCTGCGGACCGAGCTGTGAGAGCGCGCCAGTTCGGCGGCAATCAGCGATTTCTCGAAGTTTTCCACCTGTTCGCTCAATCCGCCGCTGAACGCTTCAACCGTTGTGCTCGCTCCAGCCTCCGGCGCGCTGTTGTCCAGTGCCAGTTCCAGGCCCAGGGCGAAGCGTTCGGCGGCGTTCTGCAATTCCCGCACGTTACCCGGCCAGGTGTGACGCAGCAGCAGCGCCCGTTGCCCCGGTTGCAGTTCATGGGGCGGCAAGCCATGGCGAGCGCTGGCTTCATCGGCAAAATGCTGGAACAGCATCAGCGCATCTTCACCGCGTTCGCGCAGCGGCGGAATCCGCAGCGGTGCGACGTTGAGACGGTAATACAAGTCGGCGCGGAAGCGTCCCTGATCGGCGGACTGGCGCAGGTCTTCCTTGGTCGCGGCGATGATGCGGATGTCCAGCGGGATCAGCTGATTGCCCCCCAGACGCTCGACCACCCGCTCTTGCAGCAAGCGCAGCAGCTTCACCTGCACGTCCAGGCTCATGCTTTCGATTTCATCGAGGAAGACCGTGCCGCCGCTGGCGAATTCGAACTTGCCGATACGGCGCTTCTGCGCCCCGGTAAACGCGCCCGGTTCATGACCGAACAACTCGCTTTCCACCACTGATTCGGCGAGGGCCCCGGCATTAATGGCCACGAACGGGCCGTTACGCCGGTTCGACAAATCGTGCAGGGCCCTGGCCACGACTTCTTTGCCGGCACCGGTTTCGCCGAGGATCAGCACGTCGGCCTTGGTCGCGGCCAGTGCACCGATCTGTTCGCGCAAACGCAGCATCGGCGCCGATTGCCCGACCAGTCTTGCGCTCAGTTCATTGCGGTCGCTCAGGGCCAGACGCAGACTGCGGTTGTCCAGCACCAGCCGGCGCAAGGCCAATGCACGGCGCACGCTGTCGAGCAGGGCGTCGCTGGCGAAGGGTTTTTCCAGAAAGTCATAAGCGCCGGTGCGCATCGCTTGCACGGCCAGCGGCACGTCGCCGTGACCGGTGATCAGCAGCACGGGCAGCTCCGGGTCTTGCGCGTGCAGTTCGGTCAGTAACTCAAGACCGTCCATGCCCGGCATGCGAATGTCGCTGACCACTACCCCCGGCCAGTCACGCTCCAGTTGCCCGGCCACGCCCTTGGCTTCGGCGAGTGGCAGGATTTTCAGGCCCGCCAGGTCCAGCGTCTGGCTCAAGGCTTGGCGCAGATGCGGATCGTCGTCGATCAACACGACCTGGATGCGGTTGTCGATGGTCATGCACTTCGGTCCTCGGACGGTTGCAGGCTCACGCCCGGTGCGCCTGCGCGCAGTTTCAGGGTAATCAAGGCACCGCCTTCCTTGTGGTTGGCGAACGACAGTTCACCCCCGAAGGCGCGCATCAGGGTCTCGCAAATCGCCAGCCCCAGGCCCAGGCCCTGCGTGCGGGTCTTGGTGGTGTAGAAAGGCTCGCTGGCGCGGCCGAGGGCTTCCATGCAAAAGCCAGGGCCGTTGTCGCGAATGTACAGAATGACGCCATCGGCGGTGGATTGGGCACTCAACCAGAGTTTACGCGGCGGGCCTTTTTCCGTCAGCGCGTCCAGCGCGTTGGCCAGCAGGTTGCCGAGCACCTGACGCAAACGGGTTTCCCCGGCTTCGACCCACAGCGTGGCGGCCGGCAAATCGCGGATCAACTCGACCTCCATGCTCCGCCGGCGCTTGGCCAACAGCGCCAGCGCGTCATCCAGCGCCGGTTGCAGCGCAACGCTTTCCGGGGCGTGGCGATCACGCCGGGCAAAGGCACGCAGGTGCGCGATGATTGAGGCCATGCGCCCGGTCAGTTCGCTGATCAGCTTGAGGTTGCCGCGCGCATCGTCGGTGCGCTCGTGATCAAGCAGCACTTCGGCGTTTTCCGCGTAGCTGCGAATCGCCGCCAGCGGTTGATTGAGTTCGTGGCTGATGCTCGCCGACATGGTCCCGAGCGCCGACAGCTTGCCCGCCTGCACCAGATCATCCTGGGCGCGCACCAATTCCTGCTGGGCATTTTCACGCTCCAGCACTTCCTGTTTCAGCCGACGGTTGAGGCCTTCGAGGTCGCTGGTGCGTTCGGCGACGCGGCCCTCCAGTTCCCGACGGGCCTTGGCTTCGAAGGCGATTCGATCGAGGTAGTGGCGGCGGCGTTGCATCATCAGGCCGAGCAGCAGCATCAACACCAGCAGCGTCGCGCCGCCAATGGCGACCACCGTGCGCACCGGGCGGTCGATCAGGGTGCGCGGCGCAAGGATGCTGACGCTCCAGCCGGTTTCGTCGATCTGCCGGGTCTGGGTCAGCCACGCGTCCGGATCAAGGTTCAACGGCTTGGGTTCTCGGGTCGGGTAGGGCTGAATCGCGGTGATTGCCTCGCGCTCCGCGTCGCTCAACGGACGGGTCGCGCGAAAACGCCATTCCGGCCGCGAAGTGAGAATGACCACGCCGTTGTGGTCAGTCACCAGCAGTTGTTCCGGGGTTTTGCCCCAGAGGCTTTCGGTGTGGTCCAGGTCAACCTTGACCACCAGCACGCCGATGATTTTTTCGCGATCCCGGACCGCGGCTGCGAAGAAGTAGCCACGTTTGGCCGACGTGGTGCCCAGGCCGAAGAAGCGCCCCAGACGCCCGGCCATGGCTTCACTGAAATACGGCCGAAAGGCGAAATTGCGCCCGACGAAACTGTCGTGTTTGTCCCAGTTGGAGGCGGCGAGCGTCTTGCCCGTGGTGTCCATCAGGTACATGACTTCGGCGCCGGTCTGGGCGCTGATGTTTTTCAGCAGCCGGTTGGCGTTGCCTTGGATGACGCCATCATCCGGTGCAGACAGGTCAGCACGCAGGGCCGGCAGGTCGCCAAGAATCTGCGGCAGCACTTCATAGCGATGAAGTGTGCCCAGTAGGTTGGCGACGTACAGGTCGAGGGTCTGACGGTTCTGCCCGGTCAGTTCGCTGCGGTAATAACGCTCGGCCAGATGCTCCAGCGGCCACAGCAATGGCGCGAGGCACAGCGCAAGCAGAGCCAGGCTGCGCCAGCGGGGTCGGCGTGGAAGGGTCGAGTTCATGAGCATCAGGCGCCTGTGGGTACAGGCGCATTATGCCTAGGCTTGTCCGGCAAGACACTCGCGCAGCGCGGTTTGCCAGTCAGGTTGACTGAGGCCCCATTCGCGCTGCAGGCGACTGCAATCCAGGCGCGAGTTCAGCGGGCGGCTGGCGGGTGTCGGGTAGTCGCTGGTGGTAATCGGCAGCAGGTTTGCGCAAGGCTTTCCCTGTTCCCGCAGCGCTTCGCCGATGGCCTGGGCGAAACCGAACCACGAGGTCTCACCCTGCGCGGTCAGGTGATAAGTGCCCCAGGCGCCAGTCTCGCCGGCCTGCCAGCGTTCGATCAGGGCGAGGGTGCTGTTGGCGATCGTGCCGGCCCAGGTGGGTGCTCCGATCTGGTCGGCGACGATGCGCAGCTCCGGTTTTTCCTGCAGAAGACGTTGCATGGTCAGCAGGAAGTTGCGGCCGTGGGTCGAATAGACCCAACTGGTGCGCAAGATCAGGTGCTTGCCTTTTACCGCCGTAATCGCCTGTTCGCCGGCGAGTTTGCTCTTGCCGTAAACGCCCAATGGGTGAGGTTCGTCAGCTTCGTTGTAAGGCGCAGTCTTGCTGCCGTCGAACACGTAATCGGTGGAGTAGTGGATCAGCGGGATGCCCAGCGCCGCCGCTTCTTCCGCCAGAATGCCTGGGGCCTCCGCGTTGACGGAGAACGCCGCTGCTTTCTCGCTTTCAGCCTTGTCGACCGCCGTATAAGCCGCGGCGTTGATGATCAGGTCGGGACGAACACGCCGCACCTGCTGGCGGATCTGTTCCGGTTGCGCCAGGTCAAGCTGATCGCGTCCCGGAACGATCAACTCGCTCAGAGCGCCCAGGCGATGCTGTAACTCACGTGAAACCTGGCCCTGCTGGCCACAGATGAGTATTTTCATGGAAACAGATCAACTTCTTGCAAGGTTTTGCCGTGCTGATCCCTGGCCGAAAGCTTGGGTGCCTCCTCCAGTTGCCAGTCGATGGCAAGTGTTGGATCGTCCCAACGGATGCAACATTCGGCGGACGGATTGTAATAGTCGGTGGTCTTGTAGAGGAACTCGGCGAAGTCACTCAGCACCACGAACCCATGGGCAAAACCTTCCGGCACCCAGAGTTGGCGACTGTTTTCTGCGGACAAACGCACAGCAGCCCACTGGCCGAAATTCGGTGAGCTGCGACGTACATCTACCGCTACATCGAGCACTTCACCGGCCGTAACGCGCACCAGTTTTCCCTGGGTGTTTTCCAGTTGGTAGTGCAAGCCGCGCAGGACGCCCTTCTGTGAGCGGGAATGGTTGTCCTGAACGAACTGTCTCTTCAGGCCGGTCGCCTCTTCGAAGGCCCTGGCATTGAAGCTTTCGTAGAAAAAGCCGCGCTCATCCCCGAAGACCTTGGGTTCAAGGATCAACACACCGGGCAACGCGGTTTCAATCACATTCATTGTCCACCCTCAGCCAGTTTGTAAAGGTACTGACCATAACCGGTCTTGCCAAAATACTTGGCGCGCTCGAGCAAATGCTCGCGGTCGATCCAGTCTTTTTCGTAAGCGATTTCTTCGAGGCAGGCGACTTTCAACCCTTGGCGATGCTCGATGGTCTGCACATACTGGGACGCTTCGAGCAAGCTGTCGTGAGTGCCGGTGTCCAGCCAGGCGAATCCGCGGCCGAAGCGCTCGACCTGCAGATCGCCACGCTTGAGGTAGGCATTGTTGACGTCGGTGATCTCCAGTTCGCCGCGAGGCGAGGGCTTCACGGCCTTGGCGATCTCGATCACATCGTTGTCGTAGAAATACAGGCCGGTCACGGCATAGCTGGATTTCGGGGCTTTCGGCTTTTCTTCGATCGACAGGGCACGGCCTTCGTCGTCGAAATCGATCACGCCGAAGCGCTCCGGGTCTTTGACCCAGTAGCCGAACACGGTGGCGCCAGAAGGACGATTGACGGCGTTAATCAATTGCTCGCTAAAGCGTTGACCATGGAAGATGTTGTCGCCGAGGATCAGGCACACCGGATCCTTGCCAATGAATTCCTCACCAATCAGAAAGGCCTGGGCCAGGCCATCGGGCGAAGGCTGTTCGGCATAGCTGAAATGCACGCCGAACTGACTGCCGTCCCCCAACAGGCCGCGATATTGCGGCAGGTCCTGCGGTGTGGAGATCACCAGGATTTCCTTGATGCCGGCCAGCATCAGGACCGAGATCGGGTAGTAGATCATCGGTTTGTCGTAGATCGGCAGCAGCTGTTTGGACACGCCCAGCGTAATCGGGTGCAGACGCGTGCCCGAGCCCCCGGCCAACACAATTCCTTTCATCATGCGATCAACTCCTTGGTATTGATGGCGCCCAGTCGTTCACCCTGATAGCTGCCGTCCTGAACTCGGCGGCACCACTCCAGGTTTTCCAGATACCACTGGACGGTTTTGCGCAGGCCGGTCTCGAAGGTCTCTTCGGGCGTCCAGCCGAGTTCGCGCTCAATCTTGCTGGCATCGATCGCGTAGCGCAGGTCATGGCCAGGACGGTCCTGGACGAAAGTGATCAGGTCGGCGAAATGCGCGACGCCTTCAGGTTTGTTCGGCGCCAGCTCTTCGAGCAGGGCGCAGATGCCACGCACTACATCAATGTTCTTCTGCTCGTTGTGACCGCCGATGTTGTAGGTCTCGCCGACCACGCCTTCGGTGACCACTTTGAACAGTGCGCGGGCGTGATCCTCGACAAACAGCCAGTCGCGAACCTGCAGGCCGTTACCGTAGACAGGCAGCGGCTTGCCGGCGAGGGCGTTGAGAATCACCAGCGGGATCAGTTTTTCGGGGAAGTGGAACGGCCCGTAGTTGTTCGAGCAGTTGGTCAGCAACACCGGCAGGCCGTAGGTGCGTTGCCAGGCGCGGACCAGATGGTCGGAGGCCGCCTTGCTGGCGGAATACGGTGAACTTGGCGCGTACGGGGTTGTTTCCGTGAACAGGTCATCGACGCCATGCAGGTCGCCGTACACCTCGTCCGTGGAAATGTGGTGAAAACGGAAAGCGCTTTTTTCGGGCTCGGCCAGGGTCTGCCAGTAGGCGCGGGTTGCTTCGAGCAGGCTGTACGTGCCGACGATATTGGTTTGAATGAAATCCGACGGACCGTCGATGGAACGGTCGACATGGGACTCGGCCGCCAGATGCATGATCGCATGCGGCTGGAAACGGGCCAGTACGGCGCTGACGGTGGCCTGATCCACGATATCGGCCTGCACGAATTCGTAGCGTGTGTCGTTGGCAATGCTGGTCAGCGATTCCAGATTGCCGGCGTAGGTCAGTTTGTCCAGGTTGAGCACTTCATGCTCAGTATGCCGGATCAAGTGACGAACCAGGGCAGAGCCAATGAAACCGGCACCGCCGGTGATGAGAATACGCATGTTGGCCAGCCTTTTTCTGTAAGACGATTGAAGCAAATGAGCATAGCTTGTCGGCAGGAGAGGGGTGGTGCAATAGGGTTGTGACAGCTATTTGGGTTTTGTTGGGGACGCGGGGGTTGATTATCGACCGACGTGGTGGCGATATAAGCGACTAATAAAATTTCAGGGGTCGTTGTATGCCGCTCGCCACGTTGATTCATCGCGCCAGTTTGCCCAGCCCGCAGGTCTCTGCGGCGCAAGCGCTCGAGCTGCTCGAAGGGCATTACGGGCTGAGCGGAAAGCTGCAGGCGCTCGGCAGCCAGCAGGACCTCAACTACCGCGTTGACAGCCAGCATGGACGTTTCGTCCTGAAAATCTGCCGGGGCGACTATTCGGCGCTGGAGCTGCAAGCCCAGCATGCGGGGCTCAAGCATCTGGCCGAGCACTCCAAGGTGCCGGTGCCGCAAGTGATTTCCGCCCAGAACGGCGCTGACCTGCTGTCACTTGAAGTCGGCGGACAACCGGTGCATGTGCGCCTGCTCGAATACATCGAGGGCCAGTCGCTCACACACCTGGATCATTTGCCTGGGGCCGTGGTGGCCGGTTTCGGCCGGCTCTGCGGTGAAATGGACCAGGCGCTGGCCGATTTCAACCATGCGGGTCTTGAACGCACCCTTCAGTGGGACGCGCGCCATGCCAAGGCGTTGATCGCGCATTTGCTACCGGTCATCGAGGATGACGCGCAGCGAGCGTTGATCGCGCAAGTGACCGAAGACGCCGAGCGGCATTTGCAGCCGCTGGTGGACAAGTTGCCGGTGCAGGCCATCCACATGGACATCACCGATGACAACGTGGTCTGGCAGCGCGATTCGCAACGCCAGTGGCAACTGCAAGGCGTGATCGATTTCGGCGACCTGGTCCGCACCTGGCGCATCACCGACCTGTCGGTGACTTGCGCGGCGTTGCTGCACCATGCCGGTGGCGATCCGTTCTACATCTTGCCGGCGGTTCAGGCTTATCACGCGGTCAACCCGTTGCAACACGAAGAACTGCAGGCCCTATGGCCATTGATCGTCGCGCGGGCGGCGGTGCTGGTGCTCAGCGGCGAACAGCAGGTCAGCATCGACCCGGGTAACCAATACAGTCGCGACAACCTGACCCACGAGTGGGAGATTTTCCGCGTGGCGACCTCAGTGCCGCTGGCGTTGATGGAAGCGGCGATCCTCACCGCTGTCGGCCAGAGCCTGCCAGCCATCGGCAGTGAAGGCTTTGCGCCACTGCTGCCGAGCCTGGTCGGACGTGAATTTGCCTTGATCGACCTGGGTGTACTCAGCCCGCATTTCGAGGCCGGTAACTGGGAGCAGGAAGGGATCGATCAACGCCTGTTGAGCGAAGCGGCGGCGGCTCACGGTCTGGCCGCAAGCCGTTACGGACAATACCGTTTGTCCCGTACCCGCCCCGACAGTGCCAGCGAACCGGACACGTGCCCGCTGCATGTCGAGTTGCGGGTGCCCGATGGCACCGCGGTCGAATCGCCATTTGCCGGCGTGGTCCATCAACCGGCGCCGGGTGTGTTGCAACTCGACGGCCCACAGCTGAGCGTGCGGCTGTGGGGCGTGACGCCGTCGCTGCACACCGGCGCGGCGCTGGTCAAAGGCCAGGTGTTGGGCGCGGTAAGCGGTCCGTTGCGGGTGCAGTTGTGCCGAGGCGCTTCGTTCGATGCGCCGTTGTTCTGCACGCCGTCTCGTGCGGCGGCCTGGCAAGCGTTGTGTCCATCGCCGGCGGTGTTGCTGGGGTTGGCTTGCGATGCGGAGGTTGAGCTTGATTCGCAGACTTTGCTGGAGCGCCGCGACGCCAGTTTCGCCCGGACGCAGAAACACTATTACGTCGACCCGCCACGCATCGAACGCGGCTGGCGCAACCACCTGATCGACATGCAGGGCCGCTCCTACCTCGACATGCTCAACAACGTCGCGGTGCTCGGTCATGGTCATCCGCGCATGGCCGCAGTGGCCAGCCGCCAGTGGTCGCTGCTCAATACCAACTCGCGCTTCAATTACGCGGCGGTTGCCGAATTTTCCGAGCGTTTGCTGAGGTTGTCTCCGGATGGCATGGACCGGGTGTTCCTGGTCAACAGCGGCAGCGAGGCCAATGACCTGGCGATCCGTCTGGCATGGGCCTACAGCGGCGGTCGCGACATTGTCAGCGTGCTGGAGGCTTATCACGGCTGGACAGTGGGCGCGGACGCGGTCTCGACGTCGATTGCCGACAACCCCAGGGCCTTGAGCAGCCGTCCGGACTGGGTGCACCCGGTGACGGCACCGAACACCTATCGCGGTGAATTCCGGGGCCCGGACAGTGCGCCGGATTATGTGCGCAGCGTCGAGCACAACCTGGCGAAAATCGCCGGGCAAGGACGCCAGCTGGCCGGTTTCATTTGCGAGCCGGTGTACGGCAATGCCGGCGGCATCTCGCTGCCGCCGGGGTATTTGAAACAGGTCTACGGGATGGTTCGCGCCCAGGGCGGCGTGTGCATCGCCGACGAAGTGCAGGTCGGTTACGGGCGCATGGGTCACTTCTTCTGGGGCTTCGAAGAACAGGGCGTGGTGCCGGACATCATCACCATGGCCAAGGGCATGGGCAACGGTCAACCGCTGGGCGCTGTGATTACCCGTCGGGAAATCGCCGAGGCGCTGGAAGCCGAAGGTTATTTCTTCTCATCGGCGGGTGGCAGCCCGGTCAGTTGCCAGATCGGCATGGCCGTTCTGGATGTGATGGAAGAGGAAAAACTCTGGGATAACGCCCAGGTCGTGGGCGGGTATTTCAAGGAGCGTCTGGAAGCGCTGATCGATATTCATCCGCTGGTGGGTGCGGTGCACGGGTCCGGTTTTTATCTGGGCGTTGAATTGATCCGCGACCGCGAGACCCTGGAACCGGCGACCGAAGAAACCACGGCGTTGTGTGATCGCCTGCGGGAATTGGGGATCTTCATGCAGCCGACGGGGGATTATCTGAACGTCCTCAAGATCAAACCGCCGATGGTGACCTCGCGCCGCAGTGTGGATTTCTTTGTCGATATGTTGGCGAAGGTGCTCGCGGAGGGGCTGTAAATACATCTCCCCTGTGGGGGCGAGACGGGCTTGCCGGCGATATCGATCGAACATTCAAAATTTGTATCGACTGATCCACCGCGATCGCCGGCAAGCCGGTCTCGCTCCCACAAGAGGGAGGGCTTAATTCGATTATTATCCGGTTTAAGTGCTGTTGTTTTCGACGGAAGGAAGATTAATCGCTTTTAAAGCCGATTTTTATCGGCTATAAAGTCGCCATTGCCGCGGCGTGCCTCATCACGCCCGCCACTTCCCTTTCTGTCATCGGTCGATGGGAAACTCGACCCACAGCACTTGCCCGGAGATGATTCATGAGCCGTATCGTTACCGTCGCCGCCACCCAGATGGCCTGTTCCTGGGACCTTGAAGCCAACCTCGAAACCGCTGAAAGGCTGGTCCGTGAGGCTGCGGCCAAAGGCGCGCAGATCATCCTGATCCAGGAACTGTTCGAGGCGCCGTACTTTTGCCAGAAGCCCAATCCGGATTACCTGCAACTGGCCACAACGGTGGAAGAGAACGTCGCCATCAAGCATTTCCAGAAAATCGCCAGGGAACTGCAAGTGGTGCTGCCGATCAGCTTCTACGAACGGGCCGGCCGTGCGCGTTTCAACAGCATCGCGATCATTGATGCCGACGGCAGCAACCTCGGGATTTATCGTAAAAGCCACATCCCGGACGGCCCTGGCTACCACGAGAAGTACTACTTCAACCCGGGCGACACCGGTTTCAAAGTGTGGAACACCCGTTACGCGAAAATCGGCGTGGGCATCTGCTGGGATCAGTGGTTCCCCGAGTGCGCCCGCAGCATGGCGTTGCTGGGTGCGGAGATCCTGTTCTACCCGACCGCCATCGGCAGCGAGCCGCACGACAAGACCATCTCGTCCCGCGATCACTGGCAGCGTGTGCAGCAGGGCCATGCCGGCGCCAACCTGATGCCGTTGATCGCCAGCAACCGTATTGGCAACGAGGAGCAGGACGGGTACGACATCACCTTCTACGGCTCGTCGTTTATCGCCAACCAGTTCGGCGAGAAGGTCCAGGAACTCGATAAAACCGAAGAAGGCGTGCTGGTTCACAGCTTCGACCTCGACGAGCTGGAGCACATTCGCAGCGCGTGGGGCTCGTTCCGTGATCGTCGCCCGAACCTATACAATGCGCTCAAAACCCTCGACGGTTCCCTGGAGTCCTGACTGCATGACCACTTTAAACAGCACCCCGCGCGCCGACGGCTTCTACATGCCCGCCGAGTGGGCGCCACAAACCCAGACCTGGATGATCTGGCCCGAGCGTCCGGACAACTGGCGCCTGGGCGGCAAACCGGCGCAAGCCGCGCATGTGGCGGTGGCCAAGGCCATCGCGCGTTTCGAACCGGTCACCGTGGCGGTGTCCGCCGGTCAATACGAAAATGCTCGGGCGCGTCTGGACGTGCCGAATATTCGTGTGGTCGAGATGTCCAGCGACGACGCCTGGGTCCGCGACACCGGCCCGACATTCGTCATCAATAACCGCGGTGAAGTCCGTGGCGTGAACTGGGACTTCAACGCATGGGGCGGTTTTGACGGTGGGCTGTATTCGCCGTGGAACCGTGATTCGCAGGTCGGCGGCAAGATCCTCGAGATTGAACGCAGCCCGCGTTATCGCACCGAGGGCTTTGTGCTCGAAGGCGGTTCGATCCACGTTGATGGTGAAGGCACGCTGATCACTACTGAAGAATGCCTGCTTAACCGCAATCGCAACCCGCACTTGAACCGTGCAGAAATCGAAGCGGTGCTCAGCGCGAACCTGGCTGTGGATAAAATCATCTGGCTGCCGGACGGTTTGTTCAACGATGAAACCGACGGCCATGTGGATAACTTCTGCTGCTACGTGCGTCCGGGCGAAGTGTTGCTGGCCTGGACCGACGACCCGCAAGACCCGAACTACCCGCGCTGCCAGGCGGCGATGAAAGTGCTCGAAAGCAGCACCGACGCCAAGGGTCGCCCATTCACGGTGCACAAGATGCCGATTCCTGGGCCGCTGTATGCGACCGAAGAAGAATGCGCCGGTGTGGACCCGGTAGACGGAACCCAGGAACGCAATCCGACCGTTCGTCTGGCCGGTTCCTATGTGAACTTCCTCATCGTCAACGGCGGCATCATCGCGCCGAGCTTCGACGATCCGCTGGACGGCCCGGCCAAAGAGATTTTGCAGAGCCTGTTCCCGCAGCACGAAGTGGTCATGGTCCCGGGCCGCGAACTGTTACTGGGCGGCGGTAATATCCACTGCCTTACCCAACAGCAGCCTGCGCCGCACAAGGAGTGAGTGCCGTTGTAACAGCCTGAGTTGATTGAGAAATCACTCAGGCAACGGTTTTACTTCGGCACCTTGCAAGAAGCCCGCAGCCCGTCAGGACTGCGGGCTTTTTTGTATCCGCTGGTCGACTGTCCTGACACATTGGCACAGCTCTTGTATCTCTCCTGACGAGAAACAGGGAGGGGAGAACTTCGATGTTCTGTCATAAACCTTGGATAAGTTAGCCGCTCACAAACCAGGAGAGAGCGCGGAAATGAACGCCGAAATGAACGTAGTGAGCGAGCGGACACTGCATCCCCTGGCAGTAAACAGCGAATCGCTCCAGATCCTGGCGCACTGGTTGAAGTCCAATGGAACGCGTCAGATCAGGGAACCTGATCCGCGCCGGATGATGATCGAGCGCTACCCCGCTGGTTTATTCAGCGAAGCGGAGCTGGATGCGTTGTGGGATGTGATGGAAGGATAAAAAAGAACAACAACGGATTGATAAAAGCGCTGCCGGGAAGGTGGCGCTTTTTTTATGGGCGATGGTTGTGTGATCACTACAGTGCGACTCGAACACGATAGCTGCGGCTCACACCAGGCCCGCAGTGTTTAGACGCGGTAAGAGCGGGTCATTGGGTTTGCCCGGTCTCCAATTCGTGTCTTGGTAGTGACAGAACGAGGGCGGTATTCGACCGATTCCTGAAACAGTTTGAAAGCTATTCCGACGTTTTTCAGAAATAGAAGGAGGACTAATCTGCCGGCATCGAATTTCCTACCCTTTCGCCGGAGCCTCCCATGATCCTTCATTACATTTACGACCCATTGTGCGGCTGGTGCTACGGCGCAAAACCACTGGTGCAAACAGCCCGGGCAATTCTTCCGGTGATTGCCCATGGCGGCGGCATGATGACCGGCGCCCACCGCAAGAACGTCTCGCCACAGTTGCGCAACTACGTGATGCCCCACGATCGGCGAATCGCCGAGTACACCGCGCAGCCATTCGGCGAGGCCTACTTCGAAGGTTTGCTGCGCGATGAGACGGCGGTGTTCGATTCTGCGCCGCCGATTGCCGCCGTACTGGCGGCTGATCAGGTCGCTGACCGTGGACTGGCGTTGCTGGGCCGTTTGCAGAGCGCGCATTACGTGGAAGGTCGGCGCATTGCCGATGAAGCGGTGTTGTTTGAACTCGCCCACGAGATCGGCCTGGAACCTGAAGCCTTTCAGACCGCATTCAAAAACGCCGACACCGATCGCCACATCAAGGCCAGTCGCGACCTGTTGGCCAGCATCGGTGGTCATGGTTTCCCGACCTTCGCACTGGAGCAGGGTGGCCAGTTCACGCTGGTCGACATCGGGCCGTGGTTCGGCAAGCCGCAAGCCTTTGCGGCCTGGCTGATGCAGTCGCTTCCCGCACACGCCGCTTCATCCGGGTTTCAAACCTGTGGGCTCAACGGCTGCAATTAGAAAATTCTTAGACGATTTTCGCCTATTCACAGACGATTCATGAAATTGACACAGGGTTCAGGGCGGGACTAGGATTCGCCTCAACGCCTGTGGCCAACCGCCATGACTCAAAAATAATAAAAAGGCCCGCCGCGATTTTTCGTGGGCGGGCCTTTTTGTTTCGGGGTGAAAAAAGAGTGCGATAGCGCCGTTTCAGCCGTTCGACACAGCGCGTATCAACCCGTAATAAGGAAAAGAACAAAATGTTGAACAAGCGAATCAGCCTGATCGCTCTGGGGATGTTGAGCGCGACACAGGCCATGGCAAACGACCAGGCCGAATCCAAGGGTTTTGTTGAAGACAGCAGCCTCAAAGTGCTGCTGCGCAATGCCTACATGAACCGTGATTACAAAGACGGCCGACCGGACAAAGCCGAGTGGGGCCAAGCGGCCATCGGCACGTTTTCGTCCGGTTTCACCCAAGGCACCGTCGGTGTGGGTGTGGACGCGTTCGGTCTGTACGCATTGCGTCTGGATGGCGGCAAGGGCCGCACCGGCGCACAAGGTATCGACTTCTTCAAAAAAGGCGACAGCGGCAACGCGGCAGATGACCTGTCCAAAGGTGGCGCAGCGGTCAAATTCCGCCTCTCCAGCACCACGCTGACTTACGGCGACCAGATGCCGGCCCTGCCGGTGTTGAGCTACGACAACTCGCGCCTGCTGCCGGAAAGCTACACCGGCACCTTGATCACCTCCAAGGAGATCAAAGGCCTGGAGCTGAACGCCGGTCGCTTCACTGCCGAATCGCGCAAGAGCGCTGAAGGCCGTGACAGCGGTGGCTTGAAGTCGATCAACGTATTGGGCGGCAGCTACCAGTTCACCGAACAGTTCAAGGCGGCGGTGTACGCGTCTGACGTTGAAGACGTATTGAAGAAACAATACGTGAACGCCAACTACGTGTTCCCGATCGACAAGGATCAGTCCCTGACCCTGGACTTCAACGGCTACCGCACCAAGCTGGAAGATTCCTACGTCCGCGAAAGCGGTGCGACCGGTGACGACAACAAGATCTGGAGCCTGGCAGCGACCTTCGCCACCGGCCCGCACTCGTTCACCGTCGCGCACCAGCGCAGCACCGGCGACAGCAACCTGGGCTACGCCTACGGCGGCTATCAGAAGGATCAAGGTCGCGTCGGCGATGGCGGCAATACCATCTACCTGGCGAACTCCTACTGGTCCGACTTCAACGCCGAAGACGAACGCAGCTGGCAGCTGGGCTACGGTCTGGATTTCAGCACGTTCGGCGTTCCTGGTCTGAGCTACAACGTGGCTTACGTGCGCGGCGACAACATCACCACTTCCACCAGCGAAGGCGGTACCGAGCGCGAAATCTTCAACCAGTTCAAGTACGTCGTGCAAAGCGGCCCGGCCAAAGACCTGAGCATCAAACTGCGTAGCTCGATCCTGCGCGTGGCGCAGAAATCCAGCGAATACAACGTCAGCGGCAACGAAGTACGTGTGTTCGTGGACTACCCGATCAACATTTTCTGATGATCGGTTGCAGTATCGACGCCTGATTCAAGGCTGAGAAAGATGAGCCCCGACATGTTCGGGGCTTTTTTTCGCCTATCAAAAAGCGTTCAGGCGCTTAGGTTATTTCCTGCATCGGATCAGGACAGTTCCCAGTATCGAAGGGGAACAAGCCGATATTCATCACTGGATTAATCGATTGAAATACCGGACGAGAAATTCAGTTGATTGTCAGCGCTCCTCAAACGGTGGAGCCGTCCATCACGCTGAAGTTGACCCTCAATAGCCTGCTCAACCAAAATGCTTGAGGTAGCGCCAATGTAGCTACAAATTAGAAATGAGGTCATTACCATGGGTGTATTGCTGAAAACCACCGACGTGCGTTGCCGCATTGATGAGGAATTGAAAGCGCGTGCTACTGAAGTCCTGAACGCTTGCGGCCTGAGCATCAGTGACGCCATGCGGCTTTTTCTTCGTCAGGTCGTAGCGACCCAGGGCCTCCCGTTTGAGGTACGCGTGCCTTCGGAAAAAACGGCCCGCGCCATGAGAGAAGCACGTGAGATTCGCCAGCGGTTCGACTCGATAGACGACATGCTGAGGGACGCTGATGGCGAAACCGGAGAAAAAGCAAAAGCGCGCTGAGCTGCCCAGGCAATGTGCACAAACGTCAGAATTCAAGAAGTCGTGGGACCGTTACAAGCGTGCCGGGCGCCGTGACATGAATGAAGTTCGCCAAGTGATGGTCATGCTGTTTCTGGGTGAACCGTTGCCACCGGAATACCTGGACCATGCCTTGATGGGTGATTGGGCTGGTTTTCGAGAGTGTCATATAGGCGGTGATTTCTTGATGATTTACGAGCACACACGCTCCGATTTCATCACATTTGTTGATCTAGGAAGTCATTCAGAGTTGTTCAAGTAGCGTCTGTAAAGAAAAGCCCCGACATGTTCGGGGCTTTTTTGTGAGCGCTGCAAGGCTCTGGACCGGTTCACAGGACGACTCGATTGACCTTTCCCAGCCAGGTTTTCCTATCCAAATGATCAAAACGATCATTTGAATGATTGGTTTGCGCATTCTATAGCGAGAGCTTAAGATAAATTTGACTGAATCAATCATTGCTTGATTGTTTCAGTCAGTTTCGAGGTGAAACACGTCTTACCCCACAATTATAAAAGGAGATCCTCGTGGCCCAATTCCCTATCAAGCGCACCATTGAACGCATCCCGGGCGGCATGATGATCGTGCCCCTGCTGATCGGTTCGCTGGTCGCCACCTTCATGCCTGACACGCCCAAGTTTTTCGGCTCATTCACCAATGCACTGTTCACCGGGGCGCTGCCTATCCTCGCGGTGTTCTATGTCTGCATGGGCGCGAGCATCAACATCAAAGCCACGCCTTACTTGCTCAAGAAGGGCGGCACGCTACTCATCACCAAAGTCGGCATCGCCGTGCTCATCGGCATTGTGCTCGGGCATTTTCTCGGCGAGCAGCCGATTTCGTCCGGCCTGTTCGCCGGCATCTCGACGCTGGCAGTGGTCGCCGCGATGAACGACACCAACGGTGGCTTGTACATGGCGCTGATGGGGCAGTACGGTCGGTCCGAAGACGTCGGTGCCTACTCGGTCATGTCCCTTGAGTCGGGGCCTTTTCTGACCATGGTCACCCTGGGCATCGCCGGTCTGTCGGCATTCCCGTGGCCGACGCTGGTGGGCAGCATCCTGCCGCTGGCGCTGGGCATGTTGTTGGGCAATCTCGACCGTGACATGCGCGACTTCCTGGCCAAGGCTGTCCCAGTGATGATCCCGTTCTTCGCGTTGGCGCTGGGGGCCAGCCTGGACCTGCACAACGTCTGGCAGGCCGGTTTGCTGGGTCTGGGCATGGGGGTTGCGGTGGTTGTGCTGACCGGTATTCCGTTGTTCTTCGCTGATCGTTTGACCGGTGGCACAGGCGTCGCCGGTGTTGCTGCGGCCACCACCGCCGGGAACGCTGCAGCCGTTCCTGCGCTGATCGCAGCGGCGAATCC
The DNA here is from genome assembly GCF_949767185.1 of Pseudomonas sp. IT-P100. Classification (NCBI taxonomy): domain Bacteria; kingdom Pseudomonadati; phylum Pseudomonadota; class Gammaproteobacteria; order Pseudomonadales; family Pseudomonadaceae; genus Pseudomonas; species Pseudomonas sp. IT-P100. Next base: position 70,659 of record NZ_CATKQK010000044.1, read on the forward strand.
CGTTTACGCCGAAGCCGCCAAGAGCGCGACCATATTGGTAGCGGCCTGCGTGGTGGTCACCGCGATCCTTGCGCCGATACTCACCGCCGCTGTTGCCAAGCGCGTGCAACAACGCAACGCCGTCGTCATCCCTGAGCAGGAGATCGAACCTCAAAAGCAGGAGGCCCTGCGATGAGGATTCTGATCATCGCGGATGATCTGTCCGGTGCGGCGGATTGCGCCATCGGTTTTGCGAGCGTCGGGCTGCAAACGGTGGTTACGCTCGATCCCTTGAACGACAAGGCCGATGCTCAGGTGATTGCCGCCGACACAGACACTCGGCGCCTGTCACCGGGTAGAGCCGCCGAGCGCACCGTTGCGGCATTCAAGGCACTGCATCAGCCTGGGCAGCGGCTGTACAAGAAAATCGATTCGACCCTGCGCGGCAACTGGGCGGCGGAGGTCGCCGCCCTGCAACCCTTGGCCGGACTGGCCATCGTCGCCCCGGCGTTCCCCGCTACAGGTCGCACGTTGCGCGGCGGGCGGGTGTTCGTGAACGGCCAGCCGCTGGAAACCACCGACACCTGGAAACTCGAAAACGCCGATCGCCCGGCTGACGTCGAAGCCATGCTCATCGCCGCCGGCCTGAGCACCGCGAAGCTGGACCTCGACACCTTGCGCGGCAACGAAAAGGCGCTCGCGCACCACATCGCCGAAGTCGCCCGCAGCGGCACCCAGGCGTTGATCGTCGATGCGCAAACCGAAGACGATCTGCTGACCCTCGCTCGCCTGACCGCGTCGATGGATCAGCCGTTGTTCTGGATCGGCTCGGGCGGCCTGGCGCGGGAAATCGCCAGCCTTTCTGACTTCTCCGAAGCGCGGTTCACAACCCTCGAACCGACCGCGCAGGAAAAAAGCCAGGCATCCATTCTGATCCTCGTCGGCAGCCTGTCCGGCGTTTGCGAGCGGCAATGCGCGTTGCTCAAGGAGCGTGGGGGCGTCAGCGAACTGGTCGTCCCGCCCGAGGTCCTTCGCCAAGGCACAACCCATGGCGACTGGGCGTTGTGGCAAGCGCGGATCGGCGAGCAACTGGACGGCTGGAGCGACCTGCTGCTGCGCATCGGCCGCGATGAAGCGTTCGATCCGCAGGAAGGCGCGCAACTCTCGAACATGCTGGCCGTATTGGTAGAACCACACTTCGCCAAGGTCGGCGGCCTGATCGCCACGGGCGGCGAGACCGCACGGGCCATACTGACCACCGTCGGCATCGACAGCCTGCAACTACTCACCGAAATCGAAGCCGGCGTCGCCTTTGCCCGCCCGACCGTTTCCCGGCAGGGCCATCGCCCCGGCATTGTGACCAAGGCCGGCGCATTCGGCACCGATAACGCCTTGTATGCGGCATGGCAACACCTGAGCGACAGCGCCGATCGCTCCCCGCCCCAACGCACACGAATCCAAGGACTCGAATGAACATCATGAGCAACTACCTGCCCGTCATCGGTATCACCATGGGCGACGCCTCGGGTGTCGGTCCGGAAATCATCGTCAAGAGCCTGACTCACGACATCGTCTACCAACAATGCCGGCCACTGGTGATTGGTGATGCCCGTCGCCTCGAACAGGCCAATGTCATCGTTGGTGGCAGCGCCAAAGTGCGCCGTATCAAGGACGCCTCTGAGGCGCGTTACGAGGCCGGCGTCATCGACTGCATCGACCTCGACCTGATCCCCGAGGACCTGCCGTTCGGCGAACTGTCGGCCATCGCCGGTGACGCTGCCTATCAATACATTGCCCGCGCCGTGCAACTGGCCGAAGCCAGCCAGATTGATGCCATTTGTACCGCACCATTGAACAAGGAAGCGCTGCACGCCGGCGGCCATAAATACCCCGGCCACACCGAAATGCTCGCGCACCTGACCAACGTCGACGAAGTGTCGATGATGTTGGTGGCGCCGCAGTTGCGGGTGATCCACGTCACGACCCACATCGGCATCATCGACGCGATCCGCAAGATCGAGCCGGGCCTGGTCCAGCGCACCATCGAGCGCGGCAACGCGACACTGATCAAGGCCGGCATTGCCCGTCCACGAATCGGCGTGTGCGGGATCAACCCGCATGCCGGTGAAAATGGCCTGTTCGGTTACGGCGAAGAGGAAGAAAAAATCATCCCGGCGGTGAAGCTGTTGCAGGAACGCGGCCTCGACGTCACCGGTCCGCTGCCGGCCGACACGCTGTTCTTCCGCGCTGGCCGCGGCGACTTCGATCTGGTGGTCGCGATGTATCACGACCAGGGTCACGGCCCGGTCAAAGTGCTCGGTCTTGAAGCCGGCGTGAACGTCACCGTCGGCCTGGACGTGATCCGCACCTCGGTCGACCACGGCACCGCGTTCGACATCGCCGGCAAAGGCATCGCCGATGAACGCAGCCTGCTCGAAGCGCTGCGCCAGGGTGCAGAGCTGGCCACGCGACGGGGATGAGCCGCACGGGCGCTGTCGTGTAAGATCGACCACCGTCCACCACGCGAGACCCGCCATGAAAGCCTCCGAACGCCACCGCGCCATCCTCGACCTCGTACGCATTGGCGATGCCAACGTCGAGCAATTGAGCGCGGCGCTCGGGGTTTCGGAAGCCACGGTGCGACGCGACCTCACCATGCTCGCCAAACAGCGACACCTGGTGCGCACCTATGGCGGCGCCACCTCCGTGGTCGGCGTTCATGAGCCGGAAGCTTCCCTCGAAGAACGCAAAACCAGCCAGTGGGAACAGAAGGACGCCATCGCCCAAGCGGCTGCGGCCCACGTCCAGGACGGCGATACCGTGCTGCTCGACGGCGGCACCACCTGCGCCGCGCTGGCCCATCATTTGTGCTCGCGACAAGACGTGCACGTGGTCACCAATAACCTGCTGGCCGTGATGACCCTCGCCAACGCGCCGGGTATTCGCCTGACCTTGATCGGCGGCGATTTGCGCGGTTCGAGCATGAGCACGCTGGGGCCGTTGGCCGAGCTGACGTTGAGCCGGTTGAGTGTCGACAAAGCCTTCCTCGGTGCGGACGGCGTGGTCGCGGAATTTGGATTGTGCGAGGCGAGTGCGCAGCAAGCGTATCTCAAGGAGTGCATCATCAAACGGGCGGCGCAAATTGTCGTCCTTGCCGACACCGATAAACTCGGCCGCGCCCGTCAGCAACACTGGACGCCGATTGAGCGGGAGTGGCGGTTGATCACCGGTGCCACCGCCGATGAAGCGGCACTCGCACCGTTCCATGCCCTCAAGCAAATCACCGTGGAAACCGTGACCATCGAATAATTGCACCCCCTGTGGCGAGCGAGCTTGCTCGAGCTGGGTCGCGTAGCGGCCCCAAAAAATCTCACAAGCAACGCCGTTTTTTTTGCACTCAAGGCGGCAGCAACCTCCCTCTCTACAAGGCTCATGTCGCAGAAATCCAATTTCGGCGACACGTTCCTCCAACATGTCGTTCGCAGCGACACGTTCTCAAGACGTGTCGCAAAAAGTGAAAAATTGCGACACGTTATGGCCTCATACGCTGCGAAGCGGACGCATTGAATGCAAAAAGCCCCGATTGATTCGGGGCTTTTTATGCGTGCGATTTAGAGACAACGTCACTGGCTGCAGTTGCTACCCGGCGCATCAAGCACCTTCGCCACATCATCAATGATTGCCTTGCTCATATCCTGTAAAAAATGCGACGCCCAAGCATGCCGGTCGGAATCGCGAATCATGGCTGCGTCTGATGCCAGCAATTTGGAGATGTGGAGCAGATCTGATGCGTGGTGAAGCGCTCGGATGATCGGGACATCCCGATTGATTCGGAATAGAGGTTGGTTGTCGTGATAGGAGAAGGGAGTCAGGCCAATGGTTTTTAGATCTTGAGGGTTGGTCATTGGGCACCTCCGTTTTTTGGGCGGCGGTGGGTGGTGACCAGTGAAGCAGTAGCGCAAATTTTAGACGGATCGATAGCGGGCATTAGCAAAAACTCCTGAGTCAAAGTTAGAGCTACCACGTTCGTTCTCAGGCGAATGGGTGGCAGCTATGCGCGGGCTGAGAAACCGGAGATACAGGAACCCGGCAGACCCGAAGGTCTCCCACGCACAGCCGCCATTACACGGAAAGGCAGACACAAAAAAGCGCCGGCAATCGTGATTTGGGGCGCTTGTGCGCCTGTATCTTACTTGGGTTCTCAGGCCCGGTCGCTGAATTGGCAGCGACGGGTTGAAGGTAACTTGAGGGCTGCGGATGCGCAATCGTGGCTAGGTGGTGGCGTGGGTGGAAAATTTCAGGGCAGAGATCAGACGATCGAGCATTGCTCGGCTGTACGGCAAAGCCGTACAGTCGGGCTCATTTTCACGATTATCGAAACCGAAATTTTCAAGCGTTCCTGGCAGCGTTGGTATGCGCAAGGTTCGTTGGTCCCATAGCGGGATGGGCAAACGAGGTGGTACACGTTTTATTTACTACAACACGCTTTCAGAAGGCTCTATCTGGTTGCGTATCGCCTATACCAAGGCGAAATTCGACAATTTACCCGCAGCCTTCCTTAAGCAACTGAAGGAGGAAATCAGCAATGGTCAATGAACTGGAGCAATTCCAGCAGGACTTGCTGGACTCTGTACGTCAAATGAAAGCCGGCAAAGCGGCTCGCGTGACAGAGGTGCCGCTGTCAGCAGCTGCTGAAGCGCGTGCCAAAGTGGGTATTTCTCAAAGTGCGTTCGCTAAACTGATTGGAGTCAGTTTGCGAACGTTGCAGGATTGGGAGCAAGGGCGTCGGCAACCGACGGGTGCGGCGCAAACGCTGCTGCGTGTTGCGAGTCAGCATCCTGAGGCTTTGCGTGACCTGCAAGCAGTCTAGGACTAGGGAAAGGCCAGATTTGTTTCACGTAACCAATCTGGCCATTTAAAGATCACTGTTCCATTTTTTCAGCGCATATCTCGAGCTAGTCATTACACCACGTAACGAATGATGTTCCCGCCCCCACCTTTATCCCCACCCCCCAAACTCCTACATTGAGCTCCAACACCTACCCATCATCCCGATGAGCAGGTCACTGGAGATCTTCCTCATGCCTTTCGTAAGCGTACGCATTACCCGCGATGGCGTTACCTCTGAGCAGAAAGCTCAGGTGATCGCTGAAATCACTGAAACACTGCAACGCGTCCTCAAGAAAGACCCGCACCTGACCCACATCGTGATCGAAGAAGTCGACACCGATAACTGGGGTTACGCCGGCATCACCACCACCCAGTACCGCAAGCAACTGGCTGAGAAGGAGGGCAAGTCGTGACTGCATCCGTCTCCATCGATTTCATTTCCGACGTGGTGTGCCCTTGGTGTGCATTGGGCGCGACGGCGTTAGAGCAGGCAATTGCGAACGTGGCCGGTGAAGTCTCGGTAGAGCTGACCTACAAGCCCTTCGAGTTGAACCCCAACATGCCGCCGGAAGGCGAGAAAGCCGTCGAGCACTTGATGCGCAAATACGGCCGCACCGCCCAAGACGTCGCCGCCGGTAAAGCCATGCAGATCGAACGCGGCAAGGCCATCGGTTTCACCTTCGATCTGGAGAAGCGCAGCCACTTCTACAACACGTTTGATGCGCATCGGTTGCTGTTGTGGGCGTTGCAGGAAGGGCGGCAGGTTGCACTGAAAAAGATCCTGCTACGCGCTTACTTCACCGACGGCCAGAACCCGAGCGATCGCGAGACGCTGGTTCGTTTGGCAGCAGAAGCGGGACTGGATGCGGCAGCGGCTCAAGACGTGTTGGCGTCCGGCGCGTTCGCCAAAGAAGTGCGTGAACTTGAAGCGTTTTACCAGCAACACGGCATCAACTCGGTTCCGGCCATGGTGCTTAACGGTCGTCACCTGGTGTCGGGTTCACAGTCGGTCGAGTACTACGAGCAGATGTTGAGACAAATGGCGAAGGAACCCGCCGAAGCCTGATTCATTACTTTTTAAACCATTATTTATCAGTAGAGGTTCATCATGAGCAATTCGAAAAAAGTCATCGTTATCACTGGCGCCTCCCAAGGTCTCGGCGCAGGCATGGTCAAGGCATTCCGTGATCTGGATTACAAAGTTGTCGCCACTTCGCGTTCGATCAAGCCATCCACCGATCCGGACATCCTCACTGTGGCCGGCGACATCGGCAACCCGGAAGTCGCTCAAAAAGTCATCCGTGAAGCCATCGCACGTTTCGGCCGCGTCGACACCCTGATCAACAACGCCGGTATCTTCGTCGCCAAACCGTTCACCCAGTACACCGCTGAAGACTACGCCAATGTGCTGTCGGTGAACCTGAACGGCTTCTTCTACATCACCCAACTCGCCATCAACGAGATGGAAAAACAAGGCAGCGGCCACGTCGTCAACATCACCACCAGCCTGGTCGATCACGCCATCGACGGCGTGCCATCGGTACTGGCTTCGCTGACCAAAGGTGGCCTGAACGCGGCGACCAAATCCCTGGCCATCGAATACGCCAAGCGCGGGATTCGGGTGAACGCGGTTTCCCCAGGCATCATCAAAACCCCGATGCACGGCGAAGAAACCCACGCAGCACTGGGCGCTCTGCACCCGGTCGGCCACATGGGCGAAATCAGCGACATCGCGCAGGCCGTTGTGTACCTGGACAGCGCCAACTTTGTGACTGGCGAAATCCTGCACGTGGATGGTGGGCAGAGCGCCGGTCACTAAGACCTGACCTGACTGTCCGCAGCGCCGTCGATCACGATCGACGGCGTTTTCATTTGGAGAGCGCACCATGAACACCCACGTCCACAAGGTTTTCCTGATTACCGGGGTCAGCTCAGGCTTCGGCCTGGCCTTTTCGCAAGCAGCGCTGGCGGCGGGGCATACGGTGGTCGGCACGGTGCGGCGCGAATCCGAACGTGCAGCGTTCGAGGCGCTGGACGCCCACCGCGCCAGGGCAATCGTGCTCGACGTCACCGATTACCCGGCAATTGATCCGTTGGTGGCCGAAATCCTGCGCGAAGTAGGCCGGATCGACGTGCTGGTGAACAACGCCGGTTATGGCCATGAGGGGATTCTCGAAGAGTCGCCGTTGGCGGAAATGCAGCGCCAGTTCGACGTTAACGTGTTTGGCGCGGTCGCGATGATCAAGGCGGTTCTACCCGGCATGCGTGAGCAACGCAGCGGGCACATCGTCAACATCACCTCCATGGCCGGCTTCATCACCTTGCCGGGCATCGCCTATTACAGCGGCAGCAAATTCGCCCTTGAAGGCGTCAGTGAAGCACTGGCCAAAGAAGTGGAAAGCCTGGGTATCCACGTGACGGCCATGGCACCGGGCTCGTTTCGTACTGAGTGGGCGGGGCGCTCGATGATTCGGTCGGGCCGCGCTTTTAGTGAGTACGACGCGGTGTTCGATCCGGTCCGCAAGGCGCGTGAAGAGAAGAGTGGTAAGCAGGCGGGGGATCCGCACAAGGCAGCGCAGGCATTGTTGACCCTGGTGGCGGCGGAGAAACCGCCGGTTCATTTGTTATTGGGTAAGGATGCGGTGAGGTTGGTGCGGGAGAAGATTGCGCGGCTTGAGGCGGAGATTGATGCTTGGGAGGGGCTTTCTGAGTCGACGGAGTTTGACTGACCGAACACTCTTGTCGCATAAAAGATCAAACGGCAGAAACAACAAAGCCCTCGTATTTCTACGAGGGCTTTGTTTTGTATGGTGCGGCACCAGGAGTCGAATTGGATATTAATCTATTGATTTATAGGGATTATTTTTTCTGTAATGTGATTTCTATCTCTACTGATACCCTTGTGATGCAAAATGCCGATGCAGGTACGTAGGGAAATAGTAAAGTTATTTTGGATATTTGGGCACGTCAGACTGTAAGTCTAAAACTCTCGGGTTGATAATTGACTGTGTCTAGCAAGTGTTGCAGGCTTATATGATTATAGTTTACGATTGATGGCAGAAATTGATTTTGGTGATCAGTTGATACTTTATTTTTAATGGATTAAAAGGATGTTGAAAACAGTTGTGTGTTTTCTCGGTCGTCTGAGAATTATCTCTAGTTTTATTTGGCTGGGATGGCTACTTCTTTTAAATTTCAGTGCTGCAGCATGTGATATGCAGGTTTTAAGTTTGCAACAACCTGCGCTGAAGTTTGATCGAGCAATCATCGGCTATCATGATCCTAGTTCTACGGTTGTGGACGATGATTTTACGTATGGATTGGAAGAAATCACCCCAATCCTACGGCCAAATCCTACGGGGTATATTGATCAAAAGGAGACGGATATCCATTCGGATTCTTGGTGGTCTAGTTTGAGCCCAGTAGATTTTTTGATATGGGTGCCTCTGATTGCCTTAATTGTTACTAACTTCGTGTCAATTTATAACCTCAGAGAAGCATCCAAGGCAGCCATAAAGAAAGAACTTGCAGTTGATTCGTATAAACATATTAAAAATCAGCTATCCGAATTCTATGACCCGCTAAATGCGTTGGTTAGTACTAATTATGATATGTTTCAGTCGCTAGGGCCTAAAACATTTCCCGAAGATTTTTATAAAGGGGGAGAGGCTGCTGAGCTTTGGGATGATATAGTCAATGAAGTCATTTTGCCTAATAATGAATCGATAGTAGAAATTATAAAAACAAAATCTTATCTAATTGATCCGTCGGATGATCTTGATAACTATTTTTATTATGTAAAGCATGCTCAGTCTTATATGCTTTTTAGAAAACAGGCCAACAGCCTGCATGGAAAGTTTCCCTACCCGAAGGAATTACTTGGTAACATAGTTAAAGTGCGCAGTTTGGTAATAAGTAAACTTAAGAACAAGGAAAAGGAGCTCAGTGCATAATGGGTGTTCAATGGTTGAAGGCACAGATTGAGAATCACGATAGGATTATATCAACCTCGTTTCCGGGAGGAAGGTGTCTAAAAATCGAATATAGGTTGGAAAGTGGTGGTTCGGCCGAGGAGATTGTTTATATTCCCGACGGGCAAGAGTATTTGATCGGGGATGATGTCATTGACCGAGTTGCCGGCCTCGGGGTTACATTAATCGTGCCTTCACATTTCAGCAAGGTTACTGGTGCAGCTAAAATGTACGGTCGAACGAGGAATATTAGAGTTTTAGATAATATGAAGCAGTTTTTTGCAATTCTACACGCCGGAGACTCCTATTAAACGTAGTGATGTGTATAGGCTTTGGTTGCGAGACAAATATCAGTCAGACGTGAAGGCCATTAAGTTGGCCTTTATCTTTGGTAGTGTTGCTCGACACGACGGAGTTTATGGCGACTGTGATTTAATGATCTGCAGTTATGAAGGCCCCGGTACCCGTGCGTGGACTAGCTTGAGGGGCTGCAATGATATAAATAAAGAGAAGTTTGAGTCGTTGTTTGGTATTAAACTCTCGGTATTGCTGCTGACTCAGCAGGAGTATGAAGAAGATATTGATATTTTAAATAGAATAAAAATAGCGCCTAGGGTTAATGTGTACTAATTTTGTCTGCCCTTATTGAACGTTGGATTTATTTATTCCTCAGGGCATCTTGGGCATAAGTAAATCAGCTTGATTTCTGTCGTCCGAAAAAACATCCAGAGATCGGAGAAAAAAAACGGGGACAGACCACGATTAATTTGGCGTCTGCATATTCATTTAAGCTAGGAATCGTGGTCTGTCCTCGAATTACGAGTCGTTTCTGGCGCGGAAAGTGTGCCGGCTGAATGATCCGTGGAGTTAGCTATGGCCTGGCCGTTGGCCTCCGCGGGGTTCGAATGTTAGCGTTGACAAGTCAACGCTAACGCCCATCACTTTTTTGCTGCAATCGTGGGCCGATAAAGCTAAAGAAGGTAGTCAAAATAACGCTACACGTGTTCTGCAAGGACATTCCGTGTATCGGTGATTGCGGTGCCGAGTGGTGTCAGTACTGCTCTGGTACGCTTCTCGCGTGTATTGCCATCTTCAAAAATTTGGCAAGTTCACGCTCGATAACGTCCTTATTTAGGGAGGGTAGTCCAAAATCAGTACGGTCGGTCCCGTGTTTCCCGGGACGCTGATCGTAATAGCTTACATATTCTACTTTCTGAGAGGTGATCATTCCGTTGATTGAGAACACTACCTGGGCACTTCTATTTGTTCCAAAAACCGCCCCTTTCTCTGGGATCAAACGTAAGGAAACATAAATAGTTTCCTCTCTACTGCGAATTTCCTCTACCTCAGCCGGGAAGCCATATTTTTTTGCATCTGCGACAAACTCCGCGAAGATCGGTTCTACAACACTCGATACCGTTGCGTTGAACTTTTCTACGAAATCATTTTGTGCTGCTTGCTTGAGCGCCTGCGCATCTGCAATGCGCGCTTCCATCTCTGCTTTTTTCTTATCGTGCTCTTGGATTACGCTATCGAAAATTGACAAAGCTACATCTCCATTAAGTGTTTTTTACCCTATGTCAATGCTGGCCCAATGACCTCAATCAGGTCAATCTAAATCGATCTGTGGTGGTCAAGTGCACCTCACCTGAGGTTCGCGATGGATACGAATTTTTCACCTAGTACTTTGAATTTCCAGGATTTTCCTAAGCGACGAATGAGAAGATTCACTGTCAGCAGATAGTAATAGCGCGTTGACTTGGAGCGATGATTCATATGGTGATTTAAAAACCAGTCGAGATGCTTTTGCTGCCAGGTCCATGGGTTATCTCGGTGCCAGCGTTTAGAAATAGCTACTTGGATGGCCTTTGATTGGCGTAGGTGACGATTGCGTGTGGCGTTAGAACCGGTCAGAACCCCTAGGAGAAAATGCTCCATGTTGAATGGCTTATTCATCCTTGACCACCGATGTACGCCGATACTACGCCGATACGACCGTGCCCCAATTCATAGCTGATTTGTGAGCGTGCCTCTCGATCAAGCCCTGGATCAAGTTGGCTGCACCTGCTGTCGTTGATGGGCGCTAAATGATTGGTAATCTGCTCGTAGCGTTCGCATGCATAGGCTGCGCGCAGTTCGTGGAAGCCTTTTAGGTTCTGGGTGTGAAGAACATCTCGTGCTGGGCGTGCGGCATCTCGCTGGAAATCCATATAGCTTTCGTTCGGCGCAAGCAGGTTTCGGCTGCCATCGGGTGAGACCTTTTCGGCATGCCTGAGAGCTTCATGGATATTCTCATCCACCTTGATCCAACGAGGAGCTGACGCACCCGAACGGCCACCTTTGGTCCCATTCTGGATGTTGATCTTGCCGTAGTGTTCGGCCTCACGCTTCAGGCGTGGAATGTCGGCCAAAATGGCCTCGCGCAAGCGCATCCCATTTGCGCGTGCCAACAGTGCAATGGCCGCCGCGCGCGCGAGTTGGTGCTCGCAAAGCGCATCGACGATTCGCTTTATTTGCTCGCGATCCTGACCTTGGGAAACTGCTGTGCGAGTGTGGGAGCGTTGCATTCCCAATGCTTTGCTTGGACTTGGCACTTTCACATATTGATCACCGCGCAGCGCGGCCATGGTCCGGTTCACACTGGATAATCGGTTTTGCGCGGTCGCGATGGCCAACTCACCATCTTCAACTTGCTGGCGCAGATGTCCGGCGTAGTCCAGCAAGGTCTGCCGATCAATCTGCCGCGCATCGTTAAACCCTGGCCCATCCTCCGACCGGCACCAGCGTACAAACGCCTGCCAACGATCACTGTGCGCCTTGACCGTCCCGTAATGTCCGCCGCCAAATAGATCGCGCAACGCCTGTGGCCCGGCATAACTCAATTGCCGGCCATAGCCGAAATTGCGCCCATCTCGCCTACCGACCAATGCCATGACCGAACTCCTCTCGAAGCCAAACCGTTAAAACCTTCCCCCACGTCATCCCGCCACGAATGTTGAGTGTTATCAGGGATCAAGGCCCCTGCGACCTGTGAGGGTTGTCCACTAACGCGGGACTGGCGGCTCTTTACGACCGGGAGCTGGGGCATCTCATGATCTGGTCTCCTGAACACTTCCGAAGAAGTGGGCGGGTGGAGGCTGCACTGGCTGACGAGACCAATGCCGCGAGAACCTGAGTCGGGTGAAGGCAGTGAGGCGATGACCGGGGCATGCCTGACTGTCAGTCAGGTGCAGTCCATTCCGTGGGCTGCGGCACCATCATCTGCATCGCTGCTGCTGGTGACTTCGGTGTTTGTCACGCCGATTGTCACGAGGGGGAATGCCGCAAAGCCTTTTACGAGTTGGGCTGCAGCAGCGGTAGGAGCGCCCGTCTCTTTCCGGAAGAAACAGACGGGCGCAGGTCGGCGCAATGAAATGGCCAAGCGCGGGGTGGCAGAGCGCGGGTCACTAAGACCGGTTCTCTAAACCCCAGAAACAACAAAGCCCTCGTATTTCTACGAGGGCTTTGTTTTGTATGGTGCCGGCACCAGGAGTCGAACCCGGGACCTACTGATTACAAGTCAGTTGCTCTACCAACTGAGCTATACCGGCGTGTTAGGGCGACGATTATAGCGATTGGGTTGGTTCTGTAAACCCCTGAATTCAGACTATTTTTGCGCAGGCGTAAGACCAGCCCCGCAGACGCTTCTGCGGGGCTGGAACGGGTGGATGTTTTAACGCCTTACACGCCGTTTTTGACCGCGTTGATCAAGTCCTGACTCAGCACCTGCGCGGGCGCCACTTGCACGCTTTGCGTATAGAACGGCGGCAGGTTCTGAGCCAGTGTCGACAACGCTTGCGGGGTGGTATTGCCCGGCAGCAGCACGTATTGCAGGTTGGACGGATAGCTCTGCGGCACGGGGCCTTCCATGGTCGAACCGTAGGCGCCGAAGGTCATCACGGCCTGCGGCGTTGTCGGGTCTGGGGCGTAGAGGAAGACGAAGGTGCCGTACTTCGGATGGGTCAGGTATTGCGCGGCTTCGGCGCGTACGGCCGGGTCGGGGTCGTTCATCAGGGTCCAGCGCATGACGGCGTAGCCGCGGGTCGTTTCCATGAACGCTGTACGAATCGGCGACTGGTTCTCGACACCGCCCATACACACCAGCAGGTTGCCGAATGGATCGATCAGCGCCACCGAGTTGAACACCGTGCTTTGTTGCGCGGTTTTCAGCAGGGGAGGCGCGAGCTCGGCGCCGGGATCGCGCGGGTTCGACGATTGCACGGTCAGGGCAAACGGGCTGAGCGCCGTGAGTGCCTGGCGCACTTTGCTGTTGGCCGGCAGGGTGGCCGGGTTTTTCAATTGATCCGGCGGCAGGCCACTGTTGTTACTGGCATCGCGCACGGTGTTGACGCTGGCGGAGAAGATCGAACTGCAGAGGAAGTACGCTGCCGAATCGATCGTCTGGTTGGCAAAAACAGGACTGTTCGAGCCCTGATAGGCGCGGCTGACCGGCGCTGCAATCGCGTAATAGCCCCACGTATTCTGCGCTTGCTGACGGATTTGCGGCGGCAGCGACGGAAAGTTGAACAGGCTGTTGTAGTTGATGCCCGCGTAGTCATCGATCGCACTGACTGCGACGTTGAATCCTGCGGTCAGCAGCGAGCCGGCGCACATGGCGCACGGGTCGAGCGTGGTGACAACGGTCAGTTGATTGGGCGGCGGCAGGTTCAGTGGCGCAACGTTTTCGTAGTACCAATCCACCAACTGTCGCTCTCCGTGGGCGGTCGGGTCATGGGGTAGAAAGTAAGTCGTGCCGCTGCCGGGAAAAGGCATCAGCACGTTGTTGTGCATTGCGGCGATGACCTCGCCCGTTGCGTTGTTGATGATGGCGCCGCCCACTGCGAAGGTTTGCTGCAGCGCAGCGTAAATGGCTTCGTTGGCGACGGTATCGACGGCTTCCTGCGCACTGTTCAATGTGCTCATGTTTTCCCAGCTCCTTGCTGTCCCTGACGCCAGAGAATTCTGGCGCATGGCAAAGATAGTCGAGGATTTCAGGAGCGTTTATGTTCTTTTGGCTTAATGCTTATGCACAACGGCGCCTTCGATGCACGTGGTTAAGATCGAAAATGTGGATCCATTCGCATTTTCTCGCAAATGCCTGTTTTTCCGGTTTTTTATTCGAGTGTACGAAAATTGAACAGTTTGGTTTCAGCCCTGAAACAGCCGTGGATATTGGATCCACGATATTTCATCAACAGAGTTATCCACAGGCTGTGGCCATTTAGATGCGTTCCGCCAGCAACAGGAAATTACGCGGTGTGAGTGGGGTTTCACAGAAGGTGCCGAGTCGAACGGTGTAACCCTGCTCGGCGAGGAAAAGTGCTCGATCAAGGTTCAGCCAGAGCTCCAACGGGCGTCGGAAAAGTCCGCGTAGCAGCTCCAGATTACGAACCTCTGCCAGTCGCTTCCAACCGGCGGCTTCGAGCCCTGACCAATCCTGCGAGCCGATTGTGGATAACTCTTTAAGTGCGGCCAAATGATGGCAGTAATCGGCAAAGGATTTGTCCAGCCAGGCGCTGGGCAGGGAGGGCGTGGGCAGGTATTCATCAACGCCGCGCACTTGTCGTTGCAACACGTCGAACGCCAGGCGTCGGGCCATGGACGTATCGCGCTGACGTCGGACGCGGGCACCGGCGGTGACGGTTTCGCTCATCGGGAGTGAGAGATCATCGAGTGACAGCTGTAGGTCGGAGCGTAATCCGACAGAGGAAACGGGCTGGTACGCAGGAAGACTGATCCGGTTATAGCAACACGGCGCAATCGCCATTTGTTTGCACCCGGCGGCGCTGGCGAGCTGAATCAATCGCACATGCAGATCGCCACAGGCGTGCAGTGCGACAGGAGTGTGATCGGCGTTCAGCAAAGTGGCGGCGTCAGGCGCAAGAACATCCTGCTCAACATGCAGCGCAGGCAGTTGATGACGCTGGCTGAGCATCTGGCCACTGAGGACCAATGCGGGATCGTGCTCAAGACAAGTGAGCCATTGGCCGGTTTGCAGCAACCGTCGCCCCAGGTGGCCCTTGCCAGAACACCAGTCCAGCCAATGTTTGGGTGGCACAGCAAACGACAACCGACTGGCAAACGCCTCGATCTGCTGCCACTTGCGTCCCGGCACATCGACATTCAAGCGATGTCCGGCCGCTTCGAGTGCATGATCCGGCAGCTCACCCACGGAGCCCAGCTCTTGGGATAACGCCGCCAGCGAAGCAAATGGCTCCGGTGCATCCAGCAGACAAGGGTGGTTATGGCTGTTTTCCGCGTCTTCCAGCGAACGTCCGCGTAGCCATACCGCCAACTCCGGGTAGGACGCTTCCCAAGGAAGCCGCAGATGAGTAAACGGTCGAGGCTTCCACAGCGCCTGATGCTCGATCAGAAAAGCATCCAGCGCCGTGAAACGGGCGAGCAAGTCCTCGCCCGTCAACACGCGGGAATCAACGCCCCTGGCAGGCATCGACGCGCAACCAGCGCTCCAGCAGCTTGAAGCCGCGAACCAGCACGTAAGCCATCAGCAGATAGAACATGCCCGCGGCGAAGAAGATCTCCACCGGCAGATACGTTCGGGCAATGATGGTGCGGGCCATGCCGGTCAATTCCAGCAGGGTCACGGTGCTGGCCAGGGCACTGGCCTTGAGCATCAGGATCACTTCGTTGCTGTACGCCGGCAAACCGATGCGCGCCGCACGGGGGAGGATGATGTAGAACAGCGCCTTGGCTCGGGACATGCCCAGGGCGCGCGCCGCTTCGATTTCACCCGGCGGAATCGCCTGAATCGCACCGCGCAGGATCTCGGCGATGTAGGCCGCGGTGTGCAGCGTCATGGTCGCCGTGGCGCACCAGAACGGATCGCGCAGGTATGGCCACATCGAGCTGTTACGGACCGCATCGAACTGCGCCAGGCCGTAGTAGACCAGAAACAGTTGAACCAGCAACGGCGTGCCACGGAAGAAGAAGATGTAGCCGTAGGGGAATGCGCGTACCCACCACAGGCGCGACGAGCGCGCGATGCCCAGCGGAATCGCCAGCAACAGGCCGGCGATCACGGCAATGGCCACAAGCTCCAGGGTCAGCGTTGCGCCCTGGGCCAGTTTTGGCAGCCACTTGATGATGACTTCCCAGTTCATTGGGTGCTCCTCGCGAAGCCGCGAGCGGCGCGTTTTTCCATGAAGTGCATGCCGGTCATGGCGAGAATCGTCAGGCCCAGGTACATGAATGCCGCCACCATATAGAAGGTGAACGGTTGCTTGGACACGGTCACGCCGATTTGCGCGTGACGCATGATTTCTTCCAGGCCGATGACCGACACCAGCGCGGTGTCTTTCATCAGGATCATGAACAGGTTGCCCAGGCCGGGCAGGGCGATGCGCCACATCTGCGGCATGATCAGCCGGGTGAAGATGCGAAATTTCGACAGGCCCAACGCAACGCCTGCTTCACGGTGACCTTTGGGAATGGCGAGGATTGCACCCCGAAACACTTCGGTGGCGTAGGCCCCAAAACACAGGCCCAACGCGATCACGCCGGCGGCGAAGGCATTGA
This sequence comes from Pseudomonas sp. IT-P100, assembly GCF_949767185.1. Lineage (NCBI taxonomy): Bacteria > Pseudomonadati > Pseudomonadota > Gammaproteobacteria > Pseudomonadales > Pseudomonadaceae > Pseudomonas > Pseudomonas sp. IT-P100. The sequence goes on from NZ_CATKQK010000044.1 coordinate 87,074, forward strand.
GTTCGAGGTCGGGGTTGCCAAAAAACTCGCCCAAGGCACGCATCAGGTTGACCGTGCCGAAGTAGATCAACAGCACCCAGAGCAATTCCGGGATGCCGCGAACCAGTGTCGAATAAGTGCCGCCAAGCCATTGCAGCGGCTTGTACGGGGAAGTCTTGGCCAAGGCGCCGAGCAAACCGAGCACCAGCCCGAGACACAGGGCCGAGAGTGCCAGTTTCACAGTCATCAGCGCGCCAGCGGCGAGCGCCGGGCCGAATCCGTAGAGGTCGATAATCATGGATTTCTTTTCAAATCGCGGCAGGCAATGCCAGAGACGGGCGCCGTCAGCGAACGGCGCCAGTCAGGCAGGTCAGTATCAATAGATGCTGAACGGGAAGTACTTGTCGTTGATCTTCTTGTAGGTGCCGTCAGCAACGATTTCTTTCAGTGCGACGTTCAGCTTCTCGCGGATCGGGTCGTTCTTGCGAACGGCGATACCGATCTTGTCGCTTTCTTCCACCGGGTCGCCTTTGAACTCGTAAGACTTGCCGGCGTCGCTTTTCAGCCACTCGTAGTTGACGTATTTGTCCGCGAGGATGCCGTCCAGGCGACCGGAAGTCAGGTCGAGGTAGGCGTTTTCCTGGGTGTCGTAGAGTTTGACTTCAACGCCTTCCATGTTGTCTTCAAGCCAGGTGCCGGCCAGTGTCGCGCGTTGAGCGCCGATCACCTTGCCTTGCAGCGCAGCCTTGTCGGTTTTGAAGTCGACGTTTTTAGGCGCGATGAATTGCAGCTTGTTCGAGTAGTACGGGTCGGTGAAGTCGACCGCCTGCTTGCGCTCGTCGGTGATCGACATCGAGGAAATCAGGAAGTCGAACTTCTTGGCGTTCAAGGCCGGGATGATGCCGTCCCAGTCGGACGTGACCACGGTGCATTCGACTTTCATCTTGGCGCACAGGGCGTCGCCGATTTCCTTGTCGAAGCCGACGACATTGCCACTGGCATCTTTGTTGTTGAACGGCGGGTAGGCCGCTTCGATGCCCATCTTCAGGGTTTCGGCCATGGCACCGGCGCTGAAGGCCAGGGTGACGGCGGCTGCCAGGAAGACCTTTTTGTAGTTCTGCATGCGGGTAGCTCCGTTAGCGGTTGCTGGACATGAATTGTTTGCAGCGCGCCGAAAGCGGGTTTTCAAACACCTGCTGTGGCGATCCTTGCTCTTCTATCAGGCCCTGGTGGAGGAACACCACTTCGCTGGACACCTGACGGGCGAACCCCATTTCGTGGGTGACCAGCAGCATGGTGCGGCCTTCTTCGGCCAGTGCGCGGATGACATTAAGTACTTCCTGGACCATTTCCGGGTCAAGGGCGGAGGTGGGTTCGTCGAACAGGATCACCTTGGGTTGCATCGCCAGCGTGCGGGCGATGGCCGCGCGTTGTTGCTGGCCGCCGGACAGTTGTGCTGGATAGGCGTGACGCTTGTCGGCGATACCGACCTTGGCCAGCAAGGCTTCGGCGACTTCGATGGCTTCGGCCTTGCTCTGGCCGAGCACGCGACGCGGCGCTTCGATGATGTTGTCGAGCACGCTCATGTGCGGCCACAGATTAAAGTTTTGAAACACAAAACCAATCTCGCTGCGCAGGCGATTGATCTGCTTGCCGTCGGCCGCGACCAGTTCGCCGTTCTTGGCGGCTTTGAGTTTGAGTTCTTCGCCGGCCACCAGGATCTGGCCCTGGTGCGGGTTTTCCAGCAGGTTGATGCAACGCAGGAACGTGGACTTGCCGGAACCGGAGGAACCCAGGATCGAGATCACATCGCCGTCGCGGGCGGTCAGCGAGATGCCTTTGAGCACCTCAAGCTGTCCGTAGCGTTTGTGCAAGTTGCGGATTTCAAGCGCGGGCGTGGCCTCAGCCATGTGCGTTCCTCATAGTGTTTCGCTCCTGCTGTTGGTTGGCCTTCCTGGCGAGGCGGCCAAGCTAGCATAGCGTCTGAATGGCAGCCAACAGCGCTACGGGCGGTAAACGGGTGGCATGTGGCAGGTTGTCGCATCGGTACAGCAGACTGTCGCGCTGCTATCAACCGAACAGCCGTTTGAACCCTGTGTGGTGCGGCTGTCCCGTAAAAAAGGGCGCGATGTTGCCAGCTTTGGCGGGGTGTTGGAAGCGCTAACCGGCCAAACGTTCCTGATCTGCACTTTTATTGTGCGTTGAGCATTTCCTGGGCGTGTTTCCGGTGCGCAGATTCGTTCCTCAAGTGAGTCGCGGGGTAACGCTTTGGCAAAGTGCCATTATTTTCAATGACTTGCGATGACTGTCCGGTCAGGGTGAAACCGCCGGATTAGAAAGACTTGAAATATTTTGGCGCAATTATTGCGTGCAGATTCCGGAACGCCCTGTTTGTTTCTTTTTACAGAAGAAACTTCACGATGGGATGCACGCATTCGCTTTTCCTTACAAAGGTAGTTTCAATGAGCAATACCCAAAGCTCTAACGGCCTCGAACAGGGGCTCAAACCGCGCCATGTGACCATGCTGTCGATCGCCGGGGTTATCGGCGCCGGCCTGTTCGTTGGCTCGGGCCACGCCATCGCGGCAGCAGGCCCGGCCGTGCTGCTGGCCTACGCCGCCGCCGGTATGCTGGTGGTGTTGGTGATGCGCATGCTGGGTGAGATGGCGGTTGCCTCGCCGGATACTGGCTCCTTCTCGACATACGCCGATCGTGCGATTGGTCACTGGGCCGGTTTTACCATCGGCTGGTTGTACTGGTGGTTCTGGGTGCTGGTCATCCCGCTGGAGGCCAACGCCGCTGCCACCATCCTGCATGCCTGGTTCCCTGGCGTGGACATCTGGGCGTTCGCCCTGGTCATCACGATGCTGCTGACTGTTACCAACCTGTTCAGCGTGAAGAACTACGGTGAGTTCGAATTCTGGTTCGCCCTGATCAAGGTCGTGGCGATCATCGGTTTCATCGGCCTTGGCCTTCTGGCCATTTTCGGTTTCCTGCCGACCAGTCAGGTCAGCGGTGTGTCGCATCTGTTCGACACCCAAGGCTTCCTGCCTAACGGTATGGGGGCGGTACTCGGCGCTATCCTGACGACCATGTTCTCCTTTATGGGCACTGAGATCGTGACCATCGCGGCCGCGGAATCGAAGAACCCTGGCAAGCAAATCTCCAAGGCCACCAACTCGGTGATCTGGCGGATTGGTTTGTTCTACCTCGTATCGATCTTCATCGTCGTGGCTCTGGTGCCCTGGAACGACCCGGTACTGGCCAGCCTCGGTTCCTACCAGACCGTGCTTGAGCGCATGGGCATCCCGAACGCCAAGATGATCGTTGACATCGTGGTACTGGTCGCTGTGACCAGCTGCCTGAACTCGGCGCTGTACACCTCGTCGCGCATGTTGTTTTCCCTGGGTAAACGCGGTGACGCACCGGCCGTGTCCACGCGCACCAACAAAAGCGGCACGCCATACTGGGCGGTGATGTTGTCCACTGGCGCAGCGTTCCTGGCCACATTTGCCAACTACGTGGCCCCGGCCGCCGTGTTCGAGTTCCTGCTGGCCAGCTCCGGCGCCATCGCGTTGCTGGTGTACCTGGTGATCGCGATCTCGCAACTGCGCATGCGCAAAAAGCGTATGGCTCGTGGTGAAAAAATCGTCTTCAGCATGTGGCTGTTCCCGGGCCTGACCTACGCGGTGATCGTCTTCATCGTCGCGGCCCTGACCATCATGCTGTTCCAGGACGCCCACCGCGTGGAAATCCTCGCGACCGGTCTGCTGAGTCTTTGTGTGGTGGCTACCGGGTTGCTTGTGGCACGCCGTCGTCGCAATGAGCAACTGGTTGGTGCAGTGGCGCGCTAGGTTCTACGCCCACTGTCGATGTACCGAAAACGACCGCCATCAGAAATGATCGCGGTCGTTTTTACTTTCATTCAGGGTTTTTCTCGGTCGGCTCTTTGATGGACACGATGATGTCGAGATAGTAGCCTTCCCGCCGAATGTGTATCTCGCTGTTGCGGGATGCAATGGAGTTTCAGGACATGGATTGTTCGACGCCCCCAGCCTTCCTGGCTAAAGCCACTCGACCCTTTCTTGCCTGCTCCCTCATCTGGCGCGAGTCAACGATGCATTTGCGTGCGCCTGCCGTTTACACGGCAGTCACGAGCCATCGCTGCATGGAGTTAGCCCGGCCATTCAGCCAACCCATTGGGGCATCAAGGAGAGACAGGCATGGCGTTTACATCGGTTGTGTTCAAAAACCCTAACACCGGAGCCATGAAGGAAGCCCCGATCGGCTTCTCGTGGACCGTGTTTTTCTTTGGCTTCCTGCCGCCACTGTTCCGTGGCGACATCAAGTGGGCAGCGATCATGTTCATCGTGGCCTGCTTCACATTTGGCCTCAGCAACTTCGTGTTCATGTTCATCTACAACAAGCTGTACGTGCGCGACCTGATTGGCGCCGGCTTCAAGGCTCAGTCCATCGCCAGCGGTGACCTGAGCTACGCCAGTGCCAAGGTCGGGATGGAAATCCCGCGTCTGGATGCTGTCGCTGCCTGATTGTTGTTTTCAGGTTTGCAAAAAAACGGCCGCTGTCAGTGATGACAGGCGGCCGTTTTTATTTTCGTCAGTTATTTTTCGATTCTATCAGGGTGAACCCAGTCTTCTACGCGTAATCCAGAAACCCGCTCGAACTCTTTCAGGTTGTTGGTTACGACAACTAATCCGCGTGAGCGCGCGTGCCCGGCAATCATCTGGTCATAGGGGCCTATAGGTGTTCCAGCCTTTGCCAGCTCGGATCTAATCATTCCGGTGTGCGCAGCGGCTTCATTGTCGAAAGACAAAACCTCAAGACGTGCCGCGAACCCCTCAACCACGGCGATGTTTTTTTCGGGAGTCGCAGATTTTTCGGCGCCGTAGATCAGCTCCATCAGCGTCACCGTACTGATGCACAACTGTCCGTCATGAAGGTTGAAAGCTTCTCTTACGATTTGCGGTTTGTTCTTGATGGTGAAGATGCAGATGTTGGTGTCGAGCATGAACTTGATCATCAGAGCGACTCACGCTCCTGATCAGCGGGTTGGTCGCGGTGGGACATAAAGTCCGTGCTCACTCCATCACCGTCGAACCAGCTGTCCCATGTTTCGTCTGCCGGGGTGATAATACGAGCCCTGCCGATGGCAGCTATGTTGACTCGTTTTACATCGCTCGGCATTGCCACAGCTTTCGGAAGGCGAACAGCCTGGCTTCGATTGCTCATGAAAAGGGTGGTCTGTTCCATTTTGGCCTCCTGCATTTCTGCGGCTGTTGTGAACCCAAAGAATAGAATCCTCTTGGGATATGTCAATGGGATATACGCAGCCTCTGACGAGAGGTCATATAGATTTTTGAGAGATGGCCTCCATAAAAAACGGCCGCTGTCAGTGATGACAGGCGGCCGTCTTGTTTCTGACGACGGTGCTTACTCGGCTTTTTCTTCCTGCGCGTCCAGCGACTGGCGGTAGCTGTCCAGCGCATCGCCGAAGTCGGTGATGAACTGCGGATCGGTCAGCCAGGCCTGGGCGGCATCGCGGTCCATGCCGTCGGCCCACATGCGGTAGTCGATCAGCATGTCGGCGGCCAGGTGGGTGGCGGCCATGGCTTCGTTGTCGGCGTTTTCCATGTCCAGCAGTTCAGGCTGGTCGCTGATGATCTGCGCCAGGTTCGTCAGGAGGGTCAGCAGCATGTCGTTGCGGCTGGTGGCTTCCGCGTCGCGCATTTTGCTGAACATCGCCAGGGTGTATTCCGGGATCGGCTCGCCGATGTCTTCGATGTCATCGTCCAGCGCGGCGGGTTTTCTGCCGTGGATATTGATCTGGCGGGCTTTGATCTTGGCGCGTTTGGCGCGTTTCTGTTGCTTGTTCAGGGAGGCCATGGGAACTCAGTTCGGTTTCTGTTGGGTTTGGGCTGCGATGGCTTCGGAAGCCGCCACGTAATCAACCTGGAAGGCTGGGGACTCGATCCACGCCAGGGCGCCCGCTTCGTCCACTTCGGTGGACCATTGGCGATACTCGATCAGCGCGGCAATGATGAAGTCTGTGGCGGTTTCTTCGCCTTCCTGCTCCAGCACCAGCGCGAGCAACGGGTGTTCTAGGAAGGCTGCACACATGGCTTGCTGACTGATTTTTTCGGCATCGATCATTTCTTTGAACAGTTCGGTGAGGTCCACCGATTCGAAGTCGATGCGATCGTCGTTCGGGTCCAGCTCGACCGGCGCAGCAGCCCGTTGGGTGCGGTTCTGCTTGGCCTTGGCTTTGGCGCGGGTGGCGCGTTTTTGCTGCTTGTTGGCGGAGGCCATGGGTTTTGATCCGTGGTGCGTTAAAAGGGCTCGCTGCGCGGTACTGTCCGCCCGGGGGGATCGGGGGGCAGTTCGCCGCTGTGCAGCCAGGACAATGCAATGGGCCATAGTGTGGCTTGGTATGCGCTACGAAAAAAGGCGAAATGTCCGACGACTGCTTCGCCGATGTCCTCGGGGGCGATTCGCAAGTGGGTGTTTGTGCCGCCGCTGAAGTAACGGAGCAGGCGTTCGATGGCCGGGATCGTGCCGTAAGGATCGTCGGTGATGCTGATGGCCAGGGTCTTGGCTGTCATCGCCGCGAAGGGAAGCGAGCCTGTTTTCGCGCTGATCGTGCGACCGCTGGGGCGCGTTTCGTACCGGGCGGTGGGCGTACTCCAATCGCGCACTACGCCCGCGGGCGTGTCTTCCAGCCAGCCGAGGCGCTTTCCGGGAAAATATCCGCAGACCAGCGTGATCAGCGGCATCACCACATGCCATTTGCCGACCATCCGCCAACGATGAGCAGGCGCATAGTCGCGCCAGTAGGCGAATTGCGCACCGACGGTCACCAGGCGCCGGATCAGATGCCCTGAAGCGCCCAGGCCCGCCGCACAGCCGCCAAAGCTGTGTCCGACGACATCGATGGGCTGGCCGGGAAATTCGCGCTGAGCGCGCTTGAGCATCGCCTCGAAATCCAGCGCGCCCCAGTCGGTCCATGAGGCGTCGAGATTTTTTAATGATGCAGGGCGTGACTCGCCAATGCCGCGGTAATCGTAGGTGATCACGTCGAAGCCGTTGGCGAGCAGGTATTCGGCGAATCGTGAGTAATGCCTGCAGCGGACCGAGGTGGCGGCGTTGATGATGACGACCGGGCGCGCAATGTCCTGAGAGGCATGCCGCCAAGTGAAGCCGCCAAGGTTGAAGCCGTCTGCAGCGGGCTCCCTGAACGGTTCGCCAGAAACGGAGGTTGGCAGCGGCAACTCGATTTGAGTGGGGGCCGGTGACGTGTCCTGCTGCAAATTCATCGACTTCGGACCTTTGCGGGTAGCTGCCAACGATAGTCTTCACACCGCTTATGAACAATCCATCCGCGGTTATAAGGGGATCTGATCGAGCAGTCGCTCTTCGATTGCAGCCTGTTCCCTGTCCAGTTCCGCGCGCAGTTCTTCTTCGCTGGGCAGGACTGTTTTGTATTTGCTGGCGAAAAGTTGTTCGTTGTCTTTCAGTACAGAGTATCGGACCACCGATTCATCTTTTTGCGCGCAGAGAATGATGCCAACGGTGGGGCCATCCTCCGGTCCGCGTTTGAGGTCGTCATACATGCGTACGTACATGTCCATTTGGCCGACATCCTGATGGGTCAGTTCGCCGCGCTTCAGATCGAAGATGACGAAACACTTCAGCAGGTAGTTGTAGAACACCAGATCGATGTAGAAGTCTTTGCTTTCGGTGCTGATGCGTTGTTGGCGAGCGATGAAGGCAAAGCCCTTGCCCAGTTCAAGCAGAAAGGCTTGAAGCTGATGGATCAGTGCCTGTTCGAGATTGGTTTCCTGAGTTAGCCCCGCGTTGGTCGAGCCAAGAAACTCCAGCATCACCGGATCCCTGATGAAATCCCGTGGCTGTGCTTTCATTTTCTGGATATTAGTAGCGGCTTCCTGTTGGACTGCAGGTCGGTCGCGGCTTGTCAGCAAGCGTTCGTAGTAGAGAGTGTTGATCTGGCGTTCCAGGGCGCGAGATGACCAGTTTTGAATGGCTGACTCGTTCATGTACCAGTGACGGGCGTGGTCGTTATCGACACGCAGCAATCGGCGATAGTGGGTCCAACTCAATTCGGAACGCACTGCGTCCCAAATTGGAAAGGTCTGATAAAAGTCCCGCATATAGCGCAGGTTGCGCTCATCGAAACCTTTTCCATACTGGGCAGTGAGGCCTTGTGCGAGCGTCGAAAGTAAACGTTTTCCGTATGCCGCCCGCCGGGCCCCCTCCTGCTCGAACTCCACAATATGCCTCCCAATCTGCCAGCAGGTTTGCACCTGGACCGTATCGACCACCCGTAGCACCTTCTGCCGTGCCTCACGGATCAGTTCGCCAAGGTTGCCTAATAGCGAGGCGAGTTGTGGGTCTTGAGAGTTATCGGGTTTAAGTGCGCTCATGAGGTCTTCCGCGTCGATGTGAACAGGCAGAAGAGGATTGCAGGAGAGGCAGGCGCGTTGATGCCGGGCGCTGCTGGTAAATCAGAAGGAAATCCCGATTGGTTTTGCGGGATCGCTCCGACGGCGATCCATGCTGGGGGAATACATCGTGTAGTCCATTTCGCAGTGACCGCAAGATCCAATCAATCTAAAACCGCCCGCACTCAGGGAAATCAAAATCAGGTAACGAATGGGTTCTGCGGAGCCCGGGAGTACCCATCATGAAACACGTCCATGCATTCATTCTGCCGCTCGCCGCCGTGGGGCTGTTGATGTTTCCCGTCATGCTGCAGGCGGCCAGTCTGGAGCCGATCGACAGTTCAGGCGTTCAAATTCAGCGGCAAGAGCAAAACGGGGTTGCCTATCTTTCCGGTGGCGTCGGCGAGGATGAGGCGAAGGCTATCCAGCAGGCCACCGGTTACAACCTGCACATGACTTTTGCGATTGGGCCCGAGAACAAATACGTCCCCGATGTTCAGGTGGCCATTCAGAAAGCCCAAGGGCCAACCGTGCTGACCCTGAGTGAGGCTGGCCCGCTGGTATACGTTCAATTGCCGCCTGGCAAGTACACCGTTATCGCAACGCGCAATGGCGAGGAACGACGTGATACGGCGGATGTAGGAAGCGGAGCGGCTCGCAATCTGGTCTTTCATTGGAATAGCGCTGAATAGCCGGCAATCACAACCAAGCCAACGACTCGAGGACCGCAACGCGCAAAGGATTGCTTTCCACGCTTAGCAGCTTGATGGCCAAAGCGCAGCAGACCACGATCAACATGGGTTTGATCAGACGTGGACCGACGCGAACAGCGGCTCGTGCGCCCAATTGAGCGCCGATGAAGGCTGCCAATGCCATGGCTATGGCAATCGGCCAAATAATCACACCCTTGGTAATGAAGACCGACAAAGAACCCAGGTTGCATGAGGCGTTGGCCAGTTTGGTAAAACTCATGGCCCGCATCATGCCCAAGCCGCACAGGAGTACAAACCCGACAATAAAGAAAGAGCCCACGCCGGGGCCAAATATGCCGTCGTAAAAGCCCAGGATCGGCGCGACGGTAAACGAAAAAAGCAGAATGCCGATTCTCTTGCGTCGATCTTCATTGGCCAGCGTGGGAGAGAGAGCAAAGTAGATAGCCACCAGAATCAGCATGACCGGCACGCAAACTTCCAGATAGCGCTTATCAATAGAGCTGACCAGCAAGGCACCACTGGCGCCGCCAATAAATCCGCAGATCACCAGGAAACGGCCTTCGCGCCACTCGATCATTCCTTTGCGAGCAAAGGTGACAGTGGCCGAAACAGTTGCCGAAGCGGCCTGGAACTTGTTCGTTGCTATGGCGCTGATCGGATCTACACCGGCCAGAAACAAGGCAGGCAAGGTGATCAAGCCTCCACCACCGGCAATTGCATCAAAAAAACCGGCGCAAAAAGCGACAAGCGCCAACATGCCTATTAAATCCCAAGACATTTCATTCCCTCTTTTATCGTTATTGGCCCGTAATCACATGACCGTCCTTCTGCCAGGCAGTGGGTGGCGCCGATTTTTTCCAGAATGGGAGGCAGCGGAATGACCCGTGTAGGTTCCAGGCTCGGGTTCCACAGGGCGGAAAGTATGAGCGACGACGGAGAGGGCGAGTGCCCGTCTTTCGCGTTCACAGCGCACCAGTAAGGCGCCTCGGTGTGCGGGCCAAGCGCGAGGCCGGAATGGGAGCTCAGTTCTTTGATTTCCGGCTCGGCATTGATTTTGGTAAGTCCGCCACCCTTGAAGTTGGCGACCAATCGAACCAGCTTTCCTTCGTTGTCCATGTCATAGGCAAAGGCACTGTTATCCACCAGTTTCAACAAGATCTGATTACGGGCAGCCAGGCAAAGGACGTCGTATCGATTTTCCAGGGATGCCAGGTCTGGCAGTTCATTTGGTGGGCTGGCATCGGTGATTTTTTGCAGCCCTTCAAAGATCAACACGCAAACAAGGCCATTGGAGAAGGTCGCCAGCAGTTCGCATTGGTCTGTCGAAAGCGAGAGCTTTAATTCGGTGGCTGCCAGAGAGGCTTTGGACTGGGCGCCTGGCACCTGCGGCCCGCCGATGGTGGCCAGTTCTTCGGCGAGTCTGTGCAGCAACATCGACTGCCGAATATCAAAGCTGAAAATCCTGATGTCCTGTTCAGTAAAAAACTCAGCGTTTTCGACGTCCTGTTTGATGGCGTCAGTCATTGTCTACATCCCTGTTGTGTCTTTGCTCCCGGTTATGCGGCAGCTCCTCCTCCGATACTGCCCAATCCGATGGTCAGCGTATGTCATCCATTTCCGTTAAAGCATGCGGAGCGTTCCGGTAGACCCGAGAGACTGTCGAGACTCAGCTCTTGAAAGCTTTACAGGCGCTGGCTGGCGTAGTGGCAGGGCGTGGTGAATTGATGCTTTGTCCGGCGCTTCGATAGTGACTGGGACAGTGATCACCAAATCCCGGGCATAAAAAAACCCTGAATCTTGCGATTCAGGGTTTTCGGTATTTGGTGCCCAGAGACGGAATCGAACCGCCGACACGGGGATTTTCAATCCCCTGCTCTACCGACTGAGCTATCTGGGCAACGGGGCGCATTAAACTGGTTTTTCGGAGGGTCGTCAAGAAAGTTTTCAAAAAAATTTTAATTATTACCGTCGCTTACGTTCCGACCCTCGAAAAAACGGAATTATTCAGCCGGCGGAACGTAGCCGTCAGCCTTGGCGTATTCCTCGCCGGAGAAGTACTTGTCCATCTCGCCCTGAAGGTATTTGCGGTCTTCGGCGTTCATCATGTTCAGGCGTTTTTCGTTGATCAGCAGGGTCTGGTGTTTCTGCCAGTCGGCCCAGGCCTTGGCCGAGACGTGGTCAAAAATGTCCTGGCCTTTTGCGCCCGGGAATGGCGCGCGCTCCAGGGCGGGCAGTTCTTCTTTGTACTTGCGGCACATGATGGTGCGGGTCATGACGACTCTCCTGCGTTCAATACGGCGGCCGCGCGTTCGAGCAAGGTTTTGACCGGGGCGGCAAGGCCCAGGCGCGGCGGGGTGGCGAGGTTATACCAGAGCCAGTCGGCCTCGGCCACGTGATGGCCGGCCTCCTGGACCTGAACCAGCCAGGGTTCGATGGATAACTGAAAATGGCTGAAGGTGTGCACCAGGCTCGGCAGCGCCTGTTGGCTGCCCAGCTCCAGCGAGTGCTGCGAAGCCAGATGCTGCAGGTCATCGAGGTCGTCGAGTTCCGGCAAGCTCCAGAGACCGCCCCACAAGCCTGTGGAGGGGCGGCGGTAAAGCAGAATCGCACCCTCGTCGTTGGCGAGCATCGGCATCAGCGTGCGCTTCTGTGGCACGGCTTTGCGCGGTTTGGGGATCGGGTAGCGGGTTTCCAGGCCGAGCATGTGTGCTTCGCAGCCCTTTTCCAGCGGGCAGAGCAGGCAGCTCGGTTTGCTGCGGGTGCAAAGCGTGGCGCCCAGATCCATCATCGCCTGGGTGTAGGCGTTGACCCGATCATGGGGCGTGAAGCGCTCAGCGTTCGCCCACAGCTGTTTGGCGACCTTTGGCTCGCCGGGATAACCCTCTTGCGCTGTAAACCGCGCCAGCACCCGTTTGACGTTGCCATCCAGGATCGGTGCCCGCAGGCCCATGCTCAGGCTGGCGATGGCGCCCGCCGTGGACAGACCGATCCCCGGCAACTCAACCAGCTTTTCCACATCCCGCGGAAACTCGCCGCCGTACTCGGCAACGACGATCTTTGCGGTTTTCTGCAAATTGCGCGCGCGGGTGTAGTAACCGAGGCCGGTCCACAGGTGCAGCACTTCATCTTCCGGCGCAGCGGCCAGCGCTTCGACCGTCGGCAGCGAGGCCATGAAACGGTCGAAGTAATTCAGCACGGTGCTGACCTGGGTCTGCTGCAGCATGATTTCCGAGACCCACACCCGATACGGTGTGATGCCTTGTTGCCAAGGCAAGTCGTGGCGGCCGTGGCGGTCGTACCAGTCCAGCACCGCCGATGAAAACTGCTCGGATCTCATCGCTTGAACAGCCCCTTCAATGCGTTTTTCAGCTCAGGGCTGACCTTGTCGCCCAGCTTCTCGTCGATCTTTTCGCTGATCTTGTCGCCGGCCATTTTGGTGGCGACCTGGCCCATGCGTTCATTGTCGAGGCGGCAAGCCTTGGCGCCGAGTTCCAGCGGGCCGCGGCAGCGCAACGGCCATTCGATGCCGACGAATTTGTCTCCGACCTGACAGGCTGGATCCGGCATGGCGCTGGTGTCGCCTTCGACGATGATGCCCACGCGGTAATCCATGCCCAGCACCCGCAGGTCGACGTCGCCGTCACCCTTCACGGTCATGCCCGGAATACGCACTTTCAGGTCTGGGTTGCTGGCCACGCCATTGCGGAAAGTCAGGTTGCCCTTGAGTTCCTGGAACGGTGTGTCCTTGCCTCGCGGTTCGCCGCTGAGGGTTTTGCGGTTGAGCGTGGCGATGCCTTTGCACAGTTGCTGTTCGAGGTTGGCATTGAGCAGCACGCCGTTGTTGATGACGAAACTGGCGTTGCCGTTGAGGGTTTCGATCAGCGCTTTCTGGCTGTTGCCGTTGCCGGTCAGGTTGCTGTCGAGCGTGACAAGGCCTTTGACCGGCGGATTTTTACCCTGGCTTTCGAGGATTTTTTCCACAGGCACTTTGCGGATGCTCGTCTGCATGTTCAGCGCCGGTGTCTGTTGGCGCACATCGAGGGTGCCCTTGGATTCGAAGGTGCCGTCGTACAGGTCGCCGCGCAGATTCTCGAGGGTCAGCAGGCCTTCCTTGCCATTGGCCTTGAGCGCCGCGTTCTGGATCGGCAGTTTCTGGAGGGTCAACTGGCCAAAGGTCAGGTCAGCGTCCACGTCGAGTTTGCTCAGGCGCTCCACCGGCAACAGGCGCTCGCTGCTCCACGCGTCTTTGGTGGGCTTGTCCGGCAGCGGCGTGCTACCTGCGCCGGCCATGGCGTCGGCTTCGGTGCTGGCGACTTCAGCCTTGCGCACTTGGGTTGCGCTGTCGGCTTCGGCGGATTTTGGCGGCAGGTAGCGGTCGACGTTGAACGTGTCGGCCTTGAGGACCGCTCGCAGCGATTGCCTGGCGAAGTCTTCGACGGCAATGCGGCCGGTGAAGGTACTGTCGTCGACTTTCAGGTTGATGCTGTCGAACACCACGCTGGTCGGCGTACCGGCAACGCGACTGACGAGTTCGACTTTGCTCAGGCTACCCTCCGCCATGGCCGGGAGTGTCTGGCCGATGCTGTCGACGAACTTCGCCAGGTCGAACTGGGCAATCGAAATGCCGCCGTTGATTTGCGGTGTCTTGTCGAGGTCGTTGACCTTCAGCTCGCCCAGTGCGCGCAGCTGGTTGGCAGAAATCTTGATGCCGGTCCATTCGGCGACGTTTGCCGCTTTATCCAGCAACAACTGCCCTTGGGCGGCGAAAGTCACGGTTTTGCCTTGCAGCGGATCGCCGGCGACTTCACCGGACAGCTTCATATCTTCGAATTTGTAGCGTTGCAGGGCGCGCTCGAAACGCAGCTCGCCACTGAGTTCGGTACGCACCCGCAGAACCGGCTGGTTGGTGCCGAGGAACGCGGTGAGTTTGACCGGGATGTTGGTGGAATCGTGAACCGGCCCGGTGCTCAGCTGGATGCTTTCGGCGCTGAACTGCTTGCCGGTCTTCTCGTCGCTGTATTCAACGCGGGCGTTATTGACGGTCAGGCTGTCGATGTCCAGGCGAATCGGTTGCGCCGGTTTTTCCACCTGGACGGTGGTTTCCGGTGCAGGTTTGCCGGGAGTGACGGGAGGCGCAGTCGGATCGGCAGTCGTGGGAGCCTTGCCGATGTCTTCCCAGTTGCCGTGGCCATCCTTGTCACGGTTAAGGCGCAGGTTCAGGCCTTCGACGCGAACATCGCTCATCTGCACTTCACGGCGCAGCAGTGGCAGCACGCGCACCGACAGGCCGAGCATCTGCAAGTCAGCGAACGGTTCAGTGGGCTTGGCCAGGGTCGCGACACTGGCTTCGTGCAATTCCAGGCCGAGCCACGGGAACAGGCTCCAGCCGATATCGCCATTGAGCGTCAGCTCGATGTGGGCCTTGTCGCGGGCAATCTGGCGGATCTCGTCTTTATAGTCGTTGGGATCGAAGAGGTGGGTCAGGGCAAAGCCCAGCGCCACAATGATCAGCAACAGCCCGAGAAGTACCAGACCCAGGATTTTGCCGAACGCTTTCATGGGCGAGTCCTTGTAGTTAGTCGAATTCGAATATAGCCGGGGAGTATAGCGCCCCGAAGCGGACGACCGGTCAGCGATCAGTCCGGCAGTGTATCCAGCGGCACTTTCAACTTGGCCGCCAGGGCTTGTGCCTCAAGGTGCCCGGCAGGCGCCAGCAGGCGTAATGTCGCGCCCGATTGGGACGCCATTGCCTGGGCTTCGTTCACCAGCCGTTCAGCTACCCCGCGACGACGGGTGATTTTTCTCACGCATAGCTGGGAAAGATGCCAGACGTCCTGATGCCTTTGCAGGCGTGCGGCCCCCAACAGGCGATCGTTGAAACGCCCGCCGATCAGCGAACCGTCCCGCAGGCAGCCTTCAATCAACTGCACATCGCCGGCGAACGGGGCGAACAGCCAGTCCGGCGCGTCACGGTAGATTTTCTGTAGATCCTGCTGATCCTGATAGGTGGCTTCGTTCAGCAGCTCGACGATGATAGGCATGGCGGTTCCTTCAGTGGTACGAGAACAGACGACTTTAGAAAAGGTGATATCAGTTTGGTTTTTCTGTCACGTGCAAATGGTAACCTCTGCCAGTTCGTCCGTCCTTCTGCGACGTGATGTCGCACCAAAATGGAGCTTCACCTTAAAAACAGTCATGCGTGCGCATAAGGCTGGGGGGTGAAGAGTGCTGGCGAACCATACTAATAATTGGGGGATACACAATGACCACGAGCATCACGGCGGACGGCCTCAACGCCGACCAGCCCTCGTTCCTGTCCAAGGAGCGCATCATCGCCAAGCCCGGTTTCAACCGCTGGCTGGTACCACCGGCCGCGTTGGCCATCCACCTCTGCATCGGCATGGCTTACGGCTTTTCGGTGTTCTGGCTGCCGCTGTCAAAGGCACTGGGCGTGACCAAGGCAGTGGCTTGCGCGCCGGACATGAGCTTCATCTCGCAGGTTTTCTCTTCGCAATGCGACTGGCCGATCTCGATGCTCGGCTGGATCTACACCCTGTTCTTCATCTTCCTCGGCTGTTCCGCAGCGATCTGGGGCGGCTGGCTGGAGCACGCCGGGCCGCGCAAGGCTGGCGTTGTGTCGGCTCTGTGCTGGTGTGGTGGCCTGCTGATTTCGGCGTTGGGCGTGTACACGCACCAGATCTGGCTGATGTGGATCGGCTCCGGGGTCATTGGCGGTATCGGCCTGGGCCTGGGTTACATCTCGCCCGTTTCGACCCTGATCAAGTGGTTCCCGGACAAGCGCGGCATGGCGACCGGCATGGCGATCATGGGTTTCGGTGGCGGCGCGATGGTCGGTGCTCCGCTGGCGGCGGCCTTGATGGGTCACTTCGCATCGGCAGAAAGCGTGGGCGTGTGGCAGAGCTTCCTGGTGATGGCCGCGATCTACTTCGTGTTCATGATCGGCGGCGCACTGTCCTATCGCGTTCCGCCAACCGGCTGGAAGCCTGAAGGCTGGACCGCTCCGGCGAAGAAAGCTTCGAACGCGATGATCACCCATCGTCACGTGCACGTGAATGTGGCGTGGAAAACCCCGCAATTCCGTCTGGTGTGGCTGGTGCTGTGCCTGAACGTATCCGCCGGTATCGGCATCCTCGGCATGGCTTCGCCACTGTTGCAGGAAGTGTTCGCGGGTAAATTGCTGGGCACTGACCAGACGTTTGGTCAGCTGGATGCCGGGCAACTGGCCTCGATCGCGGCGATTGCTGCCGGTTTCACCGGTTTGCTGAGCCTGTTCAACATTGGCGGCCGGTTCTTCTGGGCGTCGTTCTCGGACTACCTGGGTCGCAAAAACACTTACTTTGTGTTCTTCGCTCTCGGTTTCGCGCTGTACGCGCTGATCCCGAACCTCGGTCACCTGGGCAACGTTGCGCTGTTCGTGGCGGCGTTCTGCGTCATCCTGTCGATGTACGGCGGTGGTTTCGCGACGGTGCCGGCTTACCTGGCAGACCTGTTCGGTACGCAAATGGTCGGCGCGATCCACGGTCGTCTGCTGACGGCATGGGCGGCCGCAGGCGTGCTGGGTCCAGTGTTGGTGAACTACCTGCGTGAGTATCAACTGAGCATCGGCGTTGAACGCGCCGCGGCCTATGACATTACCTTGTACATCCTCGCGGGCCTGTTGGTGCTGGGTTTCATCTGCAACCTGCTGGTGCGTCCGGTGGCCGACAAGTACTTCATGACCGACGCCGAACTGGCCGCCGAACAGGCGCTGGGCCATGACAAGGGTGCTGACGCCAGCACTGTGCTGGAGTGGAAAGCGGCGCCGGGCACCAAGCCGTTGGCGATTGCTGCGTGGCTGGTGGTGGGGATTCCGTTGGCGTGGGGTGTCTGGGTGACCCTGCAGAAGACGGCTGTTCTGTTCCACTAAGTAAAACGCACTACCCCTGTGGGAGCGAGCCTGCTCGCGATAGCGGTCTGACAGTCGACAGAGATGTTGAATGTCATGGCCTCATCGCGAGCAGGCTCGCTCCCACATTTGTTTTGTATTCCGTCCGATTGGCTTGTATGGACATGTCTATCCCCGACACGCCCGGATTCACTCCGTCAGTGATATCACCTCCCGTGTTTCTGTTTCCCGCCCGCGCCCCTATAATGGCTGCCTTTTTCGCCCAATGATTTTGCGGAGCTGGTGATGGCCGAACGTAAGGCGTCAGTCGAGCGCGACACTCTGGAAACCCAGATCAAAGCCTCGATCAACCTGGATGGCACCGGAAAGGCCCGATTTGATATCGGTGTTCCTTTTCTTGAGCACATGCTGGACCAGATCGCCCGTCACGGGCTGATCGACCTGGATATCGTCAGCAAGGGTGACCTGCATATCGACGACCACCACACCGTGGAAGACGTCGGTATCACCTTGGGTCAGGCCTTTGCCAAAGCCATCGGCGACAAGAAAGGCATCCGTCGCTACGGCCATGCCTACGTGCCGCTCGATGAAGCGCTGTCGCGCGTGGTGATCGACTTCTCCGGCCGTCCAGGCCTGCAGATGCATGTTCCCTATACCCGCGCCACCGTTGGCGGTTTCGACGTTGACCTGTTCCAGGAATTCTTCCAGGGCTTCGTCAACCATGCGCTGGTCAGCCTGCACATCGACAACCTGCGTGGCACCAACACCCACCACCAGATCGAAACCGTGTTCAAGGCATTCGGCCGCGCCCTGCGCATGGCCGTAGAGCTCGATGACCGCATGGCCGGTCAGATGCCGTCGACCAAAGGCGTTCTGTAATGCAGACGGTCGCGGTTATCGATTACGGCATGGGCAACCTGCACTCGGTGGCCAAGGCCCTCGAGCACGTCGGTGCCGGCAAGGTCCTGATCACCAGCGATGCCGACGTGATTCGCGAAGCCGACCGGGTGGTTTTTCCCGGCGTCGGCGCGATTCGCGATTGCATGGCGGAAATCCGTCGCCTGGGCTTCGATTCGCTGGTGCGTGAAGTCAGCCAGGACCGTCCGTTCCTCGGCATCTGCGTCGGCATGCAAGCCTTGCTCGACAGCAGCGAAGAGAACGACGGCGTCGACTGCATCGGCCTGTTCCCGGGCGCGGTGAAGTTCTTCGGCAAAGACCTGCACGAAGACGGCGAACACCTGAAGGTCCCGCACATGGGCTGGAATGAAGTGAAGCAGACGATCTCGCATCCGCTGTGGCACAACATTCCGGACCTGGCGCGTTTCTACTTCGTGCACAGCTACTACATCGCTGCCGGCAATGCGCGGCAGGTGGTGGGTGGCGGGCACTACGGTGTCGATTTCGCTGCGGCGCTGGCCGATGGCTCGCGTTTCGCCGTGCAGTTCCACCCGGAGAAGAGCCATACCCATGGCCTGCAATTGCTGCAGAACTTCGCTGCGTGGGATGGTCGCTGGTAAATGGCCGTCAAGAAGAAGCCGCCGATCCTGACCCTCACTCCCGAACAGGAGAGCGAGGCCAATCACAAGATCAAACGCTTCATGGAGGATCGCTTCGAACTGGACCTGGGTTCGTTCGAGGCGGCCGAAATTCTTGAGCTGTTTACTCGCGAAATTGCTCCGCACTATTACAACAGGGCGATTTTCGATGTGCAGACGCACCTCAAAGAGAGGTTCGAAAGCATCGAAAGCGACCTGTGGGCGCTCGAGAAAAACTGATTTTCGAGCGAAGCTGAACAATCGAATTTGAAGGTTTGCCAGATGCTGATTATTCCCGCTATCGATCTCAAGGACGGTGCCTGTGTTCGTCTGCGCCAGGGCCGCATGGAAGATTCCACAGTGTTCTCCGATGACCCGGTGAGCATGGCTGCCAAGTGGGTGGAGGGCGGTTGCCGTCGTCTGCATCTGGTCGACCTGAACGGCGCCTTCGAAGGTCAGCCGGTCAACGGCGAAGTGGTCACGGCCATCGCCAAGCGCTACCCGAACCTGCCGATCCAGATCGGCGGCGGTATCCGCTCCCTGGAAACCATCGAGCACTACGTGAAAGCGGGCGTGAGCTACGTGATCATCGGCACCAAAGCCGTGAAAGATCCGGCTTTCGTGGCTGAAGCCTGCCGCGCGTTCCCGGGCAAGGTGATCGTCGGCCTGGACGCCAAGGACGGTTTTGTTGCCACCGACGGCTGGGCTGAAATCAGCACCGTTCAGGTCATTGACCTGGCCAAGCAATTTGAAGCCGACGGCGTGTCCGCGATCGTTTATACCGACATCGCCAAAGACGGCATGATGCAGGGCTGCAACGTACCGTTCACCGCGGCGCTGGCTGCTGCCACGCGCATTCCGGTGATCGCTTCCGGCGGTATCCACAATCTGGGTGACATCAAGTCGCTGCTCGACGCCAAGGCGCCAGGCATCATCGGCGCGATCACCGGCCGGGCGATCTACGAAGGCACCCTCGACGTCGCTGAAGCGCAAGCTTTCTGCGATTCGTACAAAGGCTGAGGACTGACCATGGCGCTGGCCAAACGCATCATCCCTTGCCTGGACGTGGACAACGGCCGGGTGGTCAAGGGCGTCAAGTTCGAGAACATTCGTGACGCCGGTGACCCGGTGGAAATCGCCCGTCGCTACGACGAGCAGGGTGCCGACGAGATTACCTTTCTCGACATCACCGCCAGTGTCGATGGTCGCGACACCACGTTGCACACCGTTGAACGCATGGCCAGCCAGGTGTTTATTCCGCTGACCGTGGGCGGCGGCGTGCGCACTGTGCAGGATATTCGCAACTTGCTGAATGCCGGCGCGGACAAGGTTTCGATCAACACCGCTGCGGTTTTCAATCCGGAATTCGTTGGCGAAGCGGCGCAGCATTTCGGTTCGCAATGCATCGTCGTCGCCATCGATGCCAAGAAAGTCTCCGGTCCGGGCGAAACCCCGCGCTGGGAAATCTTCACCCACGGCGGGCGCAAGCCAACCGGTCTCGACGCCGTCGAGTGGGCGAAGAAGATGGAAGGCCTGGGTGCCGGTGAAATCCTGCTGACCAGCATGGATCAGGACGGCATGAAAAATGGTTTCGACCTGGGCGTGACCCGCGCCATCAGCGATGCGCTGGGTATTCCGGTGATCGCCTCCGGCGGTGTCGGCAACCTGCAGCATTTGGCAGACGGCATTCTCGAAGGCCACGCCAGCGCGGTATTGGCGGCGAGTATTTTCCACTTCGGCGAATACACCGTGCAGGAAGCCAAGGCCTACATGGCTCATCGCGGCATCGTGATGCGCTAAACAAACCGATACAGGCCAGTGGACATCATGGCGGGCTCAGGGCACTCTTGGGCACGCCATGGATTTCGGTAGCCAGACATGCTCAAACGCCTTCTTCTTGCCCTCGCCAGTGCCTCTCTATTGCTTATCAATGGAGTGCACGCTGCAGAAAATCCTGACACCGACCTCGTGTTGCTGACGGAAAACTTCCCGCCTTACAACATGGCCAAGAACGGCAAGAACTTCGCTCAGGACGAGAACATCAACGGCATCGCCGTGGACATCGTCCGTGAGATGTTCAAGCGCGCCGACATTACCTACAGCCTGACGCTGCGTTTCCCTTGGGAGCGAATCTACAAGCTCGCCCTCGAGAAACCGGGTTATGGCGTGTTCGTGATGGCGCGGTTGCCGGACCGCGAAAAGCTCTTCAAATGGGTCGGCCCGATAGGCCCGGATGACTGGATCATGCTGGCCAAGGCGGACAGCAAAATCAGCCTGGAAACGCTGGAAGATGCGCGCAAATACAAGATTGGCGCGTACAAGGGCGATGCGATTGCCGAGACGCTGGCCAAGCAAGGGTTGAAGCCGATTGTCGTGCTGCGCGATCAGGACAACGCGAAGAAACTGACCAGCGGCCAAATCGACTTGTGGGCCACGGGTGACCCGGCCGGGCGATATCTGGCTCGACAGGACGGCGTGACCGGGCTCAAGACGGTACTGCGTTTCAACAGCGCCGAGTTGTACCTGGCGCTGAACAAAAACGTGCCAGATGAAACCGTCGCCAAGCTGCAGGCCGCGCTGGATCAGCTGCGCAAGGAAGGCGTGGTGGACGAGATCATGGCGCGGTATCTCTGATACCACCGTGTTCAAGTGTGGGAGCGAGCCTGCTCGCGATGAGGCAGTGTCAGTCAACATCACTGTTGGCTGATTCACCGCCATCGCGAGCAGGCTCGCTCCCACAGTGGTTTTGTGTTGTTGCGGATTAGCGGTAAACGCCATCCTTTCCATGCGCAGCCGTCGCGCGATTGCTGCGCACGCTGATCATCTGCTTGATGTCGATCCACTCAATGCCCTGAGCCTTGAGCTTGGGCAGTTCCCTCTCCAGCACCGCCAGTGTCTGCGGATACGGATGCCCGATCATCACCGCCGAGCCTTGCTTGTGCGCCAAATTAATCGCCGTCTGCAACTGCGTGAAAATCGCCGCTTCCGTGCGCTCATCATCCAGAAACACATCCCGCGAAACACTCGCCAACCCGATCTTCTGCGCCTCGGCCGCCCCCACGGTTTGCGCGCTGGTTCGACTGTCGAGGAAGAACTTGTGCCGCCGCTGCAAATCCGCCATCAGCCAGGCCATGGCAGCGGTTTGAGCAGTCATCCGGCTGCCCATGTGATTGTTGATGCCCGCGGTGTAAGGCACGACCTTGAACGCTGCATTGAGGCGTTTTTCGAGTTCGTCGATGGGCAAGTCGGGATGCCAGGCGAACGGGCCCGTGGCTGGGTCCATGGGCATGTGCAGGATGACGATCTTGCCGGCGCGATGGGCTTCGCGGGCGAATTCGGTGGCGTGGGGCGTGTCGGGCATGATCGCGGTGGTTACCGGGCCGGGCAGGGCCAGCACGCGGCGATCCCGGGGCAGGTTCTGCCCCAGGTCATCGATGATCAGTGTGAGGTAGGCCTTTTGAGGGGCGGGCGCCGCGTGAGCAACACCCGCCAGACAGCACAGCAGACCGAGAGCCAGCCGCAGGCGCATCTCAGCGGCCGGAGGTGATGCTCAACCCTTTGAGCAGGCTCAAGGCCTGGGCCAACTGGTAATCATCGTCCTGCGGCATCGCCTTGGCTTTGCCACTGGAGCCGGTCGGTTTGTCGGCGCCGCCGTTGCCATTGCCCAGGTGACCTTGCAGATCGGCTTCCTTGAAGTACTCGCCGTCCTGCTCGCTGGTGATCTTGGCCTTGCGTACTTCGATGTCCGGGACGATGCCCTGGGCCTGGATCGAGCGACCGTTCGGCGTGTAGTACAGCGCCGTGGTGATCTTCAGTGCGCGGTCGTTGTTCAGCGGCAGCACGGTTTGCACCGAACCTTTACCAAAACTGGTGGTGCCCATGATCACCGCGCGCTTCTGATCCTGCAGGGCGCCGGCAACAATTTCCGAGGCCGAGGCACTGCCGCCGTTGATCAGCGCAACCATTGGCACGGCTTCGCTTTCGTCCTTGCCGGTGGCGGAGAAGCGCAACTCGGAGTTGGCGATGCGGCCTTTGGTGTAAACGATCAGGCCTTTGGTGATGAAGTGGTCGACCACTTCCACTGCCGCTTGCAGCACGCCACCCGGGTTGTTACGCAGGTCGAGGATGATGCCTTTGAGTTTCTTGCCGTTGTCTTTGCGCAACTTGGCCAGGGCCTTGGAGACTTCTTCGCCTGTCTTGACCTGGAACTGGGTGATACGGATGTAGCCGTAGCCGGACTCCAGCAACTGGCTCTTCACGCTCTTCACCTGAATGATGGCGCGGGCCAGGGTCACGTCGAACGGCGTGCCGCCATCGCGAACCAGGGTCAGGGTGATTTTCTGGCCGATCTTGCCGCGCATCTTGTCCACGGCTTCGGTCATGCTCTGGCCGCGAGTCGGCTGGCCGTTGATCTTGACGATGAAGTCGCCGGCCTGAATGCCAGCCTTGGAGGCCGGGGTGTCATCGATAGGCGAAACCACCTTGATGAAGCCGTCCTCGGCACCGACTTCGATGCCCAGGCCGCCGAATTCGCCGCTGGTGCTTTCCTGCAATTCAGCGAAGTCTTCCGGGCCCAGGTAGGCGGAGTGCGGATCGAGATTGCTGAGCATGCCCTTGATGGCGTTTTCCAGCAGGGTCTTGTCGTCCACCGGCTCGACATAGGCTGCCTTGATCCGATCCATGACCTCGGCAAAGGTGCGCAACTCTTCCAGCGGCAACGGCGCCTTGGTGGTCGCAGCAGTGCCCGCAGGCGCGACCGCCGGAGCCGGTTGAGCAGCGAACGCCAGAGGCGCGCCGATCACCAGGGCGATCGTCAGGGCCAGCGAGGTAAGACGGGACAAATGCAGCATGTCGAACGAACTCCTAATGTAGGTGACTCAACGCCTATCCTTGCGCGCGGCACCATTGCGCCGGATCACTCGGGTGACCCTGCTGACGAATAGCGAAATACAGCGCTGGTGTGTCCTGCCCGCCACTGCTGCCAACAGTGGAGATGGACTCACCGGCTTTTACCACGTCACCCGCAGACTTGAGCAGCGTCTGGTTGTGACCGTAAAGACTCAGGAAACCGTTGCCGTGGTCGAGAATCACCAACAGCCCCGCACCGCGCAACCAGTCGGCAAACACCACGCGTCCGCCATGCACGGCATGCACCTGGCTGCCGGCGGAGGCGCTGATCATCACGCCGTCCCACTTGGTTCGGGAGTCGTCGCCACGGGTTTCGCCAAAGCGTGCCAGCAGTCGACCATCAACCGGCCACGGAAGTTTGCCGCGAGTTGAAGCAAAAGGGCCGCCGAAGGTTTCGCCTGAACTGGAAACCAGCGCACCGGGTGTTGATTTAACGGGTTTGCGTGGGGCGTCGGTGGCATTTGCTTGAGCCTCGGCCTCACGTAAACGCTTTTTTTCGGCTTCCTGCTGGGCGATCAGCGCTTTTTGCCGCGCCTCTTCTGCCTCTCGAGCCTGGCGGGCCAGGGTTTCTTCAATGGTTTTAAGGACTTTAGACAGGTCCGCCTGATCCTGCTCGCGGGCGGCCAGCTTCTGGTCGCGAGCCTTTACGTCGTCACTCAGCTTGGCCAGGACTCGCTGGCGTTCCTGACGGACTTTGTCGAGTTCATCCCGCTGGCTGTCGAGGCTGCTCTTCTGCACCAGCAATTGCGCTTGCTGCAGGGAAATGTCCTTTTCGACATTTGCCAGTTGGCGCAGGGTTTCGTTGAAATTCTTCAGCTGCTCCAGGCGGGCCTGGCTCAGGTAGTCGTAATAGGTGAGGGTGCGGGCGAATTTTTCCGGGTTCTGCTGGTTGAGCAATAGCTTCAAGTACTCCTGACGGCCGTTCTGATAGGCCGCGCGGGCCTGAATGGCGATCAGTCGTTGCTGTTCAATGCGCGCGCTCTGGAGTTTTTTTTTCTCACCATCGAGACGCTGCAGCTCGGATTCGCTTTTCTTCAGCTCTTTTTGCAGGGCTTCGACCTGCTTCTCGAGCTTGCCCATCTCGGTCTCGGTGCCCTTGAGGTCTTTCTGTACGCCGGATTTTTCTTCCTGGAGCTTGCCCAACAGTTTTTTCAGCTCGGCAATGTCCTGACGCGTGGCGTCCAACTGTTGTTGGGTTTGCGCGCGCTCGTCAGCAAAGGCCGGTTGGAGCAGGCAAGTCAGAGCAAGGGCTATCAGGACGCGAAGCATAGAGGCGGGTGATACCAGGGAAAGGGACGGCCTAGTATGCCCGCCCCACGCTGCAAAAAAAACGCCCAATTGGGGCTGTGTGATAACTGGAGCGGTGTTGCCTCTGAAAACACTCCAAAACCACTGTGGGAGCGAGCCTGCTCGCGATGGCGCCCTGACATTCAACAATGATGTTGGCTGTCAGATGGCTATCGCGAGCAGGCTCACTCCCACAGGGTTTGGCGTCGTCAGATGGATCTGGTTACACCAGAATCGATGTGCCGGTCATTTCAGATGGTTTTTCCATCCCCAGCAGCATCAGCATCGTCGGCGCGACATCCGCCAGCACGCCGCCATCACGCACCTTGAAGTTCCGCTTGCCGACATAGATGAACGGCACTGGCTCGGTGGTGTGAGCAGTGTGTGCCTGGCCAGTGGAGGCATCGGACATTTGCTCGACGTTGCCGTGGTCGGCCGTAATCAGCGCTTCGCCGCCGACTTTTTCCAGGGCATCGACGATGCGGCCGACGCACAGGTCCAGGCATTCCACGGCTTTCACCGCGGCATCAAACACACCGCTGTGGCCAACCATGTCGCCGTTGGCGTAGTTGACCACGATCACATCGTAACGCTGGTTTTCGATGGCATCGACGATGCGGTCGGTGACTTCCGGCGCGCTCATTTCCGGCTGCAGGTCATAGGTGGCGACTTTCGGCGACGGGATCAGGATGCGCTCTTCACCCGGGAACGGTTCTTCACGACCGCCGGAGAAGAAGAAGGTCACGTGGGCATATTTCTCGGTTTCGGCGATGCGCAGCTGTGTCTTGCCGTTTTTTGCCAGGTAGTCACCGAGCACGTTGTCCAGACTGCCGGCGGCGAAGGCCGAAGGCGCAGGAATGCTGGCGGCGTATTGGGTGAGCATGACGAAGCCGGCCAGTTTCGGCTGGCGTGCCCGCTCGAATTCCTTGAAATCGTCTTCGACGAACACGCGGGTCAGCTCGCGCGCGCGGTCGGCGCGGAAGTTCATGAACACCACGGCGTCGCCGTCTTCGACTTTCACCGGCTCACCGATGGAGGTGGCTTTGACGAATTCGTCGCTCTCGCCACGTTCGTACGCGGCTTGCAGGCCTTCCTGGGCGGTGGCGGCGTTGAATTCACCGTTGCCATCGACGATCAGATTGTAAGCCTGGGATACGCGGTCCCAGCGGTTGTCGCGGTCCATGGCGAAGTAACGGCCGATGATGCTGGCAATCCGGCCTTTGCCGAGGGCCTGGAAGGTCGCGTCGAGCAATTCGATGGACGACTGGGCGCTTTTCGGTGGCGTATCGCGGCCATCGAGGAAGGCGTGCAGGTAGATTTTCTCCGCGCCGCGCTTGTAGGCCAGTTCGGCCATGGCGACCAGGTGATCCTGGTGACTGTGCACGCCGCCATCGGACAGCAGGCCCATGAAGTGCACGGCTTTGCCGGCAGCTACGGCTTTATCCACCGCGGCGCAGATAGTCGGGTTCTCGAAAAACTCGCCGTCGCGGATCGATTTGGTCACGCGCGTAAAGTCCTGATACACAACACGGCCGGCACCGAGGTTCATGTGGCCGACTTCGGAGTTGCCCATCTGGCCATCCGGCAGGCCGACGTCCATGCCACTGCCCGAGATCAGGCCGTTCGGCACGGTGGCCCACAAACGGTCCAGTACGGGCTTCTTGGCCGCAAACACGGCGTTGGACTCAGGGCTGTCACTGTGACCGAAGCCGTCGAGAATAATCAGGACCAAAGGTTTAGGCGTGGTAGTCATGGATTCCACTCGTGGCTGAGTTAAAAGAGGGCAATGGAAAAGGGAGTGGCAGTTTAAAGCGAAGTTCCGACGGCGTCACCGCCGGACGGGGTTTGGCCCACCATAGTGGCTGTGTATACTGGCCGACATTTTAACGCCCTGGAACCTCCTTCGATGGTTGCTCACCTGATTGAATTTGCCACTAACCACTATCTGCTCGTCGGTATCTTCGTCGTACTGCTGGCGTTGCTGATCGCTTATCAAATGCAAGGCGGCGGCCGCAGCCTGAGCACCGGTGAACTGACCGGGCTGGTCAACAAGGACGCGGGTGTTGTGATCGACATTCGTCCGGTCAAGGATTTCGCCGCCGGTCACATTGTTGGCGCGTTGAACATTCCTCACGACAAACTGGCCGCTCGCGTCGCCGAACTGGAAAAGCACAAGGCCAAGACCATCATCCTGGTCGACGCCATGGGCCAGACCGCCGGCACGCATGCCCGCGAGCTGATGAAGTCCGGCTTCACCGCCGCCAAGCTGTCCGGCGGTATTTCCAGCTGGAAAGGCGACAACCTGCCGCTGGTGAAGTGATATGAGCAACGTCGTCGTCTATTCCAGCGATTACTGCCCTTACTGCTCGCGAGCCAAGTACTTGCTCGAGAACAAAGGCGTGGCCTTCGAAGAGATCAAGGTCGATGGCAAGCCGCAGGTGCGCGCCGCCATGGCCCAGAAGGCCGGACGTACGTCCGTGCCGCAGATCTGGATCGGCAGCACCCACGTTGGCGGCTGTGATGATTTGTTTGCCTTGGAGCGCGCCGGCAAGCTCGACGCCATGCTCAAGGCCTGAATGCCTTCCCTATAAGACCCCAAGATCAGAAAGGATCTGAGATGACTGACCAACAGAACACTGCAGCCAGCGAAGAAGACACCGCACCGCAATTCTCCTTGCAGCGCATCTATGTACGTGACTTGTCGTTCGAAGCCCCGAAAAGCCCGGCGATCTTCCGCCAGCAGTGGGAACCGAGCGTCGGTCTGGATCTGAACACTCGTCAAAAGGCCTTGGAAGGTGACTTCCACGAGGTCGTACTGACCTTGTCGGTTACCGTGAAGAACGGTGAAAACGGCGAAGTGGCGTTCATCGCTGAAGTGCAACAGGCCGGGATCTTCCTGATCAAGAACCTGGACGACGCTTCGATGAGCCACACCCTCGGCGCGTTTTGCCCGAACATCCTGTTCCCGTACGCTCGCGAAACCCTGGACAGCCTGGTGACCCGTGGTTCGTTCCCGGCCCTGATGCTGGCTCCGGTGAACTTCGATGCGCTGTACGCACAAGAGCTGCAACGCATGCAGGCGGCGGGCGAGACTCCGACCGTTCAGTAAGCGGTTCAGCAACACCCATGTGGGAGCGAGCCTGCTCGCGAAAGCGGTGTTTCAGTCGGTATTGATGTCGACTGACACGCCCTCTTCGCGAGCAGGCTCGCTCCTACATTTGTTATGGGTGTTACTTGAAACCGAGCTGGCGCCAGCCTTCGTACACGGCAACCGCCACGGTGTTCGACAGGTTCAGGCTGCGGCAGCCTTCGCGCATCGGCAGGCGCAGGCGTTGTTCACCAGGCAGGGCGTCGAGCACTTCAGCCGGCAGGCCACGGCTTTCCGGACCGAACAGGAACGCGTCGCCCTCGGCGAAGCTCGCGTCGTGGAACGGCCGCGAACCCTTGGTGGTAAAGGCAAACAGCCGCGGATGACCAAGGCTTTCCAGGCAGCTGGCGAGGTCTGCATGGCGTTGCAGGGTGGCATACTCGTGGTAGTCGAGGCCGGCCCGGCGCAGGCGTTTGTCATCCATCTCGAAGCCCAGCGGTTCGATCAAATGCAGGTGGCAGCCACTGTTGGCGCACAGCCTGATAACGTTGCCGGTATTCGGCGGAATTTCTGGTTGGAAAAGGATGACGTGAAACATGCACGGCTCCGAAGGTAAAGATGACGCGCATTCTACGCCGCAAGCGGACCCGCGTTCGAAACTATTCCCGCGGGTGATGGGTTCGCTGGCGATTGTCGGAGTAATGGTGGGGCTGATGATCGGTCGCCTGACCACGCCCGACCCCAGCGAACTGCAGCAAGTCGACGTGACGAGCGACGGGCTGGTGGTGTGGTTCAACAACGAACCCAAGTCCCATGGGGAGTTTGTGGACGGCAGCCTGGCGTTGCTGTTCGAGGCTGAGGGCAAGGCGCAGAAAGGTCAGCTCAAGCTCAACGACAAGATCGTGAACTGGCGGGTGCGTTCGAGTGACGGGGGGCTGTTGCTGTCGGTCGTGGCGGCCCGGCCACTGCAGGGGGAGTGGGCCGGTAGCGAGGTCGATGACCGCTGGCGGCTGGAGATCCATCTCCGAGAGCAATAAAAGAGGGAATCCCCGGCCTGCCTGTACCAAGGTTCCCAAAACGGGAGGGCTCGCGCATTGCGTCGTGAGCCCGGTGTAAAGAAGGAACCCCTGACCTGCCTGTATCAAGGGCCCCAAAACTGTTTGGGCTCATCGCAAGTGCGGTATGAGCCCGATGTAAAGAGGGGAATCCCCGGCCTGCCTGTACCAAGGTCCCCGAAACCGGGTAGTGAACTGAATCACTGAATGGACTATTGCAGGGGGCGTGCCAGGTTTTAACAAGTTGAAACAGAAACACTGATTGAAACGCCGAAAGCCCCGTATTACGGGGCTTTCGTGTTTTTTCGATAAGGGTTCGATTGCGAATGCAGGCAGGATTTCGGATCAGTTGGCGTGCGCGATTGCGGTTCACGGTGCCTTGCGGCGGTGCATTCGGCCGCCAAAAGCATCGCGGGCAAGCCCGCGATTGGATCTCACTGGCAGCGAAGTACTAACAGCCGGTTAACCCTCTTCTCCTTCATCATCATCCCCGCCATCCACCTTCATCCCCAGCTCCTTGATCTTGCGCGTCAGGGTATTACGCCCCCAACCCAGCAAAACGGCGGCATCGCGGCGGCGGCCAGCGGTATGCTTGAGTGCGGTTTCGATCATGATCCGTTCGAAGGCCGGCACTGCCGTGTCGAGCAGGCTCGACTGACCGCGAGCCAGCGCCTGATCAGCCCACTGACGCAGCGCTTGCTCCCAGTTGGTCACTGGCGCTGAATCCTGGGGCAGGCTCAGCAACTCCGGCGGCAGGTCGCTGATGTGCACTTCGCGACCCGAAGCCATCACCGTGATCCAGCGGCAGGTATTCTCCAGCTGACGCACGTTGCCGCCCCACGGCAGGTTCTTCAGGTATTCCTCTGTTTCACTTTTCAGCAGCTTCGGCTCTACCGCCAGTTCTTGCGCGGCGCGGCTGAGGAAGTGCTTGGCGAGCGTCGGGATGTCTTCGCGACGGTCCGACAGCCGCGGTATATGAATGCGGATCACGTTGAGGCGGTGGAACAAGTCTTCACGGAATTTCCCGGCGTGCACCAGGGTTTCCAGGTTCTGGTGCGTCGCGGCGATGATTCGTACATCAACCTTCACCGGCACATGACCGCCGACGCGATAGAACTCGCCGTCGGCCAGCACGCGCAGCAAACGGGTTTGTGTGTCAGCCGGCATGTCGCCGATCTCATCAAGGAACAGCGTGCCGCCGTCCGCCTGCTCGAACCGTCCGCGACGCAGATTGGCCGCGCCGGTGAACGCACCCTTTTCATGGCCGAACAGTTCGGACTCCATCAGATCCTTCGGGATCGCCGCCATGTTCAGCGCAATGAACGGCGAAGCCGCCCGTGGGCTGTGACGGTGCAGGGCGTGGGCCACCAGCTCTTTACCCGTGCCCGATTCACCGTTGATCAACACGGTAATGTTGGAGTGACTCAGGCGCCCGATGGCGCGAAACACTTCCTGCATCGCCGGCGCTTCACCGATGATTTCGGGTGTGCGGGTCAGGGCAACCGGGACTTCCAGGCCTTGCTGTTCCTGGGCGTGCTGGTTGGCGCGCTTGACCAGCGACACGGCTTCGTCCACGTCGAACGGCTTGGGCAGGTACTCGAACGCACCGCCCTGATAGGACGCGACAGCGCTGTCCAGATCGGAGTGCGCAGTCATGATGATCACTGGCAACCGTGGGTGTTGCTCGCGAATCCGCGCCAGAAGGTCCAGACCGCTGGCCCCCGGCATGCGGATGTCGGAGATGATCACGTCCGGCTGCTGGCGCGCCAGACGGCTCATCACGCCATCGGCGCTGTCGAAGCTTTGCGTGGTCATGCCTTCTTGTTGCAAGGCTTTTTCCAGGACCCAACGGATAGAACGGTCGTCATCGACGATCCACACGGTTTCACTACGGCTCATGTCGATGTGGCTCCTTGTTCCAGTGGCAGAAAGATCGAGAAGGTGGTGTGGCCTGGATGGCTGTCACATTCGATCAGGCCCTGGTGCTGGCTGATGATGTTCTGGGTAATGGCCAGGCCCAGCCCGGTACCGTCCGGACGGCCGCTGACCATGGGAAAGAAGATGGTTTCCTGCAGGTCTGCAGGAATGCCGGGACCGTTGTCGATGATTTCGATCTTGGTCACCAGGCGATGGCGCACGTGGCCGATGGTGAACTGGCGCATGGCGCGGGTGCGCAAAGTGATGCGGCCCAGGCGCAGCTCGTTCTGGCTGCTGATGGCCTGCATCGCGTTGCGCACGATGTTCAGGACGGCCTGAATCATCTGCTCGCGGTCGATCAGCACGTCGGGAATGCTCGGGTCGTAGTCGCGCACCAGCGTGATGCAGCCTTGGCTTTCCGCCTCGACCAAATGACAGACACGTTCCAGCACTTCGTGGACGTTGCACATGGCCAGCGAAGGCAGTTTGTTGGAGCCGAGCATGCGGTCCACGAGGTTTCGCAGGCGGTCGGCTTCTTCAATGATGACGTTGGTGTAATCGCGCAGGCTCTCTTCCGGCAGTTCGCGGGCGAGCAACTGGGCTGCGCCGCGAATCCCTCCCAGCGGATTCTTGATTTCGTGAGCGAGGCCGCGCACCAGCATCTTGCTGGTTTCCTGTTTCGACAGCTGCGCCTCTTCCTTGGTGATCCGCAACAAGCGGTCTCGTGGATGGACTTCCAGCAGCAGCATGGTGGCGCCGTTGGCCAGGATCGGTGTTACCGCGTAATCGACGGTCAGCGTCTGGCCGGTGAGGGCCGTGAGCATCGCTTCGCGCTTGGTGAACGGGTGCGCCTGCTCGACCGCCTGACGCAGGGAATTCAACGCCTCGGTGGATTCAGTGAACAACTCGCTGATGAACTGCCCATGGCTTCGCTGACCGCTGATGGCCAGGAGCATCTCTGCCGCCGGGTTCATGTACTCAAGGCGCAGTTCGGCATCGAGCAGAATGGTGGCGGTGGTGAGGTTGTCGAGTAGCAAACGGTGTAGTGCGTCGCTAATGGTCATCGGGACCTCTTTTGGAGCAGGGCGCGCGCATGAATAAAGCGCTGATGCGAGGAAAATGCAAAAACCAAACCAAGGCTCCGAAAAGAAGCGTTAAAGGCCTGAAACGGGCGTTTGACGCTCGTTTGCGTGGCGTTCTGCCAGCTTTTGCGGGTACTTTCGAACCAAAATGGGTTGGAATGTGGGTACGGTGCAAGCTATTGCACCAATATAGTGCGCAAAGCTGAATGGCGTTAGAAGAAGCGCAGGAAGGGATTTTTTTCTTCTTCGGGTTTGTCTTTGAGCGGACATTCCGGTCGTTGGCCGTAGTCGGTCAGCGTGCAGGGTTTGACCTGGCGTTTCTGCGCGAGGGAGATGCGCAGCATGTGAAACGGTTGATTGGCCGTACGTTCGACGATGCGGCCCTGCTCATCGAGAATTTCTACCGACAGGTTATGGCTGCCACGGTCGATGTTGCTCAAGGCAAATACCGGACTCGGGCCGGGTTCAGCGGTGGACTGCCCGTCCAGCAACAAACGGTAGCGATGACCCCGTTGCAGGCCGGGTTCGCTGGTGACGCTGACGATCAGCTCGCCAGCGCTGCTACGAACCGTGGCGTCGGGCTCGGGCACCAGCACTCTGAGCAGTTCGTAGCGGAACAGCGGCTTGGTTTCGTTTTTTTTCCCGGCAATCACCGGCGCTGCGCCGGTCGGGTTGGCGGACATGCGGTTGCTCGTCGCCAGCGGCACGCGTTTGGCGTTGCGGGAGCCGGGCTGGTCAGTGAAGACCCGATTGCCCTGGGCGTCGATGTAGGTGAAGACTTCGGCCGACACGGGCAGCACGACCAGGCAGGCGAGCAACAGCCACCCCCTCACGGCTTGTGCACTCGCTGGACGGTGAAGGTCAGGACCGGGCTCTGCTGGACGACGTTTTCCCCCTCGATCACCTGGACCGCGAGGCTGTGAGTGCCGCGATCAATGTTGACCAGCTGCAGAATTGGCACGTTGCTCGGCTGGCCATAAGGCTGATCGTCCAGCAACAACCTGAATAAATGCGGACCTTGCAGACGGGGTTTGATCAGCACGTTGACGGTGAAGGTGCCGTTGTTGGCGCGCAGCGCCTCGGTGGTGGGCAAGTTGGTCAGCTCCAGCACCTCGTAGGCACTGCGCGGCTGTTCGCGGCTGGTGGCTTCGACAGGTGGGGCGGCAGGTGTCTGGCTCTCGACGCTATTGAGCGGCGGTAACTCGACCGGCTCCGCCTTCACGCCGTCAGGCGGCTGATTGCTGTAGGCGGTGTTCCCGGCGGCGTCGGTGTACTTATAGATCTGCGCTGCGGCGGGCAGGGCGATCAACAGCAGCATCAATAGAAAACCACGACCCATAAAATCGACCAGAAACGAAAGCGTTGGATTGCAGCATAGGTCAGTGGCGGCGGTTGGCCCAAGCTGTAAACATCCGGGAATGATTTCCGAGATCCCTCAAACACCACAGGAGTACGGCGTTGCCGCTGAATTGCGGGCACAAAAAAGGCCTCCCGAAGGAGGCCTCTTTTTGTCACGCCGCGTGCCGCAGCGCTACCGGATCAGCAGCTGTAGTACAGCTCGTATTCCAGTGGGTGTACGAAGGTGCGGACCTTGATTTCTTCTTCGCTTTTCAGAGCGATGTAAGCGTCGATGAAGTCATCGGAGAACACGCCGCCTTTGGTCAGGAACGCGCGACCTTTGTCCAGCTCTTCCAGGGCTTCTTTCAGGCTGCCGCAAACTTGTGGGATCTCTTTCGCCTCTTCAGGCGGCAGGTCGTACAGGTTTTTGTCAGCTGCGTCGCCAGGGTGGATCTTGTTCTGGATGCCGTCCAGGCCAGCCATCAGCAGTGCAGCGAAGCCCAGGTATGGGTTGGCTGCTGGATCCGGGAAGCGGGCTTCGATACGGCGAGCGCGTGGGCTGGACACGTAAGGAATACGGATCGAAGCGGAACGGTTGCGAGCCGAGTAGGCCAGCATTACCGGAGCTTCGAAGCCTGGGACCAGACGCTTGTAGGAGTTGGTCGACGGGTTGGTGAAGCCGTTCAGGGCCTTACCGTGCTTGATGATGCCGCCGATGAAGTACAGGGCGGTGTCGGACAGGCCGGCATAGCCTTCGCCAGCGAAGGTGTTCTTGCCATCTTTGGCGATGGACAGGTGAACGTGCATACCCGAACCGTTGTCGCCGTACAGAGGCTTAGGCATGAAGGTCGCGGTGCGGCCGTATGCATCAGCAACGTTATGTACGCAGTACTTCAGGGTCTGAACTTCGTCAGCCTTGGCGACCAGGGTGTTGAACTTCACGCCGATTTCGTTCTGACCGGCAGTCGCCACTTCGTGGTGGTGAACTTCGATGACCAGGCCCATTTCTTCCATGGCGTTGCACATGGAGGTACGGATTTCGTGGTCGTGGTCGAACGGCGGAACAGGGAAGTAGCCGCCTTTGACGCCTGGACGGTGGCCACGGTTGCCGCCTTCCACGTCCTGGTCGGACATCCACGAACCTTGTTCGGAGAAGATTTTGAACATGGAACCAGAGATATCGGACTTGAACTTCACTTCGTCGAAGATGAAGAATTCTGGTTCCGGACCAACGAATACGGTGTCACCGATACCGGTCGACTTCAGGTATTCCTCGGCGCGTTTGGCGATCGCACGTGGGTCGCGGTCGTAGCCTTGCATGGTCGAAGGCTCGATCACGTCACAAACCAG
Organism: Pseudomonas sp. IT-P100; assembly: GCF_949767185.1. Lineage (NCBI taxonomy): Bacteria > Pseudomonadati > Pseudomonadota > Gammaproteobacteria > Pseudomonadales > Pseudomonadaceae > Pseudomonas > Pseudomonas sp. IT-P100. Next base: position 121,709 of record NZ_CATKQK010000044.1, read on the forward strand.
GATCAGGGTCGGCTCTTCGGTGAACGGGTCGAGGACGGCAGTGCTGTCGTCCGGCATCAGGATCATGTCGGAGGCTTCGATGCCTTTCCAGCCAGCGATGGAGGAACCGTCGAACATTTTGCCTTCTTCGAAGAAAGCTTCATCCAGCGCGTCGCGAGCCGGCATGGTCACGTGGTGCTGAGTGCCTTTGGTGTCCGTGAAGCGCAGATCAATCCACTTGACGTCATGATCTTTGATGAGTTGAACCGACTTCGACATAGTGTCCTCCGGGTGGCTTCGGGCTTAGTAGTGGATGCCCTTAGAATGTGGGTGATGCCGGCGCGAATACTCTGCCAAGGCAACCTGCCTCACAAGGGAGCAAATTGCATGCCAGTGCCCCAGCATGGGTTTTTTGCCCCAATATCACGCTTATAAAGGCACAAATCGCATTGAGGGGCAAAATGTCGCCCTACAATGTAGCGTCGAAACCAATAAACGACCCGTTTTGGTGCGCTGAAAACCTTCTGCACATTAACTGGTTAAACCTTGAGCAATTTCCGCTATAATCCGCGCCCCCCTTTTTCGGCTGGCCCAGCGCGCGCTGTTTTCATGAAACTAATCGTAAAAGTCTTCCCCGAGATCACCATCAAGAGCCGCCCGGTACGGATGCGTTTCATCCGCCAGTTGGCCAAAAACATCCGCACCGTGCTCCGTGACCTGGACCCGGCCGTGGTGGTGAACGGTGTGTGGGACAATCTCGAGCTTGAAACCCGCGTTACTGAGCCTAAAGTCCTGAAGGACATGACCGAGCGCCTGAGCTGCATGCCGGGCATCGCGCATTTCCTGCAGGTCGACGAGTACCCGTTGGGCGACTTCGATGACATCGTCGCCAAGTGCAAGCTGCACTTCGGTGATTCGCTGGCCGGGAAGATTTTTTCGGTGCGCTGCAAACGCGCCGGCAAGCATGAATTCAGTTCGATGGATGTCGAGAAATACGTCGGCAGCCAACTGCGTCGTCAGTGCGGCGCCGCCGGAATCTCGCTGAAAGAGCCGGAAATCGAAGTTCGCATCGAAATTCGCGACAAACGGTTGTTTGTGATCCACAGCCAGCACAACAGCATCGGCGGTTATCCGCTGGGTGCCCTGGAACAGACGCTTGTGCTGATGTCCGGCGGCTTCGATTCCACTGTTGCGGCCTACCAGATCATGCGCCGTGGCCTGATGAGCCATTTCTGCTTCTTCAATCTGGGCGGGCGGGCCCATGAACTGGGCGTCATGGAAGTGGCGCACTTCATCTGGAAGAAGTACGGCAGCTCCCAACGCGTGTTATTTGTCAGTGTGCCGTTCGAGGAAGTACTGGGAGAAATTCTCGGGAAAGTCGATAACAGTCATATGGGTGTAGTTTTGAAGCGTATGATGTTGCGCGCTGCTTCCCGTATTGCCGATCGGCTGGACATCGAAGCGCTGGTCACCGGTGAAGCGATTTCCCAGGTTTCCAGCCAGACGCTGCCGAACCTGTCCGTGATCGACTGCGTGACCGACAAGCTGGTCTTGCGTCCGCTGATCGCCAGTCACAAGCAGGACATCATCGACCTGGCCAACGAAATCGGCACTGCCGACTTCGCCAAGCACATGCCGGAGTATTGCGGGGTCATTTCGGTGAACCCCAAGACCCACGCCAAGCGTCCGCGCGTGGAGCATGAAGAGAAAGAATTCGACATGGCGGTCCTTGAGCGTGCGCTCGAGAACGCCAAACTGGTGCCGATCGATCGCGTGATCGACGAATTGGGCCAGGACTTGCAGATCGAAGAAGTCAGCGAAGCACTGGCGGGCCAGATCATCATCGACATCCGACACCCGGATGCCGCTGAAGACGAGCCGCTGGAACTCGCTGGCATTGAGGTACAAGCGATGCCGTTTTATGCATTGAACGCTCGTTTCAAGGAACTGGACCCTACTCGCCAGTACCTGCTGTATTGCGACAAAGGCGTGATGAGTCGCCTGCATGCCCACCATTTGCTCAGTGAGGGGCATGCCAATGTGCGCGTTTATCGACCGAGCTAAGAGCCCGGGGCTGTTTGCCTGTGGCCTGCGTCACCGGCCCCCCGACTCTGCCGTCAAGCTGTAACGGCAAGGCCTGACTCTACTGTTAATCGCTGCCAAGACTTGTCAGCACACCGAATCCTCTGATCGAGATACACAAGTGATCGAAAATCTACGCAACATCGCCATCATTGCTCACGTTGACCATGGTAAAACCACCCTGGTAGACAAACTCTTGCGTCAATCCGGCACCCTGGAGCGCAACGAGCTCAACGACGAGCGCGTGATGGACTCCAACGACCAGGAGAAAGAGCGCGGTATTACCATTCTGGCGAAAAACACCGCCATCAACTGGAACGGCTACCACATCAACATCGTGGATACCCCGGGCCACGCCGACTTCGGCGGCGAAGTTGAACGCGTAATGTCGATGGTTGACTCCGTTCTGCTGCTGGTTGACGCTCAAGACGGCCCTATGCCGCAAACCCGTTTCGTGACCAAGAAGGCTTTCGAAGCCGGCCTGCGTCCGATCGTGGTCATCAACAAGGTTGACCGTCCAGGCGCGCGTCCGGACTGGGTTCTGGACCAGATCTTCGACCTGTTCGACAACCTGGGTGCCACCGAAGAACAGCTGGACTTCAAAGTCGTCTACGCCTCGGCCCTGAACGGTATTGCCGGTCTGGAACACACCGACATGGCTGAAGACATGACCCCGCTGTACCAGTCGATCGTCGACAACGTACCTGCGCCGAAAGTCGACCGTGACGGTCCGTTCCAGATGCAGATCTCTGCTCTGGACTACAACAGCTTCCTGGGTGTTATCGGCGTTGGCCGTATCGCTCGTGGTCGCATCAAGCCGAACACTCCGGTTGTCGCTATCGACGCCGACGGCAAGAAGCGTAACGGTCGTATCCTGAAGCTGATGGGTCACCACGGCCTGCACCGTATCGACGTTGAAGAAGCAGCTGCCGGCGACATCGTCTGCATCAGCGGCTTCGACCAGCTGTTCATCTCCGACACTCTGTGCGACCCACTGAACGTCGAAGCGATGAAGCCGCTGACCGTTGACGAGCCAACCGTTTCCATGACCTTCCAGGTAAACGACTCGCCTTTCTGCGGTAAAGAAGGCAAGTTCGTGACTTCCCGTAACATCAAGGAACGTCTGGACAAAGAGCTGCTGTACAACGTTGCTCTGCGCGTTGAAGAAGGCGACTCGGCTGACAAGTTCAAAGTCTCCGGCCGTGGTGAGCTGCACCTCTCGGTACTGATCGAAACCATGCGTCGCGAAGGCTTCGAAATGGGTGTTGGTCGTCCGGAAGTGATCATCCGCATGGTTGACGGCGTCAAGCACGAACCGTACGAAAACGTGACCATCGACCTGCCGGAAGAATCGCAAGGTTCGATCATGGAGCAGATCGGTATCCGTAAGGGCGACCTGACCAACATGGTTCCGGATGGCAAGGGCCGTGTGCGCCTTGAGTACAACATCCCGGCCCGTGGCCTGATCGGCTTCCGTAACGAGTTCCTGACCCTGACCTCCGGTGCAGGCATCCTGACCTCGATCTTCGACCGTTACGACGTGATGAAGTCCGGCGACATGTCCGGCCGTCAGAACGGCGTGCTGGTTTCGGTTGCTACCGGTAAGGCTCTGACTTACTCGCTGGAAACCCTGCAAGCTCGCGGCAAACTGTTCCTGGGTCACGGTGAAGACGTGTACGAAGGTCAAATCGTCGGCATCAACAGCCGCGACAACGACCTGGGCGTCAACCCAACCAAAGGCAAGAAGCTCGACAACATGCGTGCTTCGGGTAAAGACGAAACCATCGCTCTGGTTCCGCCTATCCGTTTCACCCTGGAACAAGCGCTTGAGTTCGTGCAAGAAGACGAACTGTGCGAAGTCACTCCTAAGTCCATCCGTCTTCGCAAGAAGATCCTGGGCGAAAGCGAGCGTACCCGCGCTGCCAAGAAAAGCGGCAACTGAGTTTCGACTTAGTTAAGGCTTAAAAAAAACGCCCCCGACCGCAAGGTCGGGGGCGTTTTTGTTTGTCCGGGGTTTGTGCGGTCACTGTGGCGAGCGAGCTTGCTCGCGCTGGGCTGCGTAGCGGCCCCAGATTTTTGCAGCTAGCTGATTTTCTGAGTGCTATGCACTCAAGCGGGAGCAAGCTCCCTCGCCACAGTTCACAGGCTGAGGATCAGAATTTTTCGAGGGTACGACGGCTACTGCTGGTCTCGCGCGCCACTTCCTTTGGCTTGTAAGCGCAATACCCCGGCCGCGGTCCGATTTTCGGGTGATTGCGGCAAGTATCCGGGCGCTTTTCATAAATAGTGCACAGACGGCTCTTACGATCCAGGTACAGGCAATCGTTATTGCTCATGCGCTGGAGGGTGAAGATCTCGGTTTTCTGGCTGTAGCGCTCGACGATCCCTTCCTTCTGCAACCGCTTGGCGATGTTCTTCGCCGGTTCGCCGCGCTCGAACTCGTCGACGATACCGATGCGGATCAGATCCTTGATCTTGACCTCGACCGGCAGGGTGCAGCAGCTGGATACACACGAGCCGCACATCGGCGCAGAATATTTGGCCCAGGTATCGAGACGATCGATTTCTGCGGCGGCGATCAGGTTGGGCTTCATCATCAGTTGTTACCAGCGTGTGTATCAGGGCGCGCGATCATACCGGGACTGGTGGATTTTTGAACAACCTTTCGCCAGATTTTTTCTTGGCCGTGCAATAAACACCGTTAATCCGGCACGGCCCCTGCATTGATTCAGGCACACGACAATGTAATGCCGGCCTATCTCGCACTAACAGGAAAAACTGCCGAACCAGAGCCCACGCCGTCTGTCTGACCGTCTAGGCTCAACTACTTCACGCTCGCTCGAGGTCTTATCGATGACTCAAGAACCACTTGTTCGCGAAGCAGAGGTGGCCGCATTTCGCGACGCCGTCTTGACCAAACTCACCTACGCGGTGGGTAAAGACCCGGATCACGCCTTCGACCACGACTGGTTCGAAGCCATTGCGCTGGCCGCGCGCGATCACATGGTCGAGCACTGGATGGATCACACCCGGCAGATCTACCGCAAAGGTCAGAAGCGAGTTTACTACCTCTCCCTGGAATTTCTCATCGGCCGGCTGCTCTACGACAGCCTGAGCAACCTCGGCCTGCTGGACGTTGCCCGCGAGGCCATGACCGAACTCGGCGTCGACATCGAGCGCATCCGCCTGCTGGAGCCTGATGCGGCCCTGGGTAACGGTGGCCTCGGTCGGCTGGCGGCGTGCTTCATGGAAAGTATGTCGACCCTCGGCATCGCCGGCCACGGCTACGGCATTCGGTATGAACACGGCTTGTTCCGTCAGGCGATTGTCGATGGCTGGCAGCAGGAACAGACCGAGCATTGGCTGGATTTCGGTAACCCATGGGAATTCGAGCGCCCCGAAGTCGTTTACCCGATCGGCTTTGGCGGCAGCGTTGAAACCGTCACCGACGACAGCGGAAAATCCAGGCAAGTCTGGTCCCCGGCTGAAACCGTGCGCGCCATTGCGTATGACACCCCGGTGGTCGGCTGGCGCGGGGCGAGCGTCAACACGCTGCGCTTGTGGCGTGCCCGTGCGATGGAAGATTTGCACCTTGAGCGCTTCAATGCCGGCGACCACTTGGGCGCGGTCGCGGAAGTGGCCCGGGCGGAAAGTATTTCCCGCGTGCTCTACCCGGCGGACAGTACCGAAGCCGGCCAGGAGCTGCGCCTGCGTCAGGAGTACTTTTTTGTCGCGGCGTCTCTCCAGGATTTGCTGCGCCGCCATCGCAACATGCACACCTCGGTGCTGACCCTGGGCGATCACGCGGCGATCCAGCTCAACGATACTCACCCGTCCATTGCCGTTGCCGAGCTGATGCGTCAGTTGGTCGATGTCTACGACGTGGCGTGGGACGCTGCATGGCAGGTCACCGTCGACACGCTCTCGTACACCAACCACACGCTGTTGCCGGAGGCGCTGGAAACCTGGCCGGTCGGTTTGATGGAGCGGATGCTGCCGCGGCACATGCAGATCATTTATCTGATCAACGCTCAGCACATCGACTCGCTGCGGGCCAAAGGCATTCACGATTTCGACGTGCTGCGTGCAGTGTCGCTCATCGAAGAGGACAACGGACGCCGCGTGCGCATGGGCAACCTCGCGTTTCTCGGCTCCCACAGCGTCAACGGCGTGTCCGGGCTGCACACGCAGCTGATGCGCAAGACCGTGTTCTCCGAACTGCACAAGATCTACCCGGAACGGATCAACAACAAAACCAACGGGATCACCTTCCGCCGCTGGCTGTATCAGGCCAACTCGGAGTTGACCTCGATGCTGGTCGACGCCCTCGGCCCTGATCTTCTGGATAACCCGGAAGAGCGCTTGCTCGATCTGGAACCCTTCGCTGAAAAAGCCGCGTTCCGCAAAGCGTTCGCCGAGCAGCGCCTGCACAGCAAGAAAGCCCTGGCGTACATCATTCATGAGCGGCTTGGGGTCGCGGTCAACCCGGCAGCGATGTTCGACGTGCAGGTCAAGCGGATCCACGAATACAAACGCCAGTTGCTCAACCTGCTGCACACCGTCGCGCTGTACCAGGCGATCCGCGCCGAGCCGGAAATCGACTGGGTGCCACGGGTGAAGATCTTCGCCGGCAAGGCCGCCGCCAGTTATCACCAGGCCAAGCTGATCATCAAACTCACCAACGACATCGCCCGGGTGGTGAACAACGACCCGACCGTGCGCGGTTTGCTCAAAGTGGTGTTCCTGCCCAACTACAACGTCAGCCTGGCGGAGAGCATCATTCCGGCGGCGGATTTGTCGGAGCAGATTTCCACCGCAGGTTTTGAAGCCTCGGGCACCAGTAACATGAAGTTCGGCCTCAACGGCGCGCTGACCATCGGCACCCTGGACGGCGCCAACGTGGAAATGTGCGAACGCATCGGCGCCGAGCACATGTTCATCTTCGGCCTCAGCGCGCAGCAGGTTGAAGCTCGCAAGCAGAACCACGAGTTCAGCGCGGTGCCGGACATTGCCGCGTCGCATCGACTGAATGACGTGCTGCAAGCGATTCGCGGCGGAGTGTTTTCGCCGGACGATCCGTCCCGCTACACCGGCTTGATCGATTCGCTGATTGACTACGACCGCTTCCTGGTCTGCGCCGATTTCGATTCCTACTGGGAGGCGCAGATGCGTGTGGAAGCCCATTGGCACGATTCGAACCAATGGTGGCGTTCAGCGGTGTTGAACACGTCCCGGATGGGCTGGTTCTCCTCCGACCGGACTATTCGCGAGTACGCCACGGATATCTGGAAGGCATTGGAGTAAGTCTTCAATCGGCTCGATATACTGGCGCGCCGGAAAAGATCGCAGCCTTCGGCAGCTCCTACAGTCGGCGTTCACCTAACATTGGGTGAACGCGGTCGGTTTAGGAGCTGCCGAAGGCTGCGATCTTTGCTGTACGGGCTGCGCTAATCTTCTCGGATTGGCCACTGCGCTTAGGGATATCGACCATGCAATGGATGTTCATGCTGATTGGGCTGGTGCTGGGCTGGATACTCGACGAGTCGTTCAGCGACGCGCTGTTGGGCGCGTTGCTCGGGTTGGGGATCGGCCAGGCCGTTCGCATCGGTCGTTTGGGCACACAAGCGGCGGAACAGCGCCTTCTGCTGGAACAGGCGCAAGTAGCGCTGCATGCGGTCCAGCAACGCCTGGCCTTGCTGGAGGTGTCTGGCGTCAAGACACCCGAAGCCAGCGAGCCGGTTGCCGAGGAACCGGTTGCCAGCGACCCCGGCCCCTCCCCTGTATTCATTCTCGAAGAAATCCCGGTCTCGGCTCCGGAGATGGTCTGGGAGCTTCCCCCCGAATTCGAACCGATCACCGCGACGGCGACGCAAGCCAGTCGTCCCTTGCCCGACGATGTCTGGAAAGCCGAGCCAGTCGCCCGTGAGCCGCAGCAACCCGTAGCTCCGCACGGCCCAAATTTCTTCGAACGGGCCATCAGCGGCGCACGCAACTGGCTGTTCGGAGGCAACACCGTGCTGCGGGTCGGCGTGGTGCTGTTGTTCCTCGGTCTGGCGTTTCTGCTGCGTTATGCCACCGAAGGCATGGTGGTGCCGATTGAGCTGCGTTACGCCGGTGTGGCAGTGGCGGCGTTGGGCCTGCTCGGTCTGGGCTGGTGGCTGCGTCATCGCAACAATCACTATGCGTTGATGCTGCAAGGCACCGGGATTGCCGTGTTGTACCTGACGGTGTTTGCGGCCATGCGTTTGCATCCATTGCTCGATCCGACGGCGGCGCTTGGGCTGCTGGTGGCGGTAACGGTGTTCTCGGCCATTCTGGCCATCACTCAGGACTCGCTGGCATTGGCCTGCGCCGCAGCGCTGGGTGGTTTCGCCGCGCCGATCCTGACGTCTACCGGCGCCGGCAACCACGTCGCGCTGTTCAGCTACTTCGCCTTGCTCAATGCCGGCATCCTTGCCATCGCCTGGTTCAAGGCCTGGCGGCTGCTCAACCTGATCGGCTTCGTCGGCACCTTCGGCATCGGTTTCGCCTGGGGCCTGCGCTCCTACACGCCGGAATTGCTGTGGAGCACCGAACCGTTTCTGATTCTGTTTTTCCTGATGTACCTGGCCATCGGCCTGCTGTTCACACGGCGCAAGTTGCTGGAAATGAGCGACGCGCCCGAGGACGACAGCCGTGAGGCACTGCTGCGCTGGTCGGCGCATAAAGGTGATTACGTCGACGGCACAATGCTGTTCGGCCCGCCCCTGGTGGGTTTCGGCTTGCAGTTCGCGCTGGTGCAGCACCTGGAATTCGCCGCCGCTTTCAGCGCCCTCGCGCTGGGCATGATCTACATGGGACTTGCGCGTCTGCTGATGGGCGGACGGGCGCTGCTGCTGGCGGAAACCTGTCTGGCGCTGGGCGTGATCTTCGCCAGCCTGGCGATTCCATTGGGCCTCGATGCGCGTTGGACCTCCGCCGCCTGGGCCGTTGAAGGCGCCGGGATTTTCTGGCTCGGCCTGCGCCAGCAACGACCACTGGCCCGTGCATTTGCCTTGCTGCTGCAACTGGGGTCGGCGCTGGCGTTTCTCAGCGAGTTGCGGATCGGCGAAAGCAGCCTGCTCGACGGCGCGCCGCTGGGCGCGTTGATGCTCGGTGTGGCGTTGCTGTTCAGCTTCTACCAATTGCGCAACGCCTTGCCCGAGCAAACGTCGGAGTGGGAGCGCAAAAGCCTGCCGGTACTGGCGTGCCTCGGCCTGACCTTTCTCTATCTGCTGGCGCCGCTGTTTTTCTTCACCCACGGTACGGCGATCAGTTGGGCGCTGGCCGGTCTGGCGACATTGTTTGTCGGCCTGCGCCTGCAATCGCGCACCTTCCTGTTTACCGCGTTTGCCGTGCAGTTGCTGGGTGGCGCGTTGTTCCTGTTGCGACTGCAAGGCGCAAGCGGTGAGTCCGGCGCGGTGTTCAGTGCAGGCTGGAGCGGCTTGCTCAGCGCGTCCCTGATCGGTCTGGCGTTGATCGCCGGCATGCTGCTGGCAGCGCGAGACGACATGGTGCGTAGCGACGTTCGGCTGTTGCGCGGTTTGTCAGTGGTGTTGCTGGCCGGTCTGGTGCTGATCAATCTGGCAGTGCTGTTCGTGCTGCCATGGCAAACCGCGAGCGCGGTGTGGGCGGCCAGTGGTTTGTTTATCATCTGGCTGAGCCTGTATCTGAAGCAGCGCGTAAGTTTTGTCTTCGGCCTGCTGCTGCAGGTGATTGGCGGCGCGGCGTTTCTGTTCGCTGGGCCGGATCTGCTCGGGCCGCTGGCCAGCGAAGGCCAGAAACCGCTGGCGCACAGCGGTTTCTGGACGCCGCTGGTGTTGGGATTGGCCGCATTGGTTGGCGCCTGGCGCTTGCAGCTCGGCAACCATGCTTCGGCGTTTGACGCGTTGGATTTGCAGCGCTTGTCCGAAGTGCTGCTGGTGTGGGGCGCGGGATGGTGGGCGCTGGCATGGATCAGTGATGTGCTGCGGTTTGCGCCGGTGAATCTTCAAGCGACGTTGCTGCTGACGGTCGCTGCGGTGAGTGTGGCGGTGTGGGCCGTGTTGGCGTTGCGCCTGAAATGGCCGTCGCTGGGCTTGTTCTGCACCTTGCTGATACCGGCCGCGGGTGTGGTGTTGCTCGCCGCTTGGCACTCGCGTTATCACCCGGCGGCGGATTTCGGTTGGCTGGCCTGGGCGGCGGTGTTTGTCGTGCATTTCATCTCGCTGCGGCGTCTGGCACCGATGCTGCCGGCGCGTGCCTTGAGCACTGCTCATGTGCTCGGCTGCTGGCTGTTGATCGGGGTGCTGGCGCTGGAATTGCGCTACGGCCTGCTGTTGTTGTCCGAGCAGTACAACGCCTGGCGCTGGTTGGGTTGGGCGATACTGCCGAGCCTGTATCTGGTGCTGATGGCTGCGCCACGCAACGGGCCTTGGCCAGTGTCGGCTTACGCGCGTGAATACCGCTTGTACGCGGCAGCACCTCTGGCGGTGCTGATGCTCGGCTGGTTCTGGCTGGCGAACATCGTCAGCGACGGTACGGCCGAACCGTTGCCTTACGTACCGCTGATCAATCCGCTGGAATTGGGCCTGCTGTTTGCGCTGTTCGGGGTTTATGTCTGGGCGCGCAGCGCGGTGACGCGACTGGCGATCGGCAAGGACACCTTCGATCACGCCACGCAACTGATCGACGGCGTTTCACTGTTTGCGTTCTTCACCGCGCTGGTGAACCGCACGGCTCATCACTGGGGCGGCGTCCCGTTCGAGCTGGATCTGCTGCTCGCGTCCATGCAGGTGCAGGCCGGTCTGTCGATCGTCTGGACCTTGATGGCCCTGAGTCTGATGATCGGCGGCCATCTACGGCATCGTCGTGAAGTCTGGCTGATTGGCGCGGCCTTGATCGGCGTCGTGGTCGCGAAACTGTTCTTTGTCGAATTGAGTAACCGTGGCGGGCTGGCGCGGATCGTCTCGTTTATCGGTGTGGGTGTGTTGCTGTTGGTGGTGGGCTATTTCGCTCCGTTGCCACCCAAGCGTGCCGACGCCGCGCCGGAACCTGAAAACCCGGCCCCGCAAACCGAAGGAGTGTCATCTTGAGTTCGAAGCTGAACCTGGTCTGGTTGGGCGTTGTTGCCATGGGTATGGCGCTGTCGGCCGGCGCGCAGGAAAAACCGGTGGATTTCGCCACGCAAGTGCCGTTGACCGTGAGTGGCGAGGGGCCGTGGTATCGCCTCGAATTGCCCTTGGCCGTGCAATTGAACGCGCGGCAGACCGACCTGAGCGACGTGCGCGTGTTCAACGCGGCAGGCGAAGCTCAGGCCTATGCCTTGGCGCGGGAAACCGCGAAAACCAGCGAAAACCGTACCCTGACCGATGTGAAGTGGTTCCCGCTGTACAACTCCGCGGACGACACCGAGCGTGCGCCGAGTGTGCGGGTGCAATCGAGCGCCAATGGCACGCTGGTCGAAGTGCAGCCGTCGAGTCAGCTGGAGGTGGGCGAAGAAGTGCTGCGTGGCTGGTTGCTCGACGCCAGCGGCATCAAGGCACCGCTGCAGCAGTTGATCCTCGACTGGACCAGCGAGCGCGACGGCTTCCAGCGTTTCAGTATCGAAGCCAGCGACGACTTGCAGCATTGGCAGTCGTGGGGTGACGGGCAGGTGGCGCGGCTGACGTTTGCCGACGAGCGGGTCGAGCAGCATGAAGTCGGTTTGCCGGGTCAATCAGCGCGCTACCTGCGTTTGTTGTGGAGCACGCCGCAGTCGGCGCCGACGCTGACGTCGGCGCAACTGGAAAGCGCCAGCACCCGCAGCCTGCCGCTGCCGTTGGTCTGGTCGCAAGCGTTGGCCGGCAGCAGCGTGAAGGCCGGGGAATACACCTGGCAATTGCCGATGGGGCTGAATGTCGAGCGCTTGCAGGTCGAGTTGAGTCAGCCGAACAGCCTGGCGCCGGTGACCTTGTCCGGTCGTCGGGACAGCAGTCTGCCGTGGCAGCCGTTGAGCAGCGGTTTGCTTTATCGCCTGACCCAGAGTGGCCAGGACGTGGTGCAGAACGAGTTGCAGCTGTCGGGGCAAACGGTGCAGCAGTTGAAGCTGACGGTGGACGAGCGGGGCGGTGGCTTGGGTGCCGAAGCGCCAACGGTGAAGTTTGCCGTGCGCTCGACGCAATTGGTGTTCCTGGCGCGCGGTGCCGGGCCTTATACGCTGGCGCTGGGCAGCGCGACGGTGAAGGCGGCGAACCTGCCGTTGTCGACGCTGATTCCGGATTACAGCGCGGCCAAGTGGGCGGCGTTGGGCAGGGCGACAGTGGATAGCGGGGCGGTGGCGACACCGACATCGACAGCCACCTCGACTTCGCAGGTTGGGACCCACTGGAAGAAGTTCGGGTTGTGGGGGGTGTTGTTGCTGAGCGTTCTGTTCTTGGCGGCGATGGCGTTCAGCTTGTTGCGCAAACCCCCGGTCAAACCTTGAAGGCGGGTGCTGCGCACCCGATCGCCAGCAGGCTGGCTCCCACAGTTAATCGCATTCCCCTGTGGGAGCCAGCCTGCTGGCGATAGCGGTTTACCTGACGGTAAAGATGCCCGTTTCGAACTACGCTGAACCCGGCACATGAACTCTATTGGGTGTTCCACGTCTGATAGGAGGAAATGCGCCCCGACTCGCGTTAAACTGCGCGGGTTTTTAGCCCCCCATTCCACCGGAGCCTTCCATGTCCCGCGTTACCCTGAGTCGCTATTTGATTGAGCAGACCCGTAGCAACAACACCCCTGCCGATCTGCGTTTCCTGATCGAAGTGGTGGCGCGCGCCTGTAAAGAAATCAGCCACGCCGTCTCCAAAGGCGCCCTGGGTGGTGTTCTGGGCAGCATGGGCACCGAAAACGTCCAAGGTGAAGTGCAGAAGAAGCTTGATGTGATGTCCAACGACATCCTGCTCGAAGCCAACGAATGGGGCGGTCACCTGGCCGGCATGGCATCCGAAGAAATGGACAATGCCTACCAGATCCCGGGCAAATACCCGAAAGGCGCCTACCTGCTGGTGTTTGACCCGCTGGACGGTTCGTCGAACATCGACATCAACGCGCCGGTCGGTACGATCTTCTCGGTGCTGCGTTGCCCGAACGAATACCTGACCCAGAACGAGCCTTTGAACGAAAAGGCGTTCCTGCAGCCAGGCACTCAGCAGGTTGCCGCCGGTTACGCGATTTACGGTCCACAGACCATGCTGGTACTGACCCTGGGCAATGGCGTCAAAGGCTTCACCCTGGATCGTGAAATGGGCAGCTTCGTACTGACCCATGAAGACATCACGATCCCGGAGTCCACCCAGGAGTTCGCGATCAATGCGTCCAACCAGCGTCACTGGGAAGCGCCGGTACAACGTTACGTCGGTGAATTGCTGGCTGGCGACGAAGGCCCGCTGAAAAAGAACTACAACATGCGCTGGGTCGCCGCGATGGTTGCCGACGTGCACCGCATCCTGACTCGTGGCGGCCTGTTCATGTACCCACGCGACAGCCGCGAGCCGTCGAAGCCGGGCAAACTGCGCCTGATGTACGAAGCCAACCCGATGTCGTTCCTGGTTGAACAAGCCGGCGGCGCCTCCACCGATGGTCACCAGCGCATCCTCGACATTCTGCCGGACGGCTTGCACCAGCGCGTAGCGGTGTTCCTCGGTTCGAAAGAAGAAGTCGCACGCATCACGGCTTACCACAAGGAATAAACCATGACCGCGCCCTGGCAGCCGTTGCTCGAATGGTGGTTCGGAAACGCCGAATCACCGATCGAAACAGCGGCAGAGAAGGGCAAGTTATGGTTCGGCAAGCGCGACAGCCAGGACCTCGAAGCGCAGACGCGTTTCGGGGACTGGGTCGAGCAGGCACTGGCCGGCGGATTGACTGACTGGGCGCAACGCCCCGACGGTTGGCTGGCCCTGGTGCTGCTGCTCGATCAACTTCCGCGAATGATCTTTCGCGACACTCCCAAATCCTTTGCAGGCGATCCCAGGGCGCAGGCTCTCGTAGCGCAAGGCATTGCTGCGGATTTCGATCGACAGTTGCGGCCGATTCAGCGGGTGTTTATCTACCTGGTGTTTGAGCATTGCGAGAATCTGGCGGTGCAGAATGAAGCGGTCTCGCGCTATATCGACCTTGTGGCACAGCAGCCGGAGGCCGAGCGGAAACTTTTTACCGACTATCTGAACTATGCCGAGAAGCATCAGCAGGTGATTGCGCGGTTTGGGCGGTTTCCACACAGGAATGCGGTATTGGGAAGGGAATCGACGGCTGAGGAGTTGGCGTTTCTTTCGGGGCCAGGGTCTCGGTTTTAGATTTCCATTTCGGCTGATGCCGTCACCGCCAGCAGGCTGGCTCCCACAGGAGTTTGTGATCGACACAAACCTATTGTGGGAGCCAGCCTGCTGGCGATGAGGCCAGTAAGAGCGCCTCAGATTCTGAAACTGCCCACCAACTGCTTCAACCGCGCCGCCTGCTGCTCAAGATCAGAACACGCGCGCAACGTCGCCTGCAGGTTCTCCACACCCTCCTGATTCAGCGTGTTGATCTCGGTGATGTCGACGTTGATCGATTCCACCACGGCGGTCTGCTCTTCGGTCGCCGTCGCCACGGACTGGTTCATCCCGTCGATCTCGCCGATCCGCTGGGTCACGCTGCCCAGACGCTCGCCCGCCTGGTTGGCGATGCCCACGCTGCTTTCGCTCTGGCGCTGGCTGTCGGTCATGGTGCTCACCGCTTCGCGGGCGCCGACTTGCAGTTCCTCGATCATCTTCTGCACTTGCTGCGCCGAATCCTGGGTGCGGTGGGCGAGGTTGCGCACTTCATCGGCGACCACGGCAAAACCGCGACCGGCTTCACCGGCCCGTGCCGCTTCGATGGCGGCGTTCAATGCCAGCAGGTTGGTCTGCTGCGAGATGCTGGTGATCACTTCCAGAATCTGCCCGATGTTCACCGTGTTGCTGTTGAGCGTCTCGATGTTGCCGCAGGAATCGCTGATCTTCGCCGAGAGCTGTTGCATCGCCGCGATGGTTTTATCCACCACCTGCTGACCGTCTTCGGCCAGGGCGCGCGCGTCGCTGGAGTGCTGCGAGGCGAGGGCGGCGTTTTGGGCGATTTCCTGGGCGGCGGCGCCCAGTTCGTTGATCGCCGCGGCCACGCTGCTGGTGCGCGAAGCTTGCTGGTCGGAGTTGAACATCGACGAGTTGGACGCGGCGACGACCCGCAGTGCGACTTCGTTGACCTGACCGGTGGCTGAGGACACTTCGCGGATCGAGGTGTGAATACGTTCTACAAAACGATTGAACGAGGTGCCCAGTGCACCGAATTCGTCATGGCCGTGAATGATCAGGCGTTTGGTCAGGTCACCTTCGCCTTCGGCGATGTCATGCATGGCGCGGCCCATGGTCAGCAGCGGCTGCATCAGGAAACTGATCAGCATGCCCAGCAACGCGATGATGATCACTACGGCGATGACCATGGCGATGATCGCCGAGGTGCGGAATTCGCTGATCATCGAGAACGCGGTGTCCTGATCCAGCACCAGCGCCACGTACCAGTTTGCCGACGGCACACCGTTGACGTGAGTGAAGGAAATGAACTGGCGCTTGCCGTCGATCTCGACTTCTTTCAGGCCCGGACTGACTTGCGGGGCACCGTTCGGGTAGGCCTCGGCCAGATTCTTGAGGACCAGTTTGCTGTCCGGGTGAATCAGGATCTTGCCGTCGGCGCTGACGATAAACGCATGACCGTGACCGCCGAAGTTCAGCGAGTTGATGATTGCGCTGACGCTGGACAGGTCAATATCGGCGCCGGCGACGCCGATCATCTGGCCCTGGCGCTGCACCGGCGTGGCGACGGTGATCACCAGTTTGCCGGAGGACGCCGCGATGTAGGGTTCGGTGACGATGGTCTGTTGGGCGCTGTTGGCTGCCTTGTACCAGCCGCGTGCGCGAGGGTCGTAGTCCGCGGCACGATTGCCGGCCGGAACCGAAAACATCACACCGTCGGTGCCACCAAAGTAGCTCAGCTGGAAGTTGCTGGTGTAGGCGGGCAGGTCGATGACCCGCTTGAGGCTGGCCAGGGCACTGCCATCCACTACGATCTGCTGGGACAGCGACTGCAGCAACTGAATGCGGCTTTCCAGCCAGGTCTGGATGTTGCTGGTGGTCAGGCTGCCGAGTTCCTGCATCGACGATTCGGTACTGCTGCGCAGGGTCTGCCGCTGGCGGTAGTCGTTGAAAAGGATGAAACAAGCGAATGCGACGGCCACTACGAGGGCAGCAGCCAGCAGAATCTTGTGGCTGAATTTCATGTTTCTGGTCATTAAATGAGCTACCGCGGAGGGGCTGGTCAACAAGGGGCGCCAATTTGCCACAGGAGCGGGCTTTGCGCTGCATTTATGTCGACTCGCCGGCGCCAAAGATTAGGCGACTTTTGCCAAAACCGATGAAATGCTCAACGGCGAAAGAAAGTGGCTGATTTTTCGGCAAAAGGCAGACGAGCGGCCCAACAAATAGGCGCTCGGTCAGGGAACCAGACAGGGCTTTTCTCTTCTAAGCTTCAGCTTGGCAGCCATGCCATTCCCCTTCGCCCCAGGAGCTACACCATGTCGCTGCGTTCCATCGCTTTGCTTTCGTTCTGCGTGTTGCTGGCCGCATGCGGCAAGATCAATCAGGAAAATTATTCGAAGCTGTCGACAGGCATGCCCAAGGCCGAGGTGGAAACCTTGCTGGGCAAACCCACCGACTGCTCGGGCGCGCTTGGCATGTCCAGTTGCACCTGGGGCGACAAGAACAGCTTTATCAGCGTGCAGTACGCCGGTGACAAAGTGTTGATGTTTTCCGGCCAAGGCCTGAAGTAATCCGGGGCGATGCGCCCGCGGGAGAAAAACAATGAAACGGTTATTGATCCTCCTTTTTGCCGGCCTGGTATTGGCCGGCTGCGCCACTTCTGGCGAAGATCCATTGGCGCCGAAAACCGTCGCCAGCGTCAATTTGAAGAAGTACCAAGGGACCTGGTACGAGTTGGCACGTCTGCCGATGTATTTTCAGCGCAACTGTGCGCAATCCGAAGCCCATTACACGCTCAAGCCGGACGGCAACGTGCTGGTGCTGAACCGTTGTCTGACGACGGATTGGCAATGGGAAGAGGCCAAGGGCACGGCGTATCCGCAAGTGCCAGGCAAGACCGACAAGCTGTGGGTCGAGTTCGACAACTGGTTCTCGCGATTGCTGCCGGGTGTGGCGAAGGGGCAATACTGGGTGTTGTACGTCAGCGATGACTACAAGACTGCCATCGTCGGTGATCCTAGTCGCCGGTATCTGTGGCTGCTGTCGCGAACCCCGACGGTCAACGGCGTAGTGCGCGAAGAGCTGCTGAGCAAGGCGCGTCAGCAGGGATATGACACCACTCGGTTGATCTGGCGTGCGACGGATACGCAGATGGCCAAGACCTCGAACTGACGGCTAGTAAAGAACAAATATGGGAGCGAGCCTGCTCGCGATAGCGGAGTATCAGTCAACACTTCTGTTGAATTTGATCGCCCTGTCGCGAGCAGGCTCGCTCCCACATTTCGTTTGTGTCAGCCCAGGAGGTCGCGCAGGACTTGGGTAAACGCGCGGTTACTTTCTACTTCTGCTGCATGACGCCCGTCACGCACCACCCACTGGCCATTGACCAGCACATCGCGCACCTGGCGATCGCCGCCGGCAAACAACCAACGATTGAGGATCCCGTCACCGCTGGCCGTTGCCAGGTACGGATCGTTGCCGTCCAGCACCAGCCAATCCGCACGTTTGCCAACCGTCAGCGCACCGATCGGCTGCCCCAGCGCCTGAGCGCCGCCATCCAGCGCAGCGTCATATAGCGTGCGGCCAACCATCGGCTGATCCGCGCCATACAGCCGATTACGCCGCTGATCGCGCAGGCGCTGGCCGTATTCCAGCCAACGCAACTCTTCCACAACGCTCAATGACACATGGCTGTCGGAACCGATGCCCATGCGCCCGCCCTGGGCGAGGAAATCCACGGCCGGGAAAATCCCGTCGCCGAGGTTGGCTTCGGTGGTCAGGCACAGGCCGGCGATGGCGCGACTCTTGGCCATCAGCGCGACTTCTTCCGGGTTGGCGTGAGTCGCGTGCACCAGGCACCAGCGCTGATCGACTTCGGTGTTTTCGTACAGCCATTGCAGGGGGCGACGACCGCTCCAGCTCAGGCAGTCATCGACTTCCTTCTGCTGTTCGGCGATGTGAATGTGCACCGGACACTGCTTGTCGCTGGCCGCCAGTACTTCGCTGATTTGCTGTGGGGTGACCGCGCGCAATGAGTGGAAACACAGACCCAGCGATTGCGCCGGTTGCTGCGCCAGGATCGGCTGCAAGCGCGACTGCAGCTTCAGGTAATTTTCAGTGCTGTTGATAAAGCGACGCTGGCCATCGTTCGGCGTCTGGCCACCGAAACCGGAATGGCTGTAGAGCACCGGCAGCAAGGTCAAGCCGATACCGGCGGAACTGGCCGCCTGACTGATGCGCAGCGCCAGTTCGGCCGGATCCGCATACGGCTGGCCGCTGGTGTCGTGGTGCACGTAATGAAATTCCGCGACCGTGGTGTAACCGGCCTTGAGCATTTCGATGTACAGCTGACGGGCGATTACACCGAGCTGATCGGGGCTGATTTTTCCGACGAGCCGGTACATCAGATCGCGCCAGGTCCAGAAACTGTCGTTCGGATTACCGGCCACTTCGGCCAATCCGGCCATCGCCCGCTGGAAGGCGTGGGAGTGCAGATTCGGCATGCCCGGCAGCAGTGGACCGCTTAGCCGTTCGGCGTCATCTGCGTTGGAATTGGCCTGGACATGGGTCAAAACGCCGTCGGCGCTGACCTCAAGACGTACATTGTTGGCCCATCCACTAGGCAGCAGCGCGCGTTCGGCAAAGAAGGCGGACATGGTTCAGCACCCCATCGTGTGTTATTTGTATATACATATACAGACGTTTGCCTGCTCGGTAAACTCCGGCAAGCTAGCAACCCTCACCAAATGAACAAGGATTTACCGTGCCGACTCCGCCTACAGTGTCACCGTTGGCCGCGAACATGGGCGACAGTCCGGCGCCCTTGTACGCTCGCGTCAAACAAATGATCACCCAGCAGATCGACAGTGGAAACTGGCCGCCGCACTACCGCGTTCCGTCGGAAAGCGAGTTGGTCAGCCAACTCGGGTTCAGTCGCATGACCATCAACCGCGCGCTGCGCGAGATGACCGCCGACGGCCTGTTGGTGCGTATGCAGGGCGTCGGCACGTTCGTCGCCGAGCCGAAAAGCCAGTCTGCGCTGTTTGAAGTACACAACATCGCCGACGAAATCGCCTCCCGTGGCCATCGCCATACATGCCAGGTGATCACGCTTGAAGAAGAGGCCGCCGGTTCCGAGCGCGCCCTGGCCCTGGACATGCGTGAAGGCCAAAAGGTCTTCCACTCGCTGATCGTGCATTTCGAAAACGACATTCCGGTGCAAATCGAAGACCGTTTCGTCAACGCGCTGGTGGCGCCGGACTACCTCAAGCAGGACTTCACCCTGCAAACGCCTTACGCCTATCTGAACCAGGTCGCGCCGCTGACTGAAGGCGAGCACGTGGTCGAGGCGATTCTGGCCGAGGCCAGCGAGTGCAAATTGCTGCAGATTGAAAAGGGCGAGCCGTGCCTGCTGATCCGTCGCCGTACCTGGTCCGGCCGTCAGCCAGTGACCGCCGCCCGTTTGATCCACCCCGGTTCCCGTCATCGTCTGGAAGGTCGGTTTCACAAATGAGTCAGGTCAAGGTTTTACGCGCTGTCGATTACCCACGCATGCCATGGAAAAATGGCGGTGGCAGTACCGAAGAAATCACCCGCGACGCGGGCACTGGCCTTGATGGTTTCGGCTGGCGCCTGTCGATTGCCGATATCGCCGAGTCGGGCGGGTTTTCGACCTTCGCCGGTTACGAGCGGATCATCACGGTGTTGCAGGGCGACGGCATGACCTTGTCGGTGGATGGCCAGGTCACGCGGCCGTTGTTACCGTTGGACCCGTATGCCTTCAGCGGCGAGAGCCAGGTGTCCTGCACGTTGCTGGGTGGTCCGATTCGCGACTTCAACCTGATTTATGCGCCGCAGCGTTACAGCGCGCGGTTGCAGTGGCTGGACGGCGAGCAGCGGTTTTTCAGCGAGGCCGGGACGGTGCTGGTGTTCAGTGTGAGCGAAGCGCTTGAGGTGACGGTCGAAAACAATGCCCAGCAATTGGGTCGTCATGATTGCCTGCAACTCGTCGGTAACACCGGCCTGCTGGACGTCTCCAGCAACGGCGCCTGCTGCGTGATCGAGCTGACTGCACACTGATCCAACTGTTTACAACATCTCTGTGGCGAGGGCGCTTGCTCCCGCTCGGCGGCGAAGCCGTCGTAAAAAGCCCGCTAGTGAAATTTATCTGACAAATCTCGGTTGAATGGTTTAAGGGCTGCTTCGCAGCCCAGCGGGAGCAAGCGCCCTCGCCACAAAAGCAATCACCTTTCCTGTTTCTCAGCGCGCACCACTTTGTTACCGAACGCCCCAGCGTGGCGCAAAACCACGCTCAAGTAACGAGCCATCATCCCTCCGAACAATCCCCCCGAAAAATTTCATCTTCCTCATAACCCTTGATCTACAGGCTTCCCAGCCTTTTCAGAATTTTTCTCGAATGCCCATCCAATAAGTTGGCCGCTTGATTGCATATGCTTGTATGTACAAGTAAAGACGTATGCGTATGAGTCGACCGAGACTCTCCGCAGCGTCCACTGATTCGCTTGTGTCGCTGTGACGCGCACAGGCTGGCTTGCCCACCGCCAGGGTTGGTTTGGATTGATCGCTGAGGAGTCTTTTTCGTGACTGACATTAAACCTACTAAGTTTCGTGACGTTGAAATCCGCGCTGCCCGCGGTAACAAGCTGACCGCCAAGAGCTGGCTGACTGAAGCGCCGCTGCGCATGCTGATGAACAACCTCGACCCGGAAGTCGCCGAGAACCCTAAAGAACTGGTGGTTTACGGTGGTATCGGTCGTGCGGCGCGTAACTGGGAATGCTACGACAAGATCGTTGAAAGCCTGACCAATCTGAATGACGACGAGACCCTGCTGGTGCAATCCGGCAAGCCGGTCGGCGTGTTCAAGACTCACACTAACGCCCCGCGCGTATTGATCGCCAACTCCAACCTCGTACCGCACTGGGCGAGCTGGGAACACTTCAACGAACTCGACGCCAAAGGCCTGGCCATGTACGGCCAGATGACCGCCGGCAGCTGGATCTACATTGGCAGCCAGGGCATCGTCCAGGGGACCTACGAAACGTTCGTCGAAGCCGGTCGCCAGCACTATAACGATGACCTGAAAGGTCGTTGGGTCCTGACCGCAGGCCTGGGCGGCATGGGCGGCGCTCAACCTCTGGCTGCAACCCTGGCCGGTGCTTGCTCGCTGAACATCGAATGCCAGCAGGTCAGCATCGATTTCCGTCTGAACAGCCGTTATGTCGACGAGCAAGCCACCGACCTCGACGACGCACTGGCCCGCATCGACAAATACACCAAGGAAGGCAAGGCGATTTCCATCGCTCTGCTGGGCAACGCGGCAGAAATTCTGCCGGAACTGGTCAAGCGCGGCGTGCGCCCGGACATGGTCACCGACCAGACCAGTGCCCACGACCCGCTCAACGGATACCTGCCGGCCGGCTGGACCTGGGAAGAGTACCGCGCTCGTGCCAAGACCGAGCCTGCAGCCGTGGTGAAAGCCGCCAAGCAATCGATGGCCGTGCACGTTAAAGCGATGCTCGAATTCCAGAAGATGGGCATTCCGACCTTCGACTACGGCAACAACATCCGTCAGATGGCCCAGGAAGAAGGCGTGGAAAACGCATTCGACTTCCCTGGCTTCGTACCGGCCTACATCCGCCCACTGTTCTGCCGTGGCATCGGTCCGTTCCGTTGGGCTGCACTGTCGGGTAACGCTGAAGACATCTACAAGACCGACGCCAAGGTCAAAGAACTGATCCCGGACGACGCCCACCTGCACAACTGGCTGGACATGGCGCGCGAGCGCATCAGCTTCCAGGGGCTGCCGGCTCGTATCTGCTGGGTTGGCCTGGGCCTGCGCGCCAAGCTTGGCCTGGCGTTCAACGAAATGGTTCGCAGCGGTGAATTGTCCGCGCCAATCGTGATCGGTCGCGACCACCTGGACTCCGGTTCGGTCGCCAGCCCGAACCGCGAAACCGAATCCATGCAGGACGGCTCCGACGCCGTGTCCGACTGGCCACTGCTCAACGCTCTGCTCAACACCGCGAGCGGCGCGACCTGGGTTTCCCTGCACCACGGCGGCGGCGTCGGCATGGGCTTCTCCCAGCACTCGGGCATGGTGATTGTCTGCGACGGTACTGACGAAGCGGCCGAGCGTATCGCTCGCGTTTTGCACAACGACCCGGCAACTGGCGTTATGCGTCACGCCGATGCGGGTTACCAGATCGCGATCGACTGCGCCAAGGAACAGGGCCTGAATCTGCCGATGATTACCGGCAAGTAATGCTCGCTCCTACAGGGAGCCCGCCAACCCACAATAACAATCCACAGAGGTTGAACCATGGCAGTTAACAACGATCGTGCAGGCAGTAAACCGTTGATCGAGAAACGCTCGATCGACTACATCCCGGAAGCGGAGAGACACGGTCGTCTGTTGAGCCAGTTCACCCTGTGGATGGGTGCCAACCTGCAAATCACCGCGATTGTCACCGGGGCCCTGGCCGTGGTGCTGGGCGGTGATGTGTTCTGGTCGTTGATCGGTTTGCTGATCGGGCAACTGCTCGGCGGTGGGGTGATGGCGCTGCATGCCGCGCAAGGGCCAAAGCTTGGCCTGCCGCAGATGATCTCCAGCCGTGTGCAGTTTGGTGTTTATGGCGCGGCCATCCCGATCGTGCTGGTCTGTTTGATGTACCTCGGTTTCACCGCAACCGGAACGGTACTTTCCGGCCAGGCGCTGGGCCAGTTGTTTGGCGTCAGTGACACCGTCGGTATCCTCATCTTCGCCAGTGTCATCGTGCTGGTCACGGTACTCGGCTATCGGGTGATCCATTGGATTGGCCGGGTTGCCAGTGTCATTGGGGTGATTGCCTTTGTTTACCTGTTCAGTCGTCTGATAAGCCAGACTGACGTTGGCGCACTCCTGCAAATCCGCCACTTCAGCTGGAGCAGCTTCCTGCTGGCGGTATCGCTCGCGGCGTCCTGGCAGATCGCCTTCGGCCCTTACGTGGCTGACTATTCTCGCTACTTGCCGAGCAAGACTTCCTCGGTGAAAACCTTTTTCGCCGCGGGTGCAGGTTCGGTCATTGGCGCACAGGTGGCGATGATCCTCGGCGTGTTTGCCGCCGCCTCGGCCAATGGGCAATTCGTCGGCCACGAAGTGGCCTACATCGTCGGTCTGGGCGGTGCCGGTACCACGGCTGCGCTGCTGTACTTCAGCATCGCGTTCGGCAAGGTCACCATCTCCACGCTGAACTCCTACGGCAGCTTCATGTGCATTGCGACCATCATCAGCGGCTTCCGTGGTGACCTGAAAGTCACGCGCTTGCAGCGTCTGCTCTTCGTGTTGGTGATCGTCGGTGCTGCGACCCTGATGGCGTTGCTCGGCCAGCACTCGTTCCTCGGTGCGTTCAAGTCCTTCATCTTGTTCCTGCTGGCGTTCTTTACACCATGGAGCGCGATCAACCTGGTGGACTACTACTGCATCACCCGTGAGCGCTATGACGTGCCGGCGCTGTCCGATCCAAACGGTCGCTATGGTCGCTGGAACATGCTCGGTATCAGCATCTATGTGTTCGGTGTGCTGGTGCAGCTGCCGTTCATTTCCAGCAAGTTCTACACCGGTCCGCTGGTGGCAGCGCTGGGTGATGTGGATATTTCCTGGATCATCGGTCTGATGATTCCTGCAGCCCTGTATTACGTGTGTGCGAAAAAATGGCACGGCACCGTGCCCGATCACCTGATTCTGCCGGTCGAGCAGGACAGCGTTGTACAACCTAAAACAAGCGGGGCCGGTCGCGCTGCGGCGCAGGCCTGATTGGACGTGGACAGGGCTGGATGCCTCTTGACTGCCGTAAGCCAATTCATGATTAGGAGCGTCAAACAATGAAATCGAACAAGACCCTGCTGACCACATTGCTTTCCATGGGCCTGTTGGCCAGCGCCGGCGCCACTCAGGCTGCCGGTTGGTGCGAATCGGGTAAACCGGTGAAATTCGCCGGCCTGAACTGGGAAAGCGCCATGTTGCTGACCGACGTGCTGCAAGTCGTGTTGGAGAAAGGTTACGACTGCAAGACGGATAGCCTGCCGGGCAACTCCATCACCATGGAAAACGCCCTGAGCAGCAACGACATTCAAGTGTTTGCCGAAGAATGGGTCGGCCGCAGCGAAGTCTGGAACAAGGCCGAGAAGGCCGGCAAGGTCGTCGGTGTCGGTGCGCCAGTCGTAGGCGCAGTCGAAGGCTGGTACGTGCCGCGCTACGTGATCGAAGGCGATGCCAAGCGCAAGCTGGAAGCCAAGGCGCCGGACCTGAAAAATATTGCTGACCTGGCCAAGTATTCCTCGGTGTTCAAAGACGCCGAAGAGCCTTCCAAGGGCCGTTTCTACAACTGCCCGGCCGGCTGGACCTGTGAGCTGGATAACAGCGAAATGCTGAAAAGCTACGGTCTGGAAAGCAGCTACACCAACTTCCGCCCAGGCACCGGTCCGGCGCTGGATGCCGCCGTGCTGTCGAGCTACAAGCGTGGCGAGCCGATCCTGTTCTACTACTGGTCGCCAACACCGCTGATGGGCCAGGTTGACCTGGTCAAACTCGAAGAGAAACCAGGGGTGAACAAGCAAGTGACGATCAAGGTCGGCCTCTCCAAGACCTTCCACGAGCAAGCCCCGGAACTGGTGGCCGTGCTGGAAAAGGTCAACCTGCCGATCGACCTGCTGAACCAGAACCTCGGGCGCATGGCCAAAGAGCGGATCGAGTCACCAAAACTGGCGAAAATTTTCCTCAAGGAACATCCTGAAGTCTGGCACGCATGGGTGAGCGAAGACGCAGCCAAAAAGATCGACGCGGCCTTGTAGGTTGAGCCTCTCCGACTGTCGGCAACGGCAGTCGGACGCTGAATCGCAACCCCTTGATTGAGAGTCTCTTATGTTTCCCGAAAGCTTTACCTTTTCCATCGCCGACTGGGTCAACGGTTGGGTCGATTCGCTGGTCACCAACTACGGCGACGTGTTCCGGCACATCTCCGACACCCTGTTGTGGGCCATCGTCAATCTTGAAGGGCTGCTGCGCGCGGCGCCCTGGTGGCTGATGCTGGCGATCGTGGCGGGCATTGCCTGGCACGCGACCCGCAAGGTCGTGACCACCGCCGTCATTGTCGGTCTGTTGTTCCTGGTGGGCGCGGTCGGGCTCTGGGACAAGCTGATGCAGACCCTCGCGCTGATGATGGTGGCGACGGTCATTTCGGTGCTGATCGGCATTCCGCTGGGCATTCTTTCGGCGCGCAGCAATCGCCTGCGTTCGGTGCTGATGCCGCTGCTGGACATCATGCAGACCATGCCGAGTTTCGTGTACCTGATCCCGGTGTTGATGCTGTTTGGTCTGGGCAAGGTCCCGGCGATTTTCGCCACCGTGATCTACGCTGCGCCGCCGCTGATCCGCCTGACCGATCTGGGCATCCGCCAAGTCGACGGCGAAGTGATGGAAGCGATCAACGCCTTTGGTGCCAACCGCTGGCAGCAACTGTTCGGCGTGCAACTGCCGCTGGCCCTGCCGAGCATCATGGCCGGGATCAACCAGACCACCATGATGGCCCTGTCGATGGTGGTGATTGCCTCGATGATCGGCGCCCGTGGCCTTGGCGAAGATGTGTTGGTGGGGATTCAGACCCTCAACGTCGGACGTGGCCTTGAAGCCGGTCTGGCGATCGTGATTCTGGCAGTGGTCATCGACCGCATTACTCAGGCGTATGGTCGGCCACGGCATGAGGTGAGCAAATGAACAACGAAGCCATCAGCAAAATCGAAGTCAAAAACGTCTTCAAGATTTTCGGCAACCGTTCCAAGGATGCGCTGGGCATGATCGGCCAGGGCAAGACCAAGGATCAGGTGCTGGCCGAAACCGGCTGCGTGGTCGGCGTGAACGACCTGTCGTTGAGCATCGGTAGCGGCGAGATCTTCGTGATCATGGGCCTGTCCGGCTCCGGCAAATCGACCCTGGTGCGCCACTTCAACCGCCTGATCGACCCGACCAGCGGCGCGATCCTGGTGGATGGCGTGGACATCCTGCAATACGACATGGACGCCCTGCGCGAATTTCGCCGGCGCAAGATCAGCATGGTGTTCCAGAGCTTCGGCCTGCTGCCGCACAAGACCGTGCTGGACAACGTCGCCTACGGCCTGAAAGTGCGTGGCGAGAGCAAGCAAATGTGCTCCGAGCGCGCGCTGCACTGGATCAACACCGTGGGCCTGAAGGGCTACGAAAACAAATACCCGCACCAGCTCTCGGGCGGCATGCGTCAGCGTGTGGGCCTGGCCCGCGCACTGGCGGCGGACACCGACATCATCCTGATGGACGAAGCGTTCAGTGCGCTCGATCCGCTGATCCGCGCGGAAATGCAGGACCAGTTGCTGGAACTGCAAAAGACCCTGCACAAGACCATCGTCTTCATCACCCACGACCTCGACGAAGCCGTACGCATCGGCAACCGCATCGCAATCCTCAAGGATGGCCGCCTGATTCAGGTCGGCACGCCGCGAGAGATCCTGCATTCGCCGGCGGATGAGTATGTGGACCGGTTCGTACAGCGGCGTGCGGCGGTGGTTTAAACGCTTTTGTGGCGAGGGGATTTATCCCCGTTCGGCTGCGAAGCAGTCGTAAACCAGTACACGCGTTATGCCTGAGAAACTGTGGCGGTAGGTTTTGGGGCCGCTTCGCTGCCCAACGGGGATAAATCCCCTCGCCACAGGGTTTCAGTGTTCAACAGAATTGGTATGAGGCTCCAGATGTCCCAGGCTGAAAAAATCGTTATCGCCGACGCCCCTCTGCGTTGGCAGGATGTAGTCGCCGTCGCCCGCCACGGCGCTCAGCTCGAGCTGTCGACCCAAGCCTGGGCGCGGATCGAGAACGCTCAGGCGATCGTCCAGCGCATCGTCGCCAGCGGCGAACGCGCTTACGGCGTCAACACGGGCTTGGGCGCGTTGTGCAACGTCTCTCTGAAAGACGAACAACTCAGCCAGCTGTCGCGCAACACCTTGCTCAGTCACGCTTGTGGCGTCGGCGCACCACTGGCCGACGACCAGACCCGGGCGATCATGTGCGCCGCGATCCGCAACTACAGTCACGGCAAGTCCGGCATTCATCGCCGGGTGGTCGAAGCGCTGCTGGCACTGCTCAATCGCGGCATCACCCCGCAAGTGCCGTCCCAGGGCTCGGTGGGTTACCTGACCCACATGGCGCACATCGGCATTGCA
Source organism: Pseudomonas sp. IT-P100 (assembly GCF_949767185.1). NCBI lineage: Bacteria > Pseudomonadati > Pseudomonadota > Gammaproteobacteria > Pseudomonadales > Pseudomonadaceae > Pseudomonas > Pseudomonas sp. IT-P100. Next base: position 149,306 of record NZ_CATKQK010000044.1, read on the forward strand.
CTGCTGGGCGTCGGCAATGTCAGCTATCGCGGGCAGATCGTTTCTGCGCAACAGGCCTTGGCCGAAGAAGGTCTGCAACCGGTTCAACTCGGCGCCAAAGACGGCTTGTGCCTGGTCAACGGCACGCCGTGCATGAGCGGCCTCAGCGCCCTTGCGATTGCCGATGCCACGCGCCTGCTGCAATGGGCCGACGTGATCGGCGCCATGAGCTTCGAAGCCCAGCGCGGCCAGATCGCAGCGTTCGATGCCGAAATCATCGCCCTCAAGCCGCATCCGGGCATGCAGCAGGTCGGCATCAATCTGCGGGCGCTGCTTGATGGCAGTGAAGTGATTGCGTCGAGCAAAGGTATCCGCACCCAGGATGCGCTGAGCATCCGTTCGATCCCGCAGGTCCACGGTGCTGCACGGGATCAACTGGCGCACGCGATCCAACAGATCGAAACCGAACTCAACGGCTGCACCGACAACCCATTGCTGCTGGGCACGCCGGACAATTTCCGCATCATGTCCCAGGCCAACCCGCACGGTCAGTCCGTGGCCATGGCCGCTGATCTGCTGGCCATCGCCATGGCGGAAATAGGTTCCATCGCCGAGCGACGTCTCGACCGCTTGATCAACCCGCACGTCAGCGGTCTGCCGGCGTTCCTTGTGGCCAATCCGGGTGTGAACTCCGGAATGATGATCGTGCAATACGTGGCTGCTTCGCTGTGTGCGGAAAACCGTCAACTGGCGCAACCGGCGGTCCTCGACAACTACGTGACGTCCGGTCTGCAAGAAGATCACCTGAGCATGGGCACCAACGCCGCGCTGAAGCTGCATCGCGCGCTGGAAAACTGCACGCAGATCCTCGCCATCGAGTACCTGCTGGCGGCTCAGGCCTTTGAGTTCCTGAAAGAACAACGCTTCGGCGCGGGCACTGATACGGCCTGGCGTCTGCTGCGCGAGCGCGTTCCGGCCTACGACCAGGACCGATGGCTGGCACCGGATATCGCGGCGGCGGCCGGGGTTTTGAAAGATTCGAATTTGCTGCGCAAGGCTTTACCGAATCTGAACTGATTTCTACATCAAACCAGCGTGCCAAGGCGCAGCCCCCCCACAAGGCGGGAAGCGACGGACAACGGACATCTCCGGAGCGTCTGGTTAGTTAATAACAAACTCTCATAAGGAGCTCAAAATGACTGCGCTAAACCTGATTCCCGGCCAACTGAGCCTGGCCCAACTGCGTGATATCTATCAGCAGCCGGTCCGGATCACCCTCGACAACAGCGCCTCGCCCCAGATCGAAGCCAGCGTTGCCTGTGTGGAACAGATCCTCGCCGAGAACCGCACCGCTTACGGCATCAACACCGGTTTCGGTCTGCTGGCCTCGACCCGCATCGCCAGCGAAGACCTGGAAAACCTGCAGCGCTCACTGGTGCTGTCCCACGCCGCCGGTGTGGGCCAGCCGATCAGCGACGCCTTGGTGCGGCTGGTCATGGTGCTCAAGGTCAACAGCCTGAGCCGTGGTTTCTCCGGCATTCGCCGGGTGGTCATCGACGCGCTGATCGCCCTGATCAACGCCGAGGTTTACCCGCACATCCCATTGAAAGGTTCGGTCGGTGCCTCCGGTGACCTGGCGCCGTTGGCCCACATGTCGCTGGTGCTGCTGGGTGAAGGCAAGGCACGCTACAAAGGCGAATGGCTGGAAGCGACCGAAGCGCTGAAAGTCGCCGGTCTGGCGCCGCTGACCCTGGCCGCGAAAGAAGGCCTGGCGCTGCTCAACGGCACTCAGGTGTCCACCGCTTATGCGTTGCGCGGTCTGTTTGAAGGTGAAGATCTGTTCGCGGGCGCCCTGGCCCTGGGCGGCCTGACCGTCGAAGCGGTGCTGGGTTCGCGCTCGCCGTTCGACGCACGCATTCACGCCGCGCGTGGCCAGAAAGGCCAGATCGACGCCGCTGCCGCTTACCGCGACTTGCTGGGCGAGCGCAGTGAAGTCTCCGACTCGCACCAGAACTGCGAAAAGGTTCAGGACCCGTACTCCCTGCGCTGCCAGCCGCAAGTCATGGGCGCCTGCCTGACCCAGTTCCGTCAGGCTGCCGAAGTGTTGGCCGTTGAAGCCAACGCCGTCTCGGATAACCCGCTGGTGTTCGCTGCTGAAGGTGACGTGATCTCCGGCGGTAACTTCCACGCCGAACCCGTTGCGATGGCTGCCGACAACATGGCTCTGGCCATCGCTGAAATCGGCTCGCTGAGCGAACGCCGCATCTCGCTGATGATGGACAAGCACATGTCGCAACTGCCGCCGTTCCTGGTGGCCAATGGCGGCGTGAACTCCGGTTTCATGATCGCCCAAGTGACCGCTGCGGCACTCGCCAGCGAGAACAAAGCGCTGGCCCATCCACATTCCGTGGACAGCCTGCCGACGTCGGCGAACCAGGAAGACCACGTCTCCATGGCACCGGCTGCCGGCAAGCGCCTGTGGGAAATGGCCGAGAACACTCGCGGGATTCTGGCGGTGGAATGGTTGGCGGCAGCCCAGGGCCTGGACCTGCGTGAAGGCTTGAAGACTTCGCCAAAACTCGAAAAGGCCCGGGCGATTCTGCGTAAAGAAGTGCCGTTCTATGAGAAGGATCGTTTCTTTGCGCCGGACATCAATGCGGCGACTGAACTGCTGGCGACGCGCTGCCTGAATGAACTGGTGTCGGTGAAGCTTTTGCCGAGCCTGTGATGTACTCATCGCCAGCAGGCTGGCTCCTGCAGTTGCATTGCGCATCCTTGTGGGAGCCAGCCTGCTGGCGATTCGATTTTGAATACTGTGGAGACTAAGGGATGAAAACCCTCTGGCAACACTGCCACGTCGCAACCATGGCGCAAGGCGTCTACTCGATCATCGAGGATGCGGCCATCGTGACGTCTGGTGCGCGCATTGAGTGGATCGGCCCTCGCGTTGAGCTGCCGTCTGGTGAATACCCGGCCGTCAACGATTTGAACGGGGCCTGGGTCACCCCGGGCCTGATCGACTGCCACACCCACACGGTGTTCGGCGGTAACCGCAGCGGTGAATTCGAACAGCGCCTGCAAGGCGTCAGCTACGCGGAAATCGCGGCGGCCGGTGGCGGCATCGCCAGCACCGTACGCGCCACTCGCACGGCCAGTGAAGACGAACTCTTCGCCAGCGCCGCCAAGCGCCTGAAAAGCCTGATGCGTGACGGTGTCACCAGCATCGAAATCAAATCCGGCTACGGCCTTGATCTGACCAACGAGCGCAAGATGCTGCGGGTCGCCCGCCGTCTCGGCGCCGAACTGCCGATCAGCGTGCGCAGCACCTGCCTGGCGGCCCACGCCCTGCCACCGGAGTATGTGGGCCGCGCCGACGATTACATCGATCACATCTGCGCGGAAATGCTCCCCGCGCTCGCCGCCGAAGGCCTGGTGGATGCGGTGGACGCGTTCTGCGAATACCTGGCGTTTTCACCGGCGCAGGTCGAGCGCGTGTTCATCACCGCTCAAGCGCTTGGCTTGCCGGTGAAGCTGCACGCCGAGCAACTGTCATCGCTGCACGGTTCGAGTCTGGCGGCGCGTTATCACGCATTGTCGGCCGACCACCTGGAGTTCATGACCGAAGAAGACGCCATCGCCATGGCCGCGTCCGGCACCGTCGCGGTGTTGCTGCCGGGGGCGTTCTATTTCCTGCGTGAAACCCAATTGCCGCCGATGGAAGCCCTGCGCAAACACGGCGTGAAAATCGCCATTGCCAGCGACCTCAATCCCGGCACCTCGCCAGCGCTGTCGCTGCGCTTGATGCTGAACATGGCGTGCACCTGTTTCCGCATGACCCCGGAAGAAGCCCTGGCGGGTGCAACGATTCATGCCGCCACCGCGTTGGGCATGGCCGAGACACACGGCTCGCTGGAAGTTGGCAAGTTCGCGGACTTCGTCGCCTGGCAAATCGATCGTCCCGCCGACCTGTCGTACTGGCTGGGCGGTGATCTGGAGAAACGCGTCGTGCGTCACGGCGTTGAAACGAGCGTTTAGGAGAATAGTTGTGGATAAGGTTCTGAACTTCAAACAAGGCCGTGTGCCGCTGCTGATCAGCATTCCCCACGCCGGCCTGCGCCTGACCCCGGCGGTCGAAGCCGGGTTGATCGCCGACGCGAAAAGCCTGCCGGACACCGACTGGCACATCCCCAGGCTTTACGAGTTCGCTGCCGAACTGGGCGCCAGCACGCTGGCCGCCGAGTACTCGCGGTTTGTCATCGACCTGAACCGCCCGTCCGACGACAAGCCTCTGTACGCAGGCGCGACCACCGGCCTGTACCCGTCGACGCTGTTCGACGGCATTCCGTTGTTCCGTGAGGGTTTGGAACCGTCGGCAGCGGAACGCGCGACCTATCTGGAACAGGTCTGGACGCCGTACCACAGCACGCTGCAGAACGAACTGGCTCGTTTGAAAGCCGAATTCGGCTATGCGTTGCTGTTCGATGCGCACTCGATCCGTTCGATCATTCCGCACCTGTTTGACGGCAAGCTGCCGGACTTCAACCTCGGCACCTTCAACGGCGCCAGTTGTGATCCTCAGTTGGCCACCCAGCTGGAAGCGATCTGCGCACGGCACGGCGACTACAGCCATGTGCTGAACGGTCGTTTCAAGGGCGGCCACATCACCCGGCACTACGGCAATCCGGCGGAAAACATTCATGCGGTGCAACTGGAGTTGTGCCAGTGCACCTACATGGAAGAATTCGAGCCGTTCCGCTATCGCCCGGATTTGGCTGAGCCGACGCAAGTGGTGCTCAAGGAATTGCTGCAAGGATTGTTGGCCTGGGGCGAAAAGCACTACACCGCATAACTCTGTTGCGAGGGGGCTTTTTGTGGCGAGGGAGCTTGCTCCCGCCGGGTTGCGAAGCAGCCCCGGACCACGACGGCTTCGCCGCCGAGCGGGAGCAAGCTCCCTCGCCACAGGTTGTTGTCCGCCTCGATACTGGATCGGGACAGTCGCCACCGTGCAAAACACAGTCGCCACAGTTCGCTTTTACCTCTCGTCTGCTGCGTAATGTTCCGGGCACGGTGCACAAAAACACCGAGCCCACAACAATCCGCTGCCGCACGAGAAAGCCCTCTATGACAAGCACCAAAGGTTTGTTCACCCGCTGTCTCTCAATCCTTTGCGGTACCGCTCTTCTGAGCACCAGTGTTCTGGCCAGTGACGATGTTTCCTGCAAAGCCGTGCGCATGGGAGTGGTCAACTGGACCGACGTAATTGCCACCAGCGGCATGGCTGATGTGCTGCTCAATGGTCTTGGCTATGAAAGCAAGCAGACCAGCGCCGTGCAGCAAATCATCTTCGCCGGCATCCGCGACAAGCGCCTCGACATCTTCCTCGGTTACTGGAAACCGGCGATGGACAACAATATCGCGCCGTTCGTGGCGGCCAATCAGGTGAAAGTCATGGCCAAGCCGAGTCTGGCCGACGCTCAGGCAACGCTTGCTGTGCCGCAGTACGTCGCCGACGCCGGGCTGAAAACCTTCGCCGACATTGCCAGGTTCAAAGACAAGCTTGGCGGCAAGATCTACGGCATCGAGCCGGGCAGCGGTGCCAATACCACCATCAAGACCATGATCGAGACCAATCACTTCGGCTTGAAGGATTTCAAACTGATCGAGTCCGGTGAGGCCGGCATGCTGGCCGCCGTTCAGCGGGCGGTGAACCGCAAGGAATTCGTGGTGTTTGTCGGTTGGACCCCGCACCCGATGAACATCAACATGAAAATTGCCTACCTGACCGGCAGCGAAGATGTCTACGGGCCGAACGAAGGGGCGGCCACGGTCTCCACGGTGACGTCACCGGACTACGCCGAACGTTGCCCGAACGTGAACCGTCTGCTGGAGAACCTGACGTTTACCGCCGCTCAGGAAAGTCAGCTGATGGTGCCGATCATGGAACGCAAGACGCCGCAGGACGTTGCCAGGCAATGGCTGCGTGATCACCCGGAAGACCTTCAGCGCTGGCTGGCGGGTGTCAGCAGTTTTGACGGCAAGGACGGTGTAGCCACCGTACAGGCCAGCCTGAAAAACTGACCCGCCTTCTTTTGGCGCGCAATTTCTGTGGCGAGGGCGCTTGCTCCCGCTCGGCGGCGAAGCCGTCGTAAACCCGGCTGCTCGGGTGCACCTGATAAAACTCGGTTGAGTGGTTTGGGGGCTGCTTCGCAAACCAGCGGGAGCAAGCTCCCTCGCCACAGAACCGAGTTCCACTTCCAATGCTGAACTGACTGGCACCAGGCTCATGGCTACTTACCCGCTATCTGCACAAATGTCGGCCTTCGTCGAGAAAACCGTCAGCTTCAACAGCACCGAGAGCAGCCTCGCCGGCATGCGCCAGGCCTACAGCGACATGTGTCGGGCATTTACCCCGCCCCGTCCCGCCGGGCTGTATGTCGTGGACTTTGAATTGGCCGGTGTGCCGGTGCGCTCGTATCAGCCGCCGGTTTCGCCGTTGACCGGCGGTTGTCCGTGCATTGTGTATCTGCACGGCGGCGGTTGGGTGGTGGGGGATCTGGATTCCCACGATTTCATCTGCGCTGAACTGGCGTCGACGCTCGACGTGTTAGTGATCGCCGTCGATTACCGTCTGGCGCCGGAGCATCCGTTTCCGGCGGGCTTCAACGATTGTCTGGGAGTGTGGCGGGCGTTGCGAACCGGGCCATTCCAGCTTGATCCCGCGCGTACGCTGGTGGCAGGCGACAGTGCCGGGGGAAATCTCGCCGCCGCGCTTTGCCTGGCATTGCGCGATGCGGGTGAGCCATTGCCAGCGGCACAGGTTCTGATCTATCCGGGGCTCGGCGGCGACCAGCGGCTGGCGTCGCGCAGCGAATGCGTTGACGCGCCGTTGCTCAGCAGCAGCGACGTGGATTGTTATCACGCCTTGTACTTGCGCGGCAGTCGACAACCGGGCGGCTATGCGATGCCGTTGCTCGCCGAGGATCTCGGCGGCTTGCCGCCGGCGCTGATCGCTGTGGCGCAATTCGATCCGCTGCGCGACGACGGCGTGCGCTACGCCGAGCGACTGGACGCCGCGGGCGTGGCCGCAACACTTTATTACGGCGAGGGACTGGTTCACGGCTGTTTGCGAGGGCGGGGCCAGGTCGCCGAGGTCGATGCGCTCTATGAAACGCTGCTCGGCTATTTGAAAACGATATTCGACACCCATTCGGCGTAACGGAAGCGTCCTACGCTAAATATCGAACCGTCTGACTGCGCCAAATGGTAGATCCACGCAAAGTCCCGTGCCTTCAAATAGACACAGGGACATGTGGATGCTCAGCGATGCAAAGCAGGTCGTTTTCAAACTCGACATTGAAGGTTTTTCCCACGACCTTCAGGTACTCGAATTCCGCGTCAGGGAAGTACTTAACCAGCCCTACGAAGTCAAACTCGAACTGGTCAGCGAACGGCCGGACTTTGACCTCGATTTTCTGCTACATCGCTCGGCTTTTTTGAGCTTCGGTCCTGACAACGCCGGCATCCACGGGCAGGTCTATCGAATCGCCCAAGGCGATTCAGGCAAATATGGCACCGTCCAGATCCCTCGCGTCGGCATGGAAGTGCTGGTGGGGTTCACCGATGGCGACCCCGACAAACCTTTTATCCTTAACTGTTTGCCAAACGCCTCAACCCCGGTGCCACTGGATTTGCCCGCTGAGCACACCCGCAGCATTTTCCGCAGCCAGAGCAGTCCCGGCGGGGGCGGTTACAACGAGTTGCGCATCGAGGACAAAAAGGGTTCCGAGGAAATTTCCCTGCGTGCCCAGCGCGATTTTGTCCAGCTCGTGCTCAACGACGAACGCATTCAAGTGGACAACCAGCGCACCGTGGTCATCGGTGGCACTGCCAGCCACGACCTGCGCGGTGAAGAACATCACCTGACCCACGGCAACCGTTTGACCGAACTCAAGCAGAACGACCACCTGTTGGTCCATGGCGTTCAGCATATCCGCGTTGCCAGCCAGCGACTCAGCGCCACGCAACAGATTCACCTGAGTGCCGGGCAACAAGTCGTCATTGATGGCGGAGCGCGCCTGTCAGTCCAGGCTGGCGGTCACTGGCTGACGCTTGGGCCGGAAGGCATTTTCAACAGCGTGCCGATTCTAGAGGGCGGCGCCCCGGCCGTGGGTCTACTCGCCGAGCCTCTGATGCCGGGCGCCTTGCCCCTGTTGAAAGTGACGTTCGATGCGGTCCAGCAACGTCATGCGCTGATTTCAACCCGCGCCTCGCGCTGCCTGATTTGCGAGGCCGCTCAAGCATGAACCTTTCGACCTCCTTGCCAAACGACCTGCCCTGGAGTGAGCAACAGGCTTTCCTGTTGCTGGACGGCGCAACCCTGAGCGATTTGCCGGAACGGTTGAAAAAACTCTGTCCCGGAGCAAGCACTGTTGCGCTGTATGACTGCGCGCCCTTCACTGCGCTGCGGGATATCTCGCCGATGCTGGTGGCGATCCAACAACCTGACGAACCGATTGTTCAGTTCTATCTGCAACAGGCGCATGAAGAGTGGGGCGTGCTGTTGTTCAGCACCGCACCTGCGCATGAGGTCGCCCAGCACTTGCGCAAACTGCTGACCGTTGAATTGCCTGAAGGTCTACCGGTGGTCCTGCGTCTGGCCGATGCCGCCGTGGCGCGAATCCTGTTCGGCAGCGGTGATCAGCGATTGTTTGGGCCTCTGTCCTGTGTGGTAACGGCCGATAACGTCGGCGCTAATTGGCATCGCCACCAACCCCGGTCGTCCGAGTGTCCTGACCTGCCGACGCCCTATCGCCTGAGCCCTGAACAGAGTTCGGCGCTGGACCACGCTGACCGGCGCCGCGTACTGCTCGAACTCGACGCTCATCTGCTCAGGCACTTCCCCGAACGCCTTCGCGGCGAAAGCGTGTCTGAACGTTGGCCAATGCTGGAACAACTGGAAACCGAAGCCAGCGCTCTGGGCCTGGATACCCCGTCCGGGCTGTTCTATTACGCCAATGTCATGGCCCGGCTGGACGGATCTCCCCTTGGCCAGCATCCCGAAATCAATCGATTGCTGCATAACCCCTCCCTGCAACCCATCGGCGAGCGCATCGTACTGGCCGCTGACCTGGCTCGCCAATGGGCAAATGAAAGAGGTCGTCCATGAACAAGCCACACCCTGCCGACCTCGCGGCGGCCGCCGCGTCCAAATCGCCCATTGGCTCCCTCGGCGCCTGCCCCTTGCGGCAAACCCACGTACAGCTGCTGCCCTTGCGTTACGGACTGGTGGAAAAGCCCCTCGACCCGAGTGCCGAACTGAAGCTGCCGTATGCCCTGACAACCCGCCCGCTGGGTATTCGTTTGCTGCGCGATGGCTGGTTGTATGTCATCGACAGCGTTACCGGTGAATTGCATGAGTACCAAGTGCGCGACGGAGTGGTCAGCGCCTTGCTGCACAAGGGCGCCAAGGTCACCAGCGATCAGCGCACGCCCATCGAAGAGCGTCCGGCGCTTATCTTTTCAAGACGCAGCACGCTGTACGTGAACTTTGCTGAAGTGCAATGGACGGCGGCCAAATGCACGCAAGTGCTCGACAACCGCGCCGAACGCGACCACTTCATGCAGCTTGTCGACCTCGGCCCGGTGCATTGCCAAACCGGTGGCGAGCACCTACTGACGGTCGAGCAGGGCAAACAATGGTTGGCGGAGATTGCGACCGTACCGGCCCAGCAGGCACAAGTCGCACAAGACCGCGAAGAGCAGGATGCCGAGTCGCCGCCGGACGCCGTTCTGTTGCCGACGTTGCACGTCAGCGATGCCCCCGAGCACGAACGTGAACCTTATTTATGGGAAAAACCGTCGCGTTTTCGCGAGGCGCACATTGGCGAGTTTCTCGGGCGGGTGCGCCCGGCTTATCAGGACGACACGTTGTTCCTCGTGGTGCAGGACGACCTCGGCGTGCTGCGTGATCTGGCCGAGTATCAGGACACCGTAGTCGGCTGGGTCGACGACTGGAGCAATGCCGACCACAACGAACGCGATTACCTGTTGGCGTGCTACATCGAATCCTTGAGCCAGCTCAGTCCCGCGGACATCGGCAACCTGGCCGAGGCCAGCGACGATCCGCCAGGCAAGGCCCTGTTCGCCGATCTGGAACAGTTGCCCGAACCGGACCGGGAACACACTCGCAAAGCCTTGCTCGACTACCTGAACAAGGGCGTCAAGGTCGAGTCGCTGGATGCTCCCGTGCCCCCGGAACTGGAGCAAATGCGCAAAGAAGCGCATGCCGAAGCGTTCAAATTCGCCAAGTACCAGGGCGCCACACCCGATTTCACCGCCCATGGCCGCGCCAGTGACGAGGCAGACCGGCGTTATTACACTCGCCAACATTTCAAGGTCGCCCCCGACGATTTCGTCGAACGTCACCTGAATACCTTGATAAAACTCGGCCAAGAGCAAAACAAACGCATCATCGATGTGCTCGAAGGCTCCAGCTTCAGTGGCAAGCGCGGGGTCAACGATTTCATCGACCGCCCGGCCATGGACGCTGCGCTGTTTCAGCACCGCGACGACCTCAGCCGCTGGAACCGATTGCTCGAGCGCATTACCGCTGACCGCACCATGCTGGTGGGTGCCGGTCGCTTCCATCGCTCGGCTTGGTATTACGACGCGCAGGATCAACAGCAACTCCACCAGGCCCTCACCACCGAATACGCCTGCCTCAAGGACATCTGCCGCAGTGACCACGCCAGCGAAATTCTCCTCGGTTATCTGGAAAAACACCCGGAACTGACCCGGCCACTGTTCTACACCTTACCCCTGCGCCTGCAACCGGAACGGGCCGCGCAATACAGCACCTTGTTCAACGCGGGCATGGGGATGTTCAACAACCTGCCGCACTGGCTGGGCGAGCTACAGAAAATTGAACAGCCGCACCTGCCGGCGCTCGACGATTTGCCCGAGCATACCCGCGCTGTCGCGGACGCGGCCCAGCACAGTCTCAGCCCGGCGCTGAACCTGGGGCTGAGCCGGGCCTTGGAAGGTTTCGATCTGGCGAGCGAGAAAATCCCCGACCTCGACGAATTGTTCCGGCGCCTGCCCAAAGCGCTGCACGCACGGTTACTCGATGCGGCGAAAACCACCGGGGTGACCTTTACTGTTGCCAGTCCGGCCGAACACGCGGCGCTGCAAACCAACCTCAAGGAACTGCTCAGGGAGCGCGACTACCTGAAAACCCTGACCCGCGAACGCAACCAGCTCACCCACAACAAAAACCGCCAGGGGCACAAGGCGCCACGGGCGGTGGAATTGCAGGGTGAGATCGTGCGGGTACGCGGGCAGTTGACGCAGCTTGAAGGGCGATTGGCCGGGGCGCTGAGTCCGATTGCCGAACTGCCGGATCAGTCGGTGCGGCTGCACGGCGCGACGCCGGCTCGGGCGGGGGTGACGGTGGTGTTTCCGCCGGCGCAGCAGTTGGAGGTGCGGAGTTTGTTGAAGGATATTCGGCTGGGGGTTAGCTCGGTGCCGAATGGGAAGTTGATTAGAAGCGAGGGGATGGGGTTGTTGGTGTTTTTGGTGCAGGGGGTGAATTTGGTTTCGGTTATAAGGGAAACGTTTGGCCAATCGCGGGATCAGCGTAAGTTGGGGCCGTTGATTGGTGCAAGTTTTACGACTGGGGCGGCGGGATTCACCGCGGCGCAAAGTCTTTCCGATACCGCGTTGAAGGCACGCAGCGCTGCACTCGTCGCGGGTCTTCAGCATCATGCTTTGCAGAATGTGCATGTGCAGATGGGGAAGCTGCATGTTGGGCTAGGCATTTTCACCTATGGCTTCGGTTTTATCTCTTCAGTGGTTAGTCTCAATACCCATCAGCAGAATTGGCAACAGGCGACGCGTAGTGGGAATGCTGCTGCGCAGAATAGTGCAGCGCTCGCGACAGCAGGGGCGGCCGGCATGACGACCGTCAATGCCTATGGTTTGAGTCACACCTTACACGCGGGTTACACCGTACTGATGGCAAAAAACACTGCCGCGAGAACCGCCGCCTGGGCTGCCGCGGGTACCCGTCTCTCCACCGTGTTCTTCCGCTTCAACCTGGCCGGCGCCTTGTTCACCGTGCTGGAACTGGGGGGAACCTGGATGTACAACCGTTACAACATCAGCGCCCATGACAAATGGCTGAAAACCACGCCGTGGAGCCTGGACACCGACGAGCGTGGCGACCATACCCTGGATGAATATCAAAGTTATCTGGCCTATTTGCTTCACGCCCCGTATGCGCAACTGGGTCCGGACAAGCATGACTCATGGCTGAAAGACCTGCTGTTGAAGGCCAAGCCAAAAGATATTCATCTGGTGCTGCCAGGGCTTAAGCTCGGTAATTTCCAGCCACCCCTGAGCGGTCAACCGACTCATCGCCTGGGAATCGGCGCCCAGCGTCTTTCCGTGCCCCTCCACAGTCGTGGTGTACCGCGCGAGCGCAAGGACGTCATCAGTGAGGAAGTGGCGAACAGCCTGCGCATCGTGCAAGCAGAACCAGATCGGTTGGTGTTATGCCTGCAATATCCCGTGGATTCTGACAGCGAATTTACCCCGGCGTCCGAAACGTTGGAGCTGGCCGTCTGCATCCAGACCTTGAACGCCAAGGGCGCGTGGGATTCGCGCATTCGGGTCATTCGCCTGAACCCTCGGAGTGACGGCCGCTTTCCGGCGTTGGCCTCTCAAACCGTTAACGAGCATCCGCCCATGTTGCTGGTTGAAACCCATTTGCTGGAGTTGGCCGACCATGCCCACCAAGATTGAAATGCCCCTGCCTTCCCCGCACCTTGAGCAATCCCGCAAAGCCGGCGATGTCGAGCCGTTTCCCAGCGGAAGGATCACCTATCTCGCGCCGTTGCCATTGCCGACACCGCTGCCGCCGCATGGCCCTCATATCGGGGAGCTAAATGAGGTGTACATGGACTTCGGGTTGGGGTCACCGCAAGTCTTTATGTGGCAGATGACATTAGGGGGACCATTCAGTGTTGCTTTCATGATCGCGTTCCTAATCCCGCCAGCAATTGGTTGTGCGGGCCTTATGTTCGGATATGACTTCGCATACACATGGGAATTTGTCATTGATTTATTCTTCGCAATCTATGGATATGCCTTAGTTGCCGGATTTTCCATACTGGCAATCGGCCTCGGCGTCTGGCGCCACAACCACAGCAAACGCGCCGCCATCATCCCCACCCGTTTCAACCGCCAACGCCGCGAAGTCTGCTTCATGCCCGAAGACGCCACTGCCCCCGTCTTCGTCCCTTGGGAATCCTTATCCGCCTGGGTCATCGAAGCCCAAGGCGCCACCCAATATGGCATCCACCGCCAATACGGCATGGGCATCGGTTTCCAGCACGGCGAGACCCTGACCAGCGTCGAATTCCCTTGCTTCGGTCTTTCCCTGGCCATCAGCCACTGGGAAGCCATCCGCGGCTACATGGAATACGAAATCCACGACCTCAAATCCATCCAGGACCCGCTAGACCTGCAAGGCCCGAACGACCCGCCCCATGAAGGCTTACACACTTTCCGCAACGCCCGCGCCCGTATGCACCAGCAAATCCGCGACGGCCAGCGCGGCCGGGTTTCAGCCTTTTTCTGGTACCTGTACCACGTGATGACGCTGTGGACGATTCCCAACCACCTGACCGAATGGGAAATTCGCCGCCTACAGAAACTGGGCCCGCAGGCCATGCCCGAAGTCATGCGCCAATGGTCCGAGTCGTTGCCAAAGGAACAATGGGCCAAACCGAGCGAAGAACTGCTGCGCCTGAGCGCACAGGTCCGCGCCCTGCACAAACGCCAACCGCGACGCCCAATCACCGAGATTTTTGCCGAGGTTCAACGTTTGAATCCGACCGACAAACGTCGCGCATGAGTTGTTTTTCCAACGTAATCTCGGTTATCCGGAGAAACCTGTGGCGAAGGAGCAAGCTCCCTTGCCACAAGGCAGACGCCTACAGACCACTCACGTACCGACCTCCCGCATGGCGGGTGAGCGGGATAAAAAATGGGCACGTCAACTTGGTTGGGGGCCCATTTTTATGGGTGGCGGATTAGATGACGCGGCTTTGTTGCTTGGCGAAAATCGCCGCCATTTCCGGCTCATCCAGATGGTCCAGCGTTCGTTCCACCAACAAATGCACGCCGTCAGCCATGCGGCTGAGCGCCAAGGCTATGGAGCGGCGGGAACCGTCCACATCGTCGGCGAGGTTGGCGGCGATGGCGCTGATGGACAGCAAATCTTCCGAGGCATTGGCGAGAAGGGTTTCAGGGTTGATGCCCGGGGAGACGCTGAAGAGCTGGCCGTTGCGTTTTGGTGGTTTGGGGTCGGCTGGCGGGAAGTGATGGTCGAGGGCGCGCTCGGCGGCTTCGTTGAGTTTGTTTGAATCGGGGCTTTCGTATGGGGAGACCGGATCGGTGTCCGGCGGGTTTGGAGTTACCTTGAACATTGGCTCTATCCTCAAATGAGTGAGGCTGCAACCAGCTCGCTACTAAACGATAGGGAGGCAGCTGTGCACAGGTTAGTAGACCGATGAGCCAAGAAATCGGCGCGCCGAAGCGCCCTGCGCACAACCGCCATCAAGCGCAGGTATGGGATACCTGTTTGATAGAGGCATTGTGCGTCTTGACATCAACGAGCTACTAAACCCGATCACTGATGGGCAGTGACAGCAACCAAGTTAGCGACCGACCTCAACGCGCACAAGCCGGCGGATTCTCGCGTAGCCGTAGGCAACGACGCAAGGTGTTGTAGCTTGCAGGAAGTAACCTTGAGACGTTTTAAACAAGTGCTGTCTAGCGGTGTTTAACTACCGAAATGTTGGCAAGAACGAGTCTGAAAAAACCGGCTGAAAAACTCTGACTCTGCAAGGCATGCTCATTCGCGTAATTCGGGTTTATGATGCCGGACGGCAGAATAATAGAAGTCCCCCCAGGGATGACCTCGACCCCTTACGGAGCGCGCAATGCAGACTTTGTACCCGCAGATCAAACCCCACGCCCGGCACGATCTGGCTGTCGATGAAACCCACACCTTGTATGTCGACGAAAGCGGTTCGCCGGAAGGTTTGCCGGTGGTATTCATCCACGGTGGCCCCGGTGCCGGGTGTGATGCACAGAGTCGCTGCTTTTTTGATCCGAACCTGTACCGCATCGTCACCTTCGATCAGCGCGGTTGCGGCCGCTCCACCCCCCACGCCAGCCTGGAAAACAATACCACCTGGGATCTGGTCGCCGACCTTGAGCGGATTCGTCAGCACCTGGGCATCGACAAATGGGTGCTGTTTGGCGGGTCATGGGGCTCGACCCTGGCGCTGGCCTACGCGCAAACCCACCCGGAGCGGGTACACGGTCTGATTCTGCGCGGGATTTTTCTCTGCCGTCCGCAGGAAATCGAATGGTTCTATCAGGCAGGTGCCAGCCGTCTGTTCCCCGATTACTGGCAGGACTACATCGCGCCGATCCCGCTGGACGAGCGCGAAGACTTGCTCAGCGCTTTCCACAAGCGCCTGACCGGCAACGACCAGATTGCGCAGATGCACGCGGCCAAGGCCTGGTCTACCTGGGAGGGCCGTACGGCGACCTTGCGTCCAAACCCGCTGGTGGTCGACCGTTTCTCCGAGCCGCAGCGTGCGTTGTCGATTGCCCGTATCGAATGCCATTACTTCACCAACAATGCGTTCCTCGAGCCGAACCAGCTGATTCGCGACATGGGCAAGATCGCCCATTTGCCAGGCGTGATCGTGCACGGTCGTTACGACGTGATCTGCCCGCTGGATAACGCCTGGGAATTGCATCAGAACTGGCCGAACAGTGAATTGCAGGTGATCCGTGACGCCGGGCATGCCGCCTCCGAACCGGGCATTACCGATGCCTTGGTGCGCGCCGCCGATCAGATGGCCCGGCGCTTGCTCGACCTGTCCCCAGAAGAAGCATGAAGGGCCTGCTGCAGCGCGTGCGTGGCGCGCGAGTCGAGGTAGCGGGGGAGGTGGTGGGTGCCGTCGATCAGGGGTTGCTGGTACTGGTCGCGGTCGAGCCCGAGGATACTCGGGCCAGCGCCGACAAACTTCTGCATAAGCTGCTTAACTATCGAGTGTTCAGTGACGCCGAGGGCAAGATGAATCTGTCCCTGGCGGACGTCGGTGGCGGGTTGCTGCTGGTCTCGCAGTTCACCTTGGCTGCCGACACCAGAAGCGGGTTGCGCCCGGGTTTTTCAACGGCCGCACCTCCGGCGCTGGGCGAGGAGCTTTTCGACTATCTATTAGGGAAAGCGAAACAGGTGCATGGCACTGTGGCATCAGGTAGATTCGGCGCGGATATGCAGGTGCACCTGGTCAATGATGGCCCGGTTACCTTCCTGTTACAGACCTGAAAGCGCTTGAAACAAGTTTTTAAGCGCTTTTTCACTGAAAACAGGGGTTTTTCGCGAGAAATACTTTGTTGCGCCTGATGCGTTGTAACGCGGCCTGCTAGATAATCGCGCGCTACGGGGATCAGCGTTCGTTGGTCCGTTTTGACTTAGGTAGAGACTTGTCCTGGACCTGTTGGGGAATCATTTGGCCCCATAGGAGTCGGAACAATGCTCGCCAACTTGGCAAGAGTGGTTTGTAGGGACGGGTTTTTCCTTCCGTCTACCTCACAGGCCCTTCAACTGGCCGTTGGTTTTTTGATCTGTTTTCGGCGAGGGTTGCTCGTGATTGTTAGTCCCTGTATTGCACCAAAATTGTCTGCCAAACGGTTACGAAGCGCTCTGGTAGCGGGCTCTGCCCTGCTTTGCCTGCTCAGCGCCGGCCAGCTTTGGGCATTCAGTCTGGATGATGTATCGGCCAAGGCAAAAGAGCTGGCCGGGCAGAAATACGAAGCCCCGCGCAGTAACCTGCCGAACGAATTCCGCGAGATGAAGTTTGCGGACTATCAAAAAATCCGTTTCCTGACCGAAAAAGCCGAATGGGCCGATCAGAAAACCCCGTTCAAGCTTTCGTTCTATCACCAGGGTATGCATTTCGATACGCCGGTGAAAATCAACGAAATCACGGCCAATACCGTCGAAGAGATCAAGTACGACCCGACGCGTTTCGATTTCGGCGACCTGAAATTCGATCCTAAAGCGACTGAGCAACTGGGTTATGCCGGTTTCCGTGTGCTGTACCCGATCAACAAGGCCGACAAGCAAGACGAAATCATGACCATGCTCGGCGCGAGTTACTTCCGCGTTGTCGGCAAGGGTCACACGTATGGCTTGTCCGCTCGCGGCATGGCGATCGATACCGCGTTGCCGTCCGGCGAAGAGTTCCCGCGTTTCCGTGAGTTCTGGATTCAACAGCCGAAACCGGGCGACAAGCACCTGGTCATCTTCGCCCTTCTGGATTCGCCACGCGCTACCGGTGCCTATCGCCTGACCGTACGTCCGGGCAGCGACACCATTGTCGACGTCAAGGCTCAGATGTTCCTGCGTGACAAGGTCACCAAGCTTGGCGTTGCGCCGCTGACCAGCATGTTCCTGTTCGGCGCCAACCAGCCTTCCAAAGTGCTGAACTATCGTCGCGAACTGCATGACTCCAGCGGTCTGTCGATCCATGCCGGCAACGGCGAGTGGATCTGGCGCCCGTTGAACAACCCGAAACACCTGTCGGTGAGCAACTACTCGGTCGAGAACCCGCGTGGCTTCGGCTTGTTGCAACGTGGCCGTGACTTCAGTCACTACGAAGACCTCGACGACCGCTACGACAAGCGCCCAAGTGCCTGGATCGAGCCAAAAGGCGATTGGGGCAAGGGTTCTGTAGACCTGGTCGAAATTCCGACGGCCGATGAAACCAACGACAACATTGTTGCCTTCTGGAGCCCGGAAAAACTGCCTGAGCCTGGCCAGCCGCTGGAGTTCGGCTACCGCATGCACTGGACCATCGACGAAGCCGCGCTTCATGCGCCGGACAGTGCCTGGGTTCAACAGACCCTGCGCTCCACAGGCGACGTCAAACAGTCCAACCTGATTCGTCAGCCGGACGGCAGCGTTGCCTATCTGGTGGACTTCGAAGGCCCGTCGCTGGCGGCATTGCCGTCCGATGCGGACGTTCGCAGCCAGGTCAGCGTTGGCGACAATGCCGAACTGGTCGAGAACAGCGTGCGATACAACCCTGAAACCAAGGGCTGGCGCCTGACCCTGCGCATGAAGATCAAGGACCCGAGCAAAGCCACCGAGATGCGTGCTGCGCTGGTCCAGAACATTCTGCCTGCCGACCTGGCCAAGTCATCCGTGCCAGCGTCCAGCAATGCTGTGGCCAAGGCCGACAAGGTTGCCGCCAGACAACAGGAAAAAGCAGACAAGGAAGCCAAGCAAGCCGAGGCCAAGCAGGCCGAAGCCAAGCCAGTCGCAGATGCCAAGGAGGCCAACAAAGACGCCAAGCAGCCTGCTGCTGCGGACGCGGCCCCAGCCACACCGGAATCGGCCGCGACTGAAGACGTCCTGACCGAGACCTGGAGCTACCAGTTGCCTGCCGATGAGTAATTCTCAAGTACAGCCAGAGACGCTTGCCGAGTATCTGGCGCATTTACCGATGACCGACGAGCAGCGCGCGGAACTCGCGGGCTGCCAGTCCTTCAGCGAGCTGCACCAGCGCCTGTCGTCCTCGACGTTCGACGCACCGACCGAGGCTGCTCAAGCCTCGGTGGGCCGTCGTTTGACCCTGAACTCCGCTGAAGAGCTGGAAGAAGCGGAAATGCTGGTGCTCGACGCCAGCGGTCGGGTTTGCCTCAAGGCCACTCCACCGATCCGCCGGACCAAAGTCGTGCCGGAGCCGTGGCGCACCAACATTCTGGTGCGTGGCTGGCGGCGTCTGACCGGCCGCACCAATCCGCCAGCCCCGCCGAAAGACGAGAACGTGCTGCCGGCCGCGCGCTGGCGCACCGTAGGTTCGATCCGGCGTTACATCCTGCTGGTACTGATGCTCGGTCAGACCATCGTCGCCGGCTGGTACATGAAGGGCATCATGCCGTACCAGGGCTGGTCGTTCGTCGACCTGAACGAAGTCCTGCATCAGCCAATCCTGAAAACCGTCACGCAAGTACTGCCGTATGCGCTGCAGACCAGCATCCTGATCATGTTCGGGATTCTGTTCTGCTGGGTGTCGGCCGGTTTCTGGACGGCATTGATGGGCTTCCTTGAGTTGCTCACCGGGCACGACAAGTACCGCATCTCCGGTAAAAGCGCCGGCAATGAGCCGATTCCCAAGGACGCGCGCACCGCACTGGTGATGCCGATCTGCAACGAAGACGTGCCGCGGGTGTTCGCCGGTCTGCGCGCGACGTTCGAGTCGGTCGCTGCCACGGGTGACCTGGATCGCTTCGACTTTTTCGTCCTCAGTGACAGTAACGATGCCGATATCTGTGTTGCCGAGCAGCAAGCCTGGCTGGACGTTTGCCGCGAAGCCGGCGGTTTCGGCAAGATTTTCTATCGCCGCCGTCGCCGTCGGGTAAAACGCAAAAGCGGCAACCTCGACGACTTCTGCCGTCGCTGGGGCGGCGATTACAAGTACATGGTCGTGCTCGATGCTGACTCGGTGATGAGCGGCGAATGCCTGACCAGTCTGGTGCGCTTGATGGAAGCCACGCCGGACGCCGGGATTATCCAGACCGCGCCGCGTGCCTCGGGCATGGACACGCTGTATGCGCGCATGCAGCAGTTCGCGACTCGGGTGTACGGTCCGCTGTTCACCGCCGGTCTGCACTTCTGGCAGTTGGGCGAATCCCACTACTGGGGCCACAACGCGATCATCCGCATGAAGCCGTTCATTGAGCACTGCGCCCTGGCGCCGTTGCCGGGTAAAGGCGCATTTGCCGGAGCGATTCTGTCCCACGACTTCGTCGAAGCCGCGTTGATGCGTCGTGCGGGTTGGGGCGTGTGGATTGCCTACGACTTGCCGGGCAGCTATGAAGAACTGCCGCCGAACCTGCTGGACGAACTCAAGCGTGACCGTCGCTGGTGCCACGGTAACCTGATGAACTTCCGCCTGTTCCTGGTCAAGGGCATGCACCCGGTTCACCGTGCAGTGTTCCTGACCGGCGTGATGTCTTATTTGTCGGCGCCGCTGTGGTTCTTCTTCCTGGTGCTGTCGACGGCGCTGCTGGCGGTCAACACACTGATGGAGCCGCAGTACTTCCTTGAACCGCGCCAGCTCTATCCGCTGTGGCCACAATGGCACCCGGACAAGGCGATCGCGTTGTTCTCGACCACCATCGTGCTGCTGTTCCTGCCGAAGCTGTTGAGCATCATCCTGATCTGGGCCAAGGGCGCGAAAGAGTTCGGCGGCAAGTTCAAGGTGACCTTGTCGATGCTGCTGGAGATGCTGTTCTCCATGTTGCTGGCGCCGGTGCGGATGATTTTCCACACTCGCTTCGTGCTCGCCGCGTTCCTCGGCTGGGCCGCCACCTGGAACTCGCCGCAACGTGACGACGACTCCACGCCGTGGAGCGAAGCGGTCAAGCGTCACGGGCCGCAAACCCTGCTGGGTTTCTTCTGGGCGTTGCTGGTGATCTGGCTGAACCCGAGCTTCCTCTGGTGGCTGGTGCCGATCGTCGGTTCGTTGATGCTGTCGATTCCGGTGTCGGTGATCTCCAGCCGCGTGGGCCTGGGCCTCAAGTCCCGTGACGAGAGCCTGTTCCTGATCCCCGAGGAATACAATCCGCCGCAGGCGTTGCTGGCAACGGATCAGTACACCCATGAAAACCGTTACCACGCGCTGAAAGACGGCTTCATCCGCTCGGTGGTCGATCCACAGCAGAACGCCCTGGCGTGCGCGCTGGCGACGTCGCGTCACCGTGAGGCCGAGCCGATCGAATGGCTGCGGATCGAGCGTGTGCGCCATGCCTTGAAAGTCGGGCCTGACGGTTTGACCAACAACGAGCGTGTGCAACTGCTGAGCGATCCGGTAGCACTGGCTCGCTTGCATGAGCAGGTGTGGAACGAAGGTCATTCCGCGTGGCTGGAAGCCTGGCGCAAATCGGTGAAAGCCGATCCCCATGCGCCGCTGCTGCCGCTCAAGCCACTGAGTGCACAGCCTCAATTGGCATAAAAGGCCCCGCTTCTGAGAGGAGGCGGGTGTTTTTAAAGATCGCAGCCTTCGGCAGCTCCTGCACGGTATCAATCTGTAGGAGCTGCCGAAGGCTGCGATCTTTTGCTTTCAGTCCCGCGAAACAACAAATCACGCGCCAACACTTTTGCAAACGAGCGAGTGCGTTAGGCCCCGTCCCCGAATTGGTGCGCCCGGATAATTTTTGTCCGTATCGATGCTTTTCCTGAGGGGAGCCGCCGTTTGCGCGCCTCATGACGCTTATCTACGACGCGCCACACAACGTAGTGGCGGTGAATAAGGTCGGCAATATGGAGTAAGGCCGGTCAGACAGACCGCGTCGCGCCCCATCGCCAGCAGGCAGGCTCCCACACTGAAATGCATTCTCCTGTGGGAGCCAGCCTGCTGGCGATTGCATCAACTCGGTTCCAAGCGGACCGAGGCATGCACATCACCTCAAACCTTGAACCTGCCCACCAGCATCTGCAAATGCGTCCCCAGCCGCGCCAACTCGACACTGGAGGCTGCGGTCTCTTCACTGGCGGCCGAGGTCTGCTCGGACACATCGCGCACGTTCAGCACGCTACGGTTGATCTCTTCGGCTACCGTGCTCTGCTGTTCGGCCGCTGCGGCGATCTGCTGGTTCATCGACTGGATCGCCGACACGGTGCGGGTGATGCTTTCCAGTGAGCCACCGGCACGGCGGGTCAGTTCGACGCTGCTGTCGGTCAGGCTGCGGCTGTTGTCCATGATGGTCGCGACTTGCTGGGTGCCGCTTTGCAGACCGACGATCAGCTCTTCGATTTCTTCGGTGGACTTCTGGGTGCGTTGGGCCAGGCTGCGGACCTCGTCGGCGACCACCGCGAAACCACGCCCTGCTTCACCGGCGCGGGCGGCTTCGATCGCGGCGTTGAGCGCCAGCAGGTTGGTTTGCTGGGCCACGGATTTGATCACGTCGAGCACGCTGCCGATCTTGTCGCTTTCGCGTTTCAGGTGACCCATGGCTTCGGTGGAGTTGCCGACTTCCAGGGCCAGGCGCTCGATCTGCGCGATGGCTTCGCCAACGACCTTGTCACCTTCGCGGGCCTGCTGATCAGCGGCCAGAGCCGCTTCAGAGGCCTCTTCGGCGTTACGCGCGACTTCCTGCACGGTGGCGGTCATTTCGTTCATCGCGGTCGCCACTTGGTCGGTCTCGACCTTCTGGCTGTTGACCCCGGCGCTGGTCTGCTCGGTCACTGCGGACAGTTCTTCGGCAGCGCTGGCGATTTGCGTAACGCCATCGCTGATGCCGCCGATCAATTCGCGCAGGCCCAGGGTCATGTTCTGCATGGCGCGCTGGAGTTGACCGAGTTCATCGTGGCGCTCGGAAACGAGGTTGTGGGTCAAGTCGCCGGCGGCAATGCGCTCGGCCACTTTCAGTGTCTGGCTCAACGGAATGACGATCTGCCGTGTGATCGCCCACGCCGCGAAGAGGCCGAAGACCAGCGCCAGGGAAGTGGCCAGCAACAGCATGTTCCTGGCGTGTGCCGCATCGGTGTCACGCACGACGGTTTGTGAGGCGGTGAGTTTCTTGCTGACCCCGAGCAGGATGTCGCCTTGCGCGGCCATGCGTTTCAGGGCATCAGCCGTCGCAACCTGCGAGTCACGGAACTGAGTGACCGCGGCTCGGTAGGCTTTGAGCGCTTCGCTGGCCTGTTGCAGATTGGCGGTGTGCTGCTGCGGCAGTTTCGATGGAAGGCTTTCGAGGCTGTTCAGCGCGTTGGCGATGGCATCCAGCGCCGGTTGTTCGGCATCGGCCTTGCCACTATAGGTGTAGCCGCGAACCTGATAGCGGGCTTGTTGCAGCAGCTTGCTGACTTCTACCACGTTGTTGAAGTCAGCCACGTTGTCGCCTTGCAGCAGGGACTTCTCGACTTCAGTGACTCGCGCCACAGCGTTGTCGGCGTTGGCGCCGAGTTTGCTGCGAGCGTCTTCGCGGCTGGCGCCGGCCTGGGTCATGGCGGCGAAGGCTAGTTTATATTCGCTGACGGCGGTCAATTGCTGGTCGATCATCGCTACGTCGGCCGGTTGTTCGATCAACGTGCGCGCGGTTTTCAGTCCGGTATCGAGTTGGCCGAGCAGGTCGTTGACGGCGCCCGGACCTTGTTCGCCGCGGCGCATCTCGTAATCCAGACGGGCCAGGCGCAAATCCTTGGTCAGCTCATTGAGGCTGGAAATGAATCCCAGCTTGTCGCCGCGACTGATCACATTACCCAGGCCTGTCCAGCCGGTAGCGGTGATCAACACCGTCAGAAGCAGCACCAGACCGAAGCCGACACCCAGTTTGCGATTGACGCTGACGTTCCCCAGTTTCTCGGCTAGCCATCGGTACATGCTGCAACTCCCACGGACCACAAGTTGGTTTTATGGGAGGTGTATCGGCTGGCGGGCGGAAATCTGTAGGCGCAGCACGAGTTTGGCTTGGTTAACCTGTGACGAGGGAGCTTGCTCCCGCTCGGCGGCGCAGCCGGCGTAAAACAGTCGCCGCGATATTGGGGATTCAATACGGTGGCCGCTTCGCGCCCAAGCGTGAGCAAGCTCCCTCGCCACGGGGTTTGGAGCGAAGCTCGGGGGACCGGATTAGAACAGGCGTGCAAGCAACGCAGTGACGGCAGTCTCTACGCGCAGGATGCGCTCGCCGAGCTGCACTGGTTGCAGGCCGGATTTGCCGAGTAAATCGATTTCGTAGGGAATCCAGCCGCCTTCCGGGCCGATGGCCAGGGTCACCGGTTCGTCCAGGCCGCGGGGGCAGGGCGGGTAATTGCCGGGGTGACCGACCAGGCCGAGGGTGCCTTCGGTGATCGCGGGCAGTCGATCTTCGACGAACGGTTTGAAGCGTTTTTCGATGACAATTTCAGGCAACACGCTATCTCTTGCCTGCTCGAGGCCGAGGATCAGTTGCTCGCGAATCGCTTCAGGTTCGAGAAACTGGGTCTGCCAGAAGCTCTTCTCGACGCGGTAGCTGTTTACCAGCACGATTCGCGGCACACCCATGGCCGCCACGGTCTGAAACACCCGACGGAGCATTTTGGGCCGCGGCAGCGCCAATACCAGGGTCAGCGGCAGCTTGGCCGGTGGTGGTTGGTCGAGGGTGACGCGCAGTTCGGCTTCATCGCTGTCCAGACGCAGCACTTCGGCCGAACCCATCAGGCCGCCGATACGCCCGACGCGCAGGCTGTCACCCACTTCACAGCGGTGAACTTCCTGCATGTGAGTCAACCGGCGATCGCGCAGGACCACTCGGTCGGCCGCAATGAAATCGGCCTCTTCGAGGAGCAGCAGGTTCACGCTTGGGTCGCTGGCGGCTGGTCGTTGTGATCGTCGACCGGTTGGTCGTCCGGGTGGTCGCCGCGCTTGCTGATCAGGCCGCCGAACAGGATGCCGATTTCAAACAGCAGCCACATCGGTACGGCCAGTAGCGTCTGCGAGAAAATGTCCGGTGGCGTCAGGATCATGCCGACCACGAAGCAGCCAATGATCACGTACGGGCGGATTTTCTTCAGGTATTTGACGTCGACCACGCCGATCCAGACCAGCAGCACCACGGCCACCGGGATCTCGAACGCCACACCGAAGGCGAAGAACAGCGTCATGACGAAATCGAGGTAGCTGCTGATGTCGGTCATCATCTCCACGCCGGCCGGGGTGGCGGCGGCGAAGAATTTGAAGATCAGCGGGAACACCAGGTAGTAGGCGAACGCCATGCCGGCGTAAAACAGCATGATGCTCGACACCAGCAAAGGCACGGCGATGCGTTTTTCATGTTTGTACAAGCCCGGCGCAATGAAGCCCCAGATCTGATGCAGGATCACCGGGATTGCCAGGAACAGCGACACCATCATGGTCAGCTTCAGTGGCGTTAAAAACGGCGACGACACGTCGGTGGCGATCATCGTCGCGCCCACCGGCAGGTACTGGCGCAACGGTGTCGAGACGAAGGTGTAGATCTGCTGGGTGAAGGCGAACAACCCGGCGAAGATGATGAAGATCGCCGCTACGCAGCGCAGCAGACGGGTACGCAACTCGGTGAGGTGCGAAACCAGCGGCATGTGCTGGTCGTTTTCTGGGAGATCGCTCATGAGACTCGCGGCGGCAAAGTGGTGTCGTGAGGGGCCGGCGTTGTCGGCGCGGCGGCAGGAGCAACAGGTTCTACGGATGCGACAGCCGCTGCCGGTTCAACAGTTTTCACCGTTTCCGTTGGTGCCGCGACAGGTGCAGCTTCTGCAATCGGTGCATGAATCGTCTGCTCCGCCACAGGTTCAACCGGCTGAACCGGCGTAGCCTCCTGCTGGGTCGGCGTGAAGATTTTCCGTGCCTCCTGCTCCAGCGACAGGATGTGCTCGTTGTGCAGTTGCCGACGAATCTCGTCGGCACCGATTTCACGTTCAACTTCCTGTTTGATCGCGTTGAAGCTGCGCTTCAGGCGCCCGACCCACAGGCCGGCCGTGCGCGCAGCCCCCGGCAGACGTTCGGGGCCCAGCACCAGCAGGGCCACGAGGCCGACGAGCAGCAGTTCAGAGAAGCTGATACCAAACATTAGTCAGTGCTCACACGTCTTTGCGGATCGGCTCTTCGACTTTTTGCGCCTGCACGTCGATGGTGTGCGGCTGGTTCACGGACTGTGTGGTCTGTGGCTGAACCGGTGGCACCGGTTGGGCCGGGGTCACAGTCGGGTCAACCGGCTTGTCTTCATCGTTCATGGCTTTGCGAAAGCCCTTGATCGACTCGCCCACGTCAGTGCCGAGGTTTTTCAGTTTCTTGGTGCCGAACACCAGAACGACAACAACCAGGATGACGATCCAGTGTTTCCAGTCAAAAATGCCCATGTTGCTGCTCCTCTCTAATAATTGTTCAGGCGGACGGGCGCGAGGCTTTCTCGGCGTGTCCGGACAGACCGAAACGACGGTCCAGTTCATCGAGTACAGCCTGTGGATGCTGCCCCAGTTGGGCAAGCATGACCATGCTGTGGAACCAAAGGTCGGCGGTCTCGTAGATCACGTCGCTGCAGTCACCGCTGATGGCGGCGTCCTTGGCGGCAATGATGGTCTCGACCGACTCTTCGCCGACTTTTTCCAGAATCTTGTTCAAGCCCTTGTGGTACAGGCTGGCGACATACGAGCTGTCGGCGGCGGCGCCTTTGCGCTCTTCCAGTACCTCGGCCAGTCGGGTCAGGGTGTCACTCATGGGTGTGTCCTGCGCAATAGATAGCGTGCGGGTCTTTCAGGACCGGATCGACGGTTATCCAGTCGCCGTTCTCGAAGACGCGGTAGAAGCAGCTTTGACGGCCGGTATGGCAGGCAATGTCGCCGATCTGCTCGACCATCAGGATGATCACGTCGGCGTCACAGTCGAGGCGCATCTCATGCAGGGTTTGCACGTGACCGGACTCTTCGCCCTTGCGCCACAGCTTGCCACGGGAACGTGACCAGTAAATGGCACGGTTTTCGGCAGCGGTCAGTTCCAGCGCTTCACGGTTCATCCAGGCCATCATCAGGACGCGCCCGGTCTTGTGATCCTGGGCAATTGCCGGCACCAGGCCATCGGCGTCCCACTTGATCTCGTCCAGCCAGTTTTTCATCTTCGACTCCGACAGCGGGCCCCGCACTTCATTAGCAGGGCCCAACGTTCAAACAGTGTGCCAGTGGATCACACAACTGGCTATCGGCGAACGACCAGATACAAACCGACGGCCATCATGATCCCGGCCGGCCAGTAAGCCAGTTCATTCAGCGGCCCGCCAACGGCGAGTATTGCGCCGCCGGCCAGATGGGCTGTGCCGAGCAGCCGCAGGAACCAGTCGTCCCGGCGCCGATGCCACGGTGGCGGCGGGTCGTAGGCGTGGGGCTGGGACATGCGCTCGAGCAGATCACGCGCCATGTTGGCCAGGTGCGGCAGTTGCTCGAACTGGCTCTGCACGTTGCCGAGCAAGGCCTTGGGGCTGACGCGTTCACGCATCCAGCGTTCGAGGAACGGTTGGGCGGTATTCCACAAATCGAGGTCCGGGTACAACTGACGGCCCAGGCCTTCGATGTTCAACAAGGTTTTTTGCAGCAGCACCAGCTGCGGCTGCACTTCCATGTTGAAGCGTCGAGCGGTCTGGAACAGGCGCATCAGCACTTGGCCGAATGAAATATCTTTTAACGGTTTTTCGAAGATTGGCTCGCACACCGTGCGGATCGCCGCTTCGAATTCGTTGAGTTTGGTTTCCGCCGGCACCCAGCCCGAATCGATGTGCAGTTGCGCCACACGACGGTAATCACGCTTGAAGAACGCGAACAGGTTGCGCGCCAGGTAATCCTGGTCTTCCGGGGTCAGGCTGCCGACGATGCCGCAGTCGATCGCAATGTATTGCGGGCTCCACGGGTTGACGGTGCTGACGAAGATGTTGCCGGGGTGCATGTCGGCGTGGAAGAAACTGTCGCGGAACACCTGGGTGAAGAAAATTTCCACGCCGCGCTCGGCGAGCATTTTCATGTCGGTGCGTTGATCGGCGAGGGTCGCCAGATCGGTCACCTGAATCCCGTAGATGCGTTCCATCACCAGCACTTTCGGCCGGCACCAGTCCCAATAGACTTGCGGCACGTACAGCAACGGCGAGCCATCGAAGTTGCGTTTCAACTGGCTGGCGTTGGCAGCCTCGCGCAGCAGGTCGAGTTCGTCGTAGATGGTTTTTTCGTAGTCGCTGACCACGTCCACCGGGTGCAGCAGGCGTGCATCGGCCGAGAGCTTTTCCGCTGCGCGGGCGAGGATGAACAACCACGCCAGGTCCTGGGCGATGATCGGCTTCAGGCCCGGGCGGATGACTTTGACGACGACCTCTTCACCGGTTTTCAGCTGCGCGGCATGCACCTGCGCCACCGAAGCGGAAGCCAGCGGTTCGACGTCAAAGCGGCTGAACACTTCACTGATTTTCTTGCCGAGCTGTTCTTCGATCAGCTTGATCGACACTTGCGAATCGAACGGCGGCACGCGGTCCTGCAGCTTCATCAGCTCGTCGGCGATGTCTTCCGGCAGCAGGTCGCGGCGGGTGGACAGGATCTGCCCGAACTTGATGAAAATCGGCCCCAGGTCCTGCAGCGCCAGGCGCAATCGCGCGCCACGGCTCAGGTCCAGCGTCTTGCGCGGGAACCAGCGCCACGGCAAGGCGTAGCGCAGCGCCAGCAGAAACCACGGCAGCGGCAGGGCGAACAGCAGGTCATCGAGGCGGTAGCGAATCACAACGCGCTGGATGCGCAACAAACGGCGGACGGCAAGCAGCTTCATGCGTTATCGCTTGGGTCGAGGGATCGGGAAAGGCGCTCGAAACGCGCCTCGAGACGTTCCAGATCGAGTTTGATCTGGTCCAGTTCACTGAAACCGGCTTCGGCTTCGCGCTGACCGACGAGGGTGCGCGATTCTTCGGCCAGGTATTCGCCCAGGTTCTGATTGAGGCTGGCGAACCCTTGCTGATACCAGCGTGCGCGGCTGCGCAGGTGACCGCCGAGCAGGGACGTGGCGACGGGGCCGAGCCAGCGCGAGAGTTCGTACTCCCAGTCCAGCTCGAGGTCCTGAAGGATCGCCGCCAGTTCCAGCAACACGCCGCTGTCACCGTCGAGTTCAACTTCAGGGCCATGCAGGACCGAGGTCTTGTCCTTGCTCATCGCCAGTTTCAACAGGCTGGAGGCCGGTGCACGCAAGGTGCAGTCGGCACCGGTTTCCCAGTGTGAGGCCAGCATCAAGCCTTCGTCGCTGGGCAAAATGAACAGTTGCAGCGCCGGGCTGCGGCAGTCGACGGCAATCACCTTGCCGCTCAAATGCGCCAGCCGCGGCAGCGCCGTGCTGTCGAGACGCAGCACCCGGTTCAGACCGAGTTCAACGCTGGCGAGCAGGCCGGCCAGCAGCATCAGGGTTTGATGCCGCGGTGCAGGGCGACGATGCCTGCGGTCATGTTGTGATAGGTCACGCGATCGAAACCGGCCTCGACCATCATCGACTTCAGGGTTTCCTGGTTCGGGTGCATGCGGATCGATTCGGCCAGGTAGCGATAGCTTTCCGAGTCGTTGGTGATCAGCTTGCCCATCAGTGGCATGAAGGCGAACGAGTAGGCGTCGTAAGCCTTGGACATCAGCGCGTTGGTCGGTTTGGAGAACTCCAGCACCAGCAAACGGCCACCCGGCTTGAGTACACGCAGCATCGAGCGCAGGGCGTCTTCTTTATGCGTGACGTTGCGCAGGCCGAAAGCGATGGTCACGCAGTCGAAGTGGTTGTCCGGGAACGGCAGCTTTTCAGCATCGGCCTGGACGAATTCGACGTTGCCGGCCACGCCGAGATCCAGCAGGCGGTCACGACCGACCTTGAGCATGGATTCGTTGATGTCGGCCAACACCACCTGGCCGGTCGGGCCCACGAGGTGCGAGAATTTCTTGGTCAGGTCGCCGGTGCCACCGGCGATGTCCAGCACGCGGTTGCCGGTGCGCACGCCCGACAGCTCGATTGCGAAACGCTTCCACAAGCGGTGCATGCCGCCCGACAGGAGGTCGTTCATCAAGTCGTACTTGGCGGCTACCGAGTGGAAAACCTCAGCGACTTTTTCCGCTTTTTGGCTTTCCGGAACGTTTTTGAAACCGAAGTGAGTGGTGGGTTCGGCATCGCTGCCTTTGCGCTGATCAGTCATATCGCTGTCACCAGAAGAGAATGCGGGACATTCTAATCCCGGTGGCCTGCTTTGTCTTGGCAAGGCTGAAGGTAAGATAGGCAACCGCCGGGACGTTTTGCCGCAGCAGCGGTCAAGATGCTTCAGGAAAGTATCCATAAAGCAGGAGTCATTCGATGGCCCGTATTAGTGTTGAGCGTGCCCACGGCCTGGGCAAGGAAGCGGCCCGCGAGAAGGCCGACCAGTTGGCGCAGAAGCTGTCCGATCAATATGGCCTGGAGCCGCAGTGGTCTGGCGATACCCTGAACCTCAAGCGTTCCGGGGTGAAAGGCGCAGTGCATGTCAGCGAAGATTCGATCCGCGTCGATGTGGAGTTGGGCCTGATGATGTCGGCCATGAGCGGCATGATCAAATCGGAAATCGAAAAGGCCCTCGATAAAGCCCTCGCCTGAGATCGAGCCTATACCTGTGGCGAGGGAGCTTGCTCCCGCTGGGGTGCGAAGCGCCCCCAACACTGGCACTGCATATTCTCAGGGACATTCGGTTCGCCAGTTTGCGACTGCTGCGCAGTCGAGCGGGAGCAAGCGCCCTCGCCACAATTGATCTCGGTCATGCAGCACCTGTTTATGTCAGTTGTTAGGGTGCCGTTTCTAATTTTTCTCCCTACTTTGTGCCTGAGCCCGACACTTTCGCGGGCAGTTCCTCAAACCTTCTGCGCGTGAGGTGCACCATGGCCAAAGTTATTTTGAAGAAAAAAATCGACGCTTCGACAACCGCTCTGAGCGACGTCAAATCCTATGCCCGCAAGATCTGGCTGGCAGGCCTGGGTGCCTACACCAAGGTCGGCCAAGAGGGCAGCGAGTATTTTCAAGAGCTGGTAAAAGCGGGTCAAACCGTTGAAACCAAAGGCAAAAAAGTAGTCTCCGAGAAACTTGAAGCCGCTAACGCCGAGATCGATGAAGCCAAGAGTGAAGTGAGCACATTCAAAGGCAAGGTCGAACTTCAACTCGACAAGGTCGAGAAGGCTTTCGACTCGCGTGTTGCAAGTGCCTTGAATCGTATCGGCATTCCGTCTAAACATGACGTTGAGACACTCTCTGCTAAGCTCGATGAGCTGACGGCATTGCTCGAACGCGTCGCGCGTAAATCTTAAGGAGAACGGGATGGCTGGTAAAAAGAACACCGAAAAAGAAGGCAGCTCGTGGATTGGGAAAGTCGAAGACTACTCCCGCAAAATCTGGCTGGCTGGTTTAGGCGTGTACTCGAAGATCGACACTGACGGCAGCAAGCTCTTCGATGCATTGGTCAAAGACGGCGAGAAAGCCGAAAAGCTCACCAAGAACGCAGTTGGCAAAAAAGTCGACGACGTCAAGGACTCCGCTTCCTCGGCCAAGTCGCGCATCAGTGGCGTGAAAGATCGTGCGCTGGGCAAGTGGGATGAGCTGGAAGGCGCTTTCGACAAGCGCCTGAACAGCGCCATTTCGCGTCTGGGCGTACCAAGCCGTAATGAAGTGAAAGCGCTGCACAGCAAGGTCGATACCCTGACCAAGCAAATCGAACGACTCACCGGTGCCAAGGTTGCGCCTGTTGCGGCGAAAACCGCAGCGGCCAAACCTGCTGCTAAAACGGCTGCCAAGCCACTGGCAAAAGCAGCCGCTAAACCGGCTGCCAAACCCGCTGCAAAAGCAGCGGCCAAGCCTGCTGCCAAAACGGCTGCTGCCAAACCTGCCGCAGCCAAGCCAGCGGCCAAACCGGTCGCCGCCAAAGCCGCAGCTAAACCAGCCGCCAAGCCTGCAGCGAAAACCGCAGCCGCCAAACCGGCAACCAAGCCAGCGGCAAAACCTGCCGCAGCGAAGAAGCCAGCAGTGAAAAAACCGGCAGCGCCGAAAGCCGCTGCACCCAAACCAGCAGTGGCTGCCGCCAAACCGGCAACCCCGTCGACTGTAAGCGCATCGAACTCCGCTTCCGCGCCGACCCCTGCTGCAACCCCGACTGCTGCGCCAGCTCCATCGACGCCAACCAGTCAGTCCTGATTCCAGGGCTCAAAAAAACGCCCGGCCTGTAAAGGCCGGGCGTTTTTGTTTGTGCACGATTCTGCAAACACCGCGACCCCTGTGGGAGCTAGCAGGCTGGCTCCCACAGGGGCCGCGGTGTTCGGGGGTTATTCGTGTTCTTCGAGGTATTGCAGCGCCAGCTGTTCAGTCGCAACCTTGATCGGCGGCAGCAGATGCGGCGCCACCAGCATCATGATCTGGTACACCACCAGTCTCACTTCACCCTCACGATCCAGAATCCGCTGATAGTCCAGCGAGAACAGCAGCGTCATGGTGATCTGCTCCACCAGTTGCCCCAGCGCCTGCGTGTCGCTGACCAACAGCCCTTGAGCCTTCAGCCGCGCCAGCAATGAAGCCAGCGTGCGCTTCAGTGCATTGAGCAGATTGCGTATTCCTTTGGCCAGTTTCGGCAACCGCCCGGCGAGGTTCGACAGGTCCTGGAACAGAAACCGGTAATGAGCCAGGCGCTCTACGATCAAATGCAGAAACAGCCAATAGTCTTCAGGGGCCAGTTCCACGTCGGACGGCGGATCGAGCAGCGGCGCGAGTTCCGCCTGGAAACGTTCGAACAACCCGAGAATCAGCGGTTCCTTGCCGTGGAAGTGGTAGTAGAGGTTGCCCGGGCTGATGCCCATTTCGTTGGCAACTTCCATGGTGGAGACGTTCGGTTCGCCCTTCTGGTTAAACAACTGCAGGGCACATTCGAGGATCCGGTCGCGGGTTTTCATCCAGTCTTCTTAATGATCAGGTCATGCCACGGTCGATGCCGGCCGTGGTGTGTTGAGCGTCAGCGCACGCGCACGTAAGTACCGGGTGCTGCCTCCATCGGTGGATAATTCTGGTTGCCGAGCGCCATGTGGGTTTCTTTCTGTGTGCCCGAGCGTTCCTGGATCCAGCCCAGCCACTGCGTCCACCAACTGCCGTCGACTTGTTTGGCGTCGTAATACCAGGCCCGGGGATCGCCGCTCAGTTTTGTGCTTTCGATGAAGTTGGCTTTCGGGTTGGAAGGCGGGTTGAGGATGCTCTGCACATGCCCGCTGTTGGACAGCAAGAAGCGCCGCTCGCCACCCAGCAGCAGGGTCGAGCGGTACACGGCATCCCATGGGGTGATGTGGTCGTTGATGCCGGCCACGCTGAAGCTGTCGACCGTGACTTTCTGCAAATCGATCGGCGTGCCGCACACTTCAAGACCCCCTGGATGACTCAGCGGGTTGTGCTTGAAGAAGTCCAGCAGGTCACCGTGAAAGGCCGCCGGCAGACGCGTGTTGTCGTTGTTCCAGTAGAGAATGTCGAACGCCGGCGGCTCCTTGCCCAGCAGGTAGTTGTTGACGAAGTAGCTCCAGATCAAATCGTTGGGGCGCATCCAGGCGAAGACCTTGGCCATGTCGCGGCCATCCAGTACGCCTTTCTGATATGACCGACGCTTGGCCGCTTCCAGTGTCTGTTCGTCGGCGAACAGGGTCGCGGGGCTCTCCATCTGACTGTCGAGCAGGCTCACCAGATAGGTTGCGCTGGATACCCTGCGCAACTGTCGTTTGGCTTGCAAATGGCCTTGCAGCGCGGCGATGGTCAGCCCGCCAGCGCAAGCGCCCATCAGATTCACGTCCCGGGCACCGGTAATCGCCCGGCACACATTCATCGCTTCTTCGACGGCTTCGACGTACGTCGATAGGCCCCATTCGCGATGACGCACATCCGGGTTGCGCCAACTGATCATGAAGGTCTGCAGGCCGTTTTTCAGGGCAAACTGAACGAAGCTGTTGCTCGGGCTCAGGTCGAAAATGTAGTACTTGTTGATCTGTGGCGGCACCACCAGCAGCGGTTTGGAATACTGCTTCTCGCTCATCGGCTTGTACTGGATCAGCTCCAGCAGCTCATTGCGAAACACCACGGAGCCGGTGGTGGTGGCGACCGTTTTGCCGACCTCGAACGCCTGCTTGGTGACTTGCCTGGGCAGGCCGTCGTTGTGCAGGAAATCATCGACCAGATGACCGATGCCGCGCACCAGGCTGTTGCCGCCGGAGTTGAAGATCTCCTTGATCGCCAGCGGATTGAGCAGGGTGTTGGACGGTGACACCGCATCGTTGAGCAAGGCGAACGCGAAGTGGGCGCGGGCGCGATCGTCCGGGTTCATGTTGCTTTCGTCGATCCAGCTTTTGACCTGCTTCTGCCAACTCAGGTACGCCTGCAGGCTGCGGCGATAAAACGGATTGAGGCTCCAGGCCGGGTCGGCGAAGCGACTGTCATGCGGGTTGGTCGGGTGCAGGGTTTCGCCCAGCAACACCCGCCCCAATTGACCGCCCAGCTTCAAGGCGTGTCGGGCGCTGTGCACCGGGTTGCGCAAACCATGGGCGGCAACACTGCGCAGGGTTGACAGCAGATCCCGACCACGCAGGCCGGTAATCGCACTCTGTGCGTTGATGAACGCGGCGGGAGTGGGCAGAAACTCCTTCGTTGGTTTTTCGCGCATGAATCAACACTCCTTCGTCTTCAGGCCTAAAACAAATACACCGAACCAGAACACCATAGACGCTGTAACGGGTTGTTGCGCGGCGCGGCGTCCTGCCGACCGACGATGAGTCGGCTAACCGCCCAATGGCGCCGGATGCGGATGCATCACGGCGCGCTGCCGTTCTTCCTCGAGGAATTTCATGATGATCGGCGCCACGGCCTCGGCGCGGGTGATCAGGAACAGATGCCCGTCATCGATGATGTGCAACTGAGCATTGGGAATCCGCCAGGCCAGCATGCGCATGTTGATCAGCGGGATCAGAGGATCATCGTCACCTGCCAGCACCAGCGTCGGCTGGTTGATCTTGTGCAGCCAGTGAATGCTGGTCCAGCCGAGGCCGGCGAACAGCTGCCAGTAGTAACCGAGCTTGCCGGCCGAACGCACCTTTGCCGCATGGCTGGCGGCGAGTGTCGGATCGCGTCGGAACGAGCCGCCGTAGATCATTGGCGCAATGCGAATCACGTGAGAGGGCTGGATGTAGCGCCGTGGACTGGCCATCATCCACAGCACTTTCGGCTTGCCCGGCACCATCACCGCACCTGCCGCCGTCGCCGCCAGCACCAGTTTTTTGCAGCGCTCGGGATAGTCGTAGGCAAACTGCTGGGCGAGGGCGCCGCCCCACGACACACCGATCACGTTGACTTGCCCGTAATCGAGATAATCGAGCATCCGTGCCGTGAGTTTGGCCAGGCCCGGAAAACGATACGGCCGGTTCGGTGTCGACGAGCCGCCAACACCCGGGACATCGAAAGCGATGACTTCGAGGTCCGGGTCCAACGCCGCGACGAACGGAAACACCAGCTCCAGGTTGGCGCCGATGCCATTGAAAATCAGCAAGGGCGTCAAGTGAGGCTTGCCGGGGCGTACCGCCGTGCGGAGGGTCTGGCCATCCAGGTCGACGGTACGAAAAATGAACGGTTGCGGCATGCTTCAAGCCCTGTGGGTTAATTATCCCGATCCGCTGCAGGCGCTGAGCAGGCTCCGCTCCTGCAGCGGATCAGGGTGTGTCATTTACCGCTCATGTACGTAAGTGCCTGGTGCAGCTTCACCCGCGGGGTAAGCCTTGTTGCCCAGTTTTGTCGGAGCTTTTTTCAGTTCGCCCGAACGTTCCGCTTGCCAGGCCTGCCAGTGCAGCCACCAGGAATCGGTGTGCTTGGTGGAATTTTCCTGCCAGTCCTCGGCCTTCACCGGCATCTCGGTGCTGGTCATGTAACGTGATTTCGGGTTGCCCGGCGGGTTCAGAATGCTCTGGATATGCCCGCTGCTGGACAACACGAACTCAACCTTGCCACCGAACAGTTGCGCCGATTTGTAGCAGGACTTCCACGGGGTGATGTGGTCGTTGGTGCCGGCCAGGGAATAGATGTCCGCCGTGACCTGTTTCAGATCAATCGGCGTGCCGCACACTTCCAGTGCGTCCGGACGAATCAGCGGGTTGTTTTTGAACATCTCGATCAGGTCGCCGTGGAATGCGGCGGGCAACCGTGTGGTGTCGTTGTTCCAGAACAGAATGTCGAACACCGGCGGCTCGTTGCCGAGCAGGTAGTTGTTGACCCAGTAGTTCCAGATCAGATCGTTGGGCCGCATCCAGGCGAACACCTTCGCCATGTCACGGCCTTCCAGCACACCGGCCTGATAGGAATGACGCTTGGCGGCTTCGAGGGTCTGCTCGTCGACGAACAGGGCCACGTCGCTGTCCAGGGTGGTGTCCAGCACGCTCACCAGCAAGGTGAGGGCGTTGACCTTCTTCTCGCCGATCGCGGCGTAGTGGCCCAGCAGCGCGGTGCAGGTGATGCCGCCCGAGCAGGCGCCGAGCATGTTCACGTCTTTGCTGCCGGTGATCGCGGTGACCACGTCGACCGCTTCCTTGAGCGCTTCGATGTAGGTCGAAAGACCCCACTCGCGTTGCTCCTTGGTCGGGTTGCGCCAGCTGACGATGAAAGTCTGCACGTGATTGCGCAGGCAAAAACGCGCCAGGCTTTTGTCCGGGCTCAGGTCGAATACATAGAACTTGTTGATCTGCGGCGGCACCACCAGCAAGGGGCGCTCGTGCACCTGCTCGGTGGTCGGCCGGTACTGGATCAGCTCCAGCACGTCGTTGCGAAAGACCACGGCGCCTTCGGTCACGCCCAGGCTCTTGCCGACTTCGAACGCGCCCATGTTGACCTGGCTCGGCATACCGCCGTTGTGCACCAGATCCTTGGCCAGGTGCGAGAGGCCGTCGAGCAGGCTCTTGCCACCGGTTTCGAAGAAACGTTTGACCGCCGCCGGGTTGGCCGCACTGTTGGTCGGGGCCATGGCCTCGGTCATGAGGTTGATCACGAAATGCCCGCGTGCCACATCCTTGGGCCCGAGGTTGCTGTCGTCGATCCAGTCGTGGAGTTCCTTGCGCCACGCCAGGTAAGTTTGCAGATAACGTTTGTAGAGCGGGTTCTGGCTCCAGGCCGGATCGTGGAAGCGACGGTCATCGCTGGTGGGTTGCAGCTCGGACTTGCCGAAGAGCACGTTCTTGAGTTCAAGGCCGAAATGAGCGACATGCCTGGCGCTATGAATCGGTTGCCGGATGGCCTGCCTGAGCACCATTCGAGCAGAAGCCAGTAGATCCTTTCCACGCAGCCCAACGACAGGATTCAGCCCCAGGGTGTTTTCCGAGGCCTG
Source organism: Pseudomonas sp. IT-P100 (assembly GCF_949767185.1). Taxonomy (NCBI): domain Bacteria; kingdom Pseudomonadati; phylum Pseudomonadota; class Gammaproteobacteria; order Pseudomonadales; family Pseudomonadaceae; genus Pseudomonas; species Pseudomonas sp. IT-P100. The sequence continues at coordinate 186,284 of NZ_CATKQK010000044.1, forward strand.
ATACTTCAAGTCATCGTTATTCTTGTTACTCATCTACGACGCTCCATTGTCCTGAGACGAGTACCAGGGTCCAGCTGTGTAGGTACACAGCCAATGCCAGGTACTACTGCTCGGGTGACCGTTAATTCTGCATCGCTGCTTTTTTGTTCGCAGAGAGCACTGCAGGGAACTTGCCAGCTCCATTGGTTACCCGAGTTTAATTTTTTTCGCAAGCAGGCCAATGACTGGCCTCGCGGCCAAGCATTCAAACAGATGAAATTAGAAAATGCCCTCTAAAGCGCAAGAAGCCTGGGCTAGAGCATCAGCTTGACGACAGACTCGTTCGGGTCGCGGGTCTTTCCGGCCGCTTTCAGTTCGGCAAGATAATCGTTCCAGAGATCCTCCTGACGCACGCCCAACTGGTACAAGTAATCCCAGGTGAACAGGCCGCTGTCGTGGCCATCGTCGAAGGTCAATTTCAGTGCGTACTGACCGGCCGGTTCTACCTTGGTCAGGCCTACGCCGATCTTGCCAAATTGCAGGATAGGTTTGCCGTGGCCCTGGACCTCGGCGGAAGGAGAGTGCACGCGCAAGAACTCGGCGGGCAGGTGATGCTCCTCGCCGGACGCGTATTTCAGCGACAGGGTTTTCGAGGCTTTGTGCAGCTTGATGTCGGTGGGGAGTTGGGTCGTCATGGGCCGGTCATCCGTCTTGAGGGTGGCGGGTGATCCTGTGGCGAGGGAGCTTGCTCCCGCTCGGCTGCGCAGCAGTCGTAAATCCGGCGAACGGGTTTTGCTGACAGGCAGCATTCGCCGAATTCGGGGCCGCTTCGCGACCCAGCGGGAGCGAGCTCCCTCGCCACAGGAGCCCGCTCACACAGAATGTTGCTTACAGGATATAACGGGACAGGTCTTCGTTCTGCGCCAATTCGCCCAGGTGGCTGTTGACGTAGTCGGCGTCGATCAGGATCACCTTGCCGTCGTGGGCGCTGGCCAGGTCACCGGCGCTGAACGACACCTCTTCGAGCAGTCGCTCAAGCAAGGTGTGCAGGCGACGGGCACCGATGTTCTCGGTCTTCTCGTTGACCTGCCAGGCGATCTCGGCGATGCGCTTGATGCCGTCCGGCTGGAACTCGATGGCCAGGCCTTCGGTTTTCAGCAGTGCGCAATATTGCTCGGTGAGGGACGCGTGCGGCTCGCTGAGAATGCGTTCGAAATCTTCCGGTGTCAGCGCTTTCAGCTCGACACGGATCGGCAGACGACCTTGCAACTCAGGCACCAGATCGCTCGGCTTGCTCAAGTGGAATGCGCCGGAAGCGATGAACAGGATGTGGTCGGTCTTGACCATGCCCAGTTTGGTGTTGACGGTGCAGCCTTCGATCAGCGGCAGCAGGTCGCGCTGTACGCCTTCACGAGACACATCGACGCCACCGGAGTTACCGCGCTTGGCCACCTTGTCGATTTCGTCGATGAACACAATGCCGTGCTGCTCGACCGCTTCCAGCGCCTTGGCCTTCAACTCTTCATCGTTGACCAGGCGGCTGGCTTCTTCGTCGCGCACCAGCTTCAGCGCTTCCTTGACCTTAAGCTTGCGGCTCTTGCGTTTGCCCTTGCCCATGTTGGCGAACAGGCTTTGCAGCTGGTTGGTCATTTCTTCCATGCCCGGTGGCGCGGAGATATCGACGCCGGCCACTTCGGCGACTTCGATTTCGATCTCCTTGTCATCCAGCTGACCTTCGCGCAGGCGCTTGCGGAACAGCTGGCGGGTGTTGGAGTCGGCCGACGGGGTGTCATCGTTGCTGAAACCCATGCGCGCCGGTGGCAGCAGGGCGTCGAGGATGCGCTCTTCCGCGGCGTCTTCGGCGCGGTGGCGAACCTTGGTCATTTCCTGTTCGCGCAGCAGCTTGATAGCGGCGTCAGCCAGATCACGAATGATCGACTCGACGTCGCGACCGACGTAGCCGACCTCGGTGAACTTGGTCGCTTCGACCTTGATGAACGGCGCGTTGGCCAGTTTGGCCAGGCGACGGGCGATCTCGGTTTTACCGACACCGGTCGGGCCGATCATCAGGATGTTCTTGGGTGTGACTTCAACGCGCAGTTCTTCCGGCAGCTGCATCCGGCGCCAGCGGTTGCGCAGCGCGATGGCGACGGCGCGCTTGGCATCGTCCTGGCCGATGATGTGGCGATTGAGTTCGTGGACGATTTCACGGGGAGTCATGGACATAGTAATTGGCGGTCCTCAAGCAAAAGTGAGCCGTGGCGCTAAGGCCGGAACAGGCTTACTCGGCGAGGTCCTGCTCCTCAATGGTGAAGGTGTGGTTGGTGAATACGCAGATGTCGCCGGCGATGCCGAGCGCGGTTTCGACGATTTCGCGGGCGGACAGATCGGTTTTCTTCAGCAGCGCGCTGGCGGCAGCCTGGGCGTAACCGCCACCGGAACCCATGGCGATCAGGCCTTCTTCGGGTTCGACCACGTCGCCGTTGCCGGTGATGATCAGGGACGCGTCTTTGTTGGCGACCGCGAGCATGGCTTCGAGGCGGCTGAGGGAGCGGTCGGTGCGCCATTCTTTGGCGAGTTCGACGGCGGCGCGAACCAGGTGACCTTGATGTTTCTCGAGCTGGCCTTCGAAGCGCTCGAAGAGGGTGAAGGCGTCAGCGGTGGCCCCGGCAAAACCGGCGATAACCTGGCCGTGGTAAAGGCGACGAACTTTCTTCGCGTTGCCTTTCATCACGGTATTGCCGAGAGAAACCTGGCCGTCGCCGCCCATGACGACTTTGCCGTGGCGGCGAACTGAAACGATGGTGGTCAAGGGAGAGTCTCCACGCAGCGGGGCGAAAATGCCTTATGCCAACTCATATGGGGGTGGTGGAGCGTTTTTCAACTGCGGGGTATGCCGGGGGACGAGCGGTGTGCAGCTCGCAAAAAAGGCTTGGAGCGAATACCTGTGGCGAGGGAGCTTGCTCCCGCTCGGCTGCGAAGCAGTCGTAAATCCGGCCATCGCGGTTTGTCTATAAGCCGCGATGGCTGAATTGGGAGCGCTTCGCACTCCAGCGGGAGCAAGCTCCCTCGCCACAAAGCAGGTTGTGTCCCGGGGGAATCAGCGGTTCTGGCGTTGTTGTAACAACAGGTTGCTGAAGCCCGCGCCGGCCAGTTGCTTCTGCGCGGTGGTCAGTTGTTCGCGGTTGCTGAACGGTCCAACCAAAACGCGATACCAGGTCTCGTCTTTGACCGTGCCGGATTCAACCGCCACCGCCTGACCGAGCAAGATGATCTGCGCACGCACCTTGTCGGCATCGGCTTCCTTGCGGAACGAGCCGGCCTGCAGGAAAAACTTGGTCACCGGCGCGGCCTTGGCCACGGGTGGCGGCGGTGGCGGGGTGATGCCGGCCAATGCCGCTTGAGCGCGCGCAGTGTCGATCTTCGCCGCTTCCGCTGGTGTGACCGGCGTGGTCGGTACAGCCGGCGTCGGCGGCGTTTTCTCCGGCACGGCATCCGGCGGCACGATCACTTCCGATTCCGGCAGCAGGGTGTAGAAGTCGTACTTCGGCTTCACCGGTTGCGTCGGGCTCGGCGGGGTCTTGTTGGCCTCGGCGATCTTGCTGGCTTTCTGCTGCTCGATCTTCTCGCGCTTGACGCTCTCGCTACCCTTGCCCGGTTCCAGCTTCATCAGGAACACAATGAACGCGCCGACCGTCAGGCCGATGGCCATCCACAGCCAGCCCGGAATCGGTTGCTTTGCAGGAGCTTGGTAACGGCTGGCGCCACGCTTGGGTGCAGGTTTTTTCTTGGCAGCCAACTTACATACGCTCCAGAGTTTCCAGACCCAAGAGTTCCAGGCCTTGCTTGAGAGTTCGGCCGGTCAGCGCGGCGAGGCGCAGGCGGCTTTGCATTTGCGCCGGGGTTTCAGCGCTGAGGATCGGGCAGTTCTCGTAGAAGCTGGAGAACAGGCCGGCAACGTCGTACAGGTAGGTGCAGAGGATGTGCGGGGTGCCTTTCTCGGCCACGTTGTTCAGTATTTCACCGAATTGCGCGAGTTTGGCAGCCAGCTCATGTTCATGCGCGGCTTCCAGGACGATCTGCCCTTCGACTTCGCTGAAGTCCTTGCCGAGCTTGCGGAACACGCCCGCCACGCGGGTATACGCGTACAGCAGGTACGGCGCGGTGTTGCCTTCGAAGTTCAGCATCAGGTCGAAGTTGAAGCTGTAGTCGCTGGTGCGGTGCTTGGACAGGTCGGCGTATTTCACCGCGCCAATGCCCACGACCTTGGCGATGTTGCGCAGCTCGGCCTCGGCCAGCTCCGGGTTCTTGTCCTTCACCAGGGTGTAGGCGCGTTCCTGGGCTTCGGTCAGCAGGTCGATCAGCTTCACGGTGCCGCCATCACGGGTCTTGAACGGACGGCCATCGGCGCCATTCATGGTGCCGAAGCCCATGTGTTCCATTTCCATCGGGTGCGTCACGAAGCCGGCCTTGCGGGCGACCGCGAACACTTGCTGGAAGTGCAGGGCCTGGCGCTGGTCGACAAAATACAGCGCGCGATCAGCCTTCAGCTTGCCGCTGCGGTAACGCACGGCCGCCAGGTCGGTGGTGGCATAGAGGTAGCCGCCATCCGCCTTGACAATGATCACCGGCAGCGGGTCGCCGTCGGCGTTCTTGAATTCGTCGAGGAACACGCACTGCGCGCCGTTGCTCTCGACCAGCAGGCCGGCGGCCTTGAGGTCGTTGACCACGTTGATCAGGTCGTCGTTGTAGGCGCTTTCGCCCATCACGTCGGCCATGGTCAGTTTGACGTTCAGCAGTTCGTAGATTTTCTGGCAGTGGGACAGCGAGATGTCCTTGAACTTGGTCCACAGCGCCAGGCAGTCCGGGTCGCCGGCTTGCAGCTTGACCACCAGGCCACGGGCGCGGTCGGCGAACTCTTCGGATTCGTCGAAGCGTTGCTTGGCGGCGCGATAGAAGTTTTCCAGGTCCGACAGCTCGTCGCTGGTGATCGGGTTTTCCTGCAAGTACGCCATCAACATGCCGAACTGGGTGCCCCAGTCGCCCACGTGGTTCTGGCGGATCACTTCGTCGCCGAGGAATTCCAGCACGCGGGCCACGCCGTCGCCGATGATGGTCGAGCGCAAGTGACCGACGTGCATCTCTTTTGCCAGGTTCGGTGCCGACAGATCGACAACCGTGCGTTGCACCGGGCCGGCCTTGCGTACGCCGATGTGCTCGTCGGCCAACGCGGCGTCGAGGCGAGTGGCCAGGGCCTGGGTGTTCTGGAAGAAGTTCAGGAAGCCAGGGCCGGCGATTTCGGTCTTGGTGACGTTCTCGTCGGCCGGCAGTGCGGCGATGATTTTCTCGGCCAGATCCCGCGGCTTCATGCCGGCAGGCTTGGCCAGCATCATGGCGATGTTGCTGGCGAAATCGCCGTTCTTCTTGTCGCGGGAGTTTTCCACCTGGATCGCCGGCGACAGGCCTTCAGGCAACACACCTTCGTTGACGAGTTGGGTGATGGCTTGTTGGATCAGCTGGCGAATGGTGTCTTTCATGGTCTTCTCTTTCGACCGCAAGCGCGGCGGCGCTTCGATGCGCTGGTGGAAAAACTGGGCATTATCCGTTGCGAAGGCGGGCTTGCCAACCATTGTAGGTTCATTGCGGACTTACGGCGGATGATTCCCTTGTGGCGAGGGAGCTTGCTCCCGCTGGGGCGCGTAGCGGTCCTAAATCAGTCGCCTTAATCTGTCTGGCGGTTCTCGGTTGGCAGTTTGCGGCCGCTTCGCAACCGAGCGGGAGCAAGCTCCCTCGCCACTGGGTTTCAGTATAAATCCACAGGGTCGACATCCAGCGACCAGCGCACCGCCCGCCCGCTCGGCATCTGCTCCAGTACCAGCAACCAATTGGCCAGTAACCGATGCAGCGGCGCCCGCGCCGTCGCTTGCAGTAACAACTGCGCGCGATAACGCCCGGCCCGGCGTTCCATCGGCGCCGGCACTGGCCCTAGCAGCTCGATCCCGGTCAGGTTCTGTTCGGCCAGCAACCGTTCAGCCTCACTGCATGCTTCATCCAGAAACCCTTCCGCCTGCCCCGGTTTGTGCGCTTCCGCCCGCAGCAGCGCCAAATGCGCAAATGGCGGCAAACCGGCAGAACGCCGCTCGCTCAGCGCCTGCTCGGCAAAGGCGAAGTAACCTTGTTCGGTCAATTGCACCAGCAGCGGATGATCCGCCAGATGCGTCTGGATAATCACTTTGCCCGGCTCTTCAGCCCGGCCCGCACGTCCGGCCACCTGAACGATCAGTTGCGCCATGCGCTCGCTGGCGCGGAAGTCGCCGGAGAACAGTCCGCCGTCGGCATCGAGAATCGACACCAGCGTTACCCGTGGAAAGTGATGCCCTTTGGCAAGCATCTGCGTGCCCACCAGAATGCATGGCTGACCCTTCTGAATGGTCGCGAACAACTGATTCATCGCGTCCTTGCGCGATGTGCTGTCGCGGTCGACCCGCAGCACCGGCACGTCCGGAAACAGGATGGCCAGGCGTTCTTCGGCACGTTCGGTGCCGGCGCCGACGGGTCGCAAGTCGACCTTGCCGCATTTCGGACAGTGCCGGGGCACGCGTTCGACGTAGCCGCAATGGTGGCAGCGCAGTTCGCCGGAGCGCTGGTGCACGGTCATCCGCGCATCGCAGCGCTGGCATTCGGACATCCAGCCACAGTCGTGGCACAACAGCGTCGGCGCGAAACCTCGACGGTTGAGAAACACCAACACTTGTTGGCCGGCTGCGAGTGTCTGGCCAATGGCTTGCTGCATTGGCCCGGAAATACCGCTGTCGAGCGGGCGACTTTTCACATCCAGGCGAAGGAAGCGCGGTTGCTTCGCGCCGCCCGCCCGCTCGTTCAGCCGTAGGAGGCCGTACCGACCGGTGTAGGCGTTGTGCAGGCTTTCCAGCGAAGGCGTGGCAGAGCCGAGCACGATCGGGATGTTTTCCTGTCGTGCGCGCACCAATGCCAGGTCGCGGGCGTGATAGCGCAGGCCTTCCTGCTGTTTATAGGAGCCGTCGTGCTCTTCGTCGATGATGATCAGGCCGGGATTTTTCATCGGTGTGAACAGCGCCGAGCGGGTGCCGATAATAATGTCGGCGTCGCCATCCCGGGCGGCGAGCCAGGCTTCAAGACGCTCGCGGTCGTTGACCGCCGAGTGGATCAGCGCGATGCGCGCATTGAATCGTTGCTCGAAGCGCGCCAGGGTTTGCGGGCCGAGGTTGATCTCCGGGATCAACACCAGTGCTTGCTTGCCGGCTTCGAGGGTTTCACGAATCAGCTGCAAATAGACTTCGGTCTTGCCGCTGCCGGTGACGCCGGCCAGCAGGAACGCGTGATAACTGTCGAACCCGGCGCGAATCGCTTCATAAGCGGCGCGTTGCTCAGGGTTGAGCGGCAACTCGGGTTGCGCCAGCCAATGCTCGTGGCGCGCGCCGGGAGCGTGCTTGCGGATTTCGACTTGCACCAGGTCCTTGGCCAGCAGCAGGTCGAGGCTGTCCTTGCTCAGCATCAGTTTGCTCAGCAATTGATGAGCGACGCCGTGGGGATGCTGGGCCAGTGTCGCCAGCGCTTCACGCTGACGCGGGGCGCGGGCGATACGCGGGTCATCGAGGCTGGCGCCAGGCGCGGCGGACCAGAAACGTTCCTGGCGCGCTTCGGCCAGCTCACCCTGACGCAACAACACCGGCAGCGCCCAGCTCAAGGTGTCGCCGAGGCTGTGCTGATAATACTGAGAGGTCCACAGGCACAGCTTGAATAATGCGGGTGGCAAGGGCGGTGTGGCGTCGAGCAGGGCCAGGGCCGGTTTGAGTTTTTCTGCCGGTACTTCACTGGTGTCGGTGACCTCCACCAGAATCCCGATCATCTCCCGCCGGCCGAACGGCACCCGCAAGCGCATGCCCGGTTGCAACTGGTCGCGCAGGACCCCGGCAGGGGCGCGGTAATCGAACAGGCGGCGCAGGGGCGAAGGCAGGGCGAGGCGCAGAATGGCGTCGGGCACGCGGCTATTTTCTCGATGATTGAGCGGTGAGGAAGGCCGGGAGCCTAGCAGACGGTCGGTCTCAGCGACAGCTTGCGTGATTGAGATTGTCTGGTAGAATCCGCGGCCTAATTACGTGCGGTATTCAACAATGGTGTTGAGTGGCGGCACGCTAGCCTGAGGAATTCATCATGAAAGCCGATATCCATCCAACATACGAAATCACCGCAGTTACCTGCAGCTGTGGCAACAAGTTCGAAACTCGTTCGAACCTGGCCAAGCCTCTGGCGATCGACGTATGCAACGAGTGCCACCCGTTCTACACCGGTAAGCAGAAGACTCTGGATACTGGCGGCCGTGTACAGCGCTTCGCAGACCGCTTCGGTGCTTTCGGCAAGAAGCCTGTTGCTGCAGCAGAGTAAGGTTCGAAAGCCCCATGGGCTTTACCTTGCTAATGAAAAAGGCGTCCCTCGTGGGCGCCTTTTTTGTGTCCGCGATTTGGTTCTCGGGCGCCCAGGCCTTCTGCCCTGTGCCGAGTGGGCTGGCGTCGGTCGCGGTGCAACGCGTGGTGGATGGCGACACAGTGCGCCTGAGCGATGGCCGCAGTGTGCGCATGATTGGCTTGAATACGCCGGAGCTGGGCAAGCAGGGCCGCTCCGACGAGCCGTTCGCCGTGGCGGCGCGCAAACGTCTGGAAGCCTTGGTGGCTGCCAGCGACGGGCGGGTCGGCGTGCTCCCGGGTAAAGAGAGCAAGGATCACTACGGTCGCACCCTTGCACATCTCTATGGCGCCGATGGCGTCAACCTCGAGGCGCAGATGCTCGCTGAGGGCCTTGGGTTTCAGGTGGCGGTCGCGCCGAATGTCGATCTGGTCACCTGTCAGCAAGCGGCGGAACACAGTGCGCGACAGGCCGGGCTCGGCGTTTGGCGTCAGTCACCTGTACTGAAAGCGGAGCAGATCAACGCGTCCGGTTTCGCCGTGGTCAGTGGGCGTGTGAGCAAGGTTCAGCGCAATCGCGGCGGCGTTTGGATCGAGTTGCAGGATTCGCTTGTACTGCGAGTTGCACCCAATTTGCTGGGGCAGTTCGACGTCGCGGCGCTGGAGCGCTTGAAGGGCAAGCAGATCGAGGCACGTGGCTGGGTGGTGGACCGTTCCCGCCGTGGCGGATTGAAACAGGGGCAGGCGCGCTGGCTCCTGCCTCTGACCGATCCGGCGATGCTGCAAGCGGCGCCCTGATAAAAAATTGTAGACATTTTTTATATCGATTGTGAACAGTCTATCCCTTATGTTCCGTGGCTCTTGGCCCAAAGTCGTAGGGCCGGGCGCTTGACAGGGGTGACTGGTCAGTCTTGTGGGGACTTTGCGAGGCGCGTATCCTCGCTGACCAGTCTGTCCAACAGTAAAAGCGGAATGCCCCCATGTCTGATCTGAAAACTGCCGCTCTCGAATATCACGCCCATCCTCGTCCAGGTAAGCTGAGTGTCGAGCTCACCAAGGCCACCGCTACCGCCCGCGACCTGTCGCTGGCCTACAGCCCCGGCGTAGCCGAACCAGTACGCGAAATCGCTCGCGACCCTGAACTGGCCTACAAATACACCGGCAAAGGCAACCTGGTTGCAGTCATTTCCGATGGCACCGCGATTCTGGGCCTGGGCAACCTCGGCCCGTTGGCTTCCAAGCCCGTGATGGAAGGTAAAGGCGTGCTGTTCAAGCGCTTCGCCGGCATCGACGTATTCGACATCGAAGTCGATTCCGAAAGCCCGCAAGCCTTCATCGACACCGTTAAGCGTATCTCCATTACCTTCGGTGGCATCAACCTGGAAGACATCAAGGCGCCTGAGTGCTTTGAGATCGAACGTGCTCTGATCGAGCAGTGCGACATTCCAGTGTTCCACGATGACCAGCATGGCACCGCGATCGTGACCGCGGCCGGTATGATCAACGCCCTGGAAATCGCTGGCAAAACCCTCGCCGACGCCAAGATCGTCTGCCTGGGCGCCGGTGCTGCCGCCATCTCCTGCATGAAATTGCTGGTGAGCATGGGCGCCAACATCGAAAACATCTACATGGTCGACCGTACCGGTGTGATCCACTCCGGCCGTGACGACCTGAACCAGTACAAGGCTGTCTTCGCTCACGCGACCGACAAGCGCACCTTGGCAGATGCCCTGCAAGGCGCGGACGTGTTCGTTGGCCTGTCCGGCCCGAACCTGCTGAGCGCTGAAGGCCTGAAATCCATGGCGGCCAACCCGATCGTATTCGCGTGCTCGAACCCGGATCCGGAAATCGCCCCGGAACTGGCTCACGCTACCCGTGACGACGTGATCATGGCCACCGGCCGTTCGGACTACCCGAACCAGGTCAACAACGTACTGGGCTTCCCGTTCATCTTCCGTGGTGCCCTGGACGTTCGCGCCAAGCGCATCAACGAAGAGATGAAAGTGGCGGCGGCCAACGCCCTGCGTGAACTGGCCAAACTGCCGGTTCCTCAGGAAGTGTGCGACGCCTACGGCGGCATCAAACTGGAATTCGGCCGTGAGTACATCATCCCGAAACCAATGGATGCCCGCCTGATCACCCTGATCTCCGATGCCGTGGCCAAGGCTGCGATCGAGACCGGTGTGGCCACCCTGCCGTATCCGAAGAACTACCCGCTGAAAAGCGTGGATGACGTGTTCAACGGCTAAGCCGTTGTAGCGCTTCGATCAGAGGCCCCGATTCGTATGAGTCGGGGCCTTTTTGCATCTGGGCCTTTGTATCGCCCGCGAAGAGGCCGCGTCATACAGCGTAGAAACGACAGGCGATAAAAAGCCCCGCACTTCCATCGAAGGCGGGGCTTTTGCATTGTGCCGCGCGATCAGAACAAATCGATAGGCGCCGCTTCATCCGCTGGCAGTGGGCTTCCCGGCGCGTTGCCGTTACCCAGCTCATTCACCGAGGGCGGCGTATCTTCGGCCTTGAACAGCTCGAAGTACGCGCCTGGCGTGCCTGGGGTGGCTGCGCGACCACTGACCGGATCAACCCGCAGGCTCAGAATGCCTTCCGGCTCTGGCTGCGTATGCGGCGGCTTGTCCTTGAGCGCGGCTGCCATGTAATTCATCCAGATCGGCAACGCCACAGTGCCGCCGAACTCGCGCTTGCCCAGGCTTTCCGGCTGGTCGAAACCGGTCCAGACGGTGGTCACGTAATCAGCGTTGTAGCCCGAGAACCACGCGTCCTTGGATTCGTTGGTGGTACCGGTCTTGCCCGCGATATCGGGGCGACCCATGGCCAGTGCGCGGCGGCCAGTGCCGAGCTTGATCACGTCCTCGAGCATGCTGTTGAGGATGTAAGTGGTACGGCCATCGACAATGCGTTCAGCCACGGCGGGTGCCTGAGGCGCGGGTTGGCCCGGAGCCTCGCCCGGCGTCGCGTTGACCGTAAAGGCCTCGGCCGCGGGGGCAGCAATGCCATCCGTTGCGACACCACCTTTCGGCACGCTCGGCGGGTTGGCGACGAACAGCGTGTCGCCATTACGGCTTTCGATCTTGTCGATGATGTACGGGTTGATCTTGTAGCCGCCGTTGGCAAACGTGCTCCAGCCGGTGGCGATTTCCATTGGCGTCAGGGTCGCGGTGCCCAGGGCCAGCGACAGATTGCGCGGCAGGTCCTGCTTGTTGAAGCCGAACTTGCTGATGTAGTCGATGGTGCGATCAATGCCCAGGGCCTGCAACAGACGGATCGACACCAGGTTGCGCGACTTGTAGAGCCCTTCGCGCAGGCGGATAGGGCCGAGGAAGGTGTTGGTGTCGTTCTTCGGGCGCCAGACCTTGTCCAGGTATTCGTCGACGAACACGATCGGTGCGTCGTTCACCAGGCTGGCGGCGGTGTAGCCGTTATCCAGTGCGGCGCTGTAGACGAACGGTTTGAAGCTCGAGCCCGGCTGACGCTTGGCCTGCAGGGCGCGGTTGTAATTGCTCTGCTCGAAGGCGAAGCCGCCGACCAGCGAGCGAATGGCGCCGTTCTGCGGATCAAGAGAAACCAGCGCGCCTTGTGCTTGCGGGATCTGGCTGAACTTCAGCGAATTGTCCGGCTGGCGTTGCACGCGAATCAAGTCGCCGACCTGGGCAACATCCGACGGCTGCTTCGGGTTGGCACCCATGCTGTTGGTGTTCAGGAACGGCCGCGCCCATTTCATGCTGTCCCAGCCAACATGCTCGTCGCCGGTACGGGTCATCACCTGCAGGCCGGTCTTGTCGACCTGAGTGACGATGGCGGGTTCAAGGCTGCTGATCGTGCGTTGCTTGGTCAGTTCGGCGGCCCAGGCTTCACGCGTCTTGCCCGGCAGGCGTGACTCGGGACCGCGATAACCATGGCGCTGATCGTAAGTCATCAAGCCTTCGTGAAGTGCGGTGTTGGCCATTTCCTGCAGGTTGCTCGGCACGGTGGTCGTGACGCGGAAACCTTCGGTGTAGGCATCGCTGCCATAGCGGCCGACCATTTCGGCACGAGCCATTTCAGCGATGTAGGGCGCGTTCACTTCCGGGGTCGGCACGTGATAACTGGCGTTCAGCGGCTCGTTGATCGCAGCGGTGTAATCGGCTTCGGTGATTTTTCCGAGCTTGTACATGCGCCCCAGGATCCAGTCGCGACGCTCCTTGCTGCGCGCCGGGTTGGCCAGCGGGTTGAAGCGCGACGGGGCTTTTGGCAAACCGGCGATCATCGCCATCTGCGCCAGGCTGACGTCACGAATCGACTTGCCGTAATACACTTGCGCCGCCGCCTCGATGCCGTAGGCGCGGTTGCCGAGGTAGATCTTGTTGACGTACAGCTCAAGGATCTCGTCCTTGGTCAGCTGCCGTTCGATCTGCAGCGCCAGGAGGATTTCAGTGGTCTTGCGCGAAAAGCTGCGTTCGCTGGTCAGGAAGAAGTTCTTCGCCACCTGCATGGTGATGGTGCTGCCGCCGGACTGAATGTGGCCGCTTTTGACCAATTGGGTGGCGGCGCGCATCAGGCTGCTGGGATCGACGCCATAATGGTTGGCGAAATTGTCGTCTTCAGCACTTAGTAACGCATTTATGAAATTGGGAGGAATATCGGCGAAACGGATCGGAGTGCGGCGCATTTCGCCAAATTCTGCGATCAACTTGTTATCGCTGCTGTATACCCTTAGAGGAATCTGCAACTGAATGCTTCTCAGCGCCTCCACAGACGGTAATCCGGGGCTAAGGTAAAGAAAAGCGCCGGTCAGACCAAGAAGCAGTCCGCAGAAAACGGCGACGATGGACCAACCGAAAAACTTCAGCAGACGAATCAAGGCTTTGGGATATCCAGGGCAAAGAATGAATGAGGCATCAGGGTTCAGGTAAAAAAGGAGAACGACCCGCGCTTGACGTAAAAAGCGGAAAAAATCGCTGGGCATTATAAGCATTTTTACGTCGAGAGCGTCATTTGCGCTGCTGTCAAGACGGGTGGATGGAACGCAATGGACATTACAGAGTCCGTAACTCACGGATAGTCATAGGGAATTGGTAGTGCTAGGACTCTTCAATAAAAAGGCCAATACGCTTTTGGGGATCGACATCAGCTCTACGTCGGTGAAGCTTCTGGAGTTAAGCCGCCAGGGCGACCGCTACCGGGTCGAAGCCTATGCGGTAGAGCCGTTGCCTGCCAGCGCGGTGGTCGAGAAAAATATCGCCGAGCTCGAAGGCGTGGGTCAGGCACTCACTCGCGTGCTGCTCAAGGCCAGAACCAGTCTCAGGAACGTCGCAGTGGCCGTTGCCGGCTCGGCGGTGATCACCAAGACCATCGAAATGGATGCCGGTCTTTCCGACGACGAGTTGGAAAACCAGCTGAAAATCGAGGCTGATCAATACATCCCTTATCCGCTGGACGAAGTGGCCATCGACTTCGAAGTCCAGGGTGCATCGGCGCGCAACCCCGAACGGGTCAATGTGTTGCTGGCTGCCTGTCGCAAGGAAAACGTCGAAGTCCGTGAGGCGGCGCTCGCACTGGCCGGCCTGACCGCTCGCGTGGTCGATGTCGAGGCCTATGCGCTGGAGCGATCCTTCGGTTTGCTGGCCGGACAGCTGGCAGCCGCTCAGGACCGTCTGACGGTTGCCGTGGTCGACATCGGTGCGACCATGACCACGCTCAGCGTCCTGTACAACGGACGCATCATCTACACCCGCGAACAATTGTTCGGTGGTCGTCAACTGACGGAAGAAATCCAGCGACGTTATGGCCTGACCCTCGAGCAAGCAGGGTTGGCAAAGAAGCAGGGCGGTTTGCCGGACGACTACGTCAGCGAGGTGCTGCAGCCATTTCGTGATGCGCTGGTGCAGCAGGTGTCGCGATCGTTGCAGTTTTTCTTCGCCTCCGGGCAGTACAACGCTGTGGATCACATCCTGTTGGCCGGTGGTACCGCATCGGTGCCGGGGCTGGACCGGTTGATCGAGCAGCGTTTGAGCACGCCGACGCAGGTGGCCAATCCCTTCTCGAACATGACCCTGAGCAGCAAGGTCAACGCTGGCGCCCTGGCCAGCGATGCGCCGGCGCTGATGATCGCTTGCGGGCTGGCCCTCAGGAGTTTCGACTGATGGCGCGGATCAACCTTTTACCCTGGCGCGAAGAACTGCGGGAACAGCGGCGCAAACGCTTCTTGCTGGCGCTGGTGGGTGTGCTGGTGGGCTCAGTGGCAGCGTTACTGATTGCGGACCAGGCCATCAATGGCGCCATCGATCGACAAGTCGCCCGAAACGATTACATCGGTAAACAGATTACGGTGGTCGACGAGCGGATCAAGCAGATCAGTGATCTGAAGGCCCGTCGCCAGCAGCTCGTCGAGCGCATGCGCATCATCCAGGACCTGCAAGGCAATCGTCCGATCAGCGGGCGGATCTTCGATCAGTTGGCGCGTACGTTGCCGGACGGGGTGTATTTCACCGAGGTGAAAATGGAAGGCAAGACCCTGTCCATTACCGGCGCGGCAGATTCCAATAACCGTGTGTCAGACCTTATGCGCAACCTGGATGCATCGGACTGGTTCGACGCGCCGAACCTGACGGAAGTCAAGGCGACCACCGCCGGCCAGCTGGATCAGGCCAACGTCTTCCAGTTGACCGTGCGCCAGACCCAGCCAGCCGCTACGGAGGCTGTTCAATGAGGCTGGCCGAATGGATTGAAGGCTTGCGCAAGATTGACATCAACGATCTGGACACCAACAACCTGGGTTCCTGGCCGCCTGCCATCAAGACGCTGGCGGGTGCGCTGCTGATGGTTCTGGTGCTGGCGCTGGGCTACAGCTTTTCCATCAGCGACCTTGAGAGCCAGCTGGAACTCAAGCGTGAGGAAGAGTCGACGCTCAAAGAGCAGTTTGCCTCCAAGGCGCACATGGCGGCGAATCTGGAGTTATACATCCAGCAGATGAAGGAAATGGAGAATTCCTTTGGTGTGCTCTTGCGGCAATTGCCCAGCGACACCGAAGTGCCCGGTCTGCTGGAGGACATCACTCGAACCGGTCTGGGCAGTGGCCTGGAGTTCGAAGAAATCAAGCTGCTGCCGGAGGTCACCCAGCCGTTCTACATCGAGCTGCCGATCCAGATCACCGTCACCGGCGCGTATCACGACCTCGCCACGTTCGTCAGTGGCGTGGCGGGGTTGCCACGCATCGTCACCCTGCATGACTTCGATCTCGCACCGGCCAACCCCGAGGGCGGGACGAAATTGCGCATGAGCATCCTTGCCAAGACTTACCGGTATAACGACAAGGGGCTGCAGAAATGACCCCGATGCGTTTTATCCCGATGATCGGAATACTGGTCGTTCTGGCCGGTTGTGGCGGCGACACTGACTTCCGCGACCTGGACGCGTACATGAACGAAATGCGCCTGCGTGCACCGGGCAGGATTGAACCAACGCCGACATTCCGGTCTTACCCAACGTTCACCTACAACGCCGCTAACCTGCGCAGTCCCTTTTCCCGGCAGGTCAAGGTCGACCTGGCTGGCCAGAAACACGGCTCACGCAACGTCAAGCCTGATCCCAACCGGGTCAAGCAGTACCTCGAAGGTTTCAACATCGAGCAGTTTGAAATGGTCGGCACGATCTCCAATGCGGCTGGCTCCTTTGCGCTGTTGCGCGGGGCAGGCGGTGTGCATCGGTTGAAGGTCGGCGATTACCTGGGACGTAACGATGGCCGGATCGTTGCCATCAGCGGCTCGCAAGTCGATGTGGTCGAAATCGTTCCTGACGGCGAAGGCGCCTGGCTGGAACGGCCGCGGACCATCCCTTTGAAAGAGCACTCATAGTGGAACTCGAATAATGAACAGGATTTTCGCAACCTTCGGAGTTTCGCTATGGATAGCGTTGCTTTCGCCGATGGTACAAGCGGCCAACCTCAAAGCGCTGGATGTCGCTGCGCTGCCGGGAGACCGCGTCGAGTTGAAGCTGTCATTCGATGGCGCGCCCCCAGCGCCCCACGGTTACACGACGGAGCAGCCTGCGCGGATCGCGCTGGACCTGCCTGGTGTGGTCAGCCAGCTAACGAGCAAGACTCGCGACCTGGGCGGTGGCAATGCCCGCAGTGCCACGGTGGTGGAAGCCAAGGACCGCACGCGGCTGATCATCAACCTGACTCAATTGACCCCGTACACCGCTCGTGTCGAAGGCAATAATCTGTTTGTGGTGGTCGGGCGCGGAACCAGTAACGCAGCACCTGCACCTGCAACCGCATCCAAGCCGCCACGCGTCGCCACGGCAACTCCCGCGCCGGCCAAGGCCTATGCGCCGGTGAGCAAGGCGATCCGCGGCGTGGATTTCCAGCGCGGCACCCAGGGTGAAGGCAATGTGGTCATCGATCTCTCGGATCCGTCCATCGCCCCGGACATTCAGGAGCGCGATGGCAGGATTGTCGTCGGTTTCGCCAGGACCCAATTGCCGGAACCGTTGCGGGTCCGTCTGGACGTCAAGGATTTCGCCACGCCTGTGCAGTTCGTCAACGCCAGCGCTACGGGAGACCGGGCGACCATCAGCATTGAGCCCAGCGGCGCGTTCGATTACTCGACCTATCAGACCGACAACAAGCTGACCGTCAGCGTCCGCCCGATGACCGTAGACGACTTGCAGAAGCGCAACGCCGAGCGTTTTGCCTACACCGGTGAAAAGCTCTCGCTGAACTTCCAGGACATTGACGTGCGCTCGGTGCTGCAACTGATCGCCGATTTCACCAACCTCAATCTGGTGGCCAGCGACACGGTGCAGGGCGGCATTACCTTGCGCTTGCAGAACGTGCCGTGGGATCAGGCGCTGGACCTGGTGCTGAAAACCAAGGGCCTGGACAAACGAAAGATCGGTAACGTGTTGCTGGTGGCGCCGGCCGATGAGATTGCCGCCCGCGAACGCCAGGAACTGGAGTCGCAGAAGCAGATCGCCGAACTGGCGCCTTTGCGTCGCGAGCTGCTGCAAGTCAATTACGCCAAGGCGGCCGATATCGCCAAGCTGTTCCAGTCAGTGACCAGTGCCGAGGCGAAAGTCGACGAGCGGGGTTCGATCACCGTCGATGAACGAACCAATAACATCATCGCCTACCAGACCCAGGACCGTCTCGACGAGCTGCGCCGCATTGTCGCGCAACTGGATATCCCGGTGCGTCAGGTGATGATCGAGGCTCGGATCGTCGAAGCGAACGTCGACTACGACAAGAGCCTCGGTGTGCGTTGGGGTGGTTCGGTGCAGAACAAGGGCAACTGGAACACATCCGGTGTCAGCAACGGCGCCAACGCGTCGTCGACCATTGGTACGCCGGGCAGCACCAGCACCAACTCACCGTTCGTCGACATGGGCACCGCCGCCAACACTTCGGGGCTCGGCATCGCCTTCATCACCGATAATGTGCTGCTGGATCTTGAGCTGACCGCGATGGAAAAAACCGGTAACGGCGAAATCGTCTCGCAACCCAAGGTGGTTACCTCCGACAAGGAAACCGCAAAAATCCTCAAGGGCACCGAGATCCCGTACCAGGAAGCCAGCTCCAGCGGCGCTACGTCGGTATCGTTCAAGGAGGCCTCGCTGTCGCTGGAAGTGACGCCGCAGATTACCCCGGACAACCGGATCATCATGGAGGTCAAGGTCACCAAGGACGAACCGGACTACCTGAACAAGGTGCAGGATGTACCGCCCATCAAGAAAAACGAGGTCAATGCCAAGGTTCTCGTCAATGACGGCGAGACCATCGTGATCGGTGGGGTTTTCTCAAATACTCAGAGCAAGGTTGTAGATAAGGTGCCATTTCTCGGTGATGTGCCGTATCTTGGCCGCCTTTTCCGGCGTGACGTGGTTTCGGAGAAAAAATCCGAGCTGCTGGTATTTCTCACTCCGCGTATCATGAACAATCAGGCGATTGCTGTGAGTCATTGATTCTGTGCGAAATTTGATTCTTGTTGGACCGATGGGGGCTGGAAAAAGCACCATCGGCCGGTTGCTGGCCAAAGAGCTGCGCCTGCCATTCAAAGATTCCGATAAGGAAATTGAATTGCGCACGGGCGCCAATATCCCATGGATTTTCGATAAGGAAGGCGAGCCGGGCTTTCGTGACCGCGAGCAGGCGATGATTGCCGAGCTGTGCGGCTGCGATGGCGTGGTGCTGGCGACCGGCGGCGGCGCGGTCATGCGCGAAGCCAACCGTCGAGCACTGCGCGCCGGTGGTCGGGTGGTTTATCTGCATGCTTCTGTCGAACAGCAGGTTGGCCGTACCGCCCGTGACCGCAATCGACCCCTGTTGCGGACTGCCGATCCGGCCAAGACCCTTCGGGACCTGCTGGAGTTGCGCGATCCGCTGTATCGGGAAATCGCCGACCTGGTAGTGGAAACCGATGAGCGACCGCCGCGAATGGTGGTGCTCGACATTCTTGACCGCCTGCAGCAGCTGCCTCCCCGTTAAAGCACAGCGCGAAATGCGCTATCCTCGGCGTCCTGCCACGACCGCTCAAGGTTGTGGCGCAAGGTTGCCGAACGGCGTCACACCAGCAAATGCCGCGGACATTCGATAACTCAAGGCAGGACGCCTGATTCCATCTTCACTGTGGGGACACATGCAGACACTCAAGGTCGATCTAGGCGAGCGCAGCTACCCGATTCATATTGGCGAAGGTTTGTTGGATCAGCCCGAGCTGCTGGCCCCGCATATTCGCGGGCGGCAAGTGGCGATCATCTCCAACGAAACCGTTGCGCCGCTCTATCTCGAACGTCTGACCCGCAGCCTTGCGCAGTTCTCGGTGATTTCCGTGGTGCTGCCCGACGGCGAAGCCTTCAAGACCTGGGAAACCCTGCAACTGATTTTCGACGGTCTGCTGACCGCACGCCATGATCGCCGCACCACCGTGATCGCCCTCGGCGGCGGTGTGATTGGTGACATGGCCGGTTTTGCTGCTGCCTGCTACCAGCGCGGTGTCGATTTCATCCAGGTTCCGACTACCCTGCTGTCGCAAGTCGACTCCTCGGTCGGCGGCAAGACCGGGATCAATCATCCCCTGGGCAAAAACATGGTCGGCGCCTTCTATCAGCCGAACGTGGTCCTGATCGATACCGCCTCCCTCAATACCCTGCCGGCTCGCGAGTTGTCCGCCGGGCTGGCTGAAGTCATCAAGTACGGGCTGATTTGCGACGAGCCGTTCCTCACCTGGCTCGAAGAAAACGTCGATCGCCTGCGCGCCCTGGACCAGGTTGCCCTGACGTATGCGATCGAACGTTCCTGCGCGGCCAAGGCGGCGGTGGTCGGTGCCGACGAGAAGGAAACCGGCGTTCGTGCCACCCTGAACCTGGGACACACCTTCGGCCATGCCATCGAAACCCACATGGGATATGGTGTGTGGCTACATGGCGAGGCAGTAGCTGCTGGCACCGTAATGGCCCTGGAGATGTCCGCGCGCCTGGGCTGGATCAGCGAGCAGGAGCGTGATCGCGGCATTCGCCTGTTCCAGCGTGCCGGCCTGCCGGTCATCCCGCCCGAAGAGATGACTGAAGCCGATTTTCTCGAACACATGGCAATTGACAAGAAAGTGATCGACGGTCGTTTGCGCCTGGTGCTGCTGCGCCACATGGGCGAAGCGGTGGTGACCGACGATTATCCGAAAGAGGTTCTACAGGCCACGCTGGGAGCGGACTACCGCGCCCTGGCTCAGCTTAAAGGTTAATAAGATCCCGATGACTAGTTTGCACGCCGACGAGGCTTTCCTCGGCCATTACCAGTTAAGCCATGACCCTTTTGCTCCACGGGTGCCTGGCTTCAAATTCTTCCCGGCCCAGCGCAAACCGGTGCTGGGACAGCTGCATCACCTGGCCCGCTACAGCCAGTTGCTGCTGGTGGTTACCGGCCCGCAAGGCAGTGGCAAGACCCTGTTGCGTCAGGCTCTGGTGGCCAGTACCAACAAACAATCCGTTCAGAGCGTGGTGGTTTCCGCTCGTGGCGCGGGCGATGCGGCTGGCGTGCTGCGTCAGGTGGCCCAGGCGTTGAACGTCGCTCAGGCAGAGATCGGCCCGATCCTGTCTCAGGTCGTGCAGCTCGCGCTGACGGGTCAGGAAGTCTATTTGCTGGTGGACGATGCCGAGCAGCTCGACGAGTCCGCACTGGAAGCCTTGATGGAGCTGGCCGCGGGTGCACCGGAAGGTCGTCCGCATGTGTTCCTGTTCGGCGAGTCCTCGCTGATCGCGCAACTCGAGGCGTTGAACCTTGAAGAAGAGCGCTTCCACGTCATCGAACTGCAGCCTTACACCGAAGAAGAAACCCGCGAGTATCTGGACCAGCGGCTAGAAGGTGCAGGTCGCGGTATCGAACTTTTTACCGCGGATCAGATCTCTGATATTCACGAAAGCTCCGACGGCTGGCCTGGCAACATCAATCAGGTTGCCCGCGATGCAATGATCGAAGCCATGATTGCCAGCCGCTCTGCGGTCAAGCGTCCAAGTATGGGGTTCAACATGCCGAAGAAACACGTATTGGCGATTTCCGCCGTTGTCGTGGTCGCGGTGGCCGCCGCCTGGTTGATGCCGGGTCGCAGCAAAGCACCGACCACCGGCGCACCTGCCAACGAACAGGCGCAACTGCCGCTTGGCCAGGGCACGCCACAACCTAACAGCGGCGGCGCACCTGCCGTGGAGTTCGCCGGTAACTCGCAACCGATGCCGTTGCCGCTGGTCGGTAATTCGCAACCGGTCATGCGCGGTCCCCTCGCGGAAGCGGCCGGTGGCATCACCGAAGGCGACGATGGCGTGCCGGTCGAAGGCTCCAGCGATACACCGCCGACCGTGACCACCACCGCGCCTCCTGCAGGCGTTCCGGCCGGTCCTGCACCGACGCCAGCCGCCAAGCCGACGCCTGCGCCCACTCAGGTCGCGACAGCCAAGCCCGTCCCGACTGCCCCTGCGGTGAAGCCGGCGCCAACGCCAGCCAAGCCAGCCGCGGTCGCTACCGCCAAGCCTGCCGAGAAGCCAGTCGCTGCTGCTGCCAAAGGCGCTGGCGGCACCTGGTACGCCGGGCAGCCGACGAGCAACTACGTGGTGCAGATCCTCGGCACCAGCTCTGAAGCGGCCGCGCAATCCTTCGTGAAGGAGCAGGGCGGCGAGTACCGTTATTTCAAGAAAGTCCTCAACGGCAAGCCGCTTTACGTCATCACTTACGGTAGCTTCGCCAACCGCGATGCGGCCGTTACCGCCATCAAGGCCTTGCCAGCGAAGGTTCAGGCTGGTAAACCTTGGCCTCGCACTGTCGCCAGCGTCCAACAGGAACTGGCAACAACTCGCTGAAGATTCGGCGGCCTTACCCAGGCCGCCTCTCCAAGCACCTCAAAATTTCTGCAAGTGCGCGCCGTCTCTACAGACCGCGTGCCTTGTGGTGTCTGCGTTACAGTAGTCTTTGAGTCGTTGCGGTCAGAATTAAAAAAGTTTTGACTAGCACAGCAGATCGCTTTAAACCTTTCACAAATGCGACATAGATTTGCGACAGTTCGTCGTCAAATTTGTGAGCGTCTGTGTCGCTGTGTACAATGACCACCCTTTTGCCCCCGCTAAGCCGGCGTACGTTCGGCGTGGAATGCAAGTGGTTGAATTGAAAAGAAATTTGCCTTGATAAGAGGCAGCCTGGTGAGAAAGTGTCTATGAAAGCAGGTCTGTACCAACCAGATGAATTCAAGGATAACTGCGGTTTCGGCCTGATAGCCCACATGCAGGGCGAGCCCAGTCATACCCTTTTGCAAACGGCCATCGAGGCCCTGACCTGCATGACCCACCGCGGTGGGATCAACGCCGACGGCAAGACCGGTGACGGTTGCGGTCTGCTGATTCAAAAGCCGGATGTGTTCCTGCGAGCGATCGCCCAGGAAACCTTCGGCGTCGAATTGCCCAAGCAATACGCAGTGGGCATGGTTTTCTTCAACCAGGACCCGGTCAAGGCCGAAGCCGCTCGCGAGAACATGAACCGCGAGATCCTGGCTGAAGGCCTGACCCTGGTCGGCTGGCGCAAAGTGCCGATCGACACCAGTGTCCTCGGCCGCCTGGCCCTCGAGCGCTTGCCGCAGATCGAGCAGGTCTACATCGGTGGTGAAGGCCTGAGCGATCAGGACATGGCGATCAAGCTGTTCAGCGCCCGTCGTCGCTCGTCCGTGGCCAACGCCGCCGACGTCGATCACTACATCTGCAGCTTTTCCCACAAGACCATCATTTATAAAGGCCTGATGATGCCGGCGGATTTGACCGCCTTCTATCCAGACCTCAGCGACCAGCGCCTGCAAACCTCGATTTGCGTGTTCCACCAGCGCTTCTCCACCAACACCCTGCCGAAATGGCCGCTGGCGCAACCGTTCCGCTTCCTCGCCCACAACGGCGAGATCAACACCATTACCGGCAACCGCAACTGGGCCCAGGCCCGTCGCACCAAGTTCACCAACGATCTGATGGATCTGGAAGAACTCGGCCCGCTGGTCAACCGTGTCGGCTCCGACTCCTCCAGCATGGACAACATGCTCGAGCTGATGGTCACCGGTGGCATCGACCTGTTCCGTGGCGTGCGGATGATCATTCCGCCTGCGTGGCAGAACGTCGAAACCATGGACCCGGATCTGCGTGCGTTCTACGAATACAACTCGATGCACATGGAACCGTGGGACGGCCCGGCCGGCGTGGTCATGACCGACGGTCGCTACGCGGTGTGCCTGCTCGACCGTAACGGTCTGCGCCCGGCGCGCTGGGTCACGACCAAAAACGGTTTCATCACCCTGGCGTCCGAAATCGGTGTCTGGAACTACCAGCCTGAAGACGTGATCGCCAAGGGTCGTGTGGGGCCGGGCCAGATCTTTGCCGTGGACACCGAAACCGGTCAGATCCTCGACACCGACGCCATCGACAACCGCCTGAAGTCCCGTCATCCGTACAAGCAATGGCTGCGCAAGAATGCCCTGCGCATCCAGGCGACCATGGAAGACAACGATCACGGTTCGGCTTTCTACGATGTCGACCAGCTCAAGCAGTACATGAAGATGTACCAGGTCACGTTCGAAGAGCGCGACCAAGTGCTGCGCCCGCTTGGCGAGCAAGGCTACGAGGCCGTTGGCTCGATGGGCGACGATACGCCGATGGCCGTGCTGTCCCAGCGCGTGCGCACGCCGTACGACTATTTCCGCCAGCAGTTCGCGCAGGTCACCAACCCGCCGATCGACCCGCTGCGTGAAGCCATCGTCATGTCGCTGGAGATCTGCCTCGGTGCCGAGCGCAACATCTTCCAGGAGTCGCCGGAACATGCTTCGCGTGTGATCCTCAGCTCGCCGGTCATTTCCCCGGCCAAGTGGCGCTCGCTGATGAACCTCGATCGTCCGGGCTTCGAGCGCGCGATCATCGACCTCAACTATGACGAGAGCGTCGGCCTTGAAGCCGCTGTGCGTAATGTCGCCGATCAGGCTGAAGAAGCCGTTCGCGCCGGTCGCACCCAGATCGTCTTGAGTGACCGTCACATTGCCCCGGGCAAGTTGCCGATCCACGCCTCTCTGGCCACCGGCGCGGTGCACCACCGCCTGACCGAAAAAGGCCTGCGTTGCGACTCCAACATCCTCGTGGAAACCGCTACCGCACGCGATCCGCACCACTTTGCGGTACTGATCGGTTTCGGCGCCTCGGCGGTCTATCCGTTCCTGGCCTACGAAGTGCTGGGCGACCTGATCCGCACCGGTGAAGTGCTGGGCGACCTCTATGAGGTGTTCAAGAACTACCGTAAGGGCATCACCAAAGGCCTGCTGAAGATCCTGTCGAAGATGGGTATTTCGACCATCGCTTCGTACCGCGGTGCGCAGCTGTTCGAAGCCATCGGCCTGTCCGAGGAAGTCTGCGACCTGAGCTTCCGCGGCGTTCCGAGCCGTATCAAGGGCGCACGTTTCGTCGACATCGAAGCCGAGCAGAAAGCCCTGGCCGCCGAAGCCTGGAGTCCGCGCAAGCCGATCCAGCAGGGCGGCCTGCTGAAGTTCGTCCACGGTGGCGAATATCACGCCTACAACCCGGACGTGGTCAACACCTTGCAAGCTGCTGTGCAGCAAGGCGACTACAGCAAGTTCAAGGAATACACGGCGCTGGTGGACAACCGCCCGGTGTCGATGATCCGCGACCTGTTCAAGGTCAAGACTCTGGACAAACCGCTGGACATCAGCGAGATCGAACCGCTGGAATCGGTGCTCAAGCGCTTTGACTCCGCGGGCATCTCGCTTGGCGCTTTGTCGCCGGAAGCTCACGAAGCCCTGGCCGAAGCCATGAACCGCCTCGGTGCGCGTTCCAACTCCGGTGAAGGCGGCGAAGACCCGGCGCGCTACGGCACGATCAAGAGCTCGAAAATCAAGCAAGTCGCGACCGGCCGTTTCGGTGTCACTCCGGAATACCTGGTCAACGCTGAAGTGCTGCAGATCAAGGTCGCCCAGGGCGCCAAGCCCGGCGAAGGCGGTCAACTGCCAGGCGGCAAGGTCAACGGTCTGATCGCCAAGCTGCGTTACGCAGTGCCGGGCGTGACCCTGATTTCGCCACCGCCGCACCACGACATCTATTCGATCGAAGACTTGTCGCAGCTGATTTTCGACCTGAAACAAGTCAACCCGAAGGCCCTGGTTTCGGTGAAGCTGGTGGCAGAAGCCGGTGTTGGCACCATCGCTGCCGGTGTGGCCAAGGCCTACGCGGACTTGATCACCATCTCCGGCTACGACGGCGGCACCGGTGCATCGCCGCTGACCTCGATCAAATACGCGGGCGCTCCGTGGGAACTCGGCCTGGCCGAAACCCACCAGACCCTGCGTGGTAACGACTTGCGCGGCAAAGTGCGGGTGCAGACCGATGGCGGCCTGAAAACCGGCCTCGACGTGATCAAGGCCGCGATCCTCGGCGCTGAGAGCTTCGGCTTCGGCACCGCGCCAATGATCGCGCTGGGCTGCAAGTACCTGCGTATCTGCCACCTGAACAACTGCGCCACCGGCGTCGCGACTCAGAACGAGAAGCTGCGCAAGGATCACTACATCGGCACCGTCGACATGGTGGTGAACTTCTTCACCTACGTCGCCGAAGAAACCCGTGAGTGGCTGGCCAAACTGGGCGTGCGCTCCCTCGAAGAGCTGATCGGCCGTACCGATCTGCTGGAAATCCTCGAAGGCCAGACCGCCAAGCAGCAACACCTGGACCTGACGCCATTGCTGGGCAGCGATCACATCCCGGCAGACAAGCCTCAGTTCTGCCAGGTCGACCGCAACCCACCGTTCGACAAAGGCTTGCTGGCCGAGAAAATGGTCGACATGGCCACTTCGGCCATCAACGACATGAGCGGCGCCGATTTCGCCCTGGATATCTGCAACTGCGACCGCTCCATCGGCGCGCGGATCTCCGGCGAAATTGCGCGCAAGCACGGCAACCAGGGCATGGCGAACGCGCCGATCACCTTCCGCTTCAAAGGGACGGCCGGTCAGAGCTTCGGTGTGTGGAACGCCGGCGGCTTGAACATGTACCTGGAAGGCGACGCCAACGACTACGTCGGCAAAGGCATGACCGGCGGCAAGCTGGTCATCGTTCCGCCGAAGGGCAGCGCCTACAAGACTCAGGACAGTGCGATCATCGGCAACACCTGCCTGTACGGCGCGACCGGCGGCAAATTGTTCGCGGCCGGCACCGCAGGCGAGCGTTTCGCAGTGCGTAACTCCGGTGCTCACACCGTGGTGGAAGGCACCGGCGATCACTGCTGCGAGTACATGACCGGTGGTTTCGTCTGCGTTTTGGGCAAGACCGGTTACAACTTCGGCTCAGGCATGACCGGCGGTTTCGCCTACGTGCTCGACCAGGACAACACCTTCGTTGACCGGGTCAACCACGAACTGGTGGAAATCCAGCGGATCAGCGGCGAAGCGATGGAAGCCTACCGCAGCCACCTGCAACGCGTGCTGAACGAGTACGTCGAGGAAACCGACAGCGAGTGGGGTCGTGAACTCGCGGAAAACCTCGATGACTACCTGCGCCGTTTCTGGTTGGTCAAGCCGAAGGCTGCCAGCTTGAAAACGTTGCTTTCCAGCACCCGTGCCAACCCGCAGTGATATGCGCCTGAACAGTTTGATGAGGTTTTAACAATGGCTGAACGTCTGAATAACGACTTCCAGTTCATCGACGTCGGGCGCAAAGATCCGAAGAAGAAACTGTTGCGTCAACGCAAGAAGGAGTTCGTGGAGATCTACGAACCCTTCAAACCCCAGCATTCGGCCGATCAGGCCCACCGTTGCCTGGGTTGCGGTAACCCGTATTGCGAATGGAAGTGCCCGGTGCACAACTTCATTCCGAACTGGCTGAAACTGGTGGCCGAGGGCAACATCCTTCAGGCCGCCGAGCTGTCACACCAGACCAACACCCTGCCGGAAGTCTGCGGCCGGGTGTGCCCGCAGGATCGTCTGTGCGAGGGTGCCTGCACCCTTAACGACGGTTTCGGCGCGGTGACCATCGGTTCGGTCGAGAAGTACATCACCGACACCGCGTTCGCCATGGGCTGGCGCCCCGACATGTCCAAGGTCAAGCCGACCGGCAAACGTGTCGCGATCATCGGCGCAGGCCCGGCCGGTCTCGGCTGTGCCGACGTGCTGGTACGCGGCGGCGTGACCCCGGTGGTGTTCGACAGGAACCCGGAAATCGGCGGTCTGCTGACCTTCGGCATTCCCGAGTTCAAACTGGAAAAGACCGTGCTGAGCAATCGTCGCGAAGTCTTCACCGGCATGGGCATCGAGTTCCGCCTGAACATCGAAGTGGGCAAGGACGTGTCCGTCGAGCAACTGCTCGAAGAATACGATGCCGTGTTCATGGGCATGGGCACCTACACCTATATGAAGGGCGGCTTTGCCGGTGAGGATCTGCCAGGCGTGCATGACGCGCTCGACTTCCTGATTGCCAACGTCAATCGCAACCTGGGCTTCGAAAAGTCGCCGGAAGATTTCGTCGACATGAAAGGCAAGAAGGTTGTGGTGCTGGGCGGCGGCGACACGGCGATGGACTGCAACCGTACCTCGATCCGCCAGGGCGCCAAGTCGGTGACCTGTGCGTATCGCCGTGACGAAGCGAACATGCCGGGCTCGCGTAAAGAGGTGAAGAACGCCAAGGAAGAGGGCGTGAAATTCCTCTACAACCGCCAGCCGATCGCCATCGTTGGCGAAGATAAGGTCGAAGGTGTGAAGGTGGTCGAGACCCGTCTCGGCGAACCGGACGCCCGTGGCCGTCGCAGCCCCGAGCCGATCCCGGGTTCCGAAGAGATCATCCCGGCCGACGCTGTGGTTATCGCTTTCGGCTTCCGCCCGAGCCCGGCGCCGTGGTTCGAGCAGTTCAGTATCCAGACCGACAGCCAGGGCCGTGTTGTGGCGCCGGAACAAGGTCAGTACAAGCACCAGACCAGCAACCCGAAAATCTTCGCCGGTGGCGACATGGTTCGCGGCTCTGACCTGGTGGTGACGGCGATCTTCGAAGGCCGCAATGCGGCTGAAGGGATTCTGGATTACCTGGGCGTCTAACCCGCCGGTTCAGACCTGACAGGCAGTAACCCTGTGGGAGCTGGCCGGCCAGCGATAGCATCACCTCGGTCTGACTGATCACCGAGGTGGCCGCATCGCTGGCCGGCCAGCTCCCACATTGGTTTGCGGGTGTTGCTGAAATCTGCGTATTTGTTGCGACAAATTGACCCGATAGACAAAAGGCTGACCTGCAACCGTGCCTTTTGCCTCGCGCTCTGAGAAAATGCCCGCACTTTTTTTCCGGATGCCGACATGACTGCCCTGAAGAACGACCGTTTCCTTCGCGCCCTGCTCAAGCAACCCGTAGACGTCACCCCTGTGTGGATGATGCGTCAGGCCGGTCGCTACCTGCCGGAATACCGCGCCAGCCGTGCCAAGGCCGGTGATTTCATGAGCCTGTGCATGAACCCGGAGTTCGCTTGCGAAGTCACCATGCAGCCACTCGACCGCTATCCGCAACTGGACGCGGCGATCCTCTTCTCGGACATCCTCACCATCCCGGACGCCATGGGCCAAGGCCTGTACTTCGAAACCGGCGAAGGTCCACGCTTCAAGAAAGTTGTCAGCACGATGGCCGATATCGAAGCCCTGCCGATTCCTGACCCGCACAAAGACCTCGGCTACGTGATGGACGCGGTCAGCACCATTCGCCGCGAACTGAACGGCCGTGTGCCGCTGATCGGTTTCTCCGGCAGTCCATGGACGTTGGCTACCTACATGGTCGAAGGCGGTTCGTCGAAAGACTTCCGCAAGACCAAAGCCATGCTCTACGACAACCCGCAAGCCATGCACCTGCTGCTGGACAAGCTCGCGCAGTCGGTCACGTCCTACCTCAACGGGCAGATCATGGCCGGCGCGCAAGCGGTACAGATTTTCGACACGTGGGGCGGCAACCTCTCAGCGGCGGCGTATCAGGAATTCTCCCTGGCCTACATGCGCAAAATCGTCAGCGGCCTGATCCGCGAACACGAAGGCCGCAAGGTTCCGGTCATCCTGTTCACCAAGAACGGCGGCCTGTGGCTGGAAAGCATCGCCGACGCGGGTGCTGATGCGCTGGGCCTGGACTGGACGTGCGACATCGGCAACGCCCGTGATCGCGTCGGCAACAAGGTCGCGTTGCAAGGCAACATGGACCCGACGGTGCTCTACGCCAAACCGGAAGCCATTCGCACCGAAGTCGGCCGGATCCTCGCCAGTTATGGCAAGGGCAGCGGTCACGTGTTCAACCTCGGACATGGCATCACCCCGGAGGTCGATCCCGAGCATGCGGGTGCGTTCCTGCGCGCGGTGCATGAGTTGTCGGCGCAGTATCACGAGTAGTCATACCCGCGTTTCATCAAGCCTGTCCGGTCAACGCCGGACAGGCTTTTTTTATGCCTGAAAAACGTATGCCAGCCTGATGCGTTTTCATCTGTAAGAAATTTCTCTCTCTTTGTCAGATGAGTGAAGAGAGAGATCAATCCTCATGTAAGCGAAGACTTGTCCTACATAGAAAACGCGTTCATCCCGGTAAGGTTCCAGCCCTTCGTTTGGTGCCGCACACCGAGCGGCACTACGAACAGTGGCGCCCGCAAGGCGCCTTAATTTTCGATAAGTAGTCTGGAACGCAGTGATGAAAAAAAAATTCCACAAGGGAGGTGCACTAACCGCATGCGCCTCTCCAATGATCCTGTTATCGGCAATGTTGGCGTCTCAAACTGTTGCTGCCCATGGCTATCTTGAAGTGCCACCTTCGCGGGCATTGCTTTGCCAGAAAGGCTTGAACACCCACTGTGGCCCCGCGCAATACGAACCTCAAAGTGTCGGCGAAACGTTCAAAGGCTTTCCGGCGGGTGCAGGTGGTGCTCCTCTGCAAGGGCCGATCGACGGCAAGATTCCGAGTGGCGGTCATCCATCGTTCTCCGCGATGGATGCCCAGTCCGCCACCCGTTGGCATCTGACGGAAATCAAGGACCGCAACATCGATTTCCAATGGCGCTACACCGCGGTTCACCCGGCAACCAAACACGAATACTTCATCACTCGCAACGGCTGGAATCCGAACGAGTCGCTGAAACGGGCCACCTTTGAAAGCACGCCGTTCTGCACCATTGAGGGTGGTAATCAGAAGCCTGGATCGGGTGACAAGCACAACTGCACCATCCCGACAGACAAGTCCGGCCAGCATGTGATTCTGGCGGTCTGGACGGTTGGAGACACCGACGCAGCGTTCTACAACCCGGCCGATGTGAACATTATTGCCGAAGCAGAGTTGCCGGGCGGCTGGTCTTCCGTTGGCGGTATCGCACCGTCGACCGAATTGCTGATCGGCGACAAGGTCAAGGCCCGTGCATTCTCCGCCAATGGCGTTAGCCCGGATTACGACGTGGAAATCGCCATCGCCACTGCCGAAGAAGGCTTGCCAAACAACTGGGCGTTCAAACTGGCAGAAAAGATCAACGCCACTCACACCCTCATCCGCGCCGGTATTCGTGGTGAGAGCGGCAACATCGAACCGGTCCGGGGTAACAACACCCTTTATGCCCAAAAAGAAAGCGGCGTGACCCGTTTCGAAGTTCAACTGGACATGAAGGAAGACGCTGCAGCACGCATGTCGGTAGCTTCTCAGCAAGCTGAATACGTTCTGGAGAAAGGCCTGGCCAAGGTCGGTTTCAGCATGATCTCCAATCGCAAGATGAACGTTGAAGC
Source organism: Pseudomonas sp. IT-P100 (assembly GCF_949767185.1). NCBI lineage: Bacteria > Pseudomonadati > Pseudomonadota > Gammaproteobacteria > Pseudomonadales > Pseudomonadaceae > Pseudomonas > Pseudomonas sp. IT-P100. Next base: position 216,981 of record NZ_CATKQK010000044.1, read on the forward strand.
GACCTTGTTCGATGAGAACAACAAGCCGGTCGGCACCACCTCTGCACAGGTGGACAGCGGCTCGACGACGTTGACCCTGGATGTGCGCAGTAACCCTGGCCAACACACGCTGACACTGGTCGGCACCACCCTGGATGGCCGTACCACTCGCCAGGATACCCAGCCGACCAACATGACCGGTGAAGGCGCTGGCGTCGAGCATGACTTCGTGTTCCCTGAAGGCCTCGGCGAATACACCGCCGGTACCAAAGTGCTGCAACCGAAGACCAACGAAGTCTTCGAATGCAAGCCGTTCCCCGAGTCCGGCTACTGCAAGCAATACAGCCCGACCGCCAATGGTTTTGAACCTGGCGTAGGGGCGCACTGGCACATGGCGTGGGACAAGCTTTAAGCCCGCCGTAACCCTTCAGGCGATCCGCGAATGGATCGCCTGAGGGTTCATCCTCTTGTAGAAAATCGAGTTGAAAAATGACGGTTTTGGGTTATTCCACCCAACGCGTACGGCTGCACTGGTTATCGGTGGCACTCATCGCCTGGACCCTGATTTTCGGCTTTTATGTGGCCCGCGTTCGAAGTGAGCGACTCGAGTGAGCAGGCGCTTGAGCACACTCTGCCTGCTGGTTATGTCCGCAGGTTACGCAACGTTTCTGGCGTGGCAGGAGTGGGGTTTTCGCAAAACTCTCGCCCCGCCGTTGTCGTTCGCTGCGACCTTGCCGGCGCCAACGCCCCGTGCGCCCCTCGATACCACAGCGGTCGCAACGGTGCTCGGTCTGGCGACTGAAACCTCGTTGCTGCCCAGTGCCGAAGCGCTGACCTTGCAGGCCAGTTTTGTCCTCGACACAGGCTTGTCCAGAGCGTTGCTGGCGGACGCTCAAGGCTCACGGATTTACCAGGTGGGGGATCAGTTGCCGGGCGGCAGCGTCCTGCGTCGCGTCGAGGTGAATCAAGCGGTGTTGTGGAACAAGGGTCGAGAAGAGGTGCTGACGTTGCAGAGCTCTTCCGGGAGTTTCCTGCGCCAACTCGACTCGCCATCCCAACCACCGACACCGGTCAGTTCTACGCGTTTTCTACGCCCTCTTTCCGGGCAGTCAGAGTGATCACACCCATGAACAGCTTCATCGGCGCGTATCCCTTGCGCATCCTTCTTTTTCTGGTCGCTTTGGCGACGACCTTCTTTCATGACACGTTGCAAGCCGAGGAAGAAAAATGGCAACTGGCGATGAACAATGCCGAGTTGCGCGACATCGTCGAAGAAATCTCGAACATTCTCGGGACCACAGTGGTGCTCGACCCCAGAGTCTCCGGGCGCATCACCGTCATGTCCCGCCAGGCCCTCGATCGCGAGGGCGTTCGCCGGTTGTTTTATTCGGTACTCGATGCCCATAACTTTACGGTGATCGACGAAGGTGACCGCATTCTGATCACGCCGGTCACCGAAGCGAAAACCCGTGCAGGCCAGAGCACCGCGACAAACGTCACGGCATCGCAGTTCGTCACCCGGGTCATTGAATTGAATACCAGCAGCGCCTCCGATATTGCCGGACTGGTCCGGCCGCTGGTGTCGGTCAATGGTTACGTCGGCCCGTCGGTGTCGGCGAATGCGCTGGTCGTCACCGATACGGCTGCCAATGTGGGTCGTATTGCCAAGGTTGTGGGTCAGCTGGATGCGGGGCAGAACAACCTGCATGCCGTGGTGCAGATGCATCACGCCCAGGCCGCCGACGTGATGACGATCATTGAGTCTTCACTGGGCAAGCGCGCCGCCGATACGTCGATCCAGGTGCTTGCCGACACCAGGACCAATCGACTGATCCTCATTGGTCCACCGTCGGTGCGTCAGCGCCTGATCGACCTCGCACGCAGTCTCGATACGCCTGCCACTGCATCCCTCGACAATGCCCGGGTCATCCGTTTGCGCCACAGCGATGCCAAGCAATTGGCCGACGTTCTGGAAATGATGGGGCAGGGCCGAAAACAGGCATCGAACCTGGGCGCCGTGAAGGATGGCTCGTCCGGCGCGACGTTCATGATCAAGGCCGACGAAAGCCAGAATGCGCTGGTGCTGATCGCCGAGCCCGCGCAAATCCGCACCATCGAAAACATCGTGCGCCAGTTGGACCAGCCCCGGGCGCAAGTGTTGATCCATGCCGCTATCGTCGAAATCTCGGGAGACATCGCCGAAGCCGTAGGCGTGCAGTGGGGCATCAGCAGCGGCGACGCGAAAGGCTTTATCAACTTTCCCGGCACCGATATTCCGATCATTGGCGGGCTGACTTTCGACGAGAAAAAATCGGCGCCGGAAGGCGCACTCCTGAAACTGGGCAATGACCGTTTTGGCGCGTTGATTTCGGCGTTGGCCAGCAATACCCATAGCAATCTGCTTTCCACGCCGAGCCTGTTGACCCTGGACAATCAGGAAGCGGAAATCATCGTCGGCCAGAACGTACCGTTCAAGACCGGGTCCTACGCCACCAACAGCAACGGTGCGGGCAACCCGTTTACCACCGTCGAGCGCAAGGACGTCGGCATCAGCCTGAAGATCAAGCCGTACATCAACGAAGGTTCGACGTTGCGCCTGGAAGTGGAGCAGGAGGTGTCGGACATTGCGCCGTCGGTGTCAGGAATCGATTCTTCCGACCTGATCACCAACAAGCGTGCACTCAAGAGCACCATTCTCGCCGACGATGGCGAGATCATCGTGATCGGCGGTTTGATCCGCGACAGCGTTCGTACCCAGCAAAGCGGCGTGCCGCTGCTGCGCAATATTCCTTACCTGGGCGCGCTGTTTCGCTGGACCCGGGATACGCAAACCAAAAGCAACCTGATGGTCTTTTTGCGGCCCACCATCGTGCGCAGCAAGGAAGATCTGGCGGATGTAAGCCAACAGCGATACGACGCGCTGCGCAAGCTGAGCCAGCCGGGGGCGCACGGGAACAACTCGTTATTGCTACCGGCAGAATCGCGCCAGTTGTTCGACCCGGCCCCTGATGCGCCGGTGTTTGATTTGCGCAAGCAGACCCCGGTTTCGCCATGAGCGAAAAAATCGAACAGTTGCCCTTCGGTTTCGCTCGGCGTTTCGGTGTTTTGCTGGCGAGCGAGGGGCCCGATTCGAGCCTGGTGCTGCGAGCCGATACGCCGCTGACAGCCCTGTCGGAAGCACGCCGGATGTGCGGGTGGAATCTGCCGATCCAGGTGCTGGATGCAGAGGTCTTCGCAGCACGTCTGGCCGCTGCTTACCGTGATGGTCAAAGCGCGGCGGAGCAGGTGGCCCAGGGCCTGGATGACGAACTGGATCTGCTCAGCCTTGTCGATCAGGTCCCGCAGACCGCCGACTTGCTGGAACAGCAGGGCGACGCGCCGATCATCCGGCTGATCAACGCCCTGCTCAGCGAAGCCGTGCGCGAGCAGGCCTCGGACGTGCACCTGGAAACCTTCGAGCACACTCTGTCGGTGCGCATGCGGGTCGACGGGCAGTTGCGCGAAATGCTCAGGCCGCGGCGTGAATTGGCGACGTTGCTGGTGTCGCGGATCAAGGTCATGGCGCGTCTGGACATCGCTGAAAAACGTATCCCGCAGGACGGTCGAATGGCCCTGCGACTGGCCGGGCACGAAGTCGATGTGCGGGTCTCGACATTGCCGTCGGCGCACGGTGAGCGGGTGGTGCTGCGGTTGCTCGACAAACAGGCCGGGCGCCTGGAGTTGCAGCGACTCGGCATGCCGCCCGACACCCTCGCGGCGTTGCGCCAGTTGCTCGGAAAACCCCACGGCATTCTGCTGGTGACCGGGCCCACCGGCTCCGGCAAGACCACCAGTCTGTATGCCGCGCTGAGCAGCCTGAATGACCAGACGCGCAACATTCTGACGGTCGAAGACCCCATCGAATATCACCTGCCGGGTGTTGGGCAGATGCCGGTCAATCCGAAAGTGGACATGACCTTTGCCCGAGGCTTGCGGGCGATTCTGCGTCAGGATCCGGATGTGGTGATGGTCGGCGAAATCCGTGATCGCGAAACGGCGGAAATCGCCGTCCAGGCCTCGCTGACCGGGCACCTGGTGCTCTCGACGCTGCACACCAACAGCGCGGTGGGCGCAGTGACACGGCTGGTGGACATGGGGGTTGATGCCTACCTGCTCGCGTCGTCGCTGGTGGGCATCCTGGCTCAACGTTTACTGCGTACGTTGTGCCCGCATTGCAAGGCGTCGTTTCGCGCCGATGCGGCCATGTGTCAGGGTCTCGGGCTCGATGTGGCGGCGCCACCGCAGCTCTTCAGCGCCGTGGGGTGTGAGCAGTGCCAGCACGGTTATCGCGGGCGTATCGGGATCTACGAACTGATCAGCGTCACGCCGGCCGTGTCGACGCTGATTCATCAGGGCGCCAGTGAGCAGGCGTTGATCGATGAGACGCGCAAGGTCTCCCGCAGTTTGTTTCAGGACGGTCGGCAACGGGTGCTCGACGGCGTGACCAGCCTTGACGAGTTACTGCGCGTGACTCAGGAGGACTAGCGAGTGCCGACGTTCGAATACCGCGCTGATGATGCCCAGGGCCGACGCTGCAAGGGCCGACTGGAAGCCGACAGCCCGCGTCATGCACGACAGCTGATGCGCGAGCGCGGTTTGTGGCCGCGTGAATTGAATGAGGTCAACACGGGCGGCGCTACCGGTGCGCAACCGCGCAGTGGGCGGCTGGGGGCGGCAGAACTGGCGCTGTTGACGCTGCAGTTGTCCACGCTCGTTCAGGCGGGTCTGCCCCTGGAAGAAGCACTGGAAGCAGTGACCAGACAGAGCGCCAGGCGCAAGGTCGCCGGCCTGTTGTCGGCGGTCCGCAGCCGGGTGATGGAAGGGCATGCCCTTTCAACCGCGCTGGGGCTGTTTCCCAAGGCGTTCCCCGAGTTGTTTCGCGCCACCGTCGCGGCCGGCGAGCGTTCCGGGCACTTGGGTCATGTGCTCGAACAGCTGGCGGCTTACACCCAGGCGCGCCAGGCATCGCGGCAGAAAATCCAGATGGCCTTGGTCTACCCGATGATCCTGATGCTGGCGAGCGTGGCGATCGTGGGTTTCCTGCTCGGTTATGTGGTGCCGGACGTGGTGAAAATCTTCGTCGACAGTGGCCAGCCGTTGCCTTGGCTGACGCAGGCGCTGATCGGGTTGAGCGACGGTCTGCGTAACCATTTCCTGGCATTGATGGGCGTGCTGGCGACGTTGATCGGCCTCTGGCGCTGGAGTTTGCGCCAGCCGCCCTGGCGCCTGCGCTGGCATCGCCTGGCCTTGAAGCTGCCGGTAGCCGGTGAGGTGCTGCGGGCGATGGAAGCCGCGCGGTTTGCCAGCACCCTGGCGATCCTCGGCAAAAGCGCCGTGCCGCTGGTGGACGCGCTGGAAATCGCTGCCGCTGTCATCGGCAATCTGACCATTCGTGCGCGCATGGTCGATGTCGCCCGCTCCGTACGTGAAGGCGGAACCCTGACCCGGGGCCTGGAACTCAGCGGCGATATCCCGCCGATGATGCTGCACATGATCGCCAGCGGCGAGCGCGCGGGCGAACTCGATCACATGCTGGTAAGGGCCGCCGAACAGCAGGAAAACAGCCTGGCGGCGCGCATCGCGCTGGTTGTGAGCCTCTTTGAACCGGCCATGCTGGTGCTGATGGGCGGCGTCGTGCTGCTGATCGTCATGGCCATTCTTCTACCGATACTCAGCCTCAACCAATTGGTGAATTGATCCATGCAACCTCTACGCAGCAACTCGCGCCGCGGGCAACGCGGTTTTACCCTGATCGAAATCATGGTGGTGGTCGTGATCATCGGCGTGCTGGGGGCCATCGTGGTGCCGCAGTTCATGAGCAGGCCCGACCAGGCCAAGGTCACCGCAGCAAAAATTGATATCCAGGCCATTGCCACCGCCCTGGAAATGTACCGCCTCGACAACTTCCACTACCCCTCGACGCAGCAAGGGCTGGAAGCCTTGAGCAAACGTCCTTCGGGCCTGCCGGCGGCGAGGAACTGGAACCCTCAGGGTTACCTGAAAAACCTGCCGGTCGACCCGTGGGGCACGCCCTATCAGTTTCTTAATCCTGGTGTGCAGTCGATCGACGGCAGCTACGACTTGTATTCCCTGGGCTCCGATGGCGTGGTGGGCGGCGAAGGGCATGCGACCGATATCGGCAATTGGGGCGACTGATTCATGCGCCAACGTTGCCGCGGGTTTACCTTGCTCGAGTTGATGATCGTGATCGTTGTGATCGGCGTGCTGCTGTGCATGGTGAGTCTGGTCGGCGGCCCGAATCCGGTGCGTCAGGCGCGGCACGAGGCGCACGGGATGGCAGGTCTGATTCAACAGCTGCGTGAGCGGGCGGTGCTGGATGGCGAGGAATACGGCCTGCGGATCAGTGACAGCGGTTACCGCGCGATGCGCCTCGATGCTCGAGGCTGGGAGCCGGTGGCTGCGTTTTACAAGTGGCCCGACACCTTGCGGCTACACCTTGAACAGGATGGGCATTCCCTGATGCTGGGTGCCGATGAAGGACTGCCGCAATTATTGATGCTCAGCAGCGATGAAACCAGCGCCTTTACGCTGACGTTCGCGACCCGGGACAGCACGCTCCTGAGCCTTTCGAGCGATGGACTGGGTGAGGCAGTGATTGATGGTTAAGGGCCTGTCTCGGGCACGCACGTGTGGATTCACACTGCTGGAAATCATGGTGGCCCTGGCGGTCTTCGCCACACTGGCGGCGGCCGTGCTGTCGGCGAGCCAGTACGTGTTGAAACAGACCGGCGCGGTCGAGGAACGCCTCTTCGCCACCTGGTTGGCCGATAACCATTTGAACGAACTGCGCCTGCAACCGGGGCTGGCCCTCGGTCAACAGCAGCGCGTGGTGCATATGGATCGCCGCGACTGGCTGCTGCGCCAGCACATCAGCGCATCGACTGACCCGCGTCTGCTCAAGGTCGACGTTGACGTCAGCCTTTCCGGTCGCGAACAAACACTGCACCGCGCCAGCGGCTGGATACCTGATCGTCATGAATAGGCAATCCGGTTTCACCTTGCTGGAGCTGGTGATCGCCATGGCGATATTCGCTTTGCTCGGCCTGGCCAGTTGGGGCTTGTTCGATGGCGTCGTGCGTGCACAGCAGGGCACGACAGCCCACGAGCGTGAGTTTCGACGCCTGCAACGGGCGGTGGCGGTGATTGAGCGGGACGTGTTGCAGGTTACCGAACAGCCAGTCGTGCTCCAGCCAATGGGGCTGCAGTTGCAGCGCAGCCACTGGCGCAATCCTCTGGACCAGCCCCGCAGCGAGCGCCAGACACTGACGTACCGACTCGAAAACGGTGTGCTGTGGCGTGAAAGCCAAGGCGAGGGCACGCCCCTCATGCAACGGCAACGACTGCTCGACGATGTGCGGGACGTGAGCTGGCGTTTGTTTGATCGTCAAACCGGATGGCGCAGCGAGGGGCCGTCGGGGCGAGACGCGAAGGCACCGATGGCAGTGGAACTGCAAGTGTCGGCAGGCCGTTTCGAGGCGATCCGTCGGGTGTTGCTGTTGCCGGGCGTCTTGCCATGAACGGGCGTCAACGGGGCATCGCGCTGATCAGTGTGTTGCTGGTCATGAGTCTGGCGTTGTTGATCACCAGCGGCATGCTGCGCAGTCATCGACTGTCGTTGCAAGGCAGCGGGCAAGCGATGCATTACGTTCACTTGCGCCAATTGGCGGGTGCCGGTGAAACCTGGGCGCTATTACAGCTACAGGACGCCGCGCGTGCTTCGCAACAAAACGTTGACCTGACTCAGGACTGGGCGCGGACGGCGCCCGACTTCGACATCGAGGGCGTGCAGTTGCGCGTCGATATCGAAGACCTCGCCGGGCGATTCAATCTCAATTCATTGTTGACCCAGGGTCAGATAGATCAGGTCACCCTTGATCGTTGGGGACGCTTGCTCGAGCTACTCGATCTTGCGCCGCTGCAATTGAGTCAGGTCGGCGCATTACAAGAACTGAGCCAGCTGCGCCTGCTTCCAGGTGTCGACGGCCAGCTGTTGCGTCAACTGGAGCCCTGGGTCGCGGTGCTTCCCACAGAGGCCGCGCTGAACATCAACACCGCGCCTGCGCTGGTATTGAGGATGCTCGATGGCGTGGAAGCGACGACAGCCGACGCGCTGGTCCGTCAGCAATCGGCCACTGCATGGGCGAGCGTTCAGGCCTTTACTCAAGACCCGCTGCTCTCCGGCGCAGGCGTGAGCAGACATGGGCTGGGCACCGGCAGCCGCTGGTTCCGGATCACAGTGCAGGTCATTCAGGGCCAAAACCGTTTGCGCCTGGCCACTGATGTCGAGCGAGACCCCGACACGCACCAATTCAAGATCCTGCAAAGACGTCTTCTTCCTTCGAGTACCCATGAGATGCCGCGATGAACACTTGGCTTTACCTGACCGCCGAGGGCCTGACCGAGCCGTCGACCGACTGGCCGTGCTGCCTGTGGCCTTCGACCGGCCAACGCCAGTTCATGCCATTGAATCAAGCCGCGCAGTCACTGAACGGGCAGACGGTCGATCTGTTGTTGCCCATGGAAATGTGCAGTTGGGTGCGCAGCGATCCGTGGCCTTCCAGGCGTCAGCCCGCTGCGCAAGCCATCGCGTTTGCCGTAGAAGATCAACTGAGTGACGCGCTGGAGAAATTGCACCTGGGCATTGGCGCTCGCGACCGGGAAGGGCGCTATCCGGTGATGGTGATCGGTCGAGAGCGATTTGCCGCTGTGCTCGCGCTGCTGGCGGAGGCGGGGGTTGGCGTCCGTTCTGTCTTTGTCGATGCCGATGTGTTGCCCGGGGCCCAGGCGGTCGTCGTGCGCTGGTTCGGTCGATGGTTGCTTGGCGGCGCAATGCCGGCCCGCGTGGCGGTGTCGGATGACGGGTTGACCTCGCTGAGACCGGCATTGCCCTCGGATATCCGGTGGATCGACGAGCGTCACGATGCGGTCGATGTCGACCAGTGCCTGACCCTTCGCCACCCCCAGGCCATCAACCTGCTGCAAGGAGCATTCGCCCCACGCGGCAAACGTCTGCCCTGGCATTTCGGTGGATTGGCGTTACTGATGCTATTGCTGCTGACCTGGGGTGCCAGCGCCACGCGAATCCATTTTATCGAGGGTGAAACCCGGCGGCTCTACAGCCAGAACGAGCAGCGGTTCAAGGCCCTTTACCCTGACCAGAGCCGCATCGTAGACCTGGCGACGCAACTCAAAGTGCTGCAGAACCAGACCACCGAACCGGAGAAGACACGTATCGCCGGTTTGGTGGGGCTGATCGAGCAGGTCATCGGCGCGAGTCATGTTGAAGTTCAGCGTATCGAATTTCGTACAGGCGACGGCTGGAAAGTCCGGCTGACTGCCAACAGTTTTGCCGAGCTTGAGCAACTGCGTGAGCGCGGACGGCAGCAAGGTGTGCCGGTCAGGCTCGACAGTGCGAGCAGAGAGCGCAATCGGGTACAGGCGACATTGGTTGTGGAGGACAACTCATGAAAACCGTCTGGCAACGCCTGTCCAATCGTGAGCAGCGACTGCTGTTGGCCGTGGGCGTATTTTTGCTGGTTGTCGCGGTGTTCAGCCTGATCTGGCAGCCGACCCGTCAGCGTCTGGAAGCCGTCGAACGCGGTCATCAACAGCAACGGGCCTTGGCGGCGCAGTTGCAACGGGCGCAACCCCGAAGCACCGTTGCGGTCGTTGCTGACCAGCCCTTGTCGCTGCGTATCAGCGAAAGTGCCACAGCGGCGGGCCTCGAACTGCATCAGATGGATGCCGATAACGACTTGCTGCGTTTGACCCTCAGCGGTGATGCGAAGACGCTGCTGCAATGGCTGGATCGTGCTGAGCGGGATGGGGCTGTGGTGCAATCGCTGGTGCTGGAAAGGCGTGATGCGGTGCTTGAGGCGCGGGTGGTGCTCAGGTAGTTGCGGTGGGTTGGGATTGCCCACTGCGCAGGTGCCTGGGGGTTTTCACGAGCAGGCTCGCTCCCACAAGGGCCAGGGTCTAAACCTGTGCAGCCCCCGGCAACGGCGGTAATTTTGCCAGTTTCAACGCGATCAACAACGCCACCACCAGCAACGCACCGATAAACAACCCGATCCCGTTCCATCCGCCCAGGTGCCAGAACACCCCGCCCGCTGTGCCGGCGATGCTCGACCCGGCGTAGTAGCTGAACAGATACAGCGACGAAGCCTGCCCCTTGGCTTTGGTGGCGCGGCGACCGATCCAGCTGCTCGCCACTGAGTGAGCGCCGAAGAAGCCGAAGGTGAAAATCAGCATGCCGATGATCACCATGGGCAGTGGCGTGAACATCGTCAGGGCCAGGCCGGCGAGCATCAGCACGATGGTGGCCCAGAGCACCTGGCGTCGGCCCAGCTTGTCGGCCAATGCACCGATTTTCGCCGAGCTGTAGATGCCCGACAGGTACACCACCGAGAGCAGCCCGACGAAGGCCTGGTCCATGTGGTACGGCTCGGCCAGCAGGCGATAACCGATGTAGTTGAACAGCGTGACAAACGCGCCCATCAGCACAAAGGCTTCGAGAAACAACAACGGCAGGCCGGCGTCGCGAAAGTGCATGGTGAAGCCGTCGAGCAGGCTGCGCGGGTGCAGTGAGCGGGCGCGGAAGTTGCGCGATTCGGGAAGGATTTTCCAGAACACCGCCGCCGCGATCAGCGCCAGGCCGCCGATCACCAGCATCGCCGTGTGCCAGCTGACGAAGTCGATCAACACCCCGGTGATCAAGCGTCCGCTCATCCCGCCGATGGCATTGCCGCCGATATACAGGCCCATCGCCAGGCCGATGTGTTGCGGATGGATCTCCTCGCTCAGGTACGTCATGGCGACCGCCGCCAGGCCGCTCAACGACAACCCGATCAGCGCGCGCATTACCAGCACGCCGTGCCAGCTCGGCATCATCGAACTGGCGATGGTGCACAGCGCCGCGGCAAACAGCGCCGTCACCATCACCGGTTTGCGCCCGACACGGTCGGAGATCGGGCCGGTGATCAGCAAGCCGATGGCGAGCATGCCGGTGGCCACTGAAAGAATCAGACTGCTCTGCGCCGCGTTGATGGAGTATTCGTGGGACAGCAGCGGCATCATCGGCTGCACGCAGTACAGCAGCGCGAAAGTCGCGAAGCCGCCGGAGAACAGGGCCAGCACCGTGCGCATGAACATCGGCGTGCCTTTTTCGATGTAGATTTCCTTGAGCTCAGCCACGGCATCATCCAGCGCGGCGGGCGGAACTTCATGGGCGAGTGGGGCGACAGCAGTTTTCACGTCAGACCTCGGGGCAGGCAGCCGGTCAGGCAATGAAAAAAGCATATAGCTGCCTAATGATTCAATCCAATATATTGTTCGACCTGTTTAAGAGGTTTTGCGACCTAATGGGGTTTTCATGGAATTGCGTCACCTGCGCTACTTCATTGCCGTCGCCGAAGAACTGCACTTCGGCCGCGCCGCCCAGGTGCTGGGCATCTCGCAACCGCCGTTGAGTCAGCAGATTCAGGCGCTGGAGCAGGAGGTCGGCGCACGATTGTTCGAGCGTACCAATCGTCGGGTCGAGCTCAGTGAAGCCGGGCGATTGTTTCTGGAAGAGGCGCGGTTGGTGCTGGCGCAGGTCGACAAAGCCGCGGATGTGGCGCGACGGGCGCAGCTCGGTGAGTTGGGCGAACTCAAAATCGGTTTCACCTCGTCGGCACCGTTCAACTCGACCATCCCTCAGGCGATTTTTTCATTTCGCCAGCGTTTTCCGGCGGTGCACCTGAACCTGCGGGAAATGAGCAGCACCCAGGTGGCCGATGCGCTGGTGGACGAGTCGATCGAAGTCGGGATCATGCGCCCGTTAGGTTTGCCGGATTCGCTCAGCGTGGTGGAGCTGATGCGCGAACCGCTGGTGGCGGTGCTCAGTTCCAAGCATCCGCTGGTGCAGGACAGTGAAGCGGGATTGTTCCTGTCGGCGTTGGCGCTCGAACCGTTCGTATTTTTCCCGCGCAGTTATGGCAGTGGTCTGTATGCGCAGTTGCTCAGTCTGGCGCGGGACGCCGGTTTCAGCCCGCACTTTGCCCAAGAGGCGGGTGAGGCCATGACGATCATCGGTCTGGTGGCGGCGGGGTTGGGGGTGTCGGTGTTGCCGGCGTCTTATCAGCGGATGCGGATTGATGGCGTGGTCTATCGGCCGTTGCTCGACCCGGAAGCGGTTTCAGCGGTGTGGCTGGTGCAGCGCAAGGATCAGAAGTCGCCGATGGCCAAGGCGTTTGTGGAGTTGTTGACGCGTAAGGTAGAACCCCTCCAATCGTGACCGAACACAAACCTGTAGGAGCCGGCTCCTACAGTTTTTGCTTCGTGTCAGCGGTGGTTGTGGGACGTTTCCTAAGACGTGTTCCGGGAGGCTACAGCAGCTTGCGGCAGCGCCTACAACTACGCCAGAATCCGCCGGCTTGTGCGCTTTGGGGAGCATCGGTAACTTGATTCGTGTCACTGATTCCCAGTGATCGGGTTTAGTAGCCCGGTTTTCCTTCCCAAAAAAATGCACAAGCGTCGATCAGTCAGGCATACGCCTGCACTTGATGGTAGCTGTGCGCATGGCGCCCTTGGGTGCGCCGGATTTGGGTCGGTGTCCGGTCTACTAACTTGCGTACAGCTGCCACCCTTCCGTTTAGTAGCGAGACAGGTTGCAGCACTACTAACAGGAAGACCTTCCCAATGTCCAAGCCAACTCCGAATCCGCCGGATTCCGATCCGGTCACTCCATCCGTATCAACAGATTCCGAAACACGCCAACCAAGCAAAATCTTCCTCGTCGCCCCCGACATCGACAACCAGACCCTACTCGAATACGCCTGTGAATCCCTGGCATCTGCCAACGTCATGGCGAGTGATTTCGCGAGGTATCTGGAAGGATCGCAAAGCAACACACTGCTGGGCATTCAACAGTCGATCATGCTCGGGGAACTGGCGGTGAACCGGGTGCTGGATAACCTTGACCCACCCTAGCTCAGCACTCGATTGATCGTTCCGAGAGGTGATTGTGAGGAGGCCATCGCCGAAAACTCAAGGTTGCTCACTGAGTGCTTCACACTCGGGAATCGGCGATGGCTTGGGACTGCCAAGGCACAGCGAGTACACCTGCTCCCAGTCTGCTTCAATTTCATCGAAGGGTACCCACGGCTTGGCCACCGAAAGAGTAATGAGATAGCGTTCTTCGGTCGGATTTCTGGAATCACTAAACTGTCCTAGAAGCAGCATTGCTTGATACTTGTCTCCTGCCTGCCAAAAGGATCTCCCTGATCGCTCACTGTCCCGAAGCCAAGCTCGCCATTCGGGTGTATCGGCGATGGTGGGGTTGCTCCGCAGGCCCCTCGCCACCCAGCCTTTTTCGCGCCATTGGTTCTGTAAGTCGAGAACGACCTTAAGGGCATCGTCGAGCAGCAACGGTTCTATTTGAGGGGACATGCGGATGTCGTCAATGACATTGTCGTCGAACCCAACCGTGAAAAAGCGAGCCAGAGGCGTGACGAACCCGAACTGCGGGTCGATGAATCGCATTCGTGCATCCACCATAGGAACTCCGAGCCACAGGTGCCCACGGATTAACGGGCTAAAAGAGGCTGAAGAGCGATTACGCATCTCTTCATACGTTCCGCCTATCTTCACGGCGACTTCCGGTTCATCCCACAAAGGCTGTCTCAGTTGGTGTATGGCGGCCAGCGCCAAAACAGCCAGAAGCAACCAGCCTGCTCCTCGGCGCCAGCTGCGCAAGTTCATGCCTCGCCACCGGAGGCGATTTCTCGAATCGACTGCTCTAATGCCCCTCGGTTGCTGTCGTTTAGCATCTCATCGAACCTCGCCGCCGCCCGGAGTACGAAAGGCATGCGCTGCTTGATGTTCGACAAGTCCGCCAGCGGGTTGGAACTAAAGCCGATGGTGCGTTCGTCCTTAACGCTTTGGCATTGGCTCGTGAGGGTCAACTCGATAGCCTGAGCCACGCCAGAGGGAAAACCGGTCACGTAGGCAGCATGATTGGTACGCAGCAAGGCCACCAATTGCTGGTCCTCGTAAATGGCCGGCTGGAGGATATTGCGCTGCTCATGCCACGCCAGAAACTCCACGCTTTGGGCAATATCCCCTTCATCAATCAACTCGAAAGCACGAATGATTTCCTGATGAAATTGTCCAAAGCGGAGCTTTTTCTGCCCCGCAGGCCAAAGCACTGACCACTTCGGATGTCCGTAAATCCCCGCTCGCGCTTCCAGACATTTCTTCAACTCCTTCAAGCCTCGCTTCGCATAGAACTCATGCAGCGGGAAAATATCCAGAAACAGCGTGGTGTTCCCCAGTGCCATCATGTCGTACACATGCCGGAACTGTTGCTGCACCAACGACAAGTCATTTCCCTTGAAACGGAGATCTACGGACGGAACCGGGTTACGCGCATCGGCTTCTTTGTAGTCACGCAGCGCTTCGGCCTGTTCGGCCATCCTGTCAGCTGTAAACAACCCGAATTCACTACGGCTATCTCGCACGCGCTGTCGGGATTGATGTTCCGCGCCAATATGTCCAATGGTGTCCGCCGCATGCAGCAGTCCGCAGCCAACCTGCTTGGAAGCAAATGCAGCAAGCCCGGCCCACTGAAACCGCGAATCATGCAACCACAGCCGGGCATAGGCTGCGTTGATCACTCGGTTGCGTTCCACCGGATCAGCAATCAGCACGCCGCCAGGGGCAACGATGTCTTCGGCTTGGCGTTGGTAGATGCGCCAAAGGCATGCGCACGTGAGGATGGGGACCTTGGTCACCATGGTCTTGACGCCGTAAAGCAGTTCTTCTTTGCATTCACAGTCAGCAACGGGCGTGCTGTTGTGGTTCAGGCGCTGATTATCGCTGGGGTGTTCTTTGAAGCATTGGGTCATGGCTGGAGGGTCGCTTGTCAGGAAATGCCTGAACCCTAACAGCCATAAATCCCGCCCAGATCACGCGGACCCAAAATCAGACGTCACTGGCAGACG
The DNA here is from genome assembly GCF_949767185.1 of Pseudomonas sp. IT-P100. Lineage (NCBI taxonomy): Bacteria > Pseudomonadati > Pseudomonadota > Gammaproteobacteria > Pseudomonadales > Pseudomonadaceae > Pseudomonas > Pseudomonas sp. IT-P100. The sequence continues at coordinate 232,001 of NZ_CATKQK010000044.1, forward strand.
AGATGCGCAAAGTGCGAGGAAATTACGATGAAGCGGGTAGGAAATATCCTCAAGTGCCTCGTTCATCGTAGGAAATCCATGTTTCTTGCTGTGGTGAATCAAACGATTGCTGCAGGCGGCGATCGTTTGATTTTGCTTAGGCCCACCGCCGAAAAATCAACGACGTATTAACCCCGCCAAACGCAAAATTATTGTTCATCACATACTGATTACTCATCTGCCGAAACTCGCCGCGCAGGTAATCGAGCTTGCCGCAATTGGGATCGACTTCATCAAGGTTGAACGTGTGCGCGTACAGGTTGCTGTTCATCATCTCGATGCTGAACCAGGACTCTAAAGCACCGCAGGCGCCGAGTGTGTGGCCGAGGAAGCTCTTCTGCGAACTGATCGGCATGTGCTCACCGAACAGCGAACTGGTGGCCAGCGTTTCGGCGATGTCGCCCTGTTCAGTCGCGGTGCCGTGACCGTTGACGTAGCCGATGTCCGACGGTTGCAACCCGGCGTCTTCCAACGCCAGTTCCATGGCCCGGCGCATGGTGGACTGCTCTGGACGTGTGGTGTGCTGGCCGTCGGCGTTGCTGCCGAAACCGACGAGCTCAGCGTGAATGTGCGCGCCGCGCGCCAGTGCGTGCTCCAGTTCTTCAAGCACCAGCATGCCGCCGCCTTCCCCGATCACCAGGCCATCGCGACCGCTGTCGTAGGGGCGCGGGGACGTCTGTGGCGCATCGTTTTTCAGGCTGGTGGCGTAAAGCGCATCGAAGACCATGGCTTCGGTGGGGCATAGCTCCTCGGCCCCACCGGCAAGCATCAAGGGCAAACGCCCGAACTTGATCGATTCGTAGGCATAACCGATGCCTTGGCTGCCGCTGGTGCAGGCGCTGGAGGTCGGGATCAGCCGGCCGGTGAGGCCGAAGAAGATGCTGATGTTCGCCGCCGTGGTGTGCGGCATCATGCGCACATAGGAGTTGGCGTTCAGACCTTCGGCCACGGAGTTGAGCAGCATGTTGCCGAACGCCTTGATCTCGTCGGTGCTGCCCGTGGAGGAGCCGCAGGCGACGCCCATGCGGCCGTCCTTGATCGACTCGTCACCCAGCAAACCCGCATCGGCCAACGCCTGCTCCGCCGCGCCGACGGCCAGGCGCGAAACCCGGCCCATGCTGCGCAGTTGTTTGCGGGTCCAGTGGCTCGGTACCTTGAAGTCATCGATGGGCCCGGCCAGGCGTGTGTTGAGTTCGGTAAAGCGATCCCATTCGTCCATCCGGCGAATGCCGCTGCGGTTGGCCGCGAAGTTGGCGGCGATGGTTGCCCAATCGCTGCCCAATGAGGTGATGCCGGCCATGCCGGTGACGACGACGCGTTTCATCAGCACAGGCCTCCGTTGACGGCCAGCACCTGCCGGGTGATGTACGACGCTTCCGCCGACATCAGGAAATTCACCGCGCCGGCCACCTCTTCCGGGGTGCCCATGCGCTGTGCGGGGATCATTTTCATCAGTTCTTCCACTGGCACGTTTTCGTCGAGCATGGCGGTGTCGATCAAGCCCGGGGCGACACAGTTGACGGTAATTTTGCGCTTGCCCAGTTCGATCGCCAACGCTTTTGCCGCGCCGATCAAACCGGCCTTGGAGGCGCTGTAGTTGACCTGCCCGCGATTGCCGATCAACCCCGAAACCGACGTGATACAAACGATGCGTCCGGCGGCGCGACGACGGATCATCGGCATCATCACCGGGTGCAGCACGTTGTAGAAACCGTCGAGGTTGGTGCGCATCACCACATCCCAATCATCCTCGCTCAGCGCTGGAAAAGCACCGTCGCGTGTCAGGCCGGCGTTGAGCACCACGCCGTAGTAGGCGCCGTGGCTTTCTACGTCGGCTTCGAGAATGGCTTTGCAACTGGCGCGGTCGGACACATCGAATTGCAGGATGCGCGCGTTGCGGCCCAAGGCTTCGACTTCGATCTTCACGGCCTCGGCGTCTGCAAGACCACTGCGGCAATGCAGCACGATGTCATGCCCGGCCCGGGCCAGACGCAAGGCGATGGCGCGGCCGATGCCACGGCTGGAGCCGGTGACCAGTACGGATTCAGTCATGACCGGACTCCTGGGGTTTCATTAAGGTATTGGGCGGCTTGCGGCGGACGAAACACGTTCAGACGAGCGGTGGCGTGAATGCCGGGGGCGTTGATGTGGCATTCGAATACGCCCATGCCGTTGTCGTCTTCCAGCGAACGCATCCCGTGGATGGTCAGCTCGGTGCCGGCGGGAAAATGTTCGACGTTGCATTCAAATTTACGGGTGCCGAGCAGGAAGCCCAGCTCCACACCGTCGCCCCGCTGGCGCGCATGGCAACCGGCGAAGGCGGCCACGCTCTGCGCCATCAATTCGATGCCGACCCACGCCGGCAGGCTGCCGTCGGGCCGGTTGAACAGGCCATCGGGCTTGACGGTAAGGCGGGTGTGGATCTGCTCGTCATCGAACGCCAGGATCTGATCGATGAGGATCATGTCGCCAGCGTGCGGCAGCAGTTCGGCGAGCGGCCAGTCAATCATGGGGCGTCTCCGATAATCAGGCTGACGTTATTGCCCCCGAAGGCAAAGGAATTGCTCATCAGGTAGCGAGGTGCAATGGACGCCAGGCGATCGGCCGGGGTCACCCAATTCAGGGCCGGCAGATCGGGGTCGGGCTGGCCGTCCCAGACATGTGGCGGCAACGCAAGGTGTTGATTGTCAGCGCTCAGGCTCAACCAGCAGAACGCCGCTTCCAATGCGCCGGCCGCACCGAGGGTGTGGCCGGTCATCGGTTTGGTCGACGAACAGGGTACGCCGGCCGGGAACAATGCCGACACCGCCAGGCTTTCCATGGCGTCGTTGTGCTGAGTGGCGGTGCCGTGCAGATTCAGGTAACCGATCTGTTCAGGTTGCAGGCTCGCCCGGCTCAAGGCTTTGCGCATCGCCTGCAGGGCGCCACGGCCGGTCGGTTCCGGTGCGGAAATGTGGTGCGCATCGGAACTCGCCCCACTGCCCAACAGGGCAATCGACGGTTCGTCGCCAGCCACTTTCGTCATCAGGAACAGCACGGCGGCTTCGCCGATGTTGATGCCATGACGATTTACCGAGAACGGGTTGCAGCGTTGTTCGGACACTGCCTCCAGCGCCGAGAAGCCGTTGAGGGTCAGCTTGCACAACGTGTCGACGCCGCCGCACAGCACCGCGTCGCACAGGCCGAGGTCCAGCAGGCGTTGGGCACTCATCAGCGCCCGGGCGCTGGAGGTGCACGCGGTGGAAATCACATAGGCCGGGCCGCTGAGTTGCAGCCAGTCGGCAAGAAAATTCGCCGGTGCGCCGAGTTCCTGTTGCTGGTAGTCGTAATCGACAGGGAACTGATCCTCGCGGATGTAATGAGCCAACCCATGACTGGCTTCATCGATGCCGGAGGTGCTGGTGCCGAGGATCACGCCGATGCGATCACGGCCATAAGTCTGGATCGCTTGATCGATGTCGTCGCGAATTTGCAGCGCCGCTTCCAGCAGCAATTGGTTGTTGCGGCTGCTTTGTTTCGCCAGTTCCACAGGGATCGGCGCCAGTTCGCCGCGCACCGCGGCCACCGGCAACGAGCGTTCCGGCACCCAGCCGGCCTCGCTGCGCATGCCGGAGCAATCGCCGGCGAACAGGTTGTGTGCAACTTCCTGCTTGCTGCGGCCCAGGGCGCAGATCACCCCGAGGGCGTTGAGGTAAGCGGTCATGGCGTTTCACCGGTCAGGGGCGTGACTTGATACGTCGGACCTTTGGGCACGTTCAATTCAAAGCTCATCGGTTGTGAGTAACGGACTTCCCAGTGCGACGGCAGGGAACGTTGTGCGCCATGCTGCCAGGCGCCGGGATAGTTGCCCTGTAATTCATCTTTGGGCGTGAGCGCAAACAGCAACGCGGCGAACAACTCACGGGCTTCCGGATTCGGTGGCAGCAAGCCGTCAGCCTGCCATTTGCCGTCGATCAGTTTCTGACGTGCCTGTGGAATGCCCAGCAAATCCATCATCGACCAGCGAATGCCCGGGCCTTCACGCGCAATCACCAACACCCAATCCTGACGCTGGCCGTCCAGCAGCCGCTGGATGTGCAGTTGCTGTGGCAACGGCACGCTCGGGGTTTGCTCGGGCAAGGGCGCGTGGCTGGTGCAGGCGCTCAGCAACACGACCGCGCCGAGCAGCAAATATCTCAGCATGTATTTTGAGCGACTGACAATGAACATCACACAACACCTTCAAGCGGTTTGCGCGCCACCACATTGACCAGGGTTTCTTCCCGTTGGCCAACAGGTTTTGGCTGGCGCAGGCCAAAGCGTTCAAACAGGCCGAAATCCTTGGCGCGACTCCACCACAAGTATGGATAAGACACGTTCTGCGCGCTGAATTCGAACCCTTGGCGACGAATCATCTCAAGGTACTCGGCGGCGCTCTTTTGCACGTGCATCGGATGGCGGAACAGCCAGCGAATCACCCAGGTATCAATGTAAGCCTCGGTGGATTCGGCGAACAGCAGATAACCGCCGGGCTTGAGCACGCGGTAGAACTCGGCCAGTGCCTTGTCCTGCTCCACCAGATGGTGGAAGGTCTGGTGACAGAACAGCAGGTCGACGCTGGCATCCGGCACGGCAAGCGTGGCGCAGTCGCTGCCGACCAACTCCACGTCCATGCCCTGACGGGTGGCTTCTTCGCCGCTCAAGTCGAGGCTGTGCGGGTCGGCGTCCACGCCAATCAGGCGCTGTGGCGCAAAAGTCTGGCGCAGGTACTGGAACGACTTGCCCTGACCGCATCCGGCATCCAGCAACACCGGGTTGCCTGGCAACGGTTCGCTGAACAGGCCGCGCAGGTCATTGATCGCGACGCGCAACACATGGTGCTGCCAGGTGTGGCTGCGCAGGAACCAGAAACCGAACCGGGTCTCTTCGACGTAGTGTTCGCTCAAGTAGCTCACGTAGCGTCACTCGCGCAAATTTCCGAAAGCATGCGCAACCGGCGCTTGGCTTCGCTGACGAACGGATTGCGCTCGTCCCACGCATAACCGGCCAGGATCGAGCTGATCATGCGGCGAATATCCGCCGAGCCGCCCTCGTGATAAATCACGTCCTGGAACGTTCCGGCGTACCAGCCTTCGACATAGCAACGAAACGTATCGACGCCACGCTTGAGCGGTTCGGCGAACTCGGCCTGCCAGTCGACGCTTTCCCCCTGCAACTGACGGTGCAGAACCCCGGCGGCCATGCTCGCCGAACGCATGGCGATGGTCACGCCGGAGGAGAACACCGGATCGAGGAATTCCGCCGCGTTACCGAGCAGTGCAAAACCGGGGCCGTGCAGGGTTTTGACGTTGGCCGAATAGCCGCCGATGGTGCGCGCCGGCGTATCCCACACAGCGTTGCCCAGCACGCCGGAGAGGCTTGGGGTTTCAGCGATAAACCCCCGCAGGCACTCGTCCAGATTGTCCATGCGGCCTTCATAGTGTTCGGCTGCCGCGACAACCCCCACCGAGCAACGGCCGTTGCTGAACGGAATGGTCCAGAACCAGATATCGCGCTGGGTCGGATGGGTGGTGATGAGGATCTTTTCCCGTTCGAATGCCGGGCTGTCGATATGGTCTTCGATGTGCGTGAACACGGCTTGGCGCACTGGAAAATTCGACGGTGCCTCAAGGTCGAGCAAGCGCGGCAGGACACGGCCGTAACCGCTGGCGTCGAGCATGAAGTCCGCTTCGATCGCGTACTCGCTGCCGTCTTCACGACGCACGCCGAGCTGCGGTTTCGCCCGGTCGACATCGACGCTGACGATGGCTTCGCCGTAGCGGATTTCGACACCCTGCAGCGCGGCCTGATCGGCCAGCAGTTTGTCGAAGTCGGCGCGCTGGACCTGGAAGGTGGTCGGCTTGCCGTCACTGAACGTGTCGCCGAAATCGAAAGCGCTATAGCGCTCGCCCCAGGCAAATGCTGCACCGTTTTTCATCTGGAAACCGGCGGCGTTGACGGCATCGAGCATGCCGGCCTCCTCGACGAAATCCAGGCAGTGCGACAGCAGGCTTTCGCCGATGGAAAACCTTGGGAAATGCTGGCGCTCGATCACCAGGACATCATGCCCTTTGCGCTTGAGCAGCGCGGCGGCGATGGCGCCCGACGGGCCGGCGCCGATGATTACTACCTGACGACGTTCCATTTCAACGATTGGCATGGGGGCTCCTTGCCGGGACGGCAGCTTTCAAGGGGATTCGATGCATGCCGACCAATGCCGGCAGCAGTGTCGCGATCAGGCCCATCAACATCAGCGCAAAGTACAGCGGCGGGCTGATGAGCTGTTGTTGCAGCAGCAGGTTGAGAAAGACGATCTCGCTCAAGCCGCGAATATTCAGCAGTACGCTTTCGCGCCAGCGGCTGGCGCCAGCAAACGAAGCGCCGGCCCAGCCGAGCCCCAGCCAGTTGCCCAGCAGTTTGCTGGCAATCGGCAACAGCAGCAGCGCGGCCAGTTGCGCCCAGCTCAGGCTGTCCATGGCGCTGTGGACATTGATCTGCACGATGCCGAACGTGAGGATCAGCGGGATCGCGACCCAGGTTTGCAATCGATTCATCCAGATCGCTTGCACCGGCAACACCAGCGGCACCTTCAGCGCGGCCATGCACAGCAGATAGCCGATGCCGACAATCAGCGCGTTGAGTTTGTAGTGTTCAGCCACCACCAGCAGTGCAAAGAAACACCCGCTGTAGAGTCGTGGCTGGCGCAGGCCGGCAACCCACAACAGTGCGGGCACACAGGCGCAGGCCAAGGGCAGCAGCAGACTGCTCAGGTGCAGGCTGCCCTGGGCAATGGCAAACAGCGTCCAGCAAGTGAGGTCGATCAGAATCGCCGTCTGCACCAGTCGCCGGGTGGCGGTGGTCGGGTAACCGATATGCCGCAAGTACAGATACAACACCGGTATTGCGGTGATGGCGAACAGCAAGCCCACCGCCAGCGAACTGATCCACGGCTGGGGCGGCAGCCACCAGATCGCGGTGGCCAGGCCGCAGGCAAACGGCACGCAGAAACTCGGCAGGGCTATTTTCAGGCTCTGGCGATCAAGGCGCAGGTCGATTACGTCGCTGAGGATGTAACCCAGCAACAGTGCGAAACTCAGGCTGTAGAGGTTTTTCAGCCAGATCGGTGCGACGAGCGTCGCGCCGCTCAACTGCCAGTCGGGTTCGATCCAGAAGTACATCAGCAACGGCAGGCCGACGGTGGCCAGCAACAATTGACTGACGATCGGGATCAAGCCGAAGTGACGCCCGACACGGGTGGCCACGGCGAACAGCGCCAGGGCCATTGCCCAGAACAGCACGACCATCATGCTGCCGACTCCGCGACGCTGGTCGCCTGCACGTGTCGCCCGGCCCACGGCGCGAGCAGGAAGCTGAACGCCAGGCCCAGGCTCACCGACAGTCCGAAGTTGCTCACCGCCGGCGTGCTGGACACCGCCAGCAAACCGAACGACAGCCAGGTGGTCAACGCCGCCAGCAAGGTGCCCAGCAGGCTGACGGCGGCGCCGCCGACCTGTTCGCGCATGAGGATCGCGTAATCGACGCTGATCGCCGTCACCAGCAGCAGGCCGAACAGGCTGAACAACGTCAGTGGCTGTCCGAGCCAGCCAAGACTGGCGAGGCTGCACAGCGCCGCCAGAAGCGGCAGTGAGACGATACGCAACGCGCCGCCGAGGCCGAACGGCAGGATCAACACCAGCACGATCAGCACGCAGGAGGCGAGTTTCAGTTCGGCGGCGCTGATCTGCGTCTCGGCGAAAACCTGGTTCAATTCACCCAGGCGATCCACCAGCTCCACACCCGGCAAATCCAGCGCCTGAACCCGCAGCAGCGCGGGGTTGTTCAGGCCTTGCAGGCTGACCATCGCCGCCACGCCGTCCTCGGTCGGGCCCAGCCACAGTGTGCGATAGGGTTCGGCCAACGGACCGGTCAGCGCGCTGTCGATGTCTTCAACCGGCAATGCCTGCAACTTCGCCAGCTCTGCTTTCAGTGCTTCAAGCGGCACGCCGACGTCGAGCAGCGGTTGCCAGAATTGCGGCAACCTGTTCAGCGCTTCGCGTACCTGATCTTGCTCGCGGGGCTGACTCACCAGTTGGTTGAGCGACAGGTAGCCCTGGAGTTTGTCCAGGTTGACCAACTGATCCAGGCGCTCGCTCAACGCGGTTTGGCGTTCGAGCAGTTCTTGCTGATTGGTGGCCCGTACCAGGAAGAACTGGCTGGTGGGTTGGTAACCGGTGATGCGCGCAATGGTCTGGGCTTCGTCCGTCAATTGCTGCGGCGCGCCGACCCATTGGCGAATGTCGTTTTTGCTGTCGAGCTGCAACAGACCGCCGACGCAGAAGGCGATCAGCAGCGCCAGCAGCACTGGCGTACGGGCGAAGTTCAACAGCCTTTCGCGCAGTGCCAGCAAATATTCGGCGACGCGCAGCGGCCACTGTGCCGGGCGCAAATCCGCACCCTTGAGCAGTGCCGGTAGCAGGCACACCGCTGACAGGTAGGCGCCGATCAGTCCGGCGGCGGAGAACACGGCGATCTGGGTCAGCGCCGGGAACGGCGTCCAGGCCAGCGCGAGGTAACCGATGCAACTGGTGATCAGGCTCAGCGTCAGGCCAGGCAGCGTCAGGCGCAATGCGGGCCAGCTGTGCCAGGGTTTCAGGCTCCAGCTCTTGGACAGATAGTGCAGCGGGTAATCGACCGCGACGCCGATCAGGCTGGAGCCGAGCACCAGCGTCATCACGTGCATATGGCCGAACAGCGCCACACACGCCACCGCGCCGAACAGCATGCCGACCAGAACCGGAACGAACGCCAGCAACACGCGCCAGCGGCGGAAGGCCAGCAGTAACAGCAACAAAATACCGACGGTGGCGCCGCCGCCTACCCAGGTCATTTCCCGAGTTGCCTGTTGTTGACCGGCGGCGGCGTAGAGCAAACCGCTGGCGGCCAGCAGTTGCACGTCGCTATGAGCTGCTTCTTCGCGGCTGTGCTTGAGTAGTTCGGCCACTTGCAGCGGCAGGTTCATGTCGAAGGCATTGCCGGTGGTGCGCGCACGGAGCATCACCCAGCTCTTGCCGTCGGCATCGGCGACCAGTGCGCCGCTGCCGATGTCCAGTTGCACCGAACCGTGCTGCGGCTGGCTGTTCTGGATGCGTCCGGCCAGGCCCAGCCAGTCATCCTGGCTCGGCACCAGGCTGAAACCGGTGAACGGGTCGAACAGCGCCTGCACCCGTTGCTGGATAAAGGCGTCGGGGTGCTCGATCAGTTGCTGTCGATCCGTTGCCGAAAGCATCGCCAGCCGGCCTTGCAGCAATTGCGTGCGCAGCGCCGGCAAGTCGGCTTGCAGGGTCCATTGGACTTTTTCGAACAAACCACTGGCCTGCCATTGCTCGCCCAGTTTCTGCGCCATGGCGACGGCTTGCTGACGATCCTTGTGACCGACCAGCACCAGCATTTCGCGGTTCAGCGGTTCTTGCATGCGTTGCTCGGCGCGCAGCTCCAGCGCGTCCGGTGCCGTGCCCGGCACCAGTTCCATCAGGTTGGCCGACAGCGGTGCGCCGTCACGCCATTGCCAACCGGCAAGCGCGAGCACTGCCAGCAGCAGGATCAGAAACAGGCGTGGAAGCGTGCGTTCACTCGGCAAAGTCATGTTGCTCCGCATCGCTCAACGGTTGGGCGCTGGTGCTGTCCTGCATGCGTAACAGGGTACTGTCGCCCTGGGTTTCCAGCAGTTCGATGCTGTGCACCAGTTCACCACCGGTGATGTTGATCTGATTGAACACTTGCTTGAGCAACAGCGAGCGCGGAATCAGGGTCAGTTTCCAGTTCTGCGCCTCGCCGCTCAGGGACAGTTCGAAGTCCCGTTGCAAGCCGCTGCTGTCGCCTTGCAGCACGGCGAGGAACAAGCGGTTCTGCTCGGCACCGGCACTCTTGCCCGGCAGCATCTGCCAACCGCTGGCGTCACGTCGCGCGATGCCTTTGTCGGTGATGCGGTAATCCTGTTGCAGCGGGGTTTTCAGTAGCCAGAGGAGGCCGTGGTTTTTCGCCAGGACGAAGGTGCCCTTGCTGGTTAACGGCTGGGTCAGGGCGCGCAGGTGTTTTTCCTGGATGAAGTCGCCGTGGATCACATCGGGTCTGGCCAATTGATCGCTAAGCTGTTGCAGATCGAAGGCGTGAACCATCGATGACAACCCGAGCAGCGCCAAAGCAGCGAGGTATCGAAACACCTGTGGCGAGCGAGCTTGCTCGCGCTGGGCTGCGAAGCGGCCCCAAAAACCTGCCAGCCATTTCCCTGTTTGTGAGTGCTGCGCACTCAAGCGCGAGCAGGCTCGCTCGCCACAGGAAACGGGGTTGGCCTCAGAAGAGGTGTCGATATCGGTGTTCATGGCAGCATCCTTTCAACGGCGTCGGTGAACACTTTCGGTGAGGCCATCTGCATCTCGCGGCTGGCCATGTCGACAGCCACCTGCACGGAACTGGCCCGGGTCAAACGTTCACCGGTTTGCAGATCGCTGATCAGGTAATTGATCTTCAACCGGTTCTCCCACTCCACCAGATTCGCCCGTACATTCAGCTTCTGGCCGAACACCGCGCCGCGCACGTAGCGCAATTGCAGGTCGATCACCGGCCAGGCGTAGCCCGATGCAACCATGGCGTCGTAGTTGTGGCCGATCCTGTCCAGCAGCGCGCAGCGAGCGACTTCCAGGTATTTGACGTAATGGCCGTGCCAGACGACGTTCATGGTGTCGACGTCAAAGAACGGCACGAGGATTTCCGTATCGGTGTGAAGCACTCCCTTGCTACGCATGCAGCCTCCAGTGTTGTTCGGCAATCCGTTTCAGGCACAGGCGCAATTCGCCTTCCAGTGCACGGTCTTCGATGACTGGCGGGAAGTCCTTGGCCAGCGCTTCGTGCATGGCGGCAAGGGCGGGTGGCAACGGGCGGGCATTTTCAGCTTTGCTGCGCAGCCACACACCCTGATTGGCGGCGAGCAGCGTGGCGGCGGCGACCTGTTCGGTCAGCTCCAGCACACGGATCGCATCACGGGCGGCGATGGTGCCCATGCTCACCTTGTCCTGGTTGTGGCATTCGGTGGAGCGGGAGAACACGCTGGCCGGCATGGTGTTTTTCAATGCTTCGGCGGTCCAGGCGCTGGTGCCGATCTGCACGGCTTTGAAGCCGTGGTTGAGCATCGCGCGATCCGCCGTGGCGCCGGACAGATTGCTCGGCAAGCCATGGTTGTAACGCTCGTCCACCAACAGTGCGAGTTGACGGTCGAGCAGGTCGGCAACGTTGGCCACCAGGTTTTTCAGGCTGTCCATGGCGAACGCGATGTGGCCGCCGTAGAAATGCCCGCCGTGCAGTACGCGCCCGGCTTCGGCGTCGATGATCGGGTTGTCGTTGGCGCTGTTGAGTTCGATCTCGATAAACGAGCGCAACCAGTTCAGGCTGTCGGCCAGGACGCCGAGCACGTGGGGCGCGCAGCGCAGGGAATAGCGGTCTTGCAAGCGATGCAGCGGCGCGGTCGGTGCGTCGATCGCCAGGTCCTTGCGCAGCCACGCGGCGACTTGCATCTGCCCCGGATGCGGTTTGGCGGCGAACAGGCGCTCGTCGAAGTGCTCCGGATTGCCTTGCAGCGCGACCACGTTCAGCGCGGTGATTCGGGTGGCCAGTTGCAGCAAATAATCGGCGCGGGCGTAGGCCAGGCAGGCGAGGCCGGTCATCACGGCGGTGCCGTTCATCAGTGCCAGGGCTTCTTTCGGGCGCAGAACCAGCGGTTCCCAACCCAGTTCGCGATGCACGTCCGCGGCCTGGCGGCGTTCGCCGCGGAACATCACTTCGCGCTCGCCGGACAAGGTCGCCGCGACATAGGACAGTGGCGTCAGATCACCGCTGGCGCCTACCGAGCCCTCTTCCGGGATCAGCGGCAGGATGTCATGTTCGAGGAACGCTTGCAGGCGCTCCAGCAATTCCACGCGCACCCCGGACACGCCGTGGCACAGCGACTGCAAACGCGCTGCGAGCACCGCGCGGGTGGCCTGGGCGTCGAGCAGTTTGCCCAGCCCGCAACCGTGGAACGTGTACAGATGACGCGGCAACGCCTCGACGTGATGCAGCGGCACCGCGACCACGCAGGAATCGCCGTAACCGGTGGTCACGCCATAGATCACGCCTTCCTTGTCCAGCAGGGAATCGAGGAATCGCGCACCCTTGGCGATGCGCTCGCGGTACGCAGGATCGTCCTGCAACTGCGTCGGCACCTGACGGTTGGCCAGGGCCAGCACGTCTTCGATGCGCAAAGGGAGTTCGCCGAAGGTTACCGGCTCAAGCGTTGGCGTCGTCATCGGTCTTCCAGAAGGGGTAAAAGTTGAACCATTGTTGAGGTGCTTCGAGGCAATAGTGACCCAGGCGTTCGGCGTAGCGGGTCGCCCACTGATGAATGACCTGTTCGCGGTCGCTGCGTTTCCAGGTGATCGCGTCAGCGAACGGTTCCAGGGTCAGCCGGTAATCACCGTCGGGTTTTTTCAGGCACAGCAGCAGGTTGACCGGGCATTTCAACAGCCCCGCGAGCAGCCACGGCCCTTGCGGAAACTTTGCCGGCTGGCCAAGGAAATCCACGGTCACGCTGCGCCCACCGTGCAACGGCACGCGATCACCGGCAATCGCCAGCCACTCGCCGCGCTCCAGGCGCTCGTGCAGTTGCAGCATGATCACCGGGTCCAGTTCGCTGACCTGGATAAGCCGCAGATTGGTCGCCCCGGCTTCGCCCAGCAAACGGTTGAACTGCTCGGCGTGCTTGGTGTGCACCAGCACGTTCATCGTGACCTTTTCGCCGATCTCCGCCAGCGCGCGACACACCTCGAGGTTGCCCAGATGCGCGCCCACCAGCAGTTGCCCGCGGCTGCCGCGCAGCTGATTGCGCAGCAATGCCGGATCGATGATTTCGATCTGCTCGAGGCTCAGCTTGCCGTTCCACACGTCGAGTTTGTCGAGCATCGAATCGGCAAAGGCCATGAACTGACCGAATACGCGCCAGTGGCTGGGGCGTAATTCCTCGCGATGACTCCAGTCGGCGAGGCGCTGCTGGTATTGCCAGGCACTGTGCCGGGCACTGCGACCGAACAGGAAAAAGTACAGGACGATGCCGTACAACAGCGGGCTCAACAGTCGGCGGCCGAGTACCTTGGCGCCGAACGCGGTGAGCTTCATCAGCCAGAAACTGCCGCGCTCCTGGCGGTCGGCCCAGTGTTCCTTGTCTGCGTTGCTGCTCATGCTCGCCACCGTCGCCAAAGGATCACCGGGGCTCGCAGCAACATGCCGAAGAACAGCCGGGTGTGCATGCTCGAAATCAGCACGTTGTCGTGGAACATCCGGAAGTGTGAGACACCGTCCAGCGGGTAGTGCACCTTGGTCGGCAGCCACTGCATCGGCTGATTGCGCCAGGCCAGGCGCACCAGAATGTCCGAGTCGAAGTCCATGCGCTTGCCGATTTTCGCCGAGTCGATCAGCGCCAGGGTTGGCGGTAATGGATAGACGCGGAAGCCGCACATGGAGTCGCGAATCTGCAGCGACAGGGTGTTGATCCAGACCATTACGTGCGTCAGGTAGCGGGCGTACAGACGACCTTTCGGCACGCTGGCATCGTATTGCGGATAGCCGCAGATCACCGCGCGCGGATGGGCGCGTGATTGTTCGATGAACGTCGCGATGTCTTGCAGGTCGTGCTGACCGTCGGCGTCTACCTGCAAGGCATGGCTGAAGCCCAGGCGCGAGGCTTCGCGCAGGCCGGTCATGACCGCGCCGCCCTTGCCCTGATTGGCGGCGAGGCGGATCAGGTAAACCATCTCGCGTTGGGCCAGTTGATCGAGCACCGCCGCGCAGGCCGGGTCGCTGGCGTCGTCGACCAGAATGCATGGCAAGTTGCTTGCGATCACTGCGTCGACCACGGTGGTGATCGCGGTTTCGTGGTTGTAGACCGGGATGATTGCGCAGGGGTTATGCATGATGTGGAACCTGCGCAAAACCCCTGTGGAAAGAGCGCTTGCTCCCGCTGGGCTGCGAAGCAGCTCCAAAACTGATTAGTGCTGACATCAAGGCGACTGCTGCGCAGTCGAGCGGGAGCGAGCTCCCTCGCCACAGGTTAAGCATTGCCTGCAGCCTCCAGCAAAATCCGCCCGCTGGAGCAGGTGGCGGTCTCGTTGCGATAGGCGAAATACAGCTTGCTGCGCACCGGATCGAAGCGCAGGTGTAACTGGATTTCATCGCCCGGACGCACCAGTTGCTGGAATTTCAGCACTTCCATGCCGGCGAACTTTTCCGGCAGTTTCATCAATTGCTGACCAAGGTTCAGTGCCCATTCCACCTGCACCACACCGGGCAGAACCGGCGCCTGGGGGAAGTGGCCACTGAAGTAGGCGAGGTCCGGTGGTATCGCCAATTGCAGGCTCCACTCACCATCGACTTCGACCTGCTCCAGCACTTGCGGCGCTTTCGGGCGCGGCGCCAGCAGCAAGGCTTCCACCTCGGCCTGAGGCAGTTTGCCTTGAGTGTTGAGCGGCAGTTGCCGCAGCAAACGCCAGCGTCGAGGCAGGGCGAGGGCTTCGCAATGCTGGCTGAGGTGTTGGCGCAGTTCCTGAGTGAGGGTGCGTCGGCCCTGATTGCGCAAGGCATGCAAACCCGATTCGCTGAGCACCAGCAATGCACCCAGCGAGGCACGATTCTCCTGAACCACGCCGAGGCGCGCTTCCGCGATCCATTCGTGGGCCATCAGCGCCTGCTCCAGCATCGGCAGCGAGATACGTTTTTCTTCCAGTTTGACGATCCGGTCCAGCCGCCCGAGCAGTTCGAAGCGGCCGTCGGCGGCGATTCGCGCCGCATCCGCAGTGTGTTCGATGTGACCGGGCGGCAAGTATGGCGACGCAATGAGCAGCGCGCCGTCGCTGTCCTGGCTCAATTCGATGCCGGCGAAGGCTTGCCAGAGAGTGTTGCCCTGACGCCAGGCGATGCCACCGGTTTCCGAACTGCCGAAGATTTCCGTCGGCCACTGTTGCAGCCGTTGTTGAAGGCTTTGCGCTGCCTCGGCGGGTAAAGCGCCGCCAGAGGAAAACACCCGGCGAACCGCGCTCAGCGCCGGCCAGTCAAGGTTGTCGCCCATGCGCTTGAGCAGCGCCGGGCTGGCAACCCACGCAAAGGTCGGGTGTTTGCGGCTGGCGCGTTGCAAATCTTCTGGAAAGGCCAGTTGCTTGCGCACGAATGAGCGCCCGGCGCACAGCGGCCACAACACCCGAAACAGCAGGCCGTAGATGTGCTGGGTGGCGACGCTGCCAATCAGGCACGCCTCGCCCAGATCGGCACCCCAGAGCTGCTCCAGCGCTTCGACTTCATTGGCCAGTTGGCGCAGGGTCTTGTCGATGCGCTTGGGTTCGCCGCTGGAACCGGAGGTGCACAGGCTTAGCGTGCAGCGATCCAGGTCCAGGGCCGCGGCGGTCAGTGACGCGTGGCGATAATCGCTGAGGTGCGCATCATCGGCCTGATCCGTCAGCCACAGGTCGACTTCGCTCGACCAGCGTTGACGCGTTTGCGGTTGCAGGTCGGCAGGCAGCAGCACGCTGACGCCGGCGCGCCAGGCACCCAGCAGCGCAATTGCCAGGTCGGCGGCATCCTCAAGGTGCACGGCAATGCGCTGCACGCCCTGCGTTTGCAGGCCGGCGGCCAGACTCAGGGCCTGTTCGCACAGTTGTGCGTGATTCAGCACCGGATCAGCCGTCACAGCACGTTCCGGTTGAGCCTTGAGCAACAATTGCTCAAGTTTTATCCAATTCATGGGTGGCCTCGTACCCGTTGTCGTATAAGCCATTCAATGGCAAACATCAGGCCGATCAATCCATAGGAGATCAGGCCGGTGTACAACATCCACCAACTCAGCGGCGCCCAGAGGGTCAGGGCTGCAGCGCACAAACCGTTGCAGAGAAAAAACACACACCAGGCAATGGTGACCTGGCGGGTATAGCGAATTGCCTTGGCCGGCAAGCGTGGCTCACGCAGGCGGGCAAGGCGTTCGATCATCGGCGGGCCATATTTCAAACTCAACCCGAACAGCATCAGCATGAAGCCGCTGATCAGCACGGGGTACCAGCGCAGCATGGCGGGGCTGTCGAACAGTGCGAGCAACAGGCAAAACACGATGGCGATGGTGGCCATCCACCGGTTTCCCGGTCGGCGCACGCCCGTCAGCGCCCGAGCCAGCCACAGGCTGCCCAGCAGCAGACCGAACTGCCACGGGGCAAAATGTTCCATGCCGAAATACACCGCAAAGGGGTACAGCAGGCCCGCCAGCAGCAGGCCAAGGCCGATCACTCGGCTCATGCAGCGGGTTGAACCAGACGGTAGACCGCCTCGACCACGTCGCTGACGGTACGCACCGTTTTGAATTCTTCAGCGGCGATTTTCTTGCCGGTCTGGCGCTTGATGTGGTCGATCAGGTCGACCGCGTCAATGCTGTCGATTTCCAGGTCCTGGTACAGGTTGGATTCGAGGCTCACACGCTCGGGGTCCAGCTCGAAGAGTTCTACCAAGGCATCGCGCAGGGTGTTGAAAATGTCATCACGAGTTTGCATGGTCCGGTCTCAAGCTGCCTGTTTTGCGGTGACGAACGCCGCAAGGCTCGCCACGTTGCTGAAGTGATTACGGGTGTCCTTGGCGTCGGCGTCGATTTTGATGCCGTACTTTTTCTGGATCGCCAGGCCGAGCTCCAGGGCGTCGACGGAGTCCAGGCCCAGGCCTTCGCCAAACAAAGTCTGGTTATTGCCGATGTCGTCGACGCTGATGTCTTCGAGGCCCAGGGCTTCGATAATCAGTTCTTTGATTTCACGGTGCAGATCGCTCATCTTCGGCGAGCTCCTTAATAAAGTAGTGATGCAAGTAATCATTGAGCTTGCGCGAGGCTTGAGGCGCGGGCCCTTGCACGGCGAAGGCCTGTGGGTCTATATCGGCCCCGACCCGAAAACTGAAGTGCACGCGGCGTTTGGGGATCCGATACCAGGGTTCGGCCTTGGTCAACGTGGTCGGGCTGACCTTGATGACCACCGGGGTGAGAATTTTCGCACCGCGCAGTGCGATCGACGCCGCACCCCGATGAAAGGAGGGCGTTTCACCGGGCTGGGTGCGGGTGCCCTCCGGAAAAATGATCAGGGTCTGGCCGCTTTTCAGTGCGTCGGCCGCCGCATCGAGCATGTCCATGCTGCCGTCGTTGCTGATGTATTCGGTGCGGCGTAGCGGGCCGCGGGTAAAGGGGTTTTCCCAAAGGCTGCTTTTGACCACGCAGTTGGAATGGCGTACGAGGCCGATCAGGAACACCACGTCGATCAGCGACGGGTGATTGGCGATGATCATCTGCCCGGGGCGGCCGAGTTTTTCCGCGCCCTCAATGTCGTAGGTCAGCACGCCGGTACGGGCCATGAACCGGACGAAAAACCAGAAACAGCGACTGACGGTTTGCCGCGCGCGTAGCCGGTGCGTCTGTGCGCTGCCGGGCAGGCAGCCCAGCACCGGAAAAACCACCAGGCGCAGGCACAGCCCACCCAGTCCGAAGAGGGTGAAACTAGCGGCGGTGGCCAGCAAACGCCAGTAATAGGCGTCGCGGTTTTTTTCACTTACAGGTTGCGTTGCCAGGTCCATACACGATTTTTCCAGGCATGTTGGCAGGTGGTCTGCTGGCCTAGCAGGGTACGCAAGAGATTCAGGGCATGGGGCCAGTGGGCTTTGGACAACTCATCCGAAGTGCTGTTCAGGGACAACTGCCAATCGTTGCCGGGTGTCAGCAACAAACCCACCGCGTAGGGAAAGGGCACGTCGTCGATCCAGTCCGAATAGGCTTCGGGAGGCTGTTCTTCGGTGACCACCAGCAGAACCGCGGGCGCGCCTTCGGCAAGCAGTGCCGCCGCCTCTAGCATGCCGTGTTCAAGGCCATCGCCGGCGGCGGCCAGGGCGGTCATTTCACTGGTTTCGCCACGCATGATCGACCACAGGCCGATGACCGCGTTATGCACGGACAGGCTGAACTGGGTCGGCGACAGTGGCTGATCGGCGGCCAGATCACTGAGGATGTCGAAGGTGCGCGGGGTTTCGCCGTGGCGGGAAATAAAGACCAACGGTAGATCAGGGCGACCATCGGCCAACGGCCAGCCGACACTGAACGCCATCCGCGCAAGACGGCTGAGCCGCCGCCGCTGCATGGCCGGCAGAAACGAGACGTCGGGGGCAGCATCGCAGCTTGGCAGCGCGACCGGTTGTCGGCTCCAGGCCTGCCAATCGTCCACGCTTTCGAGCCCAGGGGCCCACGCGCGCCATTGGGCGATGTTGAAGTTGATCACAGGCATTCATCCCGCCCCTGCGGGCTTTCTTGACGCGACGAGGCGCGAAAACGCGACTCACCTTACGTGACGCTTAGCGTCGAGTGGCGCGCATTATCCCGGTGCGGCGGGCGTGTAGCAAATGCTGGTTACATTTTGCACAACGAAATGTACCGATTGGTCCGTGAGTGGATGTCGTTTGGCCATTATCCACATCGGGTCGCGGATGTCTGTCGGCTCCGGGAGCCTTTTTCTTGACGAGATGGCGGCTTTTTCAGTGAGCGTTTGCACCTGACTGTGTAGTCCTTGTGCCGGCGAGGTAGCTAAGCGACGCCGTGGACTACTACACTCGGTCATTCTTTGATACACGGAGGTTTTGACATGCGGCGCGTGGTATTCAATCAGAAAGGCGGCGTAGGCAAATCCAGCATTGCCTGCAATCTGGCGGCGGTCAGTGCCAGCGAGGGCTATCGAACCCTCCTGGTGGATCTCGACGCTCAGGCCAATTCTACCCAGTACCTCACCGGGCTCACCGGTAATGACATTCCGATGGGTATTGCCGACTTCTTCAAGCAGACACTGTCTTCGGGGCCGTTCTCGAAGAAAAACCAGGTCGATATCTACGAAACCCCGTTCGACAACCTCCACGTCATCACCGCCACTGCCGAGCTGGCCGACTTGCAGCCCAAGCTTGAGGCGAAACACAAGATCAACAAGCTGCGAAAATTGCTCGAGGAACTGGACGGCGATTATGACCGGATCTACCTCGACACCCCGCCAGCGCTGAATTTCTATGCGGTTTCAGCGTTGATTGCCGCTGATCGGGTGCTGATTCCGTTCGACTGCGACAGCTTCTCGCGTCAGGCGCTGTACGGCCTGCTGGCGGAAATCGAAGAATTGAAGGAAGACCATAACGAAGGGCTGGAGGTCGAGGGTATCGTCGTCAACCAGTTCCAGGCCCGCGCCAGCCTGCCGCAGCAGATCCTCGATGAGCTGATTGCTGAAGGTTTGCCGGTGTTGCCGGTGTATTTGGCGAGTTCGGTGCGCATGCGCGAATCGCATCAGGCCAACACACCGCTGATCCATCTTGATCCACGGCACAAGCTGACCCAGCAATTCGTCGAGCTGCATAACCTGCTGGAAAACGCCTGATTCGCGCAAACGACGCCGGCCATTGTGGTGATATTAAATCCCCTGGCTACGTAACCAGCTCATCAACTGCGGCAACGGAAAGGCCCCGCTCTGGCGCGCCACTTCCCGACCGTTCTTGAACAGAATCAGGCTCGGAATCGAGCGAATCCCCAACTGCGCCGACAACTGCTGGTTGGCCTCGCTGTCCAGTTTCGCCAACCGGCACTTGCCCGCCAGCTGACTGGCTGCCTGCTCGAACACGGGCGCAAACGACTTGCACGGCCCGCACCAGTCCGCCCACACGTCCACCAGCAAGGGCAAATCACCCTTGATCTGGCTGGCGTAATCGCCTTGTTTCAGCTCGAACGGTTTGCTCAGCAGGACTTCGCCCTTGCAGCGGCCACATTTCGGATGGTCGCCGAGGCGCTCGGCGGGTATGCGGTTGAGGCCGTTGCAGTGGGGGCAGGGGATGAGGAGTGGGGCGGTCATGAGGGTGGTCCTTTTAAGAAGCCGTCCCCCTGATTTGGAGACGTTTGCTCATATTTTCAACCGTTCGAACAATCGCAGCGAATCTACGCTAGGAGAACGCTGGCGCGCCGCCGGTCGGCTGAAGATTATCGCAACTTGCGATATTCACTCCTTGTGGTTAACTCATCCATAGCCAATGCGATAAGGAAATTGCATGCGTGTGTTTTCTGAAAAACGAATATGGGATTCAAAGGAAAAATGGCCAAATTCAGCAACTGCGCTTGACCATTGGTATCGACTGCTCAAGCGAAATAGTCCTTGTGATTTTGCCGCCATGAAGTCGTTGTTTTCTGCGACCGACAAGGTTGGGGAGTTACATGTATTCGATATCGGGGGAAATAAGCTGCGCTTGATTGCATATGTCAGGTACCGGAGCCAAAAGCTGTACATCAAGCACGTACTGGATCATCGCGAATATGACCGAGGAAAATGGAAGGAGGGAAAAGAATGAGTGCATTGATCAAACAGGCGGCTGAGCACTGGGAGTTTGTTTCACCCTTGTTGCGGAAGCCGAAAAACGAAGACGACTACGACAGGCTTGTTCTTGCGCTCGATGAGTTGCTCGAAATAACAGGTGATGACGAGTCGCATCCTCTAATGAGTCTTGTCGACATCATCGGAGACTGGATAGAGGAATGGGATCACAAACATCACCCTATGCCCGAAGCCAGTGGTGCTGATGTTCTTGGTTACATGATGCGCGAGCACGGTTTGACTCAGAGCGATCTGCCTGGTGTTGGCACTCAATCGGTGGTGTCCGAAATCCTCAGCGGCAAGCGTCAGCTCAACCTGCGACAGATCCGTTGGTTGGCCGAGCGCTTCGGTACGTCAGTGGAAACCTTTATCTAGCCAGGTTCAGGAAGAACAACTGATCTCCAAATGCTTCCCCCACTCCGGCGGCCGCTCGGCATAGCTTTCCTTCCCCGGCTGCTCCTCGAATGGCTTGCTCAGTACCGCATGCAGCCGGCGAACTTCTGAGTAGTCGCCGCTTTCCGCCGCGTCGATGGCTTTCTGCGCCAGGTAGTTGCGCAGGATGTAGAGCGGATTGACCGCGTGCATCCGTTGGCGGCGCTGTTCCTGATCAGCTTCACCTTCGCGTGCAACACGGGCGACATAGCGCTCGGCCCAGGCATCGAAGCCCTTGATGTCGACGAAGTCGTCGCGCAACCGGGCCACGGCCGGTTCCGGTGATTCATCACCGAGGCGGCGGAAGAACAAACTGTAGTCGACGCCGCTGTTCTGCATCAGTTGCAGCAGCTGTTCCAGCAGTTTCTGGTCGTCGTCTTCGGCGGTGGTGAACCCGAGGCGGCGGCGCATCAGGTCCAGATAGTGAGCCTGGAACAGCGGCAGGTACAGGCCCAGGGTTTCACGCAGGGCCTCGACGCTGATGAACGGCGTCAAGGCTTGAGCCAAAGCGCTGAGGTTCCACTGACCAATCGGCACCTGGTTGCTGAAGGAGTAGCGGCCCTGGTCATCGGAGTGGTTGCAGATGAAATTGGCGTCGAAATCGTCGAGGAAGGCGAACGGGCCGAAATCGAAGGTGATGCCGAGGATCGACATGTTGTCGGTGTTCATCACGCCGTGGCAGAAACCATAGGCCTGCCATTTGGCGATGAGCTCGGCATTGCGCTCGACGATTTCGCGGAACATCGCCAGATAAGGTTCGGGCTGTTCGAGGCATTCGGGGAAGTGCAGGGCCAGCACGTGCTCGCCGAGTTCTTTCTGTTTCTCTGGGCGTTTGGTGTAGTAGAAATATTCGAAATGCCCGAAGCGCACATGGCTCGGCGCCAGGCGCAGGACCATGGCGGCGCGCTCCTGTTTTTCGCGCCACACCGGCGTGTCGGAGCCGATCACGCACAACGCGCGAGTGGTCGGGATGTTCAGTGCATGCAAGGCTTCTGAGGCGAGAAACTCGCGGATAGACGAACGCAGTACCGCGCGTCCATCGCCCATGCGCGAAAAAGGCGTCTGGCCGGCACCTTTGAGGTGCAGGTCCCAATGTTCGCCGGCCTCGTTGTAGACCTCGCCCAGCAACAGGCCGCGACCATCGCCCAGCTGCGGGTTGTAGGAACCGAACTGATGCCCGGAATAGACCATCGCCCGAGGCACCGCATCGGCCCAGAGCTTGTGGCCGCTGAACAGCTCGGCAAACTCCCCGGTTTCGGCCACGGCCGGATCAAGGTCGAGCAGCGCCATGGCGGCAGGGCTCGCGACTACGAGGCGCGGGTTGTCGATGGGCTCGGGCAGCACGTGGGCGGAAAACGTATCGCCCAGGCGATCGAAGCGGTTATCGAAGGTCAGTTCGTCGAGGGCTTTCACCGGCCATCTCCAGCAGAATGTCCGAGCATTCTGCTAGGGACGGGGCGGTTAGTCGAGCTTGGCGGCTGGTGGCTCTTGCGGTGGTTTGCCATCCACCAGCGGCACGATGGTTTTGGTTTCCGACTCGACCGGCACCATTTTGTATTCCTGGCCGTGCAGGTTCTTCAGGTAAACCTCCATCTGCCGGAACGAGATGTTGATGTGCTGTTTCTTGAACTCGCGGTTGATGAAGCGGTTGACCTCATCGAGCACCGGGTTACGGTCACCGAGGTCGCGCACATGCATGCGTAGCTCGTGGTCGAGGGTACTTTCGCCGAAGTTCAGGAAGTACACGTGGGGTTCGGGGTCTTTCAAGACACGCGGATTGTCCCGGGCAGCCTTCAGCAGCAGTTCTTTCACCAGGTCCAGGTCCGAGCCGTAATCGACGCCGAGCTTCAAGGTCACCCGGGTGATGGTGTCGGTCAGGGACCAGTTGATCAGTTGCCCGGTAATGAACGTCTTGTTCGGGACGATGATGTCCTTGCGGTCGAAGTCGGTGATGGTCGTGGCGCGGATGCGAATCTTGCTCACCGTGCCCGACAGGTTGCCGATGGTGATGGTGTCGCCGATCCGTACCGGGCGTTCGAACAGGATCATGATGCCGGAAATGAAGTTCGCAAAGATCTCCTGCATCCCGAAACCAAGACCGACCGAGAGCGCCGCCACCAGCCATTGCAACTTGTCCCAGCTCACGCCGAGGGTCGACAGGGTCGAGACAAAACCGACGCCGGCGATCACGTAGGACAGCAACGTGGTCGTGGCATAGGCGCTGCCCTGGGCCAGGTTCAGCTTCGACAACACCAGGACTTCCAGCAGCCCCGGCAAGTTGCGCGCGAGGGCGAAGGTGATGCCGATGATGATCAGCGCACCGAGCATGTCGCCGATGCTGATCGGCACCATGCTCATGTTGGCGCCGGTGCCGCTGGTGTATTCGTAGAGGGTGATGTTGTCCAGGTACGAGAACACCGAGATAAGGTCAGACCAGACCCAGTACAGCGCGGCCATGAACCCGCCGAGTAGCGCCAGACGAATCAGGCGCAGGGACTGTTCATTGACCTTTTCGATGTCCAGGGTCGGCTCTTCGATCACTGCTTCGCCGTCGCCAGCCTCTTTGGCGGCCTGACGTTTGGCCAGCGCCCGCTGATAGGCCAGGCGCCGTGCGGCAACACTGAGCCCTCGGACGAAGGTGGCTTCGATCACCAGCCAGAACATCAGCAGGTAAAGGGTGTTGATCAAGCGGTCGCTGAGTTTCAGCGCGGTGTAGTAGTAGCCAAAGCAGACGGCGACGAACAACGCAATGGGCAACGCGGTGAACAGGATGCCCACCGCCTTGCGGAACAGTGAGGCGTTCTGGTGCGTCGGGCTGCTGATCAGCAGGCGACTGAGCAACCAGGCCATCAGTGCGTAGCAGGTCAGTACCACCGGCATGCCGAGCACGTCATCGGCCAGTGCTGCCGGTTGCAGCTCGGCAACCGCCACCACGGCGACCAGGGCCATCACCACCAGACCCAGTCGGCGGACCCAGCCCTGGAGGAATTCGACCTGGGGTTTTTCCCAGCGGAAATGCAGTTCAGCGACGCCGCCCGGCGCGAGGATCCGGTAGGCGGTGTAGAACACCAGCCAGGCCTGGGCCATCTGCAACAAGGCCGAGCCCATGTTGGCGTTCTGCCCGCGAGCGTCGATCTGCAAGGCCAGGCCGCACAAGGCCAGGCCCAGTGCGACCGGCATGGCCAGCAGAATATTGATCAGAATCGCCTGCGGCGTGTGCAGCTGGCTGTCACGCTTGAAGTGGCCGATGTCCTGGTGAACCTTGTTCAGTCGGGCGTACAGGCTTTTGCGACGCCACAACAGGGCGCCGATCAGCAGAACCAACGGCAGGAACAGCAGCGGTCGCTGTGTCAGGCCGTCGATCAGTTCGCTCACGCTCGACGCCAGCGGCAGGGTCGCGATCTGGCGTTGCAGACGCTCCGGCACGCCGCGCATCCATTCCGGATCGAGCGGCTTGTTGCTCGGAATCCAGAACATCTGCTCATCGAGGGTCGCCCGCAGGCTTTGCGCGGTACTGAGCAGCTGTTTCTGATTGAGTTGCAGCGTGATCGATTCGTTGAGCACCGCGCTGAGTTCGCGGTTCAGCCGCTCCAGCAGGTCGGCGCGGGTCGTGGCCAGTTCCAGCAGGCTCTTGCGCAGTTGCGGGGTGACTTGCTCGGGAGGTTGGGTCGAGAGCAGGTTGTCGACGTAGGTCGCCGGGTTGCTGAGCAGTTCCCGTTGCTGGCTGACTTCGAACTGATACAAGCGGATATCGGCGATCTGGTCGGCCAGGTCACGGTCAAGCTTGAGGCGCGGCAGGCCCTGTTTCTGTTTGTAGAGAATCTTCGACAGCAGCAGGCTGCCCTTGAGCACGTTGATTTGTTCGTCCAGGGCCGAATCGCTCTGGGTCACGTTGTCCAGCTGCTGCTTGGTTTGCAGGTTCTGCTGGGTGACGACGTTCAAGCGGTCAGTGCTTTTGAGCAGATAGTCGGAAAGCTTCAGATTGGCCGCGCTTTCGGTGGCTAGCAGGGCGCTGCTGCCGGATTTCTGAGCCTCGATGGACTGCTGCGTCACGGTTTCCTGAGACTGGGCCAGGCGTTTCTGGTTGATCAGGGTTTGCAGCTCCTGGATCTCCCGGTCCAGGCGATCGGTTTTTTCCGTCAGCAAGTCATGCTGGCTGTTGCCCAGATCCTGCAACTGGCTGTTGCCGGCCAGTTCCTGGCGGCGCAGCGGGATCAGCGCGTTCAGTGCGGCCAGCTCGGCATTGAGCAGGTCACGCTGTTCGCCGCTCAAGGTCTTGCCGTTGTCCTTGCCAGCCTTGAGGATGTTGTTGATCTGCTGGATGCGCGTCTGGCTGGTGGAAATTTCAGCCTGGGCGCGCTCGGGCCGGGTCTGGGCGGTAATGACCAGGCTGTTCGCTTCGGCGAGGGCTTTTTGCATGTCGCTTTGCTGGGTCGAACGCTCGGTGAGCATCTGCTCCAGCTGCTGAATGGACTCTTTGCTATAGCGTTGCGCCACCGGCGTCACGTTGGTGGCCTTGAGGCGAGTCAGTTCGCGCTGGTTCTCGATGTTCTGCTTCGGCGCCGTGGCGAGTTGCTGCTTGAGATCGGTCAGCTTCCGCTCGTAATCACGCTTATTCTCGAGCTGGGTCAGCGTGTTCTGCAGGAGGGTCTGCAGGGCCTTTTGGTCGGCTTCCGGCAGTTTGCGCTCGGCAATCTTGTCCAGGTTTGCCTGCACGGCTTCGCTGGACGGCGGTTCGGCCGCTTGCAACGTACCGACAGAAAGACTCAAGCCCAGCAGGGCCATGATGAAAAAGGTGCGCAGGGTTGACATAGAGACCGATCGAAAACGAGACGAAGTGTGGAGTTTAGAGGAAGAGTCCCGGACCCGGGCGACTTCCTTCGGGGAATCTGACGCCCACTTTGCCGATCTTGTTCCCCTCCATGACCGCGACGGTCCAGATGGTGTTGTTCCATTCCACCTGGTCACCCACCACTGGCGCACCGCCCACTTTGTGGGCAATGAAACGGGCCAGAGTCATATCCGGATCGATGCCCTCGACTTTCAATCCGTACAGGGCAGCAACCGCGGCCAACTGGGCATCTCCTTCCAGTACGAAGTCGCCGAAGAAGCGCAAATCCAGACCTCGTTGCGGTGCCTGGCTGAACAATTTTCCGAGGGCCGGAAGGTTGTGTTCGTGACCGATTACGCACAGCAAATCATCGACTTCGAGCACCGTACTACCCGACGGATGGAGCAGTTGCTGGCCACGAAACAGGGCCGCGATGCGCGTGCCTTCGGGCATTTTCAGTTCGCGAAGGGGCGAGCCGATGCACCATTTTTCAGCGCCGAGGCGATAAACGAACAGCTCCCACTCGCTGGTGACATGCACTTCCAGCGCGGCGCGGGAGATCGGCGCCGGCTCGGGCGGAACGGTCACCTTCAACAGCTTCGCCACCCATGGCAGGCTCGTACCCTGCACCAGCAGCGAGACCAGCACGATAAAGAACGCGAGGTTGAAGTACAGCTGAGCGTTGGGCAGGCCGGCCATCAGCGGGAACACCGCCAGGATGATCGGGACCGCACCACGCAGGCCAACCCAGGAAATAAAGGCTTTTTCCCGGCCGTGGAAGGCCTTGAACGGCAACAGGCCGACCATCACCGACAGTGGCCGTGCAAACAGAATCATCCACAGCGCCAGGCCCAGGGCGGGCAGGGCGATGGGCAATAAATCATGCGGCGTCACCAACAGCCCCAGCACCAGGAACATGCCGATCTGCGCCAGCCACGCCATGCCGTCGAGCATGTGCAAGATGCCGTGGCGGCTGCGCACCGGACGGTTGCCGATCACCAGGCCGCACAGGTAAACCGCAAGGAAACCGCTGCCGTGCAGGGCGTTGGTCAGGGCGAACACCACCAGGCCGCCAGCAATCACCAGAATCGGATAAAGGCCGGTGGCCAGATTGATCCGGTTGACCAGCTGCAGCATCAACCAGCCGCCACCCAGGCCGATCACGCCGCCGATGCCGAACTCGCGCACCAGATGCACCAGCAGGTTCCAGTGCAGGCCGGTTTCGCCGCTGGCGAGCATGTCGATCAGGGTGACCGTGAGGAACACCGCCATCGGGTCGTTGCTGCCGGATTCGATCTCGAGGCTGGCGGTGACCCGTTCGTTAAGGCCCTTGCCGCCGAGCAGCGAAAACACCGCCGCGGCATCCGTGGAGCCGACGATGGCACCGATCAGCAGGCCTTGAATCAGGTTCAGATTGAACAGCCACGCCGCGGCCATGCCGGTCAGCCCGGTGGTAATCAGCACGCCGACCGTGGCCAGCGACAGTGCCGGCCATAACGCCACGCGGAAACTCGACACCCTGGTTCGCAAGCCACCGTCGAGCAGGATCACCGCCAGCGCGAGGTTGCCGACCAGATAGGCCGTCGGGTAGTTATCGAAAATGATGCCGCCGCCATCGACGCCGGCCGCCATGCCCACGGCCAGGATAATCACCAGAATCGGGATGCCGAGGCGGGACGAAAGTGAACTCACCAGAATGCTTGCACCTACCAGCAACGCGCCGATCAAGAACAGGCTGTTGATGGTCGTCGCATTCAAAGGCAGTACTCCAGAAAGCTGAAAGGCGGGCACAAACTGACCATGCAGTCTGCGTGCCAGCGATTCTAACCTGTTGAAATGTGATGCTGTCAAAAAGGTTTTGCAGCAACGACAACGTCGCCGGGTTGAGCTCGATCACTGTGGCGAGGGGATTTATCTGTGGCGAGGGGATTTATCCCCGTTGGGTAGCGAAGCTACCCCCAAACCCTCAGACGAGTTTGATCAGGTGTACCGGGAACAATGGGTTTACGGCGGCTGCGCCGCCGAACGGGGATAAATCCCCTCGCCACAGAGTTCGCGGTGCTCTTTAGAGACTGAACCGCCCAACCATGTTGTTCAGGTCCAGCGCCAACCGCGACAGCTCATTGCTCGCTGCGCTGGTCTGATTGGCCCCGGTTGCCGATTGCACCGACAGATCACGGATGTTCACCAGGTTGCGATCCACTTCCCGCGCCACCTGCGCCTGCTCTTCGGCCGCGCTGGCGATGACCAGGTTGCGTTCGTTAATTTCGACGATGGCGCTGTTGATCGTGTCCAGCGACAGGCCGGCACCCCGGGCGATGTTCAGGGTCGACTCGGCACGCTCGGTGCTGTTGCGCATCGAATCCACAGCGTGTTCGGTGCCGCTTTGAATGCTGCCGATCATCCGTTCGATTTCACTGGTCGACTGCTGAGTGCGATGCGCCAGGGCGCGGACCTCGTCCGCCACTACCGCAAAACCACGACCGGCTTCACCCGCGCGAGCGGCTTCGATCGCCGCGTTCAACGCCAGCAGGTTGGTCTGGTCGGCCAAGCCACGGATCACATCCAGCACCTTGCCGATGTCACGGGATTCATTCGCCAGGTCGCCAATCAGCGTGGCGGTGCTCTGCACATCGGCGCTCATGCGTTCGATGGCGCTGACGGTTTCCTGAACCAGATCGCGGCCATCGCCAGCCGATGTGGTGGCGTTCTTCGACGCTTCGGACGTGCTCACCGCGTTGCGCGCCACTTCTTCCACGGCGCTGGTCATTTCGTTGACCGCGGTGGCTGCCTGTTCGATCTCGTTGTTCTGTTGGGTCAGGCCGCGTGCGCTTTCGTCGGTGACGCTGTTGAGCTCTTCGGCGGCGGAGGCCAGTTGCGTGGCCGAGCCGGAAATCCGCTGCAGGGTGTCGCGCAGCTTGTCCTGCATCTTCGACATGGCCAGCAGCAAACGACCGGCTTCGTCTTCGCCATCAACGGTGATCGGGCGAGTCAGGTTACCTTCGGCGATTTCTTCGGCAGCGCTCAAGGCATTGGCGATCGGTTTGGTAATGCTGTTGGTCAGCAACCAGGCAAACAGCACGGTCAGGCCGGTGGCGATGACCAGCAAAGTGATCACCAGATTGAAAGACATCGAATACTGGTCACCTGCATTGCGGTCGGTTTTGTCGATCTGCAGGGTATTGATTTCAAGCAATTTCGCGAGGGCTGCGTTGACTTCTTCGGAGTTGGCGAGCAACTCGGTGTTCAACAACTTGCGCAGGTCGTCGACCTGATTGTTGCGCGAGAACGTCTTCATCCGCTCTTCGAGTTGGCGATACTGCGCCAGCAACTGCACGTACTTATCATAGGCGGCGCGTTCTTCCGGGCCATCGATCAGTTGCTCGTAGACTTTCTGGGCATCGCGGATCTGCTGGTTGCGCAGGTCGAACAGTTCCATGGTTTTCTGCTGAACATCAGGTTCGCGGTTTACCAGCAAGCGATAGGACAGGACCCGAAGTCGCAAGGTCAGCTGGGTGAACTCATCCAGGCTTTTGATGCTCGGTACGCTCATGGAGGCGATGTCTTCACCGGCACCACGGATCTTGCTCATCTGGTTCAAGGCAAACACACCCAGAACCAGCATCAGACCGCCAATCAGAGCGAAGCCGAGGAACGCCCGCGGCGCGATATTCATATTACGAAGGGACATGGTGTTTACCGAAAAGAGCGCAGCCGTGCGGCGCTGGGACTGACGTATGGATGACTTATCGGTCATACGACTAAAGTCTTGAATGCCTGTGCGTATTTGTCGCAGCGAGGGCCCGGCGACGAAGTGCAGGAACCAGATTCGCCAATCACAGTCTTTAAAGTTCGCGAGGAAGGTCACCCGCCAGCAAAATCAAGGCCTTGCGCCCCAATAACCCTGGCATCCGTGGTGACTTTTCTTTATCGTACGCGCCCTTTGAAAATGCCTGGAAAATCAAAATGTTGGAAGCATCCCTAAGCCAATTGGAACAGCTGGTCAGCGACCTTGTTCAACAGAACCAGAACCTGCTCGGCACCAACCAGACCCTGAGCGCAGAATTGGCCCAGGCCAAGGATGAAAACGAAAGCCTGCAGCTGAGTCTGATGGAACAGGAAGAAAAACAAGGCGCCACCGCCGCCCGCATTCAGGCCCTGGTTGAACGCGTCAGCGCCGGCCCGGTCAGCGCATGAGTCAGGGCGCCGCAGGGGTAAAAGTCGTCTCGATCCTGGGGGAGGACTATTCGATCAAGGCGCCGGCCGGGGAAGAGCAAACCCTGCTGGACGCCGCCATGATGTTGAAAGCCGCTTTGGCCGACACCAAAAGAAAGTACCCGACGCTGATCGGTGACCGCCTGCTGGTGCTGGCAGCCATGAATCTGTGCTCGCAGCAGATCGAAATGCAAAAGCAACACAAGCTCGAACTCGACCGTTACCAAGAGCAAGTCAGCGCCACGGTTGAAGTGATCTCCAAGACGATCAATCAGGCCTGATCGGCTTTGCGCACAACCAAAGAATAAATTGTCGTTTGTATTGTATACAATCGGCACGGCTGTTGCAGTGTTTCAGCCTCTTATTCTTTGGGGGTGCTCCATGCAGTTCTGGCGACGCAGTATTCAATGGCAGTTGATCCTGAGCATGGGCACCGCCCTGCTGGTCAGTATTCTGATCGTGGTTGGCATTTATACCCTCGTGGTCAACCGTCTTGCCCAGAGCTACCTTGTCGAACAAGCGCTGCCGTCGAGCATCGAAGCGATGCGCAACGACATCGAACGCATCCTGGTGCAACCCCTTACCGCCGCCAAGGACATCGCCAGCAACAGCATGGTGCGTGACTGGCTGGCCGGGGGTGAAGACAGTGCCCGGACCGCCGCGTTCGTGGAGTATCTGGAAGGCATTCGCGCGGAACACAAAGCGTTTACCGCGCTGATCGTCGGCACGGCTTCAAACCACTATTTCACTGAAAAAGGCCTGGACCGGACCCTCAGCCGATCCAACCCCAAGGACGCCTGGTTCTACTCGTTCCTCGACAGCAACCAGCCGCGCACCCTCAATATCGACAATGACACCGCGACCGGAGAGTTGGCGCTGTTCATCGACCTCAAGGTCGAACAGGCCGGCAAAGTCGTGGGCGTTGCGGGCCTCGGGTTGAGCATGAAAGAGCTGTCGGAGCTGATCCACAACTTCAATTTTGGTGAACGCGGCAAGGTCTATCTCGTACGTTCCGACGGTTTGATCCAGGTTCATCCCGAGGCGCAGTTCAGCGGAAAACGGACCCTGGCCGAGCAAATTGGCGGCTCAGCGGCGCAAACAGTCATGGGTCAAAAAGCCGCCACCAGCAGCGGATTCACCCGCGACGGCGAAGATTTCCTGGCATTGAGCCTGCCTTTGCGGGATCTGGGCTGGACCCTGGTGGCCGAAGTGCCACAGTCGCAGATCTACGCCGAAGCCCGCCGCGCCATGTGGATGAGCAGCGGCATCGGTCTGGCGGTGGCGCTGGTGTGCCTGTTGCTGGTGGTGTTGCTGGCCCGTGGCCTGGTGCGCCCGATTCGTCAGGTAACAGCGGCATTGGTAGCCATCGGTAGCGGTGGTGGAGATTTGACCCACAGGTTAGATTCCAGCCGCGCCGATGAGCTGGGCGACCTGGCGCGCGGTTTCAATCGATTCCTCGACAGTCAGCGCGAGATGATCGGTGAAGTGCTGACCACCAGTGAGCGCTTGCGCACCGCAGTCAGTCAGGTGGCGAAGGTTGTGGACAACACCGCCGAACGCTCCGGGCGTCAGCAGGAAATGACCGACATGGTCGCCACCGCCGTCCACGAAATGGGCCTGACCGTGCAGGAAATCGCGCAGAACGCCGGCAACGCCGCGGTTGCTTCGCAGAATGCTCGCGATGAGGCGATGCAGGCGCGGGAAGTGGTCGGCGGTTCGATCCGGCATATTGAAAGCATGTCCGATGAAATCGGCCACGCCGCTAGCGCGGTAGGCGAGCTGGCCAATCAGGTGGCGTCCATCGATCAGGTGCTGGCGGTAATTCGCGGGATCTCCGAGCAGACCAACCTTTTGGCGTTGAACGCGGCCATCGAAGCGGCGCGGGCCGGGGACATGGGGCGTGGATTTGCGGTGGTGGCGGATGAAGTGCGCACGTTGGCTCGACGTACGCAGGCTTCCACCGATGAGATTCAGCAGATGATCGGCAGCCTCAAGCAGGGCGCGGAGAACGCGGTGTCGTCGATGCACACCGGGCAAGCGGCGACGGGCACCGGGGTTGAGTCCAGCCAGCGCACCGGGGCGTCGTTGACGGCGATTACCGGGCAGGTCGAGCGCATCAGCGACATGAACCATCAGGTGGCGACCGCGACGGAAGAGCAGTCGGCGGTGACGGAAGAGATCAACCGCAATGTGCAGGGGATTTCCGATCTGGCCCGGGCGACGGCGGGGGAGGTCAGGGCTTGCCGTGAGGACTGTCAGACGTTGCAGCGGTTGGCGGATGATCTGGCGCGGCAGATGGGCAGTTTCAAGCTGAAGTGATGTGTTGGTTGTGCTGATGCCATCGCGAGCAGGCTCGCTCCCACAGGATTCGGGTGTTGATCACATTATCTGTGACCGACAGAGATCCCTGTGGGGGCGAGCCTGCTCGTGATTGGATTTCAGCAGCATTGCAAAGCTTTAGTTAAAACCACTCATCCTGCATCCCAAGACACACATCATCCCGAGCCTCAAGAATCGCCAGTTCATGGTGGCAACCCGGCACTTCCCACGTCAGGAAATACCGCGCCGCCTGCAGCTTGCCCTTATAGAAGCCCACATCCGCCGCATTCCCTTTGGCCAACCCTTCCTCGGCGCGAATCGCCTGTTCCAGCCAGCGCCAGCCAATCACTGTGTGCCCGAACACTTTCAGGTACAGCGCCGAGTTCGCCAGGCTGCTGTTGACCTTGCCTTGGCCCAGATCGGTCAGCAGGCCAATGGTCACGGTCTGCAGGCGTGCCACCAGTTTCTCCAGCGGTTCACGCAAAGGGGTCAACGAATCGTATGCGTGAGCGCGCTCGGCAGTATTGGCGATCAGGCGGATCAATTGCTTGAGTCCCGCGCCACCGTTCTGCGCCAGTTTGCGCCCCAACAGGTCGAGCGACTGAATGCCGTGGGTGCCTTCATGAATCGGGTTCAGACGGTTGTCGCGGTAATACTGCTCGACCGGGTACTCACGGGTGTAGCCGTGGCCGCCGAGAATCTGGATCGCCAGTTCGTTGGCCTTCAGGCAAAACTCCGACGGCCAGGATTTGACGATCGGCGTCAGCAAATCCAGCAGCTCATGCGCCTGTTTGCGCTCGCCTTCGGTTTCCAGTGTCGTGGTGTCATCGAACAATCGCGCCGCATACAACCCAAGGTCGAACGAACCTTCGACGTAGGCTTTTTGCGTGAGCAACATGCGTTTCACGTCAGCATGTTGAATGATCGCCACCGGCGTGGTGTTCGGGTCTTTGCTGTCCGGCACGCGGCCCTGTGGGCGCTCGCGGGCGTACTCCAGCGAATACAGGTAACCGGCGTAGCCGAGCATCACCGCGCCCATGCCGACGCCGATCCGCGCTTCGTTCATCATCTGGAACATGTAGCTCAAACCGTGGTGCGGCTTGCCCACCAGATAGCCGACGCACTCGCCGTTGTCGCCGAAGTTCAGCGCCGTAGACGTGGTGCCGCGCCAGCCCATCTTGTGGAACAGGCCGGCCAGCAACACGTCATTGCGTTTGCCCAGGCTGCCGTCATCGTTGACCAGGAACTTGGGCACGATAAACAGCGAAATCCCCTTCACCCCGGCCGGCGCGTCCGGCAGTTTGGCCAGCACCATGTGCACGATGTTTTCCGACAGCGGGTGATCGCCGCCGGAGATGAAAATCTTGTTGCCCTTCAGGCGATAAGTACCGTCCGACGCCGGCTCCGCGCGGGTACGAATATCCGACAGGGATGAGCCAGCATGGGGCTCGGTCAGCGCCATGGTGCCGAAAAAGCGGCCGTCGATCATCGGCTGCAGGAAGCGTTGTTTCTGCTCTTCAGTGCCGAAGCTTTCGATCAGGTTCGCCGCGCCCATGGTCAGGAAGGGATAAGAAGTTGACGCCGCGTTGGCCGATTGAAAGTGCGCGAAGCAGGCCTGGGACAACAGTGTAGGCAGTTGCATGCCCCCGGCGTCGAAACTGCGCGCAGCGTTGAGGAAACCGGCTTCGAGGAAAGCATCCACGGCCGGTTTCACTTCCGGAATCAGAATCGCCTGGCCGTTCTCATAGCGCGGTTCGTTCTCGTCACCCTTGCGGTTATGCGGGGCGAAGAACTTCTCGGCGATGTTGCGGGCAGTGCCGATGGCAGCATCGAAGGTCTCGCGATTGTGCTCGGCGAAACGCTCACGCTGTGTCAGGCCTTCGGCATCGAGGACTTCATACAGCTCGAAAGCCAGATTGCGGGAACTGAGCAACGTCTCGGACATGGCGGCCTACCTTTTTTTGGAATGGACCGAGTCTAGGCGTGGGAATAGAGGCTGAACAGGATGATTGATGAGCGTGATGGTGGGATGCGGGCAGCGCGAATCAAATGTGGGAGCGAGCCTGCTCGCGATGAGGCCATAACATTCAACATATTAGTTGAATGCTATACCGCTATCGCTAGCAGGCTAGCTCCCACAGGGGATGTTGCTGACCGGGCGACCATTGCGGACGCCCGGTCTTGTTGCGATTTAGCCGATCGTCATCAAGCTTGCATTACCACCCGCCGCAGCGGTGTTAACACTCAATGCCCGCTCGATCACCAGACGCTCCAGCGCGATGTTGGTCTCGCCCTGGGACAACCCGTGAACCCCGACGATCGCCCCGGCACGCTTGGCCACTTGCTGGCAAACCCCGCGCAGCTGATCGGAATGGCCGTGATGCAGGACCGCATCAAACACCACTTCGTCTTTGTTCCAGTCGGCAACCAGCTTGATCTTCGCCTGAATTTCCTTTGGCAGGCGTGCGAACAATGCCTTGGTCAAGTCAGCTTCCGGCCAAACCGCTGAACCACCGACAGCCAATACCGCCGCCAGTTGAGTCAACAGATCGCCTTCGACTTCCGCCAGGCACAGCACGTGTTCACGCGGCAGAATGGCGTAGCTGTTGCGCTCGCCAGTCGGCCCCGCCAGCACACGGGTGATCCCGCTTTGCGATTGCGCCGCGAACTGCACGCACAGAGTGCTCAGGTCGCTGAGCTTGTTGCTGTCGGCCCAGGCTTGCAGCGCGGTCAGCGGTTTGCTCATGGCGTCACGCAGACGAACATCCGGTGCAGTGACGGCATCGCCGCGAGCGAAGGACTGTTCGATCGCATCGGCAGGACGGGTCGACAGCAGTCGGTACAGGTACAACGGACCACCGGCTTTCGGGCCAGTGCCCGACAGGCCTTCGCCACCAAACGGTTGCACGCCAACCACAGCGCCAACGATGTTGCGGTTCACGTAGACGTTACCGGCGTTGACGTTGTCGATCACCTTGGCGATGGTCTCGTCGATACGCGTGTGCACGCCCAGCGTCAGGCCGTAGCCGGAAGCGTTGATCTGGCCGATCAACTGGTCGATGTCCTTGCGCTTGTAGCGAACCACGTGCAGCACCGGGCCGAAGATCTCGCGTTGCAGTTCGTCGAAGCTCTCCAGCTCGATCAGCGTCGGCATCACGAAGGTGCCGCGTTTGACTTCTTCGCTGTTGGCGATCGCCACCTGATACACGTTGCGACCTTTGTCGCGCATGGCCTGGATGTGCTTCTCGATGCCCGCCTTGGCTTCGGCGTCGATCACCGGGCCGATGTCCACGGACAGGCGCTCAGGGTTGCCGAGACGGCATTCAGCCATGGCGCCCTTGAGCATTTCGATGACGCGATCAGCGGAATCTTCCTGCAAGCACAGTACACGCAGGGCCGAGCAACGTTGACCGGCGCTGTCGAAGGCCGACGATACGACGTCGATCACAACCTGTTCGGTCAGTGCCGAGGAGTCGACGATCATCGCGTTCTGGCCGCCGGTTTCGGCGATCAGCGGAATCGGACGACCCTGTGCATCCAGACGACCGGCGACGTTGCGTTGCAGCAAGCGAGCGACTTCGGTGGAGCCGGTGAACATCACGCCTTTGACCCGATCGTCACCGACCAGACGGGCGCCAACGGTTTCGCCACGACCCGGCAACAGTTGCAGCACGCCTTCCGGAATCCCGGCTTCGAGCAACAGACGCACGGCTTGAGCGGCGACCAGCGGGGTTTGTTCCGCTGGCTTGGCCAGAACCGGGTTACCGGCGGCCAAGGCAGCAGCCACCTGACCACTGAAGATCGCCAGCGGGAAGTTCCACGGGCTGATGCAGACCACCGGACCCAATGGGCGGTGGGCGTCGTTAGTGAAATCGTTGCGAGCCTGCACGGCGTAATAACGCAGGAAGTCCACGGCTTCGCGCACTTCGGCGATGGCGTTGGCGAAGGTCTTGCCGGCTTCGCGAGCCAGCAGGCCCATCAGCGGCTGAATCTCGCCTTCCATCAAATCGGCGGCACGTTCCAGGATCGCAGCACGTTCGGCGGGCGGAGTGGCCTGCCAGATCGGCGCAGCGTTCAGGGCGCACTGGATCGCGTTGTCGACGTCTTCGACGGTTGCTTCCTGCACATGGCCGACCACGTCACGCAGATCGGACGGGTTGAGCACTGGCGCAGGTGTTTCAGTGCTGGAGGCGCAACCGAGCATCGGTGCGGCCTTCCAGTGGTTGTGAGCGGTGGCCAGCAAAGCGCAGGACAGCGAAGCCAGACGATGTTCGTTGGCCATGTCGATGCCGCTGGAGTTGGCGCGCTCGGCACCATAAAGGTCACGCGGCAGCGGGATACGCGGGTGCGGCAGGCCGAAGCCGCCTTCCAGCGTCGCCATCTGCTCGATGCTGGCCACTGGATCGGCCACCAGCTCCTGGATCGAAATGGACTGGTCGGCGATACGGTTGACGAACGAGGTGTTCGCGCCGTTTTCCAGCAGACGACGAACCAGGTACGCCAGCAGTGTTTCGTGAGTACCAACCGGAGCGTACACGCGGCACGGACGGTTCAACTTGCCTTCGGAAACTTTGCCTACAACCTGTTCGTACAGCGGTTCACCCATGCCGTGCAAGCACTGGAACTCGTACTGGCCGGGGTAATAGTTCTGCCCCGCGATGTGGTAAATGGCCGACAGGGTGTGGGCGTTGTGCGTGGCGAACTGCGGATAGATGACTTCCGGCACCGACAGCAGTTTGCGCGCGCAGG
Organism: Pseudomonas sp. IT-P100; assembly: GCF_949767185.1. NCBI lineage: Bacteria > Pseudomonadati > Pseudomonadota > Gammaproteobacteria > Pseudomonadales > Pseudomonadaceae > Pseudomonas > Pseudomonas sp. IT-P100. The sequence goes on from NZ_CATKQK010000044.1 coordinate 269,081, forward strand.
CGATGTAGGAAACGTCGGTGTACACCTTGCGGGTGTAGACCGGATAGCCTTCCAGGCCTTCGACCTGGGCGCGCTTGATTTCGCTGTCCCAGTACGCGCCTTTTACCAGGCGGATCATCAGGCGATGACGACTGCGACGCGCCAGGTCGATCACGTAATCGATCACGTACGGGCAACGCTTCTGGTAAGCCTGGATCACGAAGCCGATGCCGTTCCAGCCGGTCAGTTGCGGCTCGAAGCACAGGCGCTCCAGCAGATCCAGCGACAGCTCGAGGCGGTCGGCTTCTTCGGCGTCGATGTTCAGGCCGATGTCGTACTGCTTGGCCAACAGGGTCAGCGACAACAGGCGCGGGTACAACTCGTCCATCACACGCTCGTACTGCGCACGGCTGTAACGCGGGTGCAGTGCCGACAGCTTGATGGAAATGCCCGGGCCTTCATAAATCCCACGACCGTGGGACGCTTTGCCGATCGAGTGGATGGCTTGTTCGTACGAGGCGAGGTATTTCTGCGCGTCGTGCTCGGTGAGTGCGGCTTCACCCAGCATGTCGTAGGAATAGCGGAAGCCTTTGGCTTCGAACTTGCTGGCGTTGGCCAGGGCTTCGGCGATGGTTTCGCCGGTAACGAACTGCTCGCCCATCAGGCGCATGGCCATGTCGACGCCCTTGCGGATCATCGGCTCGCCGCTTTTGCCGATAATGCGGCTCAAGGACGAAGTCAGGCCGGCTTCATTGTGGGTGGCGACCAGTTTGCCGGTCAGCAACAAGCCCCAGGTAGCGGCGTTGACGAACAGCGACGGACTGTTGCCCAAGTGCGGGTGCCAGTTGCCGGTGCTGATCTTGTCGCGAATCAGTGCGTCGCGAGTGCCTTTGTCCGGGATGCGCAGCAGCGCTTCGGCCAGGCACATCAGCGCCACGCCTTCCTGGGACGACAGGGAAAACTCCTGCAGCAGGCCCTGAACAATCCCGGCACGGCCGCCGGCGCTCTTCTGATTGCGCAGTTTCTCGGCAATCGAGGCCGCCAGCTTGTTGGTGGCTTCGGCCATGGCGACCGGCAAGCGAGCCTGTTCGATCAACATCGGCACCACTTCCGGCTCAGGGCGACGGTAAGCGGCGGTGATCGAAGCACGCAGCACCGATTGCGGCAGGATGCTTTCGGCGAACTCGAGGAAGCACTGGTGTGCATGGTCGACATGGACTTCGCCACTGTCGTCAGCCTCTTTGGAGGTCAAACCGTTCAGCTCGGTCAGGGTTGCACCACCCTCGAGTTTTTCCAGGTAATTGAAAATTGCCTGCTTGATCAGCCAGTGCGGCGTGCGATCAATCGAGGTCGCGGCCGCCTTCAGGCGCTCGCGGGTCGGGTCATCAAGTTTGACCCCAAGGGTGGTGGTAGCCATATTTTTATCCTCATGTTTGCCACGACCGCGTGGCATCAGCTGGCCGCAAGATTAGCTGGGCAACCTTTGAGGTGCAACCGGGTGCAACCCTTTTTTTGTCGGAATTATAAGCAGCTCGTCAGGAAATAAATTCCGATACGAACGTACCGCACTTGCTTGGTGCTTTTAATTCTAGGAACGGTCGTTGACTGCGCTAAAAGGAAGCAAAAACCGGCTTTTTTCGGATAAATCCGACTAGGTGCAACTTATTCTCGCGAAATGGGTTGCACCTTATTTGCATTGTTGAATAGCATTCGCGGCTAAGGTGCAACCAGTCAAAAAGACAGGTGTATCTGGCTGATGGCTTTCCTGGGGAAACATCAGTCATAAATGCGCGGGATCTGAAATCGTCTGTCAAACGTCGTCGTTTGCGCGCGGTTCACCAGCCGCCGCTACATAAAAACAAAGCCAGGGCGTAACTTAATGAGCGTTAGCAATCCAACCCTGATCACCTTCGTGATCTACATCGCAGCAATGGTGCTGATCGGCTTCATGGCCTATCGTTCCACCAACAATCTTTCTGACTACATTCTGGGCGGTCGCAGCCTGGGCAGCGTCGTGACTGCATTGTCCGCCGGCGCCTCCGACATGAGCGGCTGGTTGTTGATGGGCCTGCCGGGCGCCATCTACATGTCCGGCCTGTCCGAAAGCTGGATCGCCATCGGCCTGATCATCGGTGCTTACCTGAACTGGCTGTTCGTCGCCGGCCGTCTGCGCGTGCAGACCGAGCACAACGGTGATGCGCTGACCCTGCCGGACTACTTCTCCAGCCGCTTCGAAGACAAAAGCGGTCTGCTGCGGATCATCTCCGCGGTCGTGATCCTGGTGTTCTTCACCATCTACTGCGCTTCCGGCATCGTGGCCGGCGCCCGCCTGTTCGAAAGCACCTTCGGCATGTCCTACGAGACAGCGCTGTGGGCCGGTGCTGCGGCGACGATTGCCTACACCTTCGTCGGCGGTTTCCTGGCAGTAAGCTGGACTGACACCGTACAAGCCACGCTGATGATCTTCGCTCTGTTGCTGACGCCGATCATCGTGCTGCTGGCCACCGGCGGCGTCGACACCACGTTCCTGGCCATCGAAGCGCAAGACGCCAGCAACTTCGACATGCTGAAAAACACCACCTTCGTCGGCATCATCTCGCTGATGGGCTGGGGCCTGGGCTACTTCGGCCAGCCGCACATCCTCGCGCGTTTCATGGCGGCGGATTCGGTCAAGTCGATCGCCAAGGCTCGCCGCATCTCCATGGCCTGGATGATCCTGTGCCTGGGCGGCACCGTGGCTGTAGGCTTTTTCGGTATCGCTTACTTCTCCGCGCACCCTGAAGTGGCTGGTCCTGTGACCGAAAACCCGGAGCGCGTGTTCATCGAGCTGGCCAAAATCCTCTTCAATCCTTGGGTTGCCGGTGTCCTGCTGTCGGCTATTTTGGCCGCGGTAATGAGCACCCTGAGCTGCCAGTTGCTGGTGTGCTCGAGCGCCCTGACCGAAGACTTCTACAAAACCTTCCTGCGCAAAACCGCTTCCCAGGTTGAGCTGGTTTGGGTCGGTCGCGCCATGGTGCTGCTGGTTGCCCTGATCGCTATCGCGCTGGCGGCTAACCCGAACAACCGTGTACTGGGTCTGGTCAGCTACGCCTGGGCCGGTTTCGGTGCTGCGTTCGGTCCGGTTGTGCTGATCTCCGTGATCTGGAAAGACATGACCCGCAACGGCGCACTGGCCGGTATTCTGGTTGGCGCGATCACCGTCATCGTGTGGAAACACTTCGAGCTGCTGGGTCTGTACGAAATCATCCCTGGTTTCATCTTCGCCAGCCTGGCGATCTACATCGTCAGCAAACTGGGCAACCCGACGGCGGGCATGCTTCAGCGCTTTGCCGCTGCCGAGGCAGATTTCCGCCTGAACAAGTGATCGGGACGAGCTGAGGCTCCGACCTTTCGCCGAACATGAAAACGGCCCGCTTCCTTTGGAGGCGGGCCGTTTTTTTTGCTTGCGGGTGACAAAGACCCGCTCCCCCATTGGCCGGTGGTGGTTTTGAGGGGGATGTCTGTAGTCGGATGTCCCGATTTTTGAAGGAAGAATCTATAAAAAAGTAGGGTGAATCTGAGTTTCCTGTCCCTTCATCAACACCCCTTGTCGCTCATGCAGAATCGCCCGCCTACATTCTGCAGAGACACATCGGATGTTCGCTCTCGCCAATCAACCGCGCTTCACGCTGACCGTCGACGGCAACCAGAATGAGCTCAAGGTGCTTGAGTTCACGGGAAAGGAAGCCATCAGCCAGCCCTACCGTTTTGACCTGGAACTGGTCAGCGAACGGCCGGACCTCGATCTCGAAAGCCTTCTGCATTGTCAGGCGTTTCTGAGTTTAGATGCGCAAGGTTGCGGCATCCACGGTCAGATTTATCGGGTGGGCCAAGGCGATTCCGGTCAACGTCTGACGCGTTATCAGATCAGCCTGGTGCCGCGTCTGAGCTACCTCGGGCAGCGCGTCAATCAGCGGATCTTCCAGCACAAAAGCGTGCCGACGATCATTGCGCAGGTTCTCAAGGATCATGGCATCCAGCGTGATGCCTTCGCGTTTCGTCTTGGCAGTGACTACCCCGAGCGCGAGTACTGCGTGCAATACGCGGAAAGCGATCTGGCGTTCATCCAGCGGTTATGTGCCGAAATTGGCATTCACTACCACTTCCAGCACAGCATCGACGGGCATTTGCTGGTGTTTGGTGATGATCAGACGGTTTTTCCTCTGATCGCCAAACCGACGCTTTACTTGCCTGACACCGGTATGGCGGCAGATGCGCCAGCGATCAATCGCTTCAACGTACGACTGGAAACCCGCACCACGGCGGTAGCTCGTCGCGACTACGACTTCCACAAACCGCGACTGCAACTTGAAAGCCGAATCGACAACGGGCAGTTGCCGGCCCTTGAGGATTACCACTTTCCAGGCCAGTTCACGGATCGCGAATACGGTAAGGAGCTGGCTCAGCGAGCGCTTGAACGCCACAACGCGGACTACCGTCAGGCTGAAGGGTGGGGCGATGAAACTGCTTTGGTCAGCGGGCATTTCCTACGCTTGGCCGAGCACCCGCGTCAGACATGGAATGACCTGTGGCTGATCACCCAAATTGAACACCATGGCCGTCAGCCGCAGGTGCTGGAAGAGATGGCCGGCAGCAACCCGGAAGATTTCCAAGGCTATCGAAATACCTTTCTGGCAACGCCGTGGGATGTTTCGTTTCGCCCGGTTCATATCGGGAAACCCTCTTTCACCGGTTATCAAACGGCTGTAGTCACGGGCCCAAGTGACAGCGAGATCCACTGCGACGAGTACGGCCGGGTCAAGGTACAGCTTGCTTGGGATCGTGACGGGAAGCGCAACGAACATTCCAGTTGCTGGCTGCGCGTCGCCACGGGCTGGGCGCATGACGGCTACGGCATCGCACTGATTCCTCGGGTCGGCATGGAAGTACTGGTGGGGTTCGTCGATGCCGACGTGGATAAACCGGTGGTCATGGGCTGCGTTCCCAATGGCGCCAACTCGGCACCACTGAATCTGCCCGCCGACAAAACCCGCAGCATTTTCCGCAGCCAAAGCAGTCCCGGTGGTGGCGGTTACAGCGAATTACGCATTGAGGATCGCAAAGGCGCCGAGGAAATCTACCTGCGGGCCCAGCGAAACTGGACTCAAGAGGTATTGAGCGACTTGCACGTCGAGGTCGGCAACCGGCGCAGTGCGGTCGTTGGTGTAAGCGATAACCTGCACGTGCGCGGTGATCGACATATCAGCGTCGGCAACCAGAGCCTTAACGCGAGCGGACAAGTCGTCATCGAAGGCGGTACCAATGTCACGCTTCAGGCGGGCGGGCACTGGATCAACATCGGCCCCGCCGGGATCTTCAGTAGCGTTCCGATAGAACTCGGTGGTGCACCGATGCCGGCAATGAGTGCGCCGAGCAGCCAAAGACAGCTCGCCGCTCTCAGCGTCGCACAGATTCTGAGCCTCAAAAGCGACGCGCCGTTCTGCGAAGAATGCGCGCGTTGCAAGGAGGGTGTCTGTGCAGCCTGATCGCTTGTCACCTCGCGAATGGCTGGAGCGCCAACCGCTGAAACCTTCGGAGCAACTGTTCGCGATCTTCAGCAATACAAGCTCCGCAGAACCCTTAAAGGCCTGGCAGCGATCGATCGCCGCTCAAGCACCCAGTCCGATCTGGGCCGACACCGACTATGCCGAGTGGGAACCGGTCATGCCTTATGTCGGAATCGTTGCTGCCGGCAGTGAGTTTCTGGAATGGGCGGCCACGACCGAGTCTTGCGACTGGGGTTGGCTCGCGGTGTCTTCTTCGACTCGGGAAGTGTTGGTCGAGCATTTATGCAGCCTTACGCAAGTGCTTTTGCCTAATGGCAGCGTAGTATTTTTCCGTTTCTGGGATGGGCGTTATTTATTGCCGATTCTTCAGTCTGCCGAGGTAAACGCGGCACAACTGATGCCGGTGATCGGGCGTTGCCTGATCAATGGCCAGTCACTTGAAATTGGCGGTGACGCGCTGAAAACCTCCAGGGTTTTTCCATGGTGGGAAGTCTCCGCAACGCTGCTGGAACATCTCGCTGACCAGTCAAGCACCACTCGGGTGAACAACTTGCTCAAGTGGCTGAGCGAGGACCGTCCTGATCTTTTCGAGGCGTTCTCCGAAAACGTCTTGCGGCACAAGGTGGTGGTCTTTTTAGAGGCGCCAGACCTGCCGCCAGCACCGAAATCAGCCTTGGTGGATTACCTGATATCGGAGCTGGACTGATGGATCAGATCGTACAGATCGAGCAGGAGCTCGACGGCTTCAAAGACACCTTGACGCTCTATCGCGAACAACTTGGCAACTGGTTCAACCGTACTGCCGACAAAGTCAGCCGGGCGACGGACATGCCTTCGCTGATGGGCGTGGAACGGCAAATCAAGCTCGGCAGTACCACCCAGTCGGTCAGCAGTAGCGATGACGATTTTATCTCCAGTGTTGCTCAGTGTCCTGAGAGCAGGATTCTGGAGATCGAAAGCAAGTTCGAGTCGGTTTACGACATTCCACTGGGGAACATTCAGGTTGATGTGATTGCCGTTGATGGCGGCGAAAAGACAACGGTCACGCTTGATGAAAACGGCAAGGGACGGTTCGAAGGTACACCCGGCAAGTTCTACCGTGTTCATGTCCACAGCGCGGTGACTTCGGATCAAGTTGATGAGCTTTTCAAGTCTTACGACGACCTGAGCGAACAACTCGAAACCTGGCTGCGCAACGAGTGGCAAGGTTTCAAGCCGCAATGGTCGCAGTCGGTTTTTGCCGCAGCGGGTAACGGCATGCTTGCTGGAAGTTGGGCCGCAATTATTGGTGTGTGGGACAGCCTCAACGTGCTCTCGGACATTCTCAAGGATCCCGGCGAGTTCGTTGAGCGACTGGGTAGCGGTGCTGATGAGCTGGCCAGGCTCGCAAAAACGGCTCCGGACGTGATGGCAAAAGTCCAACTGTTGGCCAGCGATGAAGCGGCACTGTGTTTGTTGCTGCGCACCGCCAGCCTCTGGTTGGAGATGCTGCCGCCCAGCGAGGTCGCCGGAAAAACCGCCGAGGCTGTATCAACAGTCGTCGTGCAGTTGCTCATCGACATTCTGATCGGGATTGTCCTGACCTTCGCTGGCGCGGGGGCTGGCATTGCTTATCTGAGTATGCGTTTTGCCAGTTACGGCGCCCGCCTCGTCAGCGCCGTGCAGGGATTCGTCAAAGCGATCTTCAACCTCATCGATAACTTCATGAGCTACGTCGACCGCTACAAAAAGGTCGCAGCAAGGGGCGTGGCGGCGGGCCCCAGAAGTGGCGGGGTGCAGCTGCGTTGGGACGCCAAACGCAACACGACCCTCAAGCAAACCGAACACCAGGACGACGTCCCGGTTCAGGCGAAAAACCCCAACGGCGACCCTGCCGATTCCGCCGATAAAACCGCCACCAACAAATGCCCGGTGTCGATGGTCACCGGCGAAGAGCTGCTGACCCTCACTGACGGCTCGCTGGACGGCATCCTGCCGTTCGACTTCACCCGCCTCTACCGCACCAGCGCTGTCGAGATCGATGGCGGGCTCGGTTTCGGCTGGAGTCACAGCCTCGCGCATCGACTGGAAATCGAGGGCGACAACGTCATCTGGATCGATCACGAAAATCGCCGCACCTCTTTTCCACTGCCGAGCATCGAACGCCCGGCCATCCACAACAGCCTCTCGCGCGCGGCAATTTTCCTGGGCGACGAACCAGAAGAATTGATCCTCGCCCAGGCCGGCGATGACACGCGTTTCTATCACTTCATCAACGGCCGACTGACAACGATCAGCGACGGTTACGACAACCGACTGCGCGTCACACGCGACCGCCAGGAGCGCATCAAGCGCCTCGATAACGGCGCCGGCCGTGCCTTGCTGTTGCGTTATGAGCGCAGCCATCTGGTCGCCGTCGATTATCAGGTTTTCGTCCCGGCCCAAAATCTCGACCAGGCTTGGCACTCCGAACAGACGCTGATCAGTTATCGCTACAACGACCGCTGGCAACTGATCGAAGCCACCAACGCTGTCGGCGAAAGCGAACGTTACGACTACGACGATCAGCACGTCATCCTGCAGCGGCAACTGGCCGGTGGGGCGAGTTTCTTCTGGGAGTGGGAACGGTCCGGCAAGGCGGCGCGATGCATCCGACATTGGGCGTCGTTTGCCCAGATGGAGGCGCGGTATGTCTGGGACGACGCGGGCAGCGTCACGGTCCGCAACAGTGATGGCAGCGAAGAGGTTTACCAGCACGATGATCGCGCGCGGTTGGTGCGCAGGATCGGGCTGGATGGCGGCGAACACCTCAAGGCCTACGACGACAAAGGCCGGTTGATTGCCGAGCAGGATCCGCTCGGCGCCGTCACCGAATACCACTACGACGAAGTCGGGCGGCTGGTCGCGCTGATTCCACCGGAAGAGGAACCAACTTCCTACGAGTATCGCAACGGTTTCCTGCATGCGCAGTCCCGCGGCAAAGCCGTGTGGACGTATCGGCGCAATGCCCAGGGCGATGTCATCGAGGCGACCGATCCTGACGGTCATGTCACCCACTATCACTACGATGAAAAAGGGCAGTTGCTGTCGATCCGGTATCCGGATAACAGCCGTCATCTCTTCGTCTGGAATGCCTTGGGCCAACGGGTTGAAGAGACCTTGCCGGACGGTGGTCAGCGGCGGTTTTCCTACGATGCGTTGGGTCGGCAGATTACCCGCCAGGACGAACACGGCGCCGTCACCCGCTACCAGTGGGATGCCGTCGGACGACTGCTTCAGACGACGCTTCCCACAGGTGCCACTCGGGCATTCAGCTACAACGCCTACGGAAAAATCACCGCTGAACGTGACGAACTGGGTCGTGCCACGCGCTACGAATACCTCGACGATTTGCACTTGGTCAGCCGCCGCGTCAATGCCGACGGTTCGCAGCTGAAGTATCGCTACGACAACGCACAGCTATTACTGACGGAAATCGAAAACGAGTCGGGTGAGAAATACCGCCTGGATTACACGCCCGGCGGATTGATCCGACAGGAAACCGGATTCGATGGTCGTCGCACCGCGTATGCCTACGACCTCAACGGCCATCTGTTGGAGAAAACCGAGTTCGGCGATGAGGGGGCGCGGTGGGTTACCGCTTATGAACGAGACTCGGCAGGGCGGTTGCTGGTCAAGACGCTGCCCGACGGCATCAAGGTCGAGTATGGCTACGACAGCCTTGGCCGCCTGATCAACGTCAATGACGGCCACGATCATCCGCTGGAATTCGAGTACGACCAACAGGACCGCCTGATCACCGAACATCAGGGCTGGGGCACCTTGCGCTATGGCTACGATGCCTGCGGCCAGCTCAACCGCATGCGCCTGCCGGACGGCAGCAAACTCGACTACCACCACGAAAAGGGCGGCGCGCTGAGCGCCATCGACCTCAATGGCGCGCGGCTCACCACCCACCAATTCGCCTTCGGCCGCGAGCAGCAACGCCAACAAGGTCAACTCACCAGCCACTATCACTATGACGAACAGGGCCGGCTGCAAGCCCACGCGATCAACCAGCCAACCCGATCGCTGTACCTGCGCCACTACAGCTACGCGGTCAACGGCAACCTGGCGACCATCGCCGACAGCCGCCACGGCCAGCGCAGCTATTACTACGACCCGCTCAACCGCCTGACCCGCGTACGCCATACCCGCGACGACCTACCGGAAACCTTCGCTCACGACCCTGCTGGCAACCTGCTGTTGCAGGATCGCCCCGGCGTGGCGACCGTTAAAGGTAATCGCCTGCTGATGCAGGGTGACCGCCATTACGACTACGACGCCTTTGGCAACCTCATCCGCGAGCGGTGCGGTACTGGGCAAAAACTCGTCACCGACTACCGTTACGACTGCCAGCACCGGTTGATCGGCGTCACCACACCCGACGGACGTTGCGCGAGTTACCGCTACGACGCCTTCGGCCGCCGCATCGCCAAAACCGTCGACGGTCACACCACCGAATTCTTCTGGCAGGGCGACAACCTCGTCGCCGAAAGCAGCCGCGAGCATTACCGCAGCTACGTCTACGAACCCGGCACTTTTCGCCCATTGGCCATGCTCGACGGCAAAGGCCCGCGCAAGGCGTGCCCGTTTTACTACCAGCTCGATCACCTTGGTACGCCGCAGGAACTGACGGATTTTGGTGGCGAGATTGTCTGGTCGGCGAAGTACAACGCCTACGGAAAAGTCACGCATTTAGCAGTTGGCGGGGGAGAGCGGCTCGAACAACCGCTGCGGTTTCAGGGGCAGTACTTTGATGTCGAGAGCGGTCTGCATTACAACCGGCATCGGTACTATGATCCGGAGGTAGGGCGATATCTGACGCCGGATCCTGTGAAGCTGGCGGGTGGGCTGAATCAGTACCGCTACGCGCTGAATCCGACGGGGTGGGTTGATCCGTTGGGGTTGAACGGCAACTGCCCCCGAACGAATGAGCCAGGGTGCGGCGCACCGGATGATACGGCGGCCGCTAAGGTTAAAGAGGGTGAACCGGCTCTTCCGAAGATGACGGCTGAGCAGCGGCGGGCGAGGATTGATGAATTGGCCGAGGCTAATGCCAAAGGAAGAGTCGAGGCGATGGAACACAAATACGACATGCACACTGTTAAAAAGCACAGTTCAGACATTTCAGACATTGCGCTTAAGCAGCGTGCCATTAATGGAGCGGATCCTCACACTGGAAGAATACCGAGAGGAGCAAGAGGAAATCTAAGCTCCCAGTTCAGCAATTGGAGAATGCATTTCAATGCCTTGAACAAGGCAATGACTAGGGAAATGTTAGGTCTCAGCCCACATACGGGGAAAGACCACAACCAAGATCCGATTGTGCGGATGGAGCTTCCTGGAGCTGGTCGTGGTTATAGGCCAAACAGAAGGGATATAGATAATCCTAAGTTGAATGAGGATTTGGATTGGTTTGAAGTTAAGTTTGACAAGGATGATGTGAACCGTCCCTATACTGCGTTTCCTGCGGAGAGAAAATAATGTTGCGTGATCCATTTTTAGATGAAAAATTTGATCCGAATTTAATGTGGTTTGTCGGGGTTTTTGGTGTTTATGATCGCGAAGAAACGCTAGGTGTAGAGCTTGAAGTCTATGATCCTAATAATAAATACGACAGAGCTGAGCTGATCAGAAAGTATAGTTTGAACTTAAACTACTTATCCTATAGGCATAAGTTTGTTTTGGTGGAGGCGCTGGCAAATAAGCTGAATGATGAGAGCTATAATTTTCAGCAGTTATTTGATATTGATGAGGGTGAGGCTGCGAGCTGGCCACGTGGGGAGTGGTACGAACTGGAGAACCCTCGGGAATTTCTTCAGGATGTATACGCACTAGCGCAAGAGGAATGGAAAGACGACCTTCATAAAGCCAGCCTCGAAGATCAATCAACTTGGTAAGTCTTGCGATCTCTGACTCAGATAGATTTTATGACTGCTTCGCGCTCAATTCGCGGGCAAGCCACGCTCCCACAGGATTGAAGTCGTTCCCGTTTTTTGTGGCTTGACTTGGTCCTGTGGGAGCGTGGCTTGCCCGCGAAGGCGGTCTTACAGGCAGCGAAATTTCTGGGCAAGGTCGTCGGAAGTTTCCTTCAATTTCTATCGGTTTCCATGAACTGGTACGCATCGAGCCGTATCGATAGTCTTGGGTGGTCACTGCAAATTCAGTGACAGGGTGTGGAAGCCCTTCTATCGTTAGGCGCGTCAAGCGCCACCAGTTCGGCGTTTTTTATCGTCTGTGTTTTATGGTGGCTGTGCGCGGGGCGCTTTCGAGTGCGCCGAGTGCCTAACGTCTCGGTCTTCCACACCTGCGTACAGCCGCCACCCATTGCGTGGAAGTGATTGTTGGCGGTCCAATTCATACGTTAGGAATCAGACTGATGACAAATCTCCACCCCGATCCACCCTACGAAAAACCAGCCCCTCCACCCAAAAGCCGTTTCATGGCACTGACCAGCAACTGCGACGACATGCCCACCTTGTTCGTCGATACCCTCGCACCACTCGACGTTTTATACGACGCGGCCAGCTTTCGTATCCGCGCCGTCACCCAAGTCATGGAAAACCTGTCGATGCGTGGCTCGGTCGAGTGTCAGTCCTTCATCCTCAGTGACTTTGCCTTGCTCTGTGCCATTCCGTTGCGGGATGGGTGTGATGTGCTGGATGTGTTGGGGCGGCGGTTGAAAGCGCTGTCGTAACATCGGTAAAGGGGGATCCTTCCGGTGTAATTGCAGGAAGGATCGTCCGGATGATTTTTGATGACCTACTTTGGTAGGTACTGATCCTGAGATTTGACGAATGCTTCGAATTCCGCGGAGTTGTAAACCTCTAGGCAACCATAAAAAACCATTTTTTTATCGGAGTGCTTGCTGACGGATGAGGTCCTTGCGTAGGCATTACGCATGTATTTCTCGGTTTCTGCGTAGGGATCGTGCGTGACTTCAAGGGTGTCCTCGTTTTGAACGATCAGATGCTGACCTTTTCCCATCGACGAGTAGGCGCCAATCGCGAGTCCTATATCAGATTTGATTTCTGACTCGCCCTTGAATTGGCCGGAAATACAGTTGGCCAACCCATAATTTTTAAGCGTTTCTCGAGCCTTGTCGATACTGATTTCAGCAGATATGGCTCGTCCTGAAACCAATAGCAGTGTCAGCACAATTAACTGCGAGCGCGTCATCCTTTCAACTCCCAAAAGTTTATTTTTTCCAGCTCTACCCTCGGATTGTCATAGGTGTGGCTGTCTTGCCTATGGTAGTCACTTTCGTCACCGGTCACGCTCCCGTTCCAAAGGGTCGCGTGGCCTGATGCGTCGCTCCACCCGGTGATCTCCATGACAATGACGCCTTTTTTGCCATTTATAAAATTTGAATTACTTTGCGTCAAAATATGGTCGGGTTCGCCCCAGTTATGTCTAAGAAATGCGAGGAAATCTACCACCTTCATGATGTAGGGGAGTTGGTCCGCTCCACTCAATCGATAGATGGGCTGGTTTTTTATGATCGTGCCTTTGGGGATTTTGTATCCGCCATAGTTAAAGGCTCTGCTTATCCTCAAGGCGCAGGCATTCGCATAAGCATCAGGCTTTTCAACTCTTGCCGCTTCGACTCCGCCGCCGACAAGTCCATAAACCTCCACTGAGCCTTTATGACCCACTTCTGCATATGCGTTCCATAAAGTGCTGAAACGAGGCCGTTTAACCGAAATGTTGGAAGACACCCCCCCCGGAACTGATGACAACTTGAGCCATTATGCTTCCCCTTCCATGTCAATAATTTCGCTTCCAAATGCGTTTGGAATGATGGCTATGCCTTTGGCTCCGACTATCCCGGTCAACGCTTTTTCGGTGGGGCCGCTAATGTTGACGGTAACCGTTTCGCCGGGAGAATAACCCGAGGTTTTTACATGAATATTCAAGTCGGTGTAAAACCGGGAAACTGACTCAACAGGCACCTGCGCATCGCCATAGGACAAGGAAATATCAGTGATGGTCTTGGGGCGATTGAGCGCGGCAGTGATGCCTGAAAAATCTGCTTTGTTGTGTTCGGCTCCTCCGTATACAGATGACTGAGCAAACATCACCTTGTTGGATTGTGGAGGGCAGCCGCAGGCAACGTAATCACCTTCCAGGGCAACCAATCCGGCCGGTAATGTAATGGTTCTGGGCCCGACCGCGACGATAGGGCCTTTTCCTTTGCTGCAGGCTGGGCAACTTGCCACGTGTCCAATGGACGAGGGAAAATCGCAGCCGTCGGTAGCTCCGACGCAGGGACGTGATCGCAATTGAATGAGCGAATGCCCGCTCAGCCGCGAAGCCCTGACGTTCGCCTCGGTACAAGGTAAACTTCCCGGCCTTCGCAGGAGCAATCATGAATTATCGTCACGCCTTCCATGCCGGCAATCACGCCGATGTGTTCAAACACCTGACTTTGACCCGCCTCATCGCCCTGATGTCGCGCAAGGAGCAGCCGTTTGCCTATCTCGACACTCACGCCGGCATTGGTCTGTATGACCTGCAGGGTGATCAGGCGAGCCGCACCGGGGAGTACCTGGAAGGCATCGCGCGGTTGTGGGATCAGCCGGACCTGCCGGCGTTGACCGCCGATTACATGAAGGTGCTGCATGACATGAACCCGGATGGCCAGTTGCGCTATTACCCAGGGTCGCCGGAGCTGGCGCGGCGTCTGACGCGGCCGCAGGATCGGGTGATGCTCAACGAGAAGCATCCGCAAGACGGTGTGTTGCTCAAGGACAATATGGCCGGCGACCGTCGGGTGAAGGTTCACCTGGGCGAAGGCTGGCATGTGCCCCGGGCGATGCTGCCGGTGCAGGAGAAGCGGGCGGTGATGTTGATCGATCCGCCGTTTGAGCAGCTGGATGAAATGCAACGCTGTGCGGCGGCGCTGAAAGAGGCGGTTGGCCGGATGCGCCAGACCGTGGCGGCGATCTGGTACCCGGTGAAGGACCAGCGCATGTTGCGGCGTTTCTATCAGGATCTCGCAGGGTCGGGCGCGCCGAAGTTGTTGCGGGTGGAATTGCTGGTGCATCCACTGGACACGCCGAACAGTTTGAACGGTTCCGGGTTGGCGATTGCGAATCCGCCGTGGGGGCTGGAAGAGGAATTGCGTGAGTTGCTGCCGTGGTTGTCCAAGAAGCTTGGGCAGACCCAGGGTGGGTGGCAGATGGATTGGTTGATTGCTGAGTAAGCAGAGAATTTGTGGCGAGGGAGCTTGCTCCCGCTGGGGCGCGGAGCGGCCCTGATTTCGGTAGCGATGTTCATTCAGCAAGAACCCGCATACCGATTTTACGACTGCTTCGCAGCCGAGCGGGAGCAAGCTCCCTCGCCACAGGTATTGCGCTAAGTCAGATCGGGCACGTCACGCCCGTACCGCCAATCCCGCAATACCCTTCTGGATTCTTGGCCAGATACTGTTGGTGATAGGCCTCGGCGAAGTAGAACGTCGGCGCTTCTTCGATTTCAGTCGTGATCGTGCCTTTACCCGCCTTGGTCAACTCGGCCTGGAATACTTCCTTGCTGTGATTGGCGGCTGCCAATTGAGTCGGGTTGGTCGCGTAGATGACCGAGCGATATTGGGTGCCGATGTCGTTGCCCTGACGCATGCCCTGAGTCGGGTTGTGCAGTTCCCAGAACATCTTCAGCAGCTCTTCATAGCTGACTTTCGCCGGCTCGTAGACCACCAATACCACTTCGCTGTGGCCGGTCAGGCCCGAGCAGACTTCTTCATAGGTCGGGTTCGGCGTAAAGCCGCCGGCGTAACCCGCCGCCGTACTCACCACACCTTCACGCTGCCAGAACTTGCGTTCCGCACCCCAGAAGCACCCGAGACCGAAGATCGCGAAATCCACGTCCATGGCAAACGGGCCCAGCAGCGGGGCGTCGTGGACGAAGTGTTTTTCCGGCACGGTCATCGGGGTTTCGCGGCCAGGCAGCGCTTGTTCTTTTGTAGGGAGCACGTTTTTGTTCACCAGAATTTCCGAGCGCAGAACCATTATCAGTCCTCTCAGTCAGGTTGAAATTGTCAGACGCGCAGTTTGCCCGAATGCAGCCCCGCTGTCAGGCGAGCGGGCCACGCGGGTAGCGCTTGAGCTTTTCGATCAGCTCGGAGCCCGGGATCGGTCGGTCGAACAGGTAGCCCTGGCCGACGTCACAGCGGTGGCGGCGCAGGAAAGCCAACTGCTCGGCCGTCTCGATGCCTTCCGCCACGACCTTGATTTTCAGGTTGTGGGCCATGGCGATCACCGCGGAGGTGATTTCCATGTCGTCCTGGTTGTCCGGGATTTCGTGAATGAAGCTTCGATCAATCTTAATGATGTCGATCGGGAATTTTTTCAAGTAACTCAGCGACGAGTAACCGGTGCCGAAGTCGTCCATGGCCAGGGTCAGGCCCAGGCGTTTGAGCTGGTCGAGCTGCAAGTGGGTGTCTTCGGTGGCTTCCAGCAGCAGGCCTTCGGTCAGTTCCAGCTCCAGCAGGTTCGCCGGCAGCGCTTCTTCCTTGAGGATGTTGGCGATCGACGACACCAGGTCCGGGTCGGAAAACTGCTTGGGTGACAGGTTGATCGCCACTTGCAGGTTGCCCAGGCCCGCCGCCGTCAGGTCTTTGCTCATGCGGCAGGCCTGGCGCGCGATCCATTTGCCGATTGGAATGATCAGGCCGGTTTCTTCAGCGACGCTGATGAACTGATCCGGGCGGATCATGCCCTTTTCCGGATGGTTCCAGCGCAGCAGCGCTTCCATGCCGAGCAGGCGGCCGCTGCGCAGGCAGAGCTTGGGCTGGTAGAACACGTCCAGCTCGTTTTGGGTCAGGGCGCGGCGCAGGTTGTTCTCGACGAACAGTTTGTAACTGGCTTCGGCGTTCAGCGCTTCGGTGAACACCTGGACCTGGTGCTTGCCGTTGGCCTTGGCCTTGTGCAGCGCGAGTCCGGCGTTACGCATCAGGGTTTGTGGATCGCGGCCATGCAGTGGCGCGCAGGCCAGGCCAACAGAGCCGGTGACGCTGATCAGCTGGTTGTCGACGAACATCGGTTTGTCGAGGGTCGCCAGCAGTTGGTTGGCGACTTGCTGGCCCATCGCGAGGTCGGTGTCGTCCAGCAGTACGGCGAATTCGTTACTGGCGAAACGCGCCAGGCTGCCGCTCGGGATCAGGCTGTTGCGCAGGCGCCGCGCCAGGCTGATCAGCAGCTTGTCGCCGGTCTGGTGGCCGAGGCTGTCGTTGATCCGCTTGAAGTTGTCGATGTCCACCAGCAACAGGCTGATCGGGGTGTCGCTGTCTCGGGCGAAGCGTTCATCGAGGTTGCGGATGAACGCTGGTCGGTTGCCGAGGTTGGTCAGGTTGTCGGTGTAGGCCAGGCGCTCGATGCGCTGCTGGGCGAGTTTGGTCTGGGTGATGTCTTCGTAGATGCCGATGTAATGCGTCAGCTCGCGGTTGTCGCCGTACACCTTGGAGATCGACAACTGGCCCCAGTAGGGTTCGAGGTTTTTGCGCCGGCTTTTGAATTCGCCCTGCCAGCTGTTGCTCTTGGCCAGCGCCGAGGGCGCGTCGAACAGCAGTTCGCTGAGGTTTTCCAGGGCCGGCAGTTCCGACAGCCGCTGGCCGTGGACTTCTTCGGTGCTGTACTGGGTGATCGCGGTGAAGCTCGGGTTGACGTATTCCACCACACCGTCGCAATTGACCAGCAAGAAGGCGTTGGCACTCTGCTCGACCGCCCGCTGGAACAGGTGCAGGGCGCTGGTGACGGTGCGGCGGTTGTGGTTGTTGATGACCTGGGCGAACTGATCGGCCAGCTCGCCAGCGAAGGCGATTTCGTCGGACTGCCAGGCGCGGGTCGCACCCGTTTGTTCCAGGCAGAGCACGCCGACCACCTGGCCATCCACGCGAATGCTGGCGTCGAGCATCGCGTTGACGTTGCGCGGGCGCAGGCTCTCGGCCATTTCCCGGGTGCGCGGATCACGAATCGCATTGTGCGCATCGATCGCTCGGCTGCCGTGCAGCGCATCCATGTAATCGGGGAAACCGCTGATGTCGATTGGTTCCGGCATCGCGTATTCCCGAGTGGCACGGTGATACGCCGAGATCGGCACCAACATCGAACCGTCGAGGTTCCACAGGCTGGCGCAGTCGATTTCGTAGATGTCACAGGCACTGCGGGTGATCAGTTCAGCGGCTTCTTGCAGGGAATTGCCGGAGCTGTAGCGCTGGCGGGTCAGCAGCAGGATCAGGTCTTGCTGGGCGCGCACGCGATCCAGGTGCAGGAGTTGCTCCTGTTGGGCGCGCTGATTGAGTTCAAGGGCGATCTGCAGGCGCGAGTTCTGGGTTTCCAGGTCCAGCGCCGGCAGCAGCGGTTCGCCCTCGAACAGACCGTCGACCACCAGCAGGTAGCCGCGCAGCAGGTGTCTGTTGTGTTGTTTGTAGGCTTCGCCCATTTCCAGCAGGCTCAACGTGCCGGCGGCGGTGTGCAGGGAGTAGCGGATCAGGTAATGCGGGCACTCGGTGAGTTGCTGCTGGATGGCGTCATGCAGCTGATAGCGCGCTTCGGGCTCCATCAGGCTGGCGTAGGGTGAGCCGACCAGGGCGCAGAGCTCCACTGCCGGCAGACCGAACTGTCGCTCGCAATTGGGATCGAGAAACAGCAGCGCCCAGCTTGGTTCATTCAGCCGTTCGAAACGCAGCATGCCGAGCCGCGAGGGCACAGGCAACTGCGTCACTACCTCGGCCACCATACGGCTGGCGGCATCGGGTTGGCTCTTCATATGGAGGGAAACTCGCTTCGAATGTGCTGATCGCGCCGGGCTCTCGCCCTCTTTACTGTTGCCTGCGGCAAGGTTGCATCATTGCGACACTGACTGACAAGAGACATGAAGGCCAAGTGCTATAAGAATATGTCGGCAGAGGCGAAGATTTCTTCAGCGTGGGCCGAAAAGTAATGTTTTTACCCAAAAGATCGCAGCCTTCGGCAGCTCCTGCAGAGGAATGCAATCTCATGTAGGAACTGCCGCAGGCTGCGATCTTTTTGCGATTAACGCAATTTGATGTTTGTCGAATGCAGCGGTTTGCCTTCCCGGTCGTGATAACTGACGCGAATCCGCTCTGACTCTACGATCAGATGGGCAAAGTTGTCCTGGCTGATCACCTCGCTGGTCAGTTCATGCCGATAAACTCCCGCGGCAGCCTGCGCCAGTGGTTGATCGAGGATGAAGGTGGAGGCCTTGGCGTAGGGCAGCAGTTTGCTGTTGCACAGCGGCGAGGAGACGATGGTGTGAACCTCGAAATGCGGGTCTTCGCTGTGTGTCAGCCGGCTGGTGAGGGAGCCGTGCACATCGCCGGACACGAAGAAGACGTTCTTGATGCGCTGTGTGCGAATAATCTCCAGCAACCGCAGGCGTTGTTCCGGGAAGGCTTGCCAGGCGTCATTGCCCAGGCGCTTGCGATCGGGATAGAACATCACACTGGTGACGACGAATTTTACCCGGGCCGGACTGTGGATCAGCCAATTGCACAAGGCTGTTTCCTGCTCGTTGTCGAGGATCCGCCGGTCGCTGGCCGATAGATTGCGTCGGGTTCGGCTGTCGGTGACAAACCATTCGATATCACCATGGGTGAATTGATACCAATAGCGCTCCAGGTGTCGTTCGATGTTTCCATCTTCCAGCAACTCTCGGGCGGGGCTGTGGCTGGCTTGATATAACTCATAGGCGGCGATGGCATTGTTATAGAGATCGTCGTCGTTTTTGTTTTTATTGGCGGGCCAGTTGTCTTCGATTTCATGGTCGTCGAGGATCATGTAAGTCGGCGTGCCGGACATCAACTTTGCAATATGAGGCTGGGAAAAAGCGATGCGGTACTTACTGAGTATTTCCTTGTATTCCCGATCCGGGGCGATGATGTTCAAGTCATCGATATAGACTTGGTCGCCCGTCATCAACAGTGCGCTGATGGGCGTTTCGGTGCGCTGTGCCAGATGGGTGATGGAAGCGAAGATCCGGTCGCCCAGATGCGGGAGCGAAGGCGCACCGACCGTCATCCGCAGGTAGCGGCATGACCCGACGATGTAAGCCCGTGGCACGGCGGGATTGCTGGACGGGGTGCTGAAACGGTAGACAGTCCGGGGCCATTGCAACGGCAGTTCCTGAATCGTCTCGACGGTGTGCACCGGGCTCATGGGGCTGAACCAGCCCGCCTGGTATTCGTACTCGGTATCGGCGGCGAGGCCGTTGAGCGCGAAGACGTCGCACATGTCTCGCGCGGCAGTCAGTTGAATGAACATTCCTTTGGACCAGGGCGTGTCGCCGCTGCGTCGATAACGAACTCCACCAAATACCAGCGTGTCTTTTTGAAGTCCTCCACGTAAAAAGATACGTGCGTGATGAGCTGTAGTGTGGCCAATGATCGGGCCGACTGTAGGTTTGAACATATTCGAATCCATTCGAAGGAGTGCTAACTAATCAATTAAGTCTGTTTAACTTTTCGTCAGTTGTTTGTGTAACTAAGCCTAGAGGCTGGCCGGAAAAAAATATCGTGCCGAAGTGGATTCGAGTTGTGGGTGAACTCAGCCGCGGGCGTAGGAAAGAGTCTTTTTCAAGGCAAAAAAAGCCCCGCCAAATTGGCGGGGTTGAGGTACGAGCGTGGCGCTCGGAAAACGTGGAACGCGACAGGCCCTCCGGTGAAGGAGGGCCGGCCGGTGTTACAGCAAGATGGTGCGGATGTCCGCCAGCAGGTCGCTCAGGCGCTTGGTGAAGCGTGCAGCAGCGGCGCCGTTGATCACACGGTGATCGTAGGACAGCGACAGTGGCAGCATCAGTTTCGGCTGGAAGGCTTTGCCGTCCCAGACTGGCTGGATGGTTGCCTTGGAAACACCGAGGATCGCCACTTCCGGCGCGTTGACGATCGGCGTGAAGCCGGTGCCGCCAATGTGGCCGAGGCTGGAAATGGTGAAGCAGGCGCCTTGCATATCGTCAGCGGTGAGCTTCTTGTCGCGGGCTTTGGCGGCCAGCGCAGCGGCTTCGGCTGCCAGTTGCAACAGGCTCTTCTGGTCGACGTTCTTGATGACCGGTACCAGCAGGCCTTCAGGGGTGTCGACCGCGAAGCCGATGTTCACGTACTTCTTGCGGATGATCGCCTTGCCGCTAGGTGCCAGCGAACTGTTGAAGTCCGGCAGTTCCTTGAGCAGGTGCGCGCAGGATTTGAGCAGCAGCGGCAGGATGGTCAGCTTGACGCCGGCCTTCTCTGCAACGGCTTTCTGAGCGATACGGAACGCTTCCAGCTCGGTGATATCAGCCGAGTCGAACTGAGTCACGTGTGGAATGTTCAGCCAGCTGCGGTGCAGGCTCGACGCGCCGATCTGCATCAGGCGAGTCATCGGCACTTCTTCGGTTTCACCGAAGCGGCTGAAGTCCACGACCGGAATCGGCGGGATGCCCGCGCCACCGGTTGCGCCTGCAGCAGCGGCCGGTGCTTCTTTGGCCTTCTGCATCATCGCCTTGACGTAAACCTGCACGTCTTCTTTCAGCACGCGACCGTGCGGGCCGCTTGGGCTGACCGCGCTCAGCTCGACGCCGAATTCGCGGGCCAGTTGGCGTACGGCCGGGCCAGCATGAACCTTGGCGCCTGGCTTGGCCGGTGCCGCTGCAGGTGCGGCCGGTGCCGGAGCAGCAGGAGCCGCGGCGGCTGGAGCAGGCGCAGCAGCGCTCGGTGCCGCAGCGGCCGGAGCCGGGGCAGCAGCAGGCGCAGCGCCTTTGACTTTCAGCTTCAGGATCAGGTCGCCAGTACCGACTTCGTCATCCAGCTTGATGGAAACGCTTTCCACCACGCCAGCGGCAGGCGATGGAATTTCCATGCTGGCCTTGTCGGATTCCAGGGTGATCAGCGACTGGTCGGCGGTGACGGTATCGCCTGCCTTGACCAGCACTTCGATGATCTTGGCCTTGCCCGACGAACCGATGTCCGGGACGTGAATGTCCTGAACACTGTCGGCAACCGGTGCAGCCGGAGCAGCAGCGGCAGGCGCCGGAGCAGCGGCCGCAGGAGCAGCAGCCTGTGCTGGCGCGGCAGCGGCAGGGGCCGCAGCACCCGCCACTTCCAGATCCAGGATCAGGTCGCCAGTGCCGACTTCGTCGTTGAGCTTGACGCTGATGCTCTTGACCACGCCAGCGGCAGGCGATGGGATTTCCATGCTGGCCTTGTCGGATTCCAGTGTGATCAGCGACTGATCAGCGGCGACGGTGTCGCCGACCTTGACCTGGATCTCGATGATCTGGGCCTTGCCCGCCGAACCGATGTCCGGCACGTGCACTTGCTGAACCGAAGCGGCGGCAGGCGCGGCGGCTGGCGCTGGAGCAGCGGCGGCAGGAGCAGCAGCCGGTTTCTCTTCAGCTTTTGCAGCTGGCGCAGCGGCAGCCGCTGGGGCCGCAGTAGCGGCACCTTCGACTTCCAGCTCCAGCAGTTCGTCGCCTTCTTTCAGGCGATCGCCCAGCTTCACTTTCAGGCTCTTGATGATACCGGCCTTCGGCGCAGGCACTTCCATGCTCGCCTTGTCCGATTCCAGCGTCAGGATGCTCTGGTCGGCTTCGATGCGGTCGCCGACCTTCACAAACAGTTCAATTACTTCACCTTCACCGCTGCCGATGTCAGGTACGCGAATGAGTTCGCTCACAGAGTGTCTCCTCAGCAGTCCAGTGGGTTGCGTTTTTCCGGGTCGATACCGAACTTGGCGATGGCTTCAGCCACCACTTTAGGTTCGATGTCGCCGCGGTCAGCCAATGCTTCCAGGGCTGCCAACACCACGAAATGACGATCGACTTCGAAGAAGTGACGCAGCTTCTTGCGGCTGTCACTGCGGCCGAAACCGTCGGTGCCCAGGACTTTGAATTCCTTGGACGGTACCCACTGACGAATTTGCTCTGCGAACAGTTTCATGTAGTCGGTAGAGGCGATGACCGGACCTTTACGGCCGCTCAGGCACTCTTCGACGTAGCTCAGTTTAGGCTTCTGGCCAGGGTGCAGACGGTTGGTGCGCTCAACGGCCAGGCCATCGCGACGCAGTTCGTTGAAGCTGGTAACGCTCCACACGTCGGCGCCGACGTTGAACTGTTCACGCAGGATCTTCGCCGCTTCACGGACTTCACGCAGGATGGTGCCGGAGCCCATCAGCTGAACGTGGTGCGCCGCTTCGCGGGTGTCTTCTTCGAGCAGGTACATGCCCTTGATGATGCCTTCCTCTACACCGGCCGGCATGGCTGGCTGCTGGTAGGACTCGTTCATCACGGTGATGTAGTAGAAAACGTCCTGCTGCTCTTCGGTCATCTTCTTCATGCCGTCCTGAATGATCACCGCCAGCTCGTAGCCGTAGGTTGGATCAAAGGTGCGGCAGTTCGGGATGGTGGCAGCCAGGATGTGGCTGTGACCGTCTTCGTGTTGCAGGCCTTCGCCGTTCAGCGTGGTCCGGCCGGCGGTGCCGCCGATCAGGAAGCCACGGGTACGGCTGTCGCCGGCAGCCCAGGCCAGGTCGCCGATACGCTGGAAGCCGAACATCGAGTAGAAGATGTAGAACGGCAGCATTGGCTGGTTGTGGCTGGAGTACGAAGTACCGGCCGCGATGAAGGAGCTCATGGCGCCCGCTTCGTTGATACCTTCCTCGAGGATCTGGCCCTTCTTGTCTTCCTTGTAGAACATCACCTGGTCTTTATCGACTGGCTCGTAGAGCTGGCCGACGGACGAGTAGATGCCCAACTGACGGAACATGCCTTCCATACCGAAGGTACGGGCTTCGTCCGGGATGATCGGAACGATGCGCGGGCCGATTTCCTTGTCCTTGACCAGCTGCGCGAGGATCCGCACGAACGCCATGGTGGTGGAAATTTCACGGTCGCCCGAGCCGTCGAGGATAGCCTTGAGAGTATCCAGCGATGGGGTCGGTACGCTGAAGCTCTGCGCGCGGCGCTGTGGCACGAAACCGCCCAGTGCAGTGCGGCGCTCGCTCAGGTAGCGGGCTTCGGCGCTGTTCGGTTCAGGTTTGAAGAACGGCAGGTTTTCCAGCTCTTCGTCCTTGACCGGGATGTCGAAGCGGTCACGGAACAACTTAAGGCTGTCGACATCGACTTTCTTGGTGTTGTGCGCAGTGTTTTTCGCTTCGCCGGCACCGGTGCCATAACCCTTGATGGTCTTGGCCAGGATGACGGTCGGTTGTTCTTTGTGGTTGACCGCTTCGTGGTACGCCGCGTAGACCTTGTACGGGTCGTGACCGCCACGGTTGAGTTTCCAGATCTCGTCGTCGGACAGATCAGCAACCATCGCCTTGAGTTCTGGCGAGTTGAAGAAGTGTTCACGCACGAACGCGCCGTCTTTGGCTTTGTAGTTCTGGTACTCGCCGTCGATGACTTCGTCCATGCGACGTTGCAGGATACCGTCGACGTCTTTGGCCAGCAGTGGGTCCCAGAAACGGCCCCAGATGACTTTGGTCACGTTCCACTGAGCGCCACGGAACACGCCTTCGAGTTCCTGGATGATCTTGCCGTTGCCACGAACCGGGCCGTCGAGGCGCTGCAGGTTGCAGTTGATGACAAAGATCAGGTTGTCGAGCTTCTCGCGGCCAGCCAGCGAGATCGCGCCCAGGGATTCCGGCTCGTCGCACTCGCCGTCGCCCAGGAAGCACCAGACTTTCTGCTTGCCTTCCGGGATGAAACCACGGGCTTCCAGGTACTTCATGAAGCGAGCCTGGTAGATCGCCTGGATCGGGCCCAGACCCATGGATACGGTCGGGAACTGCCAGAAATCAGGCATCAGCCAAGGGTGCGGATAGGACGAGAGGCCCTGGCCGTCTACTTCCTGGCGGAAGTTGTTCATCTGGTCTTCGGTGATGCGGCCTTCCATGAACGCGCGGGCATAAACGCCTGGCGAGGTGTGGCCCTGGAAGTAGATCAGGTCGCCGCCGTGTTCGTCGGTCGGGGCCTGGAAGAAATAGTTGAAGCCGATGTCGTACAGGGTGGCGCTGGAGGCGAAGCTGGAGATGTGACCGCCCAGGTCAGAATCTTTCAGGTTCGTACGCATCACCATGGCCATCGCGTTCCAGCGTACCAACGAGCGAATGCGGCGTTCCATGAACAGGTCGCCAGGCATGCGTGCTTCGTGGGTAACGGGAATGGTGTTGCGGTATGGCGTGGTGATGGCGTAAGGCAATTGCGAACCGCTGCGGGTTGCGAGTTCGCCCATACGGGTCATCAGATAATGAGCACGGTCTTCGCCTTCTTTGTCGAGAACCGATTCCAGGGCGTCCAGCCATTCCTGGGTTTCGACGGGATCGAGGTCTTGCATGGCTTGCTCCAGGGCGGAAAGGCTTCCAGAATCGGTTGCCTGAGTTTGCGACTGGCCTTGTGGGCAGACGATATAAATTCTTGGATTGCCGAGAGGTTGTTCCGGCGGCGTGTAGTTTTACTACAAATCATCGGGCATTTCAGCCTTTCGAATGTATATACGAGTAGTAAAACTACAGATGAGCGGCTTGTGGCCTCCAGCTGCGTTGTGAGAATAATCGTTAAGGTTGGTCTTTTGCCAACCAAAAAAGGTGAAAGCTTGATGCTGTCTACCAAAAATGAAGAAATTTCAGCTATTTCTAACCTTTGTTCGACAGTCGATCACGTAGTGCAATTTGAAAATTCACTACATGCAGCCCTCTACACGCCGATCAAGGATAGACCATGAGCCTCCCTTCGCTTGCCGAACTGCCTGGCATTCTCCTGCCGTTTGTCACCCGTGCCGAGCAGTCGTTCCGTGCAGCGGTCGAGGCGCTCGATGATGATCATGGCCTGTCTTCGTGGACACCTGAACGCTGGGCGCAGTTCGCCCGTGTCACTGCCGCCAGCGACTTCGTGATTGAACAAAGCATTCGTGACCCTTTGATGTTGCTGGCACTGGTGCAGTCCGGCGAACTGGATCGCGGCTTTGCCCCCGGCGAGTTGTGCGCGCAGATTGCGGCGGCGGTGAATGCCGCGCAGACCGAAGACGAACTCGGCCGCGTCTTGCGTCGCCAGCGTACCCGTCATCAAGTGCGGATCATCTGGCGTGACCTGACCCGTCAGGCCGACCTCATCCAGACCTGCCGCGACCTCTCGGACATGGCCGACGCCAGCATCGATCAGGCTTATCAATGGTTGTACTCGCGCCATTGCCAGCAGTTCGGCGTGCCGACCGGTCGACGCAGCGGCGAGCCGCAGCAGATGGTCATCCTCGGCATGGGCAAGCTCGGCGCGGTCGAGCTCAACCTGTCTTCGGACATCGACCTGATCTTCGCCTACCCCGAGGGCGGCGAAACTGTCGGCGTGAAACGCTCGCTGGATAATCAGGAATTCTTCATCCGCCTCGGTCAGCGCCTGATCAAGGCACTGGACCCGATGACCGTCGACGGTTTTGTGTTCCGCGTGGACATGCGCCTGCGACCCTACGGTTCGGCCGGTGCGTTGGTGCTGAGCTTCAACGCGCTGGAGCAGTATTACCAGGATCAGGGGCGCGACTGGGAGCGCTACGCGATGATCAAGTCGCGGGTGGTGGCCGGCGATCAAGTGGCGGGTGCGCAGCTGCAAGAAATGCTGCGGCCGTTCGTTTACCGGCGTTACCTGGACTTCTCCGCCATCGAAGCGCTGCGCACGATGAAGCAGTTGATCCAGCAGGAAGTCCGGCGCAAGGGCATGGCCGACAACATCAAGCTCGGCTCCGGCGGCATCCGCGAAGTCGAGTTTATCGCCCAGGCATTTCAGCTGATCCACGGCGGCCGCGACCTGAGCCTGCAACAACGTCCTCTATTAAAAGTATTGAGCACCCTGGAAGGTCAGGGTTACCTGCCGCCGGCGGTGGTCAGCGAACTGCGCGAAGGCTACGAATTCCTGCGTTACACCGAGCACGCCATTCAGGCGATTGCAGACCGCCAGACCCAGATGTTGCCGGACGGTGCGCAGGATCAGGCGCGTATTGCCTTTATGTTGGGCTTTGCCGATTGGGACGCCTTTCATGAGCAACTGATGTATTGGCGCGGTCGTGTTGCGTGGCACTTCGGCCAGGTGATCGCCGATCCCGACGAAGAGGAAGGGGCTGAAAGCGAAGTGGTGGTCGGCGGTGAATGGCTGCCACTGTGGGAAGAGGCGCAGGACGAAGAGGCCGCTTGCCGCCAGTTGGAGGAGGGCGGTTTCGTCGATGCCACCAAAGCCCTGAAAGCCCTGGCCAGCCTGCGCAGCAGCCCGCAATTGCGCGCGATGCAGCGTTTGGGGCGCGAACGCCTTGATGCCTTTATTCCACGGTTGCTGGCGCAGGCGGTCGAACACGCCAATCCGGATCTGGTGCTGGAACGCGTGCTGCCGCTGGTTGAAGCGGTGGCCCGGCGTTCCGCGTACTTGGTGCTGCTGACCGAAAACCCCGGCGCGCTGCGACGCTTGCTGACCTTGTGCGCTGCGAGCCCGTGGATTGCCGAACAGATCACCCGCTTCCCGCTGCTGCTCGACGAATTGCTCAACGAAGGCCGGCTGTTCAAACCGCCCCTGGCGCCGGAGCTGGCCGCTGAGTTGCGCGAGCGCCTGACACGAATTCCCGAGGGCGACCTCGAGCAGCAAATGGAAGCCCTGCGCCATTTCAAGCTGGCGCACCGCTTGCGCGTCGCCGCGTCGGAGATCGCCGGCAGCCTGCCGTTGATGAAAGTCAGCGATTACCTGACCTGGCTCGCCGAAGCGATCCTCGAACAGGTGCTGGCCCTGGCCTGGCGCCAGACGGTAGCCAAATACGGCACGCCGCTGCGCAGTGACGGTACGCTGTGCGATCCGGGCTTCATCATTGTCGGTTACGGGAAAGTCGGCGGGCTGGAATTGGGGCATGGTTCGGACCTGGACCTGGTGTTCATTCATGACGGTGACCCGCAGGCTGAAACCGACGGCCCGAAACCGATTGATGGCGCGCAATTCTTCACCCGGCTCGGGCAGCGGATCATTCACTTGCTCACGGCCCAGACCAACTCCGGCCAGCTCTATGAAGTGGACATGCGCCTGCGACCGTCCGGTGCTTCCGGTCTGTTGGTGAGTTCGCTTGGCGCGTTTGCGCGTTATCAGGAAAACGAAGCCTGGACCTGGGAACATCAGGCGTTGGTGCGGGCGCGGGTATTGGTGGGCAGTCAGGACGTCGGCCAGGCGTTCGAAAAGGTTCGCGCGGCGATTTTGGGCAAAGTCCGGGATTTACCGACCTTGCGCCAGGAGGTCAGCGAGATGCGCGCCAAGATGCGCGACAACCTCGGCAGCAAGAGCACCGCGGCCGGCACCGGGGCGAATGCCTTCGAGGCCACGGCGCCGTTCGATCTCAAGCAGGACGCCGGAGGTATCGTCGATATTGAATTTATGGTGCAATACGCGGCCTTGGCGTGGTCCGAAACACACCCGCCATTGCTGCGCTGGACCGACAATATCCGCATTCTGGAAGAGCTGGAACACGAAGGGCTGATGCCCGCCGAAGACGCCAGCCTGTTGCGCGAGGCCTATAAAGCCTACCGCTCCGCCGCGCACCGGCAGGCCTTGCAGAAGGACGCCGGGGTGATACCGGGCGACCAGTTCGTGGACGAACGACGGCAGGTGTTGCGGATCTGGCGCGAGTTGGGTCTAAGCTGAAACGTGGCCGTTGGAACGACGAGATTCAAATGTGGGAGCGAGACCGGCTTGCCGGCGATGAGGCCGTCACATCCGGCATGTATGCTGACTGTCACGCCGCTTTCGCGAGCAGGCTCGCCCCCACAGTAGATCTGCAGTGTTTTGTAGAATTCTCGAGGCGGGGAGGCGTATGCCTCCCCGGTTCGTTTTTGGAAACCACATGAAAATTCTGATCGTTGGGCCCAGTTGGGTCGGTGACATGGTGATGGCGCAGACACTGTTTCAGTGTCTCAAGCAACGCCACCCGCAGTGCGAAATCGACGTCCTGGCCCCCGAATGGAGCCGGCCGATTCTTGAACGCATGCCCGAAGTTCGTCAGGCCTTGAGCTTTCCGCTCGGTCACGGTGCTTTGGAGCTGGCGACGCGTAGGCGCATCGGCAAATCCCTGGCCGGCCAGTACGACCAGGCGATCCTGTTGCCCAATTCCCTGAAGTCGGCATTGGTGCCGTTTTTTGCCGGCATCACGAAACGCACCGGCTGGCGCGGCGAATTCCGCTACGGCCTGCTCAATGACGTGCGTACGCTGGACAAAGAACGTTACCCGCTGATGATCGAGCGCTTCATGGCGCTGGCTTACGAGCCGGGCCTTGAGCTGCCGAAACCGTACCCGCGCCCGAGCTTGCAGATCGATCCGGTCACCCGCGAAGCGGCGCTGGCCAAATTCGGTCTGGCCCTCGACCGCCCGGTGTTGGCGCTGTGCCCCGGTGCCGAGTTCGGCGAGTCCAAGCGCTGGCCGTCCGAGCATTACGCCAAGGTCGCCGAAGCGAAAATTCGCGAAGGCTGGCAAGTCTGGCTGTTCGGTTCGAAAAACGATCACGCCGTAGGCGAAGACATCCGCGCGCGCTTGATTCCCGGCCTGCGTGAAGAATCGGTGAACCTCAGCGGCGGCACGTCGCTGGCCGAAGCCATCGATTTGCTGTCCTGCGCACATTCGGTGGTGTCCAACGACTCCGGCCTGATGCACGTTGCCGCGGCACTGAATCGCCCGCTGGTGGCGGTGTACGGCTCGACGTCACCGGGCTTCACGCCGCCGCTGGCCGAGCACGTCGAGATCGTGCGCCTGGGCATCGAATGCAGCCCGTGCTTCGATCGCACGTGCCGCTTCGGTCATTACAACTGCCTGCGCCAGCTGATGCCGCAAGCGGTGAACGAAGCCTTGCAGCGGTTGCAGGGCACTGTGGTCGAGGTCAAATAGTTTGCGGGTTCTGCTGATCAAGACTTCTTCGCTGGGCGACGTGATTCATGCGTTGCCGGCGTTGACCGACGCGGCCCGGGCGATTCCCGGCATCACGTTCGACTGGGTGGTGGAAGAAGGTTTCGCCGAGATCCCGACCTGGCACCCGGCTGTAGGCAAAGTGATTCCGGTGGCGATCCGTCGCTGGCGCAAGAACATCTGGCAGACCATCAAGAGTGGCGAGTGGAAGCGCTTCAAGCAAAGCCTTCGCGCCACGAAATATGATCTGGTGATTGACGCGCAGGGCCTGCTGAAAAGCGCCTTGCTGACCCGCTATGTCAAGGCGCCGGTGGCAGGCCTCGACAAAGGCTCGGCACGGGAACCGATCGCCGCGCGTTTCTACGATCGGCGTCTGGCGGTTGCCCGTGGCCAGCACGCGGTTGAGCGAGTGCGTCAGTTGTTCGCCATCGCCCTGGGCTACGACCTGCCCAATGGGTTGGGCGACTACGGCCTGAACGTCGAGCGCCTGGTGGAATTGCCGCGCAAGAACCCTTACGTGCTGTTCCTGCACGGCACCACCTGGGACACCAAGCACTGGCCTGAAGCCTACTGGCGCGAGCTGGCCGAGCGCGTCGGCTACCTGGGCGTCGGCGTGAAGCTGGCGTGGGGCAATCCGGCGGAAAAAGCCCGGGCCGAGCGCATTGCCAAGGACATGCGGCACGTCGAAGTGCTGCCCAAACTGAATCTGGCGGGCATCGGCAAAGTGCTGGCCGGTGCGCAGGCGTGCGTGGCGGTGGACACCGGCCTCGGTCACCTGGCCGCTGCACTGGACGTGCCGACGCTGTCGCTGTTCGGCCCGACTAATCCGGGCCTGACCGGCGCTTACGGCAAGGCCCAGATCCACATGGCCAGCGATTTCCCCTGCGCTCCATGCCTGCAAAAGAAATGCACCTATCAACCGACGGCCGAAGATGCCCGCCGGTTCGACCTGAAACGCGAGTGGCCGCTGTGCTTCACGCGTCTGAATCCCGAGCGTGTCGCGACCCGACTGAGCACGTTGTTACTGGCTGAGGAGCTGCGCTGATGCAATTGGCATTCGTCTTGTACAAGTACTTTCCATTCGGGGGGTTGCAGCGTGATTTCATGCGCATCGCCCTGGAATGCCAGGAGCGCGGCCACCAGATTCGCGTCTACACGCTGATCTGGGAGGGCGATATTCCGCCGGGTTTCGAAGTGCTGGTGGCGCCGGTCAAGGCGTTTTTCAATCATCGGCGTAACGAGAAGCTCAGCGAGTGGATGGAGGCCGATCTGGCCAAGCGTCCGGTGGATCGCCTGATCGGCTTCAACAAAATGCCGGGCCTGGACGTTTACTACGCGGCCGACGGTTGCTTCGAAGACAAGGCGCAAAACCTGCGCAACTCGCTGTACCGTCGCTGGGGCCGCTACCGGCACTTCGCCGAGTACGAGCGCGCGGTGTTTGCCAGGGACGCCAAGACTGAAGTGTTGATGATCTCCGAGGTCCAGCAGCCGCTGTTCATCAAGCATTACGACACGCCGCTGGAACGCTTCCATTTGCTGCCACCGGGCATTTCTCAGGATCGGCGCGCGCCACCGAATGCGGCTGAGATTCGTACCGGGTTCCGTCGTGAATTCAACCTGAAGGACGACGAGTTGCTGCTGGTGCAGATCGGCTCCGGGTTCAAGACCAAAGGCGTGGATCGCAGCCTCAAGGCGCTGGCCGCGTTGCCCGCTGATCTGAGGAAACGCACCCGGCTGTTTGTAATTGGCCAGGATGACCCCAAATTGTTCCAGATGCAGAGCGCTGCGTTGGGGCTCGGCGACAACGTGACGTTCCTCAAGGGCCGCAGCGATATTCCGCGTTTCCTGCTCGGGGCCGATCTGTTGATCCATCCGGCGTACAACGAAAACACCGGGACTGTGCTGCTCGAAGCCCTGGTGGCCGGTTTGCCGGTGCTGGTGAGTGCGGTGTGCGGTTACGCCCATTACATTGCCGAGGCCGACGCCGGTCTGGTGCTGGATGAACCCTTCGATCAGGCGCAACTGACGCAATACCTGACCGGTATGTTGAACGACGCTCAAGCACGGGCGGCCTGGAGCCGCAACGGTCTGGCCTTCGCCGAGACGGCAGACCTCTACAGCATGCCGCAACACGCGGCCGATGTGATTCTGGCGGAGCACGCTTAATGAAGTTGATGCTGGCTGAACCGTTCAAGAGCCTTTGGGCCGGACGCGATCCATTCGCCGAGGTCGAAGGGCTTCAGGGCGAGGTGTACCGCGAGCTGGAAGCTCGCCGCACGTTACGCACCGAGGTGAACGGCAACGGGTTTTTCGTGAAGATCCACCGTGGCATTGGCTGGGGCGAAATCTTCAAAAACCTGCTGACGGCCAAGCTGCCGGTGCTCGGCGCGGGTCAGGAATGGAAAGCCATTCAGCGCCTGCAGGAAGTCGGCGTGCCAACCATGACGGCGGTTGCCTACGGCGAGAAGGGCAGCAACCCGGCGGATCAGCATTCGTTCATCGTCACCGAAGAACTGGCGCCGACCGTCAGCCTCGAAGACTTCAGCATCGACTGGGTCAAGAACCCGCCGGAGCCGAGACTCAAGCGCGCGCTGATCGCCGAAGTGGCACGCATGACCGGCATGATGCACCGCGCCGGGGTCAACCACCGCGACTGCTACATCTGTCACTTCCTGCTGCACACTGACAAACCGGTGACTGCTGACGACTTCAAGCTCTCGGTGATCGACCTGCACCGCGCCCAGACCCGCCCGACGATTACCCAACGCTGGCGCAACAAGGATTTGGCGGCGCTGTACTTTTCGGCCCTGGACATCGGCCTGACCCGACGCGACAAGCTGCGTTTCCTCAAGGGTTATTTCCAGCAACCCCTACGCCAGATCCTCGGCGAAGAAGCCGGGTTGCTCACCTGGCTCGAAGGCAAGGCCAGCAAACTCTATGACCGTAAACAGCGATACGGGGATGCGCTCTGATGTCGGGCTGGAGACTGGAACCTGCTTACAGTGACCTGGCCGATGATTTTGGCAGCCTTGAGGCGGTGTTTGCCCTTCAGGGCGAGCAGTTGACCCGCGACCCGTTGTCCGAGGTTGTCCGCGTCCAGCTCAAGGGCGTCAACTATTACGTCAAGCGCTACGTGGGCGCAGGCAAGGGCCTGCGCCGCTACCTCGGCAAGCCGCGGGTGAAGATGGAATGGCAAAACCTCAAGCGCTTTGCCAAGTGGGGCATTCCCACTGCAGAGGTGGTGGCCTGGGGGCTGGAACGGCGCGGTGCAGCCTACGCTCGCGGTGCGATGATCACCCGTGAACTGCCCAATACCGAAGACCTGAATGCCCTGGCTGAACGACGTGACCCGAAACTGACGGATCGCGCCTGGGTCGATCACATCAGTCGGCAACTGGCCGGTTACACCCGGATCATGCATGACAATCGCTTCACCCATAACGATTTGAAGTGGCGCAACCTGCTGGTCGACGATCAGGCACAACTGTTCCTGATCGACTGCCCCAACGGTGACTTCTGGAGCGGCTTCTGGCTCAAGTACCGCATCACCAAGGATCTGGCGTGTCTCGACAAGGTCGCCAAGTATCACCTGTCGGCCACCCAGCGACTGCGCTTTTACCTGCAATACCGCCAACGGACGCGGCTCAATGCGGCCGATAAAAAACGGATCCGGCACGTGGTGAGATTTTTCGAGGGGCGCGAATGACTGATTTTCTGGCCGCTGAAGACCGGGCGCTTTTGGAGCGTCACGGCCTCGGCACCTTCGATGCACTGTGGGCCCGGCAGCTTGAGGCTGTGGATGAGCCCAACACCGCGCGCGGTGGCTGGAGCAGCGTGTTTCGGCTGGATCTTGAAGGTCACGGCTTCTACCTCAAGCGCCAAAGCAACTACCAGATGCGCACCTTGCACGCGCCCTTTGGCGAGCCGAGTTTTGCCCGGGAATTTCGCAACATCAGCCGTTATGAAAAGCTTGGCATTCCGGCGCTGAAAGCGGTTTTTTTCGGTGAGCGCAAGGTCGACGGCGAGGTCCGCGCGGTTTTGCTGACCCGTGCGCTGGACGGCTGGGATGACCTGGATTCGCTGTTGCAGCGCTGGTCGGATCTGAGCCCGGCGCAGCACTCGGCCATTTTGCAGGCCTGCGGGCTATTGGCTCGGCGCCTGCACGGTGCGCGTCAGGTCCACGGCTGTTTCTACCCCAAGCACATTTTTCTCCAGGCCACCGGCGACGGTTACATGGCCCAGCTCATCGACCTGGAAAAGACCCGGCCGCTGCTGTTCGGTCAGCGTGACCGGATCAAGGATCTGGAACCGCTGACCCGGCGCTCGCCCCAGTGGAGCGATGCACAGCTGCGCGAGCTGTTGGCCACCTACCTGGATCAACCGCCGGACAGTTCGCTGATCGACAGCTGGCTGGCGAAATTGACCGCGCGGCGCAGTTACAAGAGGTCCAACTGATGCGTTTGTCCGAACTGAAGGAGGCGGGACGCGACCCGGTGCTGCCGCTGAGTATCTCGCTGGCCGATGCCGCCGGGCCTGCCGAGTTGCAGTTGTTGAGCCTGTTGCGGGTGTTGCCGGGCCAGCGCTATGTCGGCGCCGGTGTCTGGCGTGGCCGGCCGGTATTGGCCAAGTTGCTGGTCGGCAGCAAAGCGGCGCGGCATTTCCAGCGTGAGCTGAGCGGCGTGCGCTTGCTCGCGGACCAAGGGCTGACTACGCCGCAGCTGTTGGCCGATGGCCTGAAGGACGGCGAAGGTGGCTGGCTGCTGTTCGATTACCTCGAAGGTGCGCAAAGCCTGGGGGATACCTGGAAACGGGTCGAGCATTTGCCGGTGCTCTCGGATGGGCAAGGGGCCGTGTTGGCCGAGGCGCTGGGCGCGATCGGCCAGATGCACCGCAAAGGGCTGTGGCAGGAAGACCTGCACCTGGACAACCTGCTGCGCCAGCGCGGCCGCCTGTATTTGATCGATGGCGCCGGGATTTGCAGTGAAACCCCCGGCCAGCCGCTGTCGCGACAGAAAGTCCTGGAAAACCTCGGGGTGTTTTTTGCTCAGTTGCCCAGGTCGCTGGAGCCGTTCACTGAAGAATTGCTGGTGTATTACCTCCTGAGCAATGGCGAACATGCCTTGCCGATGGAGGCGTTGCAGAAGCAGATCGACAAGGTGCGCAGTTGGCGCCTCAAGGACTTTCTGATCAAGGTCGGCCGCGAATGCACGCTGTTCAGCGTGCAGCGTGGCGCCTTCGGTTTACGGGCGATTCGCCGCGAAGAAGAAGCGGCGATGTTGCCGGTGCTGGAACAGGCCGATGCGTTGCTCGATCAAGGGCATCTGTACAAGACCGGCGGTGCGGCGAGCGTCGGCAAGGTCGAAGTGGCCGGTCGTACCCTGGTGATCAAACGCTACAACATCAAGGGGTTCGCCCACTGGCTCAAACGCTTCTGGCGCCCGAGCCGTGCCTGGCATTCCTGGCGCGAAGGCAATCGATTGGCGTTCCTCGGGATCGCCACGCCGAAACCGTTGGCGGTGCTGGAAAAGCGTTTTCTCTGGTTGCGCAGTCGGGCTTATCTGGTGACCGAGCACCTTCCGGGGCCGGACATCATCGAACGGTTCGCGCCGTACGTTGACAGCGGTGATGCGCCCGAAGCCGAGCTGGTGGCGCTGGATCACCTGTTTGCGGAGCTGATTCGCGAGCGGATCAGCCACGGCGACTTCAAGGGCCATAACCTGTTCTGGCAAGAGGATCGCTGGGCGCTGATCGATCTCGATGCGATGTGCCAGCATGGCTCGTTCCACAGTTTCGCCCCGGCCTATGCACGGGATCGGGCGCGGTTCATGCGTAACTGGCCTGAAAGCAGTGCATTGCATCAGGTGATTGATCAGCGTTTGCCCAAAGATATCTCAGGCGCTGGCTGAATCGGACCTGCGGTCCTATCGCGAGCAAGCCCCCTCCCACACTGCTCCGGGCCTTACGCAGATTATGCGCAAAGCCAGGAAACTGTGGGAGCGGGCGTGGTCTGGGCGGCCTTGCGACGATTGCGTCAGGCCAGTCACCCGAGATTAAGGGACAAGTTCTTATGAAATGTCCTACATGATCTCCAGACCCCATGAACTGTGCCCTGAATAGTCGCGATGCTAGTTTGCCTGACGTTCCTCGGAGGGCAGGTCTTGACTATAAAAACGGTTGTCCTATTCATCGCATGCTCATTGGCACTCTCCGGCTGCGGCACCGCTGTCACAGTCCTGCAAAATGACGAAGACGCGGCGCGCAGCCTGCGCAAGCAAAAAACCTACTGCCAGTCCATCCCGCGTATCTACAGCGGCCTGGCCTACGATTTCTGCGTCTTGAATGCCCCGCCTGACCCTACGGGCTTTCTCGTCCCGCTGGTCCTGCTGGATCTGGCGTTGTCGGGTGCGCTGGATACCGTTTCCCTGCCCTACACGATTTACCGACAAGGGGTGGATGGCAATATCAGGATCTACTGGCGGGCGAGCCGCGGTTAGCCCAGGGTTTCGGCGTCGTGCAGGCCATCATTGCGCCGCTGATAACCGTAGGGTCATTCCTACTATGTTTACGCTATAATCCCGCCCTTTAGCTGTCTCTCGCCCTCTTGCGAGGGCACATTCATTTTGAGGCGCCTTGCGCCTGCATGCAGACTAAAGAGGCTAGACCCCTGTGGCATTGACGATTCTTGGCCTGTCCGGCGCCCTTAGCCATGATCCTTCCGCAGCGTTGTACATCGACGGCAAGCTGGTCGCGGCGGCTGAAGAAGAGCGCTTTGTGCGCGATAAACATGCAAAGAACCGCATGCCTTACGAATCGGCGAAGTTCTGCCTCGAGCAGGCCGGCATCAAGCCGTCCGACGTTGACGTGGTCGCCATTCCGTTCGCGCCGATCAGCCTGTTCGGCAAGGCACGCTGGCACTACGCCAAGCGTTACTGGTACGCCCCGGACCGCGCACTTGACGCGATCCTGATGGGCAATCGCCGCTACAAGCGCTACCGCAACAAAATCGTCTGGTGCCTGGAGCAACTGGGCTTCGATCCGAAGAAGATCAAGATCGAGCCGGTCGAACACCACCTGGCTCACGCCTCCAGCGCTTACCACTGCTCGGGTTTCAAAGAGAAAACCGCGATCCTCGGGATCGACGGCAAGGGCGAGTACGCCACGACCTTCTTCGGTTACGGCGAAAACGGCAAGATCCACAAGATCAAGGAATTCTTCGATCCGGACTCCCTCGGCGGCCTGTACGGCGCGATCACCGAGTTCCTCGGTTTCGAGATGCTCGACGGCGAGTTCAAGGTCATGGGCATGGCGCCGTACGGCGACGCCAGCAAGTACGATTTCTCGCGCCTGGCCTCGTTCGAAAACGGCGAGCTGGTGATCAACACCGACTACGCCAACGTCATCGGCCTGCGTCGCTATAAAGAGAAGGGCAAGGGGTTCTACTTCTCGCCGAAGCTGATCGAGTGGCTGGGTCCGAAGCGCGAAGGCGACATCGCCGACGAGCCGTACATCCACTACGCCGCGAGCATGCAAGCGCTGTTCGAAAAGATCTCGCTGCAGATGATCGACCACTATCTGGGCGACGTGCTCAAGGAAACCGGCAAACTGGCCTTCGCCGGTGGCTGTGCATTGAACGTGAAGCTGAACCAGAAAATCATCGCCCGCGACGACGTCAAGGAGCTGTTCGTGCAGCCTGCGTCCGGTGACGCCGGCACCGCGGTCGGCGCGGCGGCTTATGTGTCTCACGCCCGTGGCGTGCCGGTCGAGAAGATGGAACACGTCTACCTCGGCCCGTCGTACAGCAACGAAGACGTGCTCGCCGCATGTGCCCGACACCCGAGCAAGCCGGTATGGCGAAAGCTTGAGAACATGCCGGAAAACATCGCCAAAATCATGGTCGATGGCAACCCGGTGGCCTGGTTCCAGGGGCGTATGGAGTTCGGTCCGCGTGCCTTGGGCGGTCGTTCGATCATCGGTTGCCCGAGCGCGACCGGCGTGGCTGACCGCATCAACCACCAGATCAAGTTCCGCGAGCGCTGGAGGCCTTTCTGCCCGTCGATGCTCGACACCGTCGCACCGCAGATGATCAAGATCGATCACCCTGCGCCATTCATGACCTTCACCTTCGAAGTGGCGGAAGAGTGGAAGACCCGCGTGCCGGAAGTCGTCCATGAAGACGGGACGTCCCGGGCCCAGGTGCTCAAGCGCGAATACAATCCGCGCTACTACGACATGATGAAGGCGCTGGAAGTACTGACCGGCAACGGTGTGTCGCTGAACACCTCGCTCAACCGTCGTGGCGAACCGATGATCTGCTCGCCGACGGATGCCCTGAACATGTTCTTCGGTTCCGACCTACAGTATCTGATCATGGAAGACATTCTGGTGGTCAAAGAGGGCGCGGACGCATATGACACGCTCGGCTGAACGCCATGTGCTGCAGTTCTGCCACGGTTATGACGGTCCGTTTCTGGACTGCGCCCGGCAGTACGCCAGCCTGTTCGCGGGGACCGGTTATCGAGTGACCACGGTGTTTCTGACCGGGGTTGCCGATGCCCGAGTCGCCGAGGCCTGCGCCTCCGATGAAGTGCTGTTCATGGAATACAGCTCCAAGGCTATTCGTGGCCTGAAGCTGGGTGCCATCGGCGATCTGCGCAAGATCGCCGCTTCGCGCAATTTCAGTTTCTGCATTGCTCACCGTTTCAAACCGATCTACATCGCCTTGCTTGGCACGTCGTTGCCGGTGATCGGCGTGCATCACGCGTTTGACGACTACAAGCGCGGCACCCGCAAACTCTTTGTGAATTTTTTCCGCAAGCGTTTGAGTCTGCTCGGGGTTTCCGATGCGGTACGCGACGACATACGCAGTTGCCTGCCGAATTGGCCGGCTGCACGGATTCAGACGCTCTACAACCGCATCAACGTGCAAGCCTTGCAAGGCAGTCACGTGTCGGTTCGCGAAGCTCGGGAAACCCTGGGTCTGTCCATGGATGCGTGGATTATCGGTAATGTCGGCAGACTGCACCCGGACAAGGACCAAGCCACGTTGCTGCACGGTTTTGCCGCGGCGTTACCGGGTTTGCCGGCTAACAGCCAGCTGGTGATTCTCGGTATCGGTCGGCTGGAACAGGATCTAAAGGCCATGGCCCGTGAACTGGGGATCGGCGACCGCGTGCTGTTCCTCGGTCAGGTGCCCGAAGCCCGTCGTTATTTTCGTGCATTCGATGTGTTTGCCTTGAGCTCCGATCATGAACCGTTCGGCATGGTGCTGCTGGAAGCCATGGCCGCTGGTGTGCCGTTGCTCGCGACGGCATGCGGCGGTGCGAAGGAAGTGGTCGAGGGCGTCGGGATTCTATTCCCGCTGGGCGACGCCGAGCACTTGGCTCAAGGGCTGCAACACCTGGCTGCGATGGATGATCAGCAGCGTCGCCAGTGTGCCGAGTTGATGCTCGATCGTTTACGCGAGCGCTTCTCCGACCGCGCGGTACGCGATGCTTTCTGGCATTTGCCCGCCGTCACCGAACTGGCGGCGAGGGGTTGATGCTCAACCGATTTCAAGGATGGCGCGAACGTGGCTGGGCGGTGGTCGATGCCTCGACATACGCCGAGGCCTGGCACCGTTATGGCGGCAGCGTCGCCACTCATCCGCTGGTGGTCGAGCGCCTGGCGCAGTTGGCCGATATTCCGGTGCGTTACCTGGCCTGGGCGCCCAATGGCGAAGTCCAGGCGGCGATTCCAACCTGGGGTCGCGACCTTGCCTTGTCCAAGGACGTGCTTAAGCGCAACGGTAAAAAGGGCCTGTTCGATCTCGGCAATGCTGAGTTGATCCTGCCGGCCGCCGCTGATACGCAAGCGCCCCTGCGCCATCGCGCGCGTTACTTGTCCGCACTGAATGAAGGCCGCTTCAGCGGCATCAGGCTGCAGGCAGAACAACTGGCCATGGCCCGTACGCCCGAAGAACTGTCGAAAAAATTTCGCTATAACCAGCGTCGCGAATTGCGTCTGCTGGAAGAAGCGGGCGGCGTGGTGCGGCCGGTCAGCGACTTTTCCAGCGGCGAACTGGCGGCGATTTACTGCGACCTGTTCCAGCGTCGCTGGGGCTTTCCGGCGACCGGTGCCGAGCGCATGGCCGAGGTGATCGAGTTGTTGCGTGACTTGCTGATCGGCTCGGTGATTTTCCTGAACGATGCGCCGATCGCGATTCAACTGGTGTACCGCGTCGAAGCGCCGCAATGGATCAGCGTCGAGTACATCAACGGTGGCGTCGATCCCGAGACCCGTGAATTCAGCCCCGGCAGCGTCTTGAGCTTTCTCAATACCCAAAGCGCCTGGGAGCATGCACGCGCGCTGGACAAGCCGCTGCGTTTTTCCTTCGGTCGCGCCGACCGTGAATACAAGGACCGCTGGTGTAATCCTGTGCCGGTGTTCACCGTATGAGCGAGCCCATGAGTCGAAAACAGCAATTGCTCAAGCGGCACCGGCGCAACAAACGCATCGGCCTGCTGATCGCCTTGATGCTGTTGATCGTCATCGGCGTGCTGGTGGCCTGGTGGCTGCCGCTGGTGCTGGCGGTGCTGGGCTGGATTGCTCATGAAGCCTGGTTTGCCGATCATTTGTTCTATTCGCCCAAGGACGATTACGCGTACAGCTTCCCGCCTTACACCCCGCAACCCAAGATTCACCTGGACGGCGAGCGTTTGCGCCTGGATGACGGCGTCATGCTGGTGGACGACGCTGCGCTGGTATTGGCCCTGCGGATCAAGAGCACCTGGCTTGGACGCTTCATCGACCCGGCAGTCGAATTGTCGGGTGGCGATAATCCCGATCGACAAACCTTCGAGCGTGGCGCCAACGGGCTGCGCTACCTCAACCTCAGTGGTCAGGCGCAAGTGCTGTCGCGAGGCGAGTTGCGTCTGCGTGGACGTTTTTGCCGAGTGCTGGGCGAGCCCGTGCTCTGGGCGTTCGAACAACCGGATTACCGCCGTCAGCGGGTAATGGTCATTGCGCCACACGCCGATGACGCCGAGCTGGCGGCTTATGGTTTGTACAGTCAGGCCGACGAAGCCTGGATCGTCACCCTCACCGCCGGCGAAATCGAAGCGGAACACTATCAGCAGATCGGCCTGAACAAGGTCGAAGCAGCGCGCCTCAAGGGGCGGCTGCGGGCCTGGGACAGCATCGCCGTGCCACGCTGGGCCGGAGTGCCCGAAGCCCATTGTGTGCAGTTGGGCTATTTCTGCCTGCAGCTGGCGGCGATGCAGGCAGCACCGTCCCGGCCAGTGGGTTCACGGGAAGCGGAGATGGACGACACCCGCTTGTTTCGCCAGTTGAACCCCTTTGCACTGCCGGGCGATGTCGATGGGGCGCCGACCT
Organism: Pseudomonas sp. IT-P100; assembly: GCF_949767185.1. Taxonomy (NCBI): domain Bacteria; kingdom Pseudomonadati; phylum Pseudomonadota; class Gammaproteobacteria; order Pseudomonadales; family Pseudomonadaceae; genus Pseudomonas; species Pseudomonas sp. IT-P100. Next base: position 309,896 of record NZ_CATKQK010000044.1, read on the forward strand.
GGAACAACCTGTTGGCCGACCTGCGCGAGTTGCTGTTGCGGGCACGACCTGAAGTCATCGTGTTGCCGCACCCCACGCTCGATCCGCACCCGGATCACCTGTGCGCCCAACAAGCGATCCTTGAAGCACTGCGAGGTCTGGAGTGGCAGCCGACCACGTTGCTCGGTTATGCCAACCATTTGCATGACAATGATCGCTGGCCCATGGGGGATGCCGGTCATGGCATCGCGCTGCCGCCGGCCTTTGATTCGTCGGTGCCGATGCAGCCTTATTGCCTTCCGGTTTCCCCGGAGCTTCAGCGTGATAAAGCCATGGCGCTGGGAATGATGCACGACCTGCAGCCGCGCATGCCCTTCAAGCGGCGACTGCGGCGGTTGATACAGTGGCTTTTGGCCAGTAGAGTGCCGCCCCCTTATGGCGAAAATGAATTTTTTCGCAAGGCGGTCAGGCGCCAGGAATTGTTCTGGCTTCTGAAGCATGACGAAACACCTGTGAAGCAGAATTGAAGCAGAACTCTGCCTAGCATGGTGGCGTTCCCAGCATTGACAGCGAGTTATCCGTGATTAATCCATGCCCGCGTATTTTGTTTCTGATGCCTTATTTCGGCAGCTGGCCCTTCTGGATGCCGTTTTTTCTGGAGAGCTGCCGTCGCAATCCGGACATCGACTGGCTGTTCTTCACCGACTGCGGGGTTCCCGAGAATCTGCCGCCCAACGTGACCATCGAATGCATGATGTTCAGCGATTACTGTGGATTGGTGTCCCAGCGGCTGGGTATCGATTTTGCGCCGACCCAGGCTTACAAACTGTGCGACATCAGGCCTGCGTTCGGACTGATTCATGCCGACCGCCTGGAGGGCTATGATTTCTGGGCCTTCGGCGACATTGACCTGGTGTACGGCGACTTGCGCAGCTACTTCACCGCAGATCGCCTCGCTTCGTACGACCTGTACTCCACTCACGAGCGGCGAGTGGCCGGGCATCTTTGCCTGATCAGGAACACCCCCCGCAAGCGTGAGTTGTTCAGGCAGATCAAGGACTGGGAAGCGCGTTTCACCGATCAGAAACATCATGCGATCGACGAAGGTGCATTCAGTCGGATCTTTCTCTGGCGCAAGAATTTCCCCCAGCCCTTGTTCAAGCTGGTCGGCAAGTTCAACCCGTGGCGTCGACGCAGTGAATTCACCGAGGCATTCAGTACGCCCGGTGGTTGCATCAAGTGGCATGACGGGACCGATAATTTCCCGCACCAATGGTTTTGGCGCGATGGCCATCTGACCAATGATCGCGATGGCGATCGCCGGTTTCCGTATTTCCATTTCGTTTGCTGGAAACGCAACGAGTGGCCACGGTTGCCTCAACCCGATCCGGCGGAGATCAAGCGCCTCGCCGCTGAACCCGCCTGGGTCATCGACGCGACTGGTTTTCACCGGGGAGAGTTATGAGTCAACGGTCAAAGGTTCTGCAGTTGCAGCCTGACTACAATGTCAAAGCCCATGACTTTGCCGACCTGGCAGAGCAGATCGTCAAGGCTTTGCCGGGCGATCGCTATGAGGTGACCGCGGCGTTTCTGCGCGGCAAGCCCGGGCCGGGCGAGGCCGTGAGCCGTGCCGCGCGTTCCGTTTATTTTGAGTTTTCCGACAAGTCGCTCAAGGGCATGCGCCTGCGCGCCATGTGGCGGCTGTATCAGTTTTGCCGTAAAGAAAAATTCGATGTGGTGATCTGCAACCGCTTCAAGCCGGTCAACATGATGCTGACGCTCAACCGCTGGTTGAAAGTGCCATTGTGCATCGGCATCTCCCATGGCTTTGGTGAGTACGACCGATTCTACCGACGTCGCCAGACCCAGCGTCTGATCGATCGTCACTGGCGATTTGTCGGTGTGTCGCCGGCGGTCAAACAGTACCTGCTGGACTGTGACTGCGGTTTCACCGACCAGAATACCTACGCCATTACCAATGCGATCGACATCGAACAGGCCGAAGGCTTGCAACACAGCCGCGAGCGCGCCCGTGAACTGCTCGGGATTGATCCGTCGGTGCGACTGATCGGCGCATTGGGCCGGTTGGTGCCGGTCAAGGGGCACACTTACCTGTTGCAGGCGTTTGCGGCACTCAAGGACAAATACCCGAATACTCATTTGGCGATCATCGGTGCCGGCCGCGAAGAGTCGCGCCTGGCCGCCGAGATCGAGCGTCTGGGCCTGAGCGGACGTGCGCACCTGCTGGGCTTCAAGGAAAACGCCTTGCAGTACGTTCGCGCCTTTGACATCTGGACCATGCCATCGCTGGCCGAAGGTCTCGGGCTGGCATTGCTCGAAGGCATGAGCGGTCACCTTCCGGTGATCGCCTCCAACGTACCGGCGATGCTGCCGTTGATTCAGGGCGCGGGCGGTCTGGCGATTACGCCGAAGGATGTGCCGAGTCTGGTCGCGGCACTGGATACTTACCTCGAGCTACCGGATGACGCGCTCAAGGCCAAGGGCGAACAAGCCTACCGTTATCTCCAGGAACAGCACGATATCGAGGTGTTCCGCCAGGAATACCTGAACCTGATCGACTCCGGCTTGAGCAAGGCCCGCAAGGAACAATCATGAGCGACGCACAACCCATCGTCACGGTCATCATCGCGTCGTATAACCACGGTCGTTATATTGAGGAGAGCATTCTCAGCGTCCTCAACCAGACCTATTCGAACATCGAGCTGCTGGTGGTCGATGATGGTTCCAGCGATGACAGTGTCGAGCGGATCAACGCCTTGCAGGCGCAACACGGTTTTGATTTCCGTGTTCAGCTGAATCAGGGGCTGACCAATACCCTCAACGGTGCGATTGCGCGCGCAAAGGGCAGTCTGATCGTGCCCTTCGGTTCCGATGACATCATGTTGCCCGAGCGCATCGCCACGCAAGTCGCGCACATGGATGGCAAGCCCGAGGTCGGCATCTGCGCCGGCAATATCGAGCTGATGGACGCTGACGGCATTGCGTACCCGGAGTCGCGCCAGCGCCGCGATGTGCCGTTCCGCCGCCTGGACTTCGATGACATGTTCCTCGAGCGCAAGCCCTATCCGCCGGCACCGACCCTGATGATCCGCCGCGAAGCGCTGGACAAGGTCGGCGGGTTCGATCCGAACATTCGCCTGGAAGATTTGCTGATCGAACTGAAGGTGACCCATGCCGGCTACTTCATTGATGGTTTGAACGTGCTGATGGCGCGCTATCGCAAGCACGCCACCAATTCCTACAAGAATCACCGTTTCATGATCGACAACATTCTGCGCACCTATGCCTTGTTCAGCGATCACCCGCTGTACGATCACGTGCGCTACAAGTTTCTCAGTTCGATGTTCCTGAAGACTGCCAATCGAGACCGAAAACTGGCGCGTGAGCTGCTGGCGCAGATTCCGTTCAAGGCGTGGAACAAGAAGACCTGGCGTGGTCTGGGGCGCTTGTATTTCTCGCCTCTGGAAAAGGATTGAGCCATTGGCTGAATCCGGGCCGCAGTCCGGTGTGCCAGGACTGGCCAAACAAAAAGAGCAGCCGAGGCTGCTCTTTTTCGTTGCGCGTTGCTAATCAGTGAACCTGGGCGGGTGAGCTCGCAGCCAGCACTTGTTTGTGCAGGGTGTCCACCGCAGATTTCGATGCTGTCACGGCATACCCTTGCAGCAATGCCTGGAAATGATCCTCGAACAACCAGCGTCGATCGACGGTGTATCGCTGCATATGACGCAGGTTGCGCTGACGCAAAGACAGGCTCAGTGACGAAGGGTAGATGCGCAGGTCCGCCACGTCGATCAGACCGAACTCGCCGTCCTCCAGCACCAGCACATTACCCAGATGCAGGGAGCGGAAATACACCCCTTGCTCATGCAACTGCGCCATGAACTTGCCGAAGCGTTCCACCAGCGCCTGACGCACGTCCGGAGCCGTGATTGCTTGCAGGACCTGGCGCAGGGTATTTCCCGGCAGGGGGGTGTAGTGCACGGCACTGCCGCCATCGTCCAGGCGGTACAGGTCGAGGATCTGCGGCGTCGGGAATCCCATGTTGCGCAGTCGCTCGCTATTGACGGCAAAGCGTTCGGAGTAGGCGTTGAAACTGCCCGAAGTGTACCAGCGACGAGGTCGGAACAACTTGAGGAAGCTGTCATCGGCCAAGCGCAGGACCTTCGGCCCCAGGCCATCTTCTTCAATCACCCGTGCGTGGGTGGTCAACGCTTGCAGGGCCGGTTGCGTCAGTCTCTTGATCGAAACGGCCAGCAGGCGACCAGCGCGTTGGTTGATACTCAGCGCGGCGATCAGTGCCAGAGGAATCCACAACAGGAACCAGTGTTCCTTGGGGCGTGAAATGATCCCGCCGCCTTCGGTCAGGCCCGCACCGATACCGAACACCAGCCAGGTGGAGGCGATGATGAACAGCGGTTGCACGCGATGGCGCCAGCTGCTCAGCAGGCCCCAGGCCTGGAAGAACAGCCATGGGATAAAGCCGAAAATACCGACGTAGTAAAGAACCCCCAAAGCGAAGCTGTGGGGTTCTGCCAGCGTGTAGCCCAGGCCCGGATCGACGTTCAGGCTGGCGTCGTAGCCATGACCGATCCAGGGGTGTTCGGCGATTTTTTGCAGGACCATCTGCCAGATTTCGAAACGGTAGGAGTCGCCTCGTCCGAAAATCATGTTCGAAAAAAATGCAATCACCGACGCTCCGCCGACGAGCATGATGCCCAGTAATACGATTGACCGTCGATTCCAGCAGATGAAACTCAGCCACAACGCCGCCAGTGTCAGTGCCACCAGCGGTGTCCGGGAGCCGGTAGCGATCACCGCAATGAACATGATCACCATTGCCGGGACACTCAACCAGAGTATCTGCGGGCGCTTGCAGGTCATGCTCAGGCTCAGCCAATAGGCGCAGAAGAAGCCGAACAAGTGCGAGCTCAACAATGGATTGTCGAATGCGCCGCCACCAATCAGGCGTTGGCCCGGCTCATAGATGTGGGCAAACACGTACAGGTTGTAGACCGACGCAACCAGACCGACCATGGCGGCGCTGAACAGCAGGGGCTGGACGATATCGTTGCGATAGCGCACCAGCAGGTAGCACCCGACGAACAGCATCAGCGTGTGGAGCGGTGGCTTGAACTTGCCGGAAAACCCTTCATCGCCCGGGCTCCAGCACAGACTCAACAGCGCCCACCCGGCGAACAGCAGCATCGCAATGAAGATCGGCTCGCGCAGCAACTCTTTGAGCTCGCGTGGTCGCAGGCAAAGCGCCATCAGCGCTGGAATGCTGAACAAACCATAGTAGAGCTTGTGAAGCAGACTGCGGTCCGGCAGGAAAAACAGCGAACACAGAAGTAAAAGATAGCCCAGTGGAAGTATCCACAGGCAAATGAAATCGAAGACTCGATTGGACGTACTGTTGAAACCACTGAGTCGCATGTTGAGAAATTCAATCCTGAAGTTGATCGGCCATTCCGATGGTGGCTATATGATACTGTTTGCGCCGACTAACAATAACAGCCTTTATGGGATTGCCAGAACCCTGGGGAAGCTGTGCTAAAGTCAGCGTCCTTTTTATCGACATTCGCGTGATATGGCCGACTCCAGTCTCTCCGCAAGCCCCTCGAGCTTGAAAATCTACTTCCGTCTGCTCGGTTATGTCCGGCCGTACATCGGCCTGTTCCTGATCAGCATCGTCGGTTTTCTGATTTTCGCTTCGACGCAGCCAATGCTCGGCTACATCCTCAAGTACTTCGTCGATGGCCTGTCCAATCCCGAAGCGGTGCTCTTTCCCAGTGTCCCCTACCTGCGCGACCTGCAACTGCTGCAAGCCGTGCCGTTGCTGATCATTTTGATCGCCGCCTGGCAGGGGTTGGGATCTTATCTGGGCAACTACTTCCTGGCCAAGGTTTCTCTCGGGCTGGTCCACGACCTGCGGGTTGAGTTGTTCAATAACCTGCTGGTCCTGCCCAACCGATACTTTGACAAGCATAACTCCGGTCACCTGATTTCCCGTATCACCTTTAACGTGACCATGGTCACCGGGGCGGCCACAGATGCGATCAAGGTCGTAATCCGTGAAGGCATGACGGTAATCTTCCTGTTTGCCTCGCTGCTGTTCATGAACTGGCGCCTGACTCTGGTCATGGTCGCGATCCTGCCGCTGATCGCGTTGATGGTCCGTACCGCGAGCAAGAAATTCCGCAAGCAGAGCAAGAAGATCCAGGCGGCCATGGGCGACGTGACGCACGTGGCGTCGGAAACCATCCAGGGTTATCGTGTGGTGCGCAGCTTCGGCGGCGAAGTCTACGAACAGAAGCGTTTCTTCAATGCCAGCCAGGGCAACACCGACAAGCAATTGCGCATGACCCGCACCGGCGCTATCTACACGCCGCTGCTGCAGTTGGTGATCTACAGCGCCATGGCCGTGCTGATGTTCCTGGTCCTTTTTCTGCGTGGCGATGCGTCCGCCGGTGACATGGTGGCCTACATCACCCTGGCGGGCCTGCTGCCCAAGCCGATCCGTCAATTGTCCGAAGTCAGCTCGACCATTCAAAAAGGCGTGGCGGGCGCCGAAAGCATCTTCGAACAACTGGACGTTGAGCCGGAAGTCGATACCGGTACCGTCGAACGCGATGCGGTGACCGGACGCCTGGATGTGCGGCATCTGAGCTTCACCTATCCTGGCACCGAGCGTCAGGTACTCGACGACATCAGTTTCTCGGTCGAGCCCGGGCAAATGGTGGCGCTGGTCGGGCGGTCTGGCAGCGGCAAGTCGACCCTGGCCAACCTGATTCCGCGTTTCTATCACCACGACAAGGGCGAAATCCTGATCGATGGCGTCGAGGTGGAACAGTACAAACTGCTGAACCTGCGCAAGCACATCGCCCAGGTCACCCAGCACGTGACGTTGTTCAGCGATACCGTGGCCAACAACATCGCGTACGGCGATCTGGCCGGTGCGCCCCGTGAAGACATCGTAAAAGCGGCGAAAGACGCTTATGCGATGGACTTCATCGCACAACTGCCCGAAGGCCTGGACACTCAGGTCGGCGAGAACGGCGTATTGCTTTCCGGTGGCCAGCGCCAGCGTCTGGCGATTGCCCGGGCCCTGTTGAAGAACGCGCCTTTGCTGATTCTCGACGAAGCCACCTCGGCACTGGACACCGAATCGGAACGGCATATTCAGGCGGCCCTGGATCAAGTGATGAAAGGCCGCACGACCCTGGTGATTGCTCACCGTCTGTCGACCATCGAAAAAGCCGACCTGATCCTGGTCATGGATCAGGGCCGGATCGTCGAGCGCGGCACGCACGCCGAACTGTTGGCGCAAAATGGTTATTACGCCCGCCTGAATGCCATGGGGCTTGATGCCCCGGCTGAAGATATCGCCTGATTCCTGTCGACGTTCGTTCGTCGTGAACGACTGAAAAGAGTCGCAGTCTGTCGTTTTAGAACGTTTACAGGCTGCGATTTTTTTGCTTTTGGCACCCTCGTTCATGCCATGCGCAAGCCCTGCGCCAACCCTGTGCTAATATCCCGCCCTTGTTCATTTTGTATGTGGGATGCTCCATGAAGTTGTCCATGCCGCGATTCGATCAAGCCCCTGTCTTGGTGGTCGGCGATGTCATGCTCGACCGTTATTGGCATGGTGGTACCTCACGGATTTCCCCTGAGGCGCCGGTACCGGTGGTCAAGGTCGAGCAAATCGAGGACCGCCCGGGCGGTGCCGCTAACGTTGCCCTGAACATTGCCGCGCTTGGCGCACCGGCCTCGCTGGTCGGTGTGACCGGCGACGACGAAGCTGCCGACAGCCTGGCCAACAGCCTCAAGGGTGCTGGTGTGCGCGCATTGTTCCAGCGTATTGCGCACCAGCCGACCATCGTCAAGTTGCGGGTCATGAGTCGACACCAGCAGTTGCTGCGTATCGACTTCGAAGAACCCTTTGCTACCGACGCCCTGGCGCTGGGCGAGCAAGTTGACGAGTTGCTTGAAGGCATCAAGGTGCTGGTGTTGTCCGACTACGGCAAAGGCGCGCTGAAAAATCATCAGGTACTGATCCAGGCCGCCCGTGCCCGTGGCATTCCGGTGCTGGCCGATCCCAAGGGCAAGGATTTCTCGATCTACCGGGGGGCGAGCCTGATTACCCCGAACCTCAGCGAATTCGAAACGATCGTCGGCGGTTGCGCCGATGAGCACGAACTGGTGAGCAAGGGCGCGCAACTGATGCACGACCTGGACCTTGGCGCGTTGCTGGTGACTCGTGGTGAACACGGCATGACCCTGCTGCGTCCGGATCATCCCGCGTTGCACTTGCCCGCGCGCGCGCGGGAAGTGTTCGACGTGACCGGTGCCGGCGACACGGTGATTTCCACCCTGGCGGCCGCGATCGCCGCTGGCGAAGAATTGCCCCACGCAGTGGCGTTGGCCAACCTGGCGGCGGGCATCGTGGTCGGCAAGCTCGGTACGGCGGCCATCAGCGCTCCGGAGCTGCGGCGTGCCATCCAGCGTGAGGAAGGTTCCGAGCGCGGTGTATTGGGTCTGGAGCAGTTACTGCTGGCGGTAGACGATGCGCGTGCGCACAAAGAGAAAATCGTCTTCACTAACGGTTGTTTCGACATCCTGCATGCCGGTCATGTGACCTACCTCGAGCAGGCACGGGCCCAAGGGGATCGCTTGATCGTTGCGGTCAACGACGATGCATCGGTAAGCCGTCTGAAAGGGCCGGGACGTCCGATCAACAGCGTTGACCGTCGCATGGCTGTGCTGGCGGGGCTGGGCGCGGTGGATTGGGTGATCAGCTTCCCTGAAGGCACTCCTGAAAACCTGCTGCGCGAGGTCAAGCCGGACGTGCTGGTGAAGGGGGGCGATTACGGGATCGATCAAGTGGTCGGTGCCGACATCGTGACGGCCTACGGTGGTACTGTGAAGGTGCTGGGATTGGTGGAAAACAGCTCGACGACAGCGATTGTCGAGAAGATTCGAAGTCATTGATGAGATCTAGACTCCGTTTCACACAGTGTGTGAACGGGTTTTATCGTGAGGATATAACCGTCCCAGACGATGTTGGCCGGAATTAACCCAATGCTCTTACCCGCTTTTGTCTTGTGGTAAAAGATTTATGAAAGTGATGCTCCTGGTAATGGACGAGCAGCGCGTCATTCTGGATCGACTGTATGAAATCGTGCAGCAGAACTGCGACGAGTGTGTTGTCTATCGCCTGAGCAAAAAGCAGCAGCTGAAACTTGGTTCGTTTCTCGCGACAGTCAACTACCAGACATTCGACCGGATCGTGATTTTTTCCAGGGTCAAGCGCCTCGTCCCGCAACTAAGGGTCCTGAAATGTATTCCGGGCCTGGTGTTTCTCGAACATGACGCTTATCAGAATTACATGCCCGCGAGTAAATACCTTCGGGTTTACTCGCGTCTTTACAGTCGTTTGCCCAGCTCTCGCGCGCTGGTTTCCGGCGCTGTCGTAGCGCGTCGGATGCAAGCTGAAAACATTGATGCAGTGTTCGTTTCGAAGGGATATGACGAACAAATGCTGCACAACACCAACAGTGTCCGGGACATCCCGGTGGCTTTTCTGGGCAGTCTGAAAAGTACTGAATACGCGCAGCGCAGGGCGCTTCTGGAGTCCCTTTCCCGGCGTACCGGCATGTTGGTGGGCCGCACCAAATCAGGCGCTGAGTATCTGGAAATGCTCAATCGCATCAAGATTTTCGTGAGTGCCGATATCGGCATGAATGAATTCATGATCAAGAACTTTGAAGCAATGGCGTGTGGCTGTGTATTGCTGGCCTGGAGTCAGGGCGAAGAAGACCAATTGCTGGGTTTCCAGGACATGCACAACACGGTTTTCTATCGCTCTGAAGATGAGGCCGTGGAAAAACTCCAGCTGCTGCAGAGCGACCCGTTGCTGACGGCTCGTATCGCCAGTAACGGGCAGGCATTCGCCGAGAGCCAGTATTCCTTTGCTCGGGTGGGGCGCACGCTCGCTGCCGAGATTCAGCGTGAAATGCGTCCCTGGCAGCCACCTTCATTGTTGACTCGCCTGTGGGTAAAGCTGCGTTACGGTATGCAGGTTCCAGAGTAACCATGGAAAATCCTCCGTCCCAAGCCGATGAGCCAATGGCGCTGGACGCATTGCCCGGTGGTCATCAGTCTGTTCCGGGCGGGCTGCCGCAGGAACTGAAGGAGTGTCTGCGCAGGGCGCCGCGGGTTCTGCTGGTTGCCAACAATCCAGCGATTACCCGGGACGATTTCCAGGCGCTGAACATCGGCGCCGACGATGTCGTCGTCAGCTTCAACAAGTGTGTCCTGGCGCCGCTGCTTTCCCCACAAAGCGTTAATCTCTTCGTTCATGGTTTCAATTCGCCGGACGCCTATTTTTTTGGTCTTCCTTACGGGCCTGAAGTGCAGCGGCTTTTCCGGCAGGCCGACGCGCGGTGTTTCACGATGCTAGTCGGTTGCACCGGGGCCATGTGTCCCTTGCCACAGGTGGCGCTCTATTGGGAGCGTATCCCGTTGCCGGCATTGTGGAACTACCCGGTCGATCGCCCGGGCGGTAAACGCTATGTCGGACCCACCACCGGTTTCAATGCGCTGGTGCTGTTCGACTGGCTGCGCGGGCAGGCAGGGTATGACTATCAGCTCATGACGTTAGGTTTTTCCGACGAGGCGGGTAAACGCTGGGGCGGGCATGCCTGGGATTATGAGCGTGACTGGCTGAAAAACTCAGACGTTATCGTGATACCTCTGCGGCGTCGACGTTGGTGGCAGAAGCTGTTTGATCGCGGATGATTTGTCGCCGGTTGCCCACAGGGGCCTGATTATTTTTCAAGGGGTGCTGTAGTGTTGAATATTGCGGTGGCTTTTTTTGGTATCCCGAGAAATTCGCAGATCTGCTTTCCTTCCATTCAAGAAAACGTCCTGGCGCTGCTTCCTTCCGACAGCAACGTAAAATGCTTTTATCACCTGTACAAGATCGACGAAGTGCAGAACTCCCGTTCGGGCGAGCAAGGTGAGCTGAAGGCTGACAACTACGAGCCCTTCGAAACCATGACCGGGCAACTGACCTCGACCGAGGGTGTGCTGGCGCGCTGGAACTTTGAACAAGTGAAAGCGCTGGGCGATACCTGGGCTGATGACTACGCCTCACTCAGAAACCTGATCTATCAACTCAATTCGCTGCACACCGTTACGACCATGATGGAGTCTTTCAATCCTGATTTCGTCGTCTACGTGCGGCCGGACATTTTCTTTCATACACCGCTTCCCGCTTATGTGTTCAAGCACGCAGAAGCCCGGCGACGTAATACCTACATTCCCGACTGGCAGTGGTGGGGCGGGCTGAATGATCGTTTTGCCATTTGTGGTCGCGACACCTACGTCGCGTACGGCAAAAGGATCGAGCGCATGTTTGATTTCAGTAAAGTGACGGGAAGGAAGTTGCACTCCGAGCGGCTGCTCAAATTTGCACTGCAACAGGCAGGGGCGAAGATCTGCACCCTGGAGACCCAGGCGTCGCGTGTTCGTATCAACGGCGCCTTTGCCGAAGAGTCGTTCTCTCCCAAGCGCGGCATGGGCAAGCGCGAGAATCGCTATTTCCATTTTTTTGCGCGGTTACGCACCTTCATGGACAAACAACGAGCCGGTTAGATCGAACCTGATTTATTTGCGCAAGCTTCCCTGTACCAACCGCACCAGGCGCAAGGCCTTGACGCTCAGTTTCTTCAGTCCCCGTCGCGGGGCTTTGGGTGCTTCCAGCCCTTGTTGTGCAACCCAGTCCTTCCAGCGAATACGCTCCTCGCGCACTGTCCAGCCTTCCTGGATGGCAAAGCTCTCCGCCAGATACAGTCCACGGGTACTGGCGGGTATAAGTTTGTCGCGCTTGAGCGTGTACAACTCGGGGCGCGGGACGCCATCTTCCAGAGGCATCAAGTACAGATCCGGACGTTTGCGATCCAGGCGGGCCACCAGTTGGTCGCCTTCCAGTCGTTCGTCGACATGAAACAGGCTCAGGGACTTGGCTTCCCTGGGCACATCCAGGCGCAAGTCATAGATCAATTGCAGCGACGCTGTCGGCAGGTGCACGTAAGCCCGCGGACGCTCGATCAGTTGCATGTTGGCGCAACGCACCGGCCGCGCCGAGCCGGAAAACGGGGTGAGGCGAAAGGGCAAGGCCTCGCGATAGTGCAGCGCAGACGAGTAGGGCGCTGGCAGCCAGGTGTCGTTGAAACGTCCACCGAGCCAGCCTTCCGGAGTTTCCAGCAGGCACTCTTCGGCTATCTCCTGAATCGCCGTGTGCAGGGGCAGGTTCAGCTCGTGGGCCGGTACGTAACCGGAGATCAGTTTGAGCACCACGTCGCCACGATCCTGCCGACGCTGGCGTACCAGCACCCAGTAATCGCGATTCTGCCAATGCAGGGTCAGGCGCACCGAGACCCCGAGGTTGGCCAGCTCCAGCGCGAACCGCTCGTTGTCAGCCACCGTCACCGGGCGGCGACGCTGCAGGGTCTGGGAAAAATTGAGCGGCATCCCGACGCTCTGGTAGTTCAAGCCTTCGGGAGTCGCTTCGACGAATAACGGCAGGGTCTTGAAGTTGCTCGGATTCTTTCTAATGAGCGTACGCGGCATGTCGGCTCCTGCTTTAAGGCCGCGAGGGGCGGCATCAGTTGCTACGTAGGACCTGGGCAACGGTCGCGACGTTGTGGGCGAGGTGCAGCGGATTGATGGTCCCGACAATAGCACTGGCGACACCCGGATGTTCAAACAACAACTCGAAGCTGGCGCGCACCGGGTCTACACCCGGGCTCAGGCAGACATGACCGCTGGCCAGGGCTTTCTTGACCAGGATGGCTTTGCCGTGTGCAGCAGCATAGTCAATGACCGGCTTCTCGTTCTGATCGTTCAGATTGTAGGTGACCATCGCGCAATCACCTTGCTCCAGAGCCTTCAAACCGCCTTCGACGGTTTTGCCGGAGAAACCATAGCCGCGAATCTTGCCTTCGGCCTTGAGCGCGGCGAGGGTCGTATAGACTTCGCTGTCGTTGAGGATCGCCAGGTCGTTGCCGTCGGAATGCACCAGCACCAGATCGATAAAATCCGTTTCCAGGCGTTGCAGGCTGCGTTCCACCGACAGGCGAGTATGCGCAGCGCTGAAATCATGACGGGACAGACCGTCGGCAAATTCCTCGCCGACCTTGCTGACGATCACCCAATCCTGGCGCTGCCCCCGCAGCAACGGGCCGAGCCGTTCTTCGCTGCGGCCATAGGCGGGGGCGGTGTCGATCAGGTTGATGCCCAGATCGCGCGCGAGTTTGAGCAACATGCGCGCTTCGTCATCGCCGGGAATCTGAAAGCCATTGGGGTATTTCACGCCTTGATCGCGGCCGAGTTTGACCGTGCCCAGACCCAGCGGCGAAACCATCAGGCCGGTGCTGCCCAGTGGACGATGCACATCGTGCAGGGTGGGTTGGCTCATGGCAGCAGTTGCTCCCAGGCCGGGACGCCCATCGGCGGTTTCGGCAATTCGGGCAGCGGCGCCGGATGGCCTGGCTGGATGCCGTCACGTTGCAAGGCGTTGATCACGCGGTCGGCGAAGTCCGGCGCCAGCGCCAGTTTGGTAGGCCAGCCGACCAGCAAGCGGCCTTCTTCGGCAAGGAAGGCGTTGTCCGGACGGGTCAGGCCCGATTGCAGCGGCTCGGCGCGGTCCACGCGCAAGGTCGCCCAGTGCGCGGTGCTCAAGTCGATCCATGGCAGCAACTGGCCGAGTTCTTTCTGCGCGGTGGCAATCTGCTCGGCAGGTTCGCGTGCAACACCTTCGGCTTCGGCAATGTCGCCACCCAGGTACCAGACCCATTGGCCATCGGCGGCCGGGTGCGTGGTGACGGTGATGCGCGGTTTGGTGCCGCCGCCCAGGCAGTGGGCGTACAGCGGTTTGAGGCTCGGGCCTTTGACGATGATCATGTGCAACGGTCGGCGTTGCATGGCGGGCTGGCTCAGGCCCAGCGCTTCAAGCAGCGCCGCCGTGCCGGCTCCGGCGCTCAAGACGATGCGCTGGGCGCGGATCTCGCGCCCGTCGACCTTCAGGCCCACCAGGACGTCACCGTCCAGCAGCGGTTCGATGTTCTGACCGGCGAGCAAGCCATCGCCCGCCAGATCGGCCAGGCGCTGGACCAGGCTCGGCACGTCGATCACCAACTCCGCCAGGCGGTAGACCTTGCCCTTGAAGCGCTTGTCCTGCAGGGCCGGCGGCAGTTGGTCGCCCTTGACCTGGTCGACGCGGCCACGCACGGCTTTGCTGGCGAAGAAACTGGTGAGGTTGCCGGCGATCGTGCCGGGAGACCACAGGTAGTGGGCTTCGGACAGCAGGCGCACACCGGACAGGTCCAGTTCGCCGTCGCCGGCCAAGGCTTCACGCCAGCGACGGGGCATGTCGGCGATGGCTTCCGAAGCGCCGGTCAGGGCACCATGCAGCGCGTATTTGGCGCCGCCATGGATGATCCCCTGGGACTTCACACTCTGCCCGCCGCCAAGGCTGGCGCTTTCCACCAGCACGGTCGAAAAACCCTGGCGGCGCAAACGCGCATTCAGCCAGAGGCCGGCGACACCAGCGCCGACAATCAAAACGTCGGTGGAAATAACGGATGGCATGCAGCGACCTCAGTGTTCAAGACGAGGGCGCAGTATACAGAGCTAGGACGGGAAAAAAGATCGCAGCCTTCGTCAATGCCCAGCGGTTTTGGAGAAGAGCTGGATCACGACGACACCCAGCACAATCAACGCCATGCCCAACATAGCCGGCACATCCAGCTTCTGCCCGTAAATAAACAGCGCTGCAACGCTGACCATCACGATCCCCATGCCGGCCCACACCGCGTATGCCACACCCACCGGAACGCTGCGCACGACCAGCGTCAGCATCCAGAAGGCGATGCCGTAGCCGACGATCACCAGAATCAGCGGCAGCGGCGTGCTGAAGCCTTTGACCGCTTTCATCGAAACAGTGGCAATCACTTCGGCGCAGATGGCAATGGCCAGGTAGTAGTAAGCGGTCATGGGTGCATCCTCATGTGAAGTGTTGCTTTCTGAGGTCGGCATTTTAGTGATTCTCCAGATGCGGTAAAGTCATTACCTATCTGTTATGGCGATGGGTTGATCATGAACACGCAATGGAATCTGGAGCAGCTACGGCTGTTTGTCAGCGTAGCGGAGCAGCGATCGTTTTCCGCCGTCGCACGGGATCAGCGCAAGGCGCAGTCGGCGGTCAGCAGCTCGATTGCGCTGCTGGAGGAGGACTTGGGTGTGAGCCTGTTCGACCGCAGCAGCGGCCGTCAGCCAAAACTCACCGAAGCCGGCAGTGCCTTGCTGGAGGAGGCGCGGGAAGTGCTGCGCCAGTGCGAGCGACTCAACGGTCGGGCGCTGGCGATGATGCGCGGGCAGGAGGCTCGTCTGCGGGTGGCTCAGGATGAGGCGATGCCCTACCAGCCGATCATCGAAAGCTTCGAAGCACTGGGCGAGCAATTTCCCAGCCTTGAAGTGCAATTGACCAGCGCGGCCCAGGGTGATGTGGCGCGCAAACTGGTGGAGCGTCGGGCCGATCTGGGGTTGCTGTTTTATCACGACCAGATTCCCGAAGCGCTTGAGCGGCGCGTGCTGGGCAGCGTTGAAATGGTTACGGTCTGTGGCGTCGGGCATCCGTTGGCGGCGAACGCTGCCGTGAACTGTCAGGAACTGGCGCAGCATCGACAGCTGCTGATGTCCACGCAGTCCAGTGTCTACCCCGGCAGCGAGCCGGCCAGCCCGCAAGTCTGGCGGGCCGACAGCTTCTACGTGATGGCCGAATGGCTGGTGCGGGGCCTCGGCTGGGCCTGGCTGCCGCGACACGTGGTGCAATACCCGGCGTATCAGAATTTGATGGTCGAACTGGTCAGCGAATGGACACCGCCGGCGCTGGTGGTGGAATTGGTCTGGCGGCGCGACGAACCCCTTGGCCCGGCGGCTCGCTGGCTGGCGGAACGTTTTGCCGTGCACTTGCAGGCGATCGGCGAGAAAAGCCGATAAACTCCGCCGCCATGAATAGAACTCTCTACACCGCGCTGTTTTACCTGGGGCTGCCACTGGTAGCGATTCGGCTATGGTTGCGCTCGCGCAAGGCGCCGGCGTATGCCAAACGCATCGGCGAGCGTTTCTCCCTCGGGTTGCCAGCGATGAAGCCGGGCGGCATCTGGGTACACGCGGTGTCGGTGGGCGAAAGCATTGCCGCAGCGCCGATGATTCGCGCGTTGCTGCAACGCTATCCGGCGCTGCCGATCACCGTGACCTGCATGACCCCGACCGGCTCCGAACGCATCCAGGCGATGTTCGCCAGCGAGCCGCGCATCCAGCACTGTTATTTGCCTTACGACTTGCCGTGCGCAGCGGCGCGATTTCTGGACCGGGTCCGGCCAACACTGGCGGTGATCATGGAAACCGAACTCTGGCCCAACCATATCCATCAATGCGCCAAACGCGGGATTCCCGTCGCTCTGGCCAATGCACGACTATCCGAGCGTTCGGCCAAAGGCTATGGCCGTTTCGGCAAGCTGACCCAGCCGATGCTCGCCGAGATGAGTCTGTTCGCGGTGCAGACCGAAGCCGAAGCCCAGCGCTTCCGTGAGTTGGGCGCCCGTGCAGAAACCGTTGAAGTGACCGGCTCGATCAAGTTCGACCTGACCATTGATCCGCAATTGCTCCTGCGCGCCGCTGAGCTCCGCGGGCAATGGCAGGCTCAGGAGCGTCCGGTGTGGATCGCCGCCAGTACTCACGACGGTGAAGACGAAGTGGTGCTGGCGGCGCATCGGCAGTTGCTGGCCGGTCATCCCGATGCGTTGCTGATTCTGGTGCCGCGTCACCCGGAGCGATTCAACTCGGTGTTCGACTTGTGCAAGCAGCAGGGTTTCGCCACGGTCCGTCGTTCCACCGGCGAGCCGGTGACCGCAGGGACTTCGGTGTTGCTTGGCGACACCATGGGCGAGTTGCTGTTTCTTTATGCCTTGGCTGATAGCGCGTTTGTCGGCGGCAGTCTGGTGCCGAACGGTGGCCATAACCTGCTGGAGCCCGCCGCCCTGGCGAAACCGGTGCTCAGTGGGCCACACCTGTTCAACTTCCTCGAGATCGCCGCGCAGTTGCGCAGCGCCGGCGCGTTGCAGGAGGTGGAGGATGCCGAAGGGCTGGCCCTGGCCGTGCAGCGACTGTTCGAATTGCCGCGCGATGCGCAGCGGATGGCGCAGGCGGGGTTGAAGGTGATGCGCACCAATCAGGGCGCGTTGCAGCGGTTGCTGGAGGGGTTGGGGCGGTTGATCGACAAGCCCTGAGTCTGTCACTGAAATAGTGTGGCGAGGGAGCTTGCTCCCGCTCGACTGTGAAGCAGTCGTGAAATCAGCCGTTGCGGTCTATCTGACAGACCGCGTGCTCAGGGTTTGGGGCCACTTCGCAGCCCGGCGGGAGCAAGTTCCCTCGCCACAGGTTAGCCCTGCCGCAACGCTCCCTCAGGGCCGGGCTTTGAGCTGCTCTGCCGCAGCCTTGGCCAGATCCGGTGGCAGGAAGTCCTTGTCCGGGTTGTAGTCGGCCTTGAGATAGCGCTTCAGATCCTGCAAATCCCCCGGGTTCAACGTACCGGCGGCCTGCTTCAGGCGCAGGTTGTCGAGGATGTAGTCGTAGCGGGTGTTGTTGTAATTGCGCACCGAGGTGTACAGCTGACGCTGGGCATCGAGCACATCAACGATGTTTCGCGTGCCCACCTGATAACCGATTTCGGTCGCTTCCACTGCGCTCTGGTTGGAGATGATCGACTGTTTGCGCGCCTGTACCTGTTCCACATCGGTGTTCACCGCGCGGTGCAGGTTGCGGGTGTTTTCCACCACTTGCCGACGCAGGCCTTCACGCTGTTGTTCAGTCTGGCCCAGGCGCGAGTACGACTCGCGCACCTGCGAACTGGTCAGCCCGCCGCTGTAGATCGGGATGTTCAGTTGCAGGGCCAGCGTGCGCTGCTCGACGGGGCCGCCATAAGACTGGCGGAAGGCATTCGGGTTGCTGAAACCGAAGGCGTCGTTGTCGCCTTTCTCATACTTGGCCACCGCATCCACCGTGGGCGCGTGGCCAGCCTTGCGCTGCTTCAGGGTTTCTTCGGCAGCGCTGACCGCGTAGTTGCTGGCCAGCAGATTCAGGTTCTGTTTGGCAGCGGTGTCGACCCAGGCCTTGGCGTCATTCGGGGCCGGCGGCAGGATCGGCAAGGTGTGGACGATGCCCTGGATCGAGTTGTACTGACGGTTGGTCAGGGTGATCAACGCTTCAAATGCATCATCCACCTGGCGCTGGGCAACGATCCGGTTGGCCCGTGCCGTGTCGTAACTGGCTTGCGATTGCAGCACGTCGGTCTTGTCCGACAGGCCGACATCGAAGCGCTCGTTGGACTGGTCGAGCTGGCGCTTGAATGCCGCTTCTTCAGCCTTGGTCGAGGCCAGGGTGTCCTGGCTGCGCAGCACGTTGAAGTAGTTTTCAGCGGTTTGCAGAATCAGGTTTTGCTCGGTCGCCGAGAGTTGCAGGGCTGCCTGCTCATTGACGTCCTTGGCGGCCTGATACTGGAACCAGCGATCGGCACGAAACAACGGCTGAGCCAATGTCGCCTGATAGGAGTTGGCGCTGCGGTTGGCGATGGCCGCCGGTTGATCGATGTCGGTGCGCACGTTGGCCACCTGGGCGCCGCCGGAGATATTCGGCAGCAGGCCGGCGCGGGCCTGGGGCACGACTTCTTTCTGGGCGCCGTACTGGGCGCGGGCGGCGGCCAGGTCGGCGTTGTTGTCCACCGCTTCCTGGTAGACGCTGACCAGATCGGTATTGGTCGATAAGGGCGCTTCTGCTGCCCAGGCCATTCCATTGGAAGCACAAGACACGGCAAGGGCCAGTGAAAGTTTGCGCAGCATGCGGCCATCCCTAAAAATTACGCTGATAATTTGAGCGCCAAAGGTACGGCGCAGGCCACGTAGCGTCAATGCGCTGCATGGCCGATGCGAGTGTAGTTGCACGCTCGTTCCGCAACAATCCTGTAATTGCGCCATTCATCATGGTGTTTACAGCGGTGTTGGCGTTCTTTGCCACTTGTGTCTAGACTGGCCGGGTTCTTGTCGGGGTGCCTTGCTATGAGGCTGAGATCGAATAATTTCGGATCCCGTTGAACCTGATCAGGTTAGCGCCTGCGTAGGGAACAAGATTTCTCGTCACCCGGCGAGTCCTCTTGTGCTTCGTCCGGGATGTTGTTCGACAATCGAACACCCCTCGAGCACTGAGCACAGCACCAACAGCGATGTCATGGCTGATTGGTCGCGTCCATTCGTTACAGGTTCGCTCCGACAAAATTCCACTGCCTGGAAGCTGTCTGGAGAGCCCGTGATGACGATAAAATTAAAAAACACTACGAACCTGAGTGACTCGGCCCAAGTCGATCAACAATCGGTTCAGCCGTTTACCCGCTCGCAAAAAATCTATGTCCAGGGCTCTCGTCCGGACATCCTCGTGCCGATGCGCGAAATCAGCCTCGACGTGACCCCGACCGACTTCGGCGGCGAGATCAACGCGCCGGTGGTGGTGTACGACACCTCGGGCCCGTACACCGATCCCAACGTCATCATCGATGTGCGCAAAGGCCTGGCCGATGTGCGTTCGCCGTGGATCGAATCCCGTGGCGACACCGAGCGGCTGCCTGGCTTGAGTTCCAACTTCGGCCAGGAACGCCTCGCCGATGCCGAGCTGACCAAGCTGCGTTTCGCCCACGTCAACAACCCGCGCCGCGCCAAGGCCGGGGCCAACGTCAGCCAGATGCACTACGCGCGCAAAGGCATCATCACCGCCGAGATGGAATACGTCGCCATCCGCGAGAACATGAAGCTCGAAGTGGCCCGTGCCGCCGGGTTGCTGGACCAGCAACACGCCGGTCACAGCTTCGGCGCCAGCGTACCGAAAATCATCACCCCCGAATTCGTCCGTGACGAGATCGCCCGCGGTCGCGCAATCATTCCGGCCAACATCAACCACACCGAACTGGAACCGATGATCATCGGCCGTAACTTCCTGGTGAAGATCAACGGCAACATCGGCAACAGCGCCTTGGGTTCGTCCATCGAAGAAGAAGTGGCGAAACTGACCTGGGGCATTCGCTGGGGTTCGGACACGGTCATGGACCTGTCCACCGGCAAGCACATTCACGAAACCCGCGAGTGGATCATCCGCAACTCGCCGGTGCCGATCGGTACCGTGCCGATCTACCAGGCCCTGGAAAAAGTCGGCGGCGCTGCCGAAGACCTGACCTGGGAGCTGTTCCGCGACACGCTGATCGAACAGGCCGAGCAGGGCGTCGACTACTTCACCATCCACGCCGGCGTGTTGCTGCGCTACGTGCCGCTGACCGCCAAGCGCGTGACCGGCATCGTTTCCCGTGGCGGTTCGATCATGGCCAAGTGGTGCCTGGCGCACCATAAAGAGAACTTCCTCTACACTCATTTCGAAGACATCTGCGAAATCATGAAGGCCTACGACGTCAGCTTCTCGCTGGGCGACGGCCTGCGTCCGGGCTCGATTGCCGACGCCAACGACGCTGCGCAATTCGGTGAGCTGGAAACCCTCGGCGAGCTGACCAAGATTGCATGGAAGCACGACGTGCAATGCATGATCGAAGGCCCCGGCCACGTGCCGATGCAGTTGATCAAAGAGAACATGGACAAACAGCTCGAGTGCTGCGACGAGGCGCCTTTCTATACCCTCGGTCCTCTGACCACCGACATTGCGCCGGGCTACGACCACATCACCTCGGGTATCGGTGCGGCCATGATCGGCTGGTTCGGTTGCGCCATGCTCTGCTACGTGACGCCGAAGGAGCACTTGGGCCTGCCGAACAAGGATGACGTGAAGACCGGGATCATCACCTACAAGATCGCCGCGCATGCTGCCGATCTGGCGAAGGGACATCCGGGCGCGCAGATTCGCGACAATGCCTTGAGCAAGGCGCGCTTCGAATTCCGTTGGGAAGACCAGTTTAACCTGGGCCTGGATCCGGACACCGCCCGTTCGTATCACGATGAAACCCTGCCGAAGGATTCGGCCAAGGTCGCGCATTTCTGTTCGATGTGCGGGCCAAAATTCTGCTCGATGAAAATCACCCAGGAAGTCCGTGAGTACGCGGCCAACCAGCGGATCGAAACCATCGATGCCGAAGTCGCCCAGGGATTGGCGGAACAGGCCGAGCGGTTCAAGCAGGAAGGCAGTCAGCTGTACAAGAAGGTTTGACCTGACCTGAAAAGGTGGGGCCTGTAAGGGCCCCATCGCCAGCAGGCTGGCTCCCACACTGGATTTGAGGTGTTCACAAGTCCCCTGTGGGAGCCAGCCTGCTGGCGATAGCGATCCACACAACAACAAATGTCCCTCTGAGATAACACCCCTTGAGCATTCAACCCAGCACTTATTCCCCTGACATCGCGGTGCCGACCGACAAGCGTGTCTTCGGCGGACGCGATCTGTTTTCCCTGTGGTTTTCCCTCGGCATCGGCCTGATGGTTTTGCAGACCGGCGCATTGCTCGCGCCAGGTCTTGGCCTGTCCGGTTCGCTGTTGGCGATCTTCCTCGGCACGCTGGTCGGCGTTCTGCTGCTCGCCGCTGTCGGCGTGATCGGCAGTGACACCGGCCTGTCGTCGATGGCCGCGCTCAAACTCAGCCTCGGCAAGCGTGGCGCGAGCCTGCCCGCGGTGCTGAACCTGCTGCAACTGATCGGTTGGGGCTCGTTCGAAATCATCGTGATGCGCGACGCTGCCAGCCTGCTTGGCGCCCGTGCGTTCAGCGAAGGCAGTCTGTTCACCAGTCCGCTGCTCTGGACGTTGTTCTTCGGTGCCTTGGCGACTTTGCTGGCTGTCAGCGGTCCGTTGACCTTCGTGCGGCAGATACTGCGCAAGTGGGGCATCTGGCTGTTACTGGCGGCGTGTATCTGGCTGACCTGGAACCTGTTCGCCAAGGCCGACCTGGCCGCGTTGTGGGCGCAGGCTGGTGACGGTTCGATGCCGTTCGCGGTGGGCTTCGACATTGCTATCGCGATGCCGCTGTCGTGGCTGCCGCTGATTGCCGACTACTCGCGTTTCGGCAAGCGGGCGAAGAACGTTTTCGGCGGTACGGCGATCGGCTTCTTTATTGGTAATTTCTGGCTGATGAGCCTGGGCGTGGCCTACACCCTGGCGTTCGCGCCGAGCGGTGAAGTGAACGCCTTGCTGTTGGCCCTGGCGGGTGCGGGCCTGGGGATTCCGCTGCTGCTGATTCTGCTCGATGAGTCGGAAAATGCGTTTGCCGACATTCATTCGGCGGCCGTCTCCAGCGGGATTCTGTTGCGCTTGAAAGTCGAGCACTTGGCGTTGGCCATTGGTGTGGTCTGCACCCTGATCGCCTTGCTGGCGCCGTTGGCTCAGTACCAGAACTTCCTGTTGTTGATCGGTTCGGTGTTTGCGCCGCTGTTCGGCGTGGTGCTGGTGGATCACTTCATCTTGCGCAAACGCAGTGCTCGTGTGGCGTCAGCTGCATTGCGCTGGCCGGCGTTGCTCGCCTGGTTGGGCGGGGTGAGCACCTATCACTTGCTGGCCAATCTGTATCCGGACATCGGCGCAACCCTGCCGTCGTTGATTCTGGCAGGGCTGCTGCAGCTGGTGCTGGGCCGGGCCTTCAGTTACGGCCGGGAAACAGCTCGGGCTTGAGAATGCCGTTCAGGCGCGGGTAGGGGATCTTCAGTTCGACGTGGCCCAGCGCGTAAGGCGCGATGGTGCTCACTTCGTACTTGAGGATCACCCCGCCGTAGGTCAGCGCCACGTTCTGGGTTTTCTGGAACGGCCACTGCTTCACGAACTCCGGCTCCTGATCGAGCTTGGTGCTGATCAGCCAGCTGTTGTGCGCCACCTGCGCCGCTTTCCAGAATGCTTCTTCCTGCCCCGGCACCAACATGTCGGACAAGGTCAGCACTTTATGCTGCTGGCGCGAATAGTTGATGAAACTGCGACCCGGCGTGCCATGCGCACCGCCGGTGTCCAGGTAGCTGGAAAACTCAACGATCACCAAGCCGTCATGCTGCTCACGTACTTTCGCTTGCAGGTAACTGCTGTAGCGTGGGCCGGCAGTGCGCAAAAACTCATCGCGATAAGCCGCCAGCGTCGGTGCCGCGGGGGCGTCGGGTGAGGTGCGGGTCATTTGCAGCAGGCGTTTTTCGACGATGCCGTCAAGCTGAGGCTCGGCGGGAAAGCGCAGCGTATCAATGTTTACCAGCGGGCACTCGGGTGTGGTGCAGCCCGGTTTCAGCGTTTCGGTCGCGTCGCGGGTGGTTTCCAGCGGCGCCCGGTAGTTGGGCTGGAACAGACTCTGGCAAGCGCCCAGGGTCAGGGCGATTGCGGCCACGGAGGCGATTTTAAAAAGCGACATGGGCGTCCTTCATAAAACAGGGAAAGGCGAAAAGTTAACCGCTTCGACTCTCAACGAAGCAGTCAGTTCGCCACTAAGCTAATTAGAGTTGGTTTCGCCCTCACCGTCTATCCCGCTGACGGGAAAGGGGCTGCATCAAACGTCACGGGCGCGTTAGGATGGCGCGAAGTCGAGGCAGGAGCCTCGCTGCACATACGAGGATAGTCATGACTGATTTTGCCAACGCCATTCCGACCGCCGTCGATATCGTCCGGCGCGAAAAGTGCTACGAGGGCTTTTACAAGCTTGATCGTGTGCACTTGCGCCACGAGTTGTTCGCCGGTGGCATGAGCCGCGAAATCAATCGTGAAGTGTTTGTTCGCCACGATGCCGTCTGCGTGCTGCCTTACGACCCGCAGCGTGACGAAGTGGTGCTGATCGAGCAGTTTCGCGTCGGTGCCATGGGCAAGACCGATAACCCGTGGCTGATCGAGCTGGTCGCCGGTCTGATCGACAAGGATGAAGTGCCGGAAGAGGTTGCTCACCGCGAAGCGCAGGAGGAAGCTGGGCTTGTATTCGGGGCGCTGTGGCCGATGACCAAATATTTTCCATCGCCGGGCGGCAGCAATGAATTCGTGCATTTGTACCTGGGGCGTTGCGAGACAACCGGGGTCGGCGGCCTGCATGGGCTGGAGGAAGAAGCAGAAGATATCCGCGTTTCGGTCTGGGCGTTCGAAGACGCGCTGCAAGCCGTACGCGACGGACGTATTGCCAACGCGCCAAGCATCATTGCCTTGCAGTGGCTGGCTTTGAATCGCGTTGAAGTGAGGGGGCTATGGTCGTAAACAAGCTGCGCGATCGTTACAGGGTCGACCTCGTGGGGCTGCAAGCCTCTTGCGAGGCCAACTACGCGCGCCTGATGCGACTGTTGCCGGACATGCGCAACGAACCGGCGGCGCGGCGCATTGCCGTGACCCATGGCGAGCAGATGCTCGGCGTGCTGGCGCTGGAAGTACTGCAGGTCTGTCCGTATACCACCACCCTGCAGGTGCGCCAGGAGCACAGCCTGCCGTGGTTGCCGGTGCCGCAACTGGAAGTGCAGGTCTATCACGACGCCTGCATGGCCGAAGTGGTCAGCGCCGAACATGCGCGACGCTTTCGCGGCATCTATCCTTACCCGAACGCCGCGATGCATCAGCCGGACGAAAAGGCCCAGCTGAACATGTTTCTGGGGGAGTGGCTGAGCCATTGCCTGGCGCTGGGGCACGAGTACGAAGTCGTTCGTTGACGTTGTTGTGAACTGCGTCAGGTTCGCGCGTTTCCTCTTTTGACCATCCCCCAGCATAATTGCGGCACTTCATCATCCCGTGATTCAGCCCTGGGAGATCGCCTTGCCGAGCGTATCCACATTGACCACCGCCGATCCGGCGTTGCTGGTGCAACTGTCCGACAGCCATCTGTTTGCCGAGCCCGACGGTACGTTGCTGGGCATGAATACGCGCGACAGCCTGCAAAAGGTCATCGAGCTGGTCAGGCTGCAACAGCCGCAGATCAATCTGATCATCGCCAGTGGCGACCTTTCCCAGGACGGGACGCTGGAGTCGTACCAGCAGTTTCGCGACCTGACCCGACAGCTCGATGCACCGGCGCGCTGGATTCCTGGCAATCACGATGAACCGCAGATCATGGCCGAAGCCGCGACTCACAGCGCTTTACTGGAACCAATGGTGGATATCGGTAATTGGCGCGTCACCTTGCTTGATTCCGCGGTGCCCGGTTCGGTGCCGGGGTATCTGCAGGATGAGCAACTGCAACTGCTGGCCCGCTCGTTGAGCGAGGCGCCCGAGCGGCATCATCTGGTGTGTTTCCATCATCATCCGGTGCCGATCGGGTGTGCGTGGATGGAGCCGATCGGGTTGCGCAATCCAGAGGCGTTGTTCGCGGTGCTGGATCGGTTCCCGCAGGTGCGCGCTGTCTTGTGGGGGCATGTGCACCAGGAAATTGATCAGGATCGTAATGGCGTACGCCTGTTCGCCTCGCCTTCTACCTGCATTCAGTTCGAGCCGGGGAGCGAGGATTTCAAGGTGGGGGAGCAGGCGCCGGGATATCGATGGTTGCGGCTGTTGCCGGATGGGCAGATTGAAACCGGCGTGGAGCGTGTAACTGGCTTTGATTTCACGGTCGATTATGGCTCCAACGGCTACTGAATATCTGCGGTGCTGCCATCGCCAGACGGCTGGCTCCTACTCTGCGTCGTGCACAAATCCCTGTGGGAGCCAGCCTGCCGTCGATGGCGTCCGCTCAGACGATATCAATTCCACGGATATCCCCGATTCCCCCGACACCCTGTAAACTCCGCCTTCTTTACCCGACGCACAGGGAGTTCAAATGTCCGGTTCGATCCTTTATATCCACGGTTTCAACAGCGCGCCTTCGTCGAAAAAAGCCACGCAGTTGATCGAAGTGATGGAGCGTCTGGGCTTGAGCGATCACCTGCGCGTTCCAGCCTTGCATCACCATCCGCGCGAAGCCATCGGTCAGCTGGAACAGGCGATTGCCGAACTGGGGCGGCCACTGCTGGTCGGCAGCTCACTCGGCGGCTACTATGCGACTCACTTGGCCGAGCGCCATGGCCTCAAGGCCCTGTTGATCAATCCTGCCGTCAGTCCGCACCGGATGTTCGACGGGCACCTGGGGACACAGAAAAACCTGTATACCGATGAGGCCTGGGAATTGACCCACGACCACGTGACGGCCCTGGCCGAGCTGGAAGTGCCGGCGCCCCGGGACCCGCAGCGTTATCAGGTGTGGTTGCAGACCGGTGATGAAACACTGGATTATCGCCTCGCCCAGCAGTATTACCGGGCTTGTGCCTTGCGCATCCAGGCCGGCGGCGACCATGGTTTCCAGGGTTTTGCCGAGCGATTGCCGGCAATGCTGAGTTTTGCCGGCATCGGCGCAGATTTGTATCAGGCGATTGATTTCACTGCACTTTGATCCTTGCCTCTTATTCACAGAACATTGACGACGAGACCCCATGGCCACTCCCAGCGCTAGCTCTTATAACGCAGACGCCATCGAAGTCCTCTCGGGCCTCGACCCGGTGCGCAAACGCCCCGGCATGTACACCGACACCAGTCGGCCGAATCACCTCGCCCAGGAAGTCATCGACAACAGCGTCGACGAAGCCTTGGCCGGGCACGCGACTTCGGTGCAGGTCATCCTGCACGCCGATCACTCCCTGGAAGTCAGCGATGACGGTCGTGGCATGCCGGTGGACATTCACCCGGAAGAGGGTGTTTCCGGGGTCGAGCTGATCCTCACCAAGCTTCATGCGGGTGGCAAGTTTTCCAACAAGAACTACCAGTTCTCCGGCGGCCTGCACGGGGTGGGTATTTCGGTGGTCAACGCCTTGTCGACCGAAGTCCGTGTGCGCGTAAAGCGTGACGGCAACGAATACCAGATGACTTTCGCCGACGGTTACAAGAAGACCGAACTGGAAGTGGTCGGCACCGTCGGCAAACGCAACACCGGCACCAGCGTATTCTTCGCCCCGGACCCGAAATACTTCGACTCCCCGAAATTTTCCATCAGCCGCCTCAAGCACGTACTCAAGGCCAAGGCCGTTCTGTGCCCGGGGCTGCTGGTCAGTTTTGAAGACAAGGCCACCGGCGAGAAAGTCGAATGGCATTACGAAGACGGTCTGCGCTCCTATCTGGTCGACGCAGTCAGCGAATTCGAACGCCTGCCGGACGAGCCGTTCTGCGGCAGCCTGGCCGGTAACAAGGAAGCGGTCGACTGGGCGCTGCTGTGGTTGCCGGAAGGTGGCGACAGCGTGCAGGAAAGCTACGTCAACCTGATCCCGACGGCCCAGGGCGGTACCCACGTCAACGGTTTGCGCCAGGGCTTGCTCGATGCCATGCGCGAGTTCTGCGAATTTCGCAGCCTGCTGCCGCGCGGCGTGAAGCTGGCGCCGGAAGACGTCTGGGAACGCATCGCCTTCGTCCTGTCGATGAAAATGCAGGAACCGCAATTCTCCGGCCAGACCAAAGAGCGGCTGTCGTCCCGTGAAGCGGCGGCGTTTGTTTCCGGTGTGGTCAAGGACGCGTTCAGCCTGTGGCTCAATGCGAACCCGGAAACCGGCATGCTCCTGGCGGAACTGGCGATCAACAACGCCGGCCGTCGCCTGAAGGCGAGCAAGAAGGTCGAGCGTAAGCGCATCACGGCGGGACCGGCACTGCCAGGCAAGCTCGCCGACTGCGCCGGGCAGGACCCGATGCGTTCCGAGTTGTTCCTGGTGGAAGGTGACTCCGCCGGCGGTTCCGCCAAACAAGCACGGGACAAAGAGTTTCAAGCCATCCTGCCGTTGCGCGGCAAAATCCTGAACACCTGGGAAGTCGACGGCAGTGAAGTGCTGGCCAGCCAGGAAGTGCACAACATTGCCGTGGCGATCGGTGTCGATCCGGGTGCGGCGGACATGAGCCAGCTGCGTTACGGCAAAATCTGCATCCTCGCCGACGCCGACTCCGACGGTTTGCACATTGCTACGCTGTTGTGCGCGTTGTTCGTCCAGCATTTCCGTCCGTTGGTGGATGCCGGTCACGTCTACGTCGCGATGCCGCCGCTTTACCGTATCGACCTCGGCAAAGAGATTTACTACGCCCTCGACGAAGCCGAGCGCGATGGCATTCTCGACCGTCTGGTGGCCGAGAAGAAACGCGGCAAGCCTCAGGTCACCCGATTCAAAGGCCTGGGTGAAATGAACCCGCCGCAACTGCGCGAAACCACCATGGACCCGAACACCCGGCGTCTGGTGCAACTGACCCTGGACGATTTCGAAGCGACGTCGGAAATGATGGACATGTTGCTGGCGAAGAAGCGCGCCGGTGACCGTAAATCCTGGCTCGAATCCAAAGGCAACCTGGCCGAGGTTCTTGGCTGATGCGGGTTGGCCTTGCCCTGGCATGTGCGTTACTTCTGACCTCTGTTTCGGCGTTCGCCGAACCGGCACCGGAGTTGCGCCTGTTGTCCGAACATCCCGTGGAGGGCATGCGCGGCGGCAACCTGTCGGGGCTGGCGCAGTGCGGCAAGGATTTGTGGACGATTTCCGATCGCGACGACGATCAGATCTACCGACTCGAGACCGGCGATACGGTCTGGCAGGCGGAAACCGTGCGTATCGGTGTGCCGCCTGTGCCGGACAGCGGTTTGCCCTGGGGTTTGCGTTCGCGGACGTGGGCGGCGTCGTTCGTGCGGGGCGGGGATCTGGATTTCGAAGGCATCACCTGCGACAACGCCGGCAATCGCTACATCGTCAGCGAGTCCCACGCAGCGGTACTGCAAGTGCCGCCCGTTGGGCCGACGTCCTGGCTGAAGATCTCGCCGATGCTGGTTCGCGAAGCCCGGGCCAGTGGCATGTTGTTGCACTTCAACGCATTGTTCGAAGGTCTGGCGATCAACCCGGCCGGCGATCAATTGTGGTTGGCCGCCGAACGTGAGCGCCGTGGCCTGTTGTTGATCAAGCGTCAGCAAACGGTCTGGGATTGCGACGGCGGTTGTGTACTGCTGAGCGAAGCCGGCATGGAAATGCAGCCGGCGAAATTTCCCAAGGCCAGGGCAGTGTCGCGCGACTTTGCCGACCTGTCGTTGTTCAACGGCAAGCTGTTTACCCTTGAGCGCAATGCGTTCGAAATTTGCCGCCGTGACGCGGTGACGGCCAAGGTCGAGCGTTGCTGGTCGTTTGCCGACGAAGCCTTGCAGGATAACCGTCGTTATCCACAGGGCTATGGCCTGACGGAAGCACTGATCGTCGACGCCGATGGCGCCTGGGTCGGCATCGACAACAACGATGGTGCCCGTGCTGATGGCGAGTACCGCCCGATTGTCTGGCGCTTCGCCGCGCCTGAAGGTGGCTGGAGTGCCAAGCCGTGACGCCGCAAACGCCCGGGAAACGCGCGGGTCGGGTGTTCATGGTGCTGGCCTGGTGCGCAGCGCTGTTTCTGGCGACGCGGTTTTTCGGCCAATGGGAGGAGCGTCAGCAAAATCCCAATGTCGTCGTCAGCTCGGAACAGGGCGAAGGTTTTATCGAAGTGAAACTGGCGAGCAACACCCAGGGGCACTTCGTCGCCAGCGGCCAGATCAACGGCCAGCCGGTGGATTTCATGCTGGATACCGGGGCAACCGATGTGGCGATCCCGGCAGAAATGGCCGAACGGCTGAAACTTGAAAAAGGCTTCGGGGTGACCCTGAGCACCGCCAACGGTCGTACCGAGGGTTATCGAACCCGTGTCGACCGGCTGCAACTGGGCGACGTCGTGCTGCGTGATGTGCGCGCCATCGTCGTGCCAGGCCTTGATGGCAAGCAAGTGCTGCTCGGTATGAGTGCACTGAACAAACTTGAATTTACCCAGCGCGGTGGCACCATGCTTCTGCGCCAGACAACGAACCGATGAGGCCCGCATGAGCGACTCCCTTGATCTCAGCCTGGACGGTGTAGAACGCCGGTCACTGGCTGACTTCACCGAAAATGCCTACCTCAACTACTCCATGTACGTGATCATGGACCGTGCCTTGCCGCATATCGGCGATGGCCTGAAGCCGGTACAGCGTCGCATCATTTATGCGATGAGCGAGTTGGGGCTGGACGCCGATTCCAAGCACAAGAAATCGGCGCGTACCGTCGGTGACGTGCTCGGCAAGTTCCACCCGCACGGCGATTCGGCCTGCTACGAAGCCATGGTCCTGATGGCTCAACCGTTCAGCTACCGCTACACGCTGGTCGACGGTCAGGGTAACTGGGGTGCGCCGGATGATCCCAAGTCCTTCGCCGCCATGCGTTACACCGAAGCGCGGCTGTCGCGTTATTCCGAAGTGCTGCTCAGCGAACTGGGCCAGGGCACGGCCGACTGGGGCCCGAACTTCGACGGCACCCTCGACGAGCCCCTGGTGTTGCCGGCACGTTTGCCGAACATCCTGCTCAACGGCACCACCGGGATTGCCGTGGGCATGGCCACCGACGTACCGCCGCACAACCTGCGGGAAGTCGCGACAGCGTGCGTGCGTTTGCTCGATGAGCCGAAAGCCACGGTCGAACAGCTCTGCGAGCACATCCAGGGCCCGGATTATCCGACCGAAGCGGAAATCATCACCCCGCGCGCCGATCTGCTGAAAATGTATGAAACCGGCAAGGGCTCGGTGCGCATGCGCGCCGTTTACCACATCGAAGACGGCGACATCATCGTCACCGCGCTGCCGCATCAAGTGTCCGGTGCCAAGGTGCTGGAGCAGATTGCGGCCATGATGCAGGCCAAGCCGTCCAAGGCCCCGCAGATCGCGGACCTGCGCGACGAATCCGACCACGAAAACCCGTGCCGGATCGTGATCATTCCGGGCGCGCGCAAGAATTTTGACCACGACGCGCTGATGCAGCACCTGTTCGCCAGCACCGAGCTGGAGTCGAGCTACCGGGTCAACATCAACATCATCGGCCTGGACGGCAAGCCGCAGCTGAAAAACCTGCGTGCGCTGCTGGTGGAATGGCTGGAGTTCCGCGTTCAAACCGTGCGTCGTCGCCTGCAATTCCGCCTCGACAAGGTTGAACGTCGTCTGCACCTGTTGGACGGTTTGTTGATTGCCTACCTCAACCTGGATGAAGTGATCCACATCATCCGCACCGAGGAACACCCGAAAGCCGCCCTGATCGCGCGTTTCGCCCTGAGCGAAATCCAGGCCGAGTACATTCTCGACACCCGTTTGCGTCAGTTGGCGCGCCTGGAAGAAATGAAGTTGCGCTCCGAGCAGGATGAACTGCTCAAGGAACAAGCCAAGCTGCAAGCCCTGTTGGGCAGCGAAGCCAAGCTGAAAAAACTGGTGCGCACCGAGCTGATCAAGGACGCCGAAACCTATGGCGACGACCGTCGCTCGCCGATCGTCGAGCGCACCGAAGCCAAGGCCCTGACAGAGCACGATCTGCTGCCGAACGAGAAAGTAACCGTCGTGCTGTCGGAAAAAGGTTGGGTTCGTTCCGCCAAGGGGCACGAAATCGACGCCACCGGGCTTTCCTACAAGGCTGGGGACGGTTTCAAGGCCCTGGCACCCGGGCGTTCCAATCAGTTTGCCGTGTTTATCGACTCTACCGGTCGTAGCTATTCGGTGGCCGCTCATACCTTGCCATCAGCCCGTGGTCAGGGCGAGCCGTTGACCGGTCGTCTGACGCCGCCACCCGGCGCGAGTTTCGAATGCGTGCTGATGCCGGATGATGACTCGCTGTACGTGATCGCCTCCGACGCCGGTTACGGTTTCGTGGTCAAGGGTGAGGACTTCCAGGCCAAGAACAAGGCGGGCAAAGCATTGCTGAGCTTGCCGAACAACTCGAAGGTCATTCTGCCGCGCCCGGTGGCTGATCGTGAGAACAACTGGCTGGCCTCGGTGACCACCGAAGGTCGCCTGCTGATCTTCAAAATCAGCGATCTGCCACAATTAGGTAAGGGCAAAGGCAACAAGATCATCGGGATTTCCGGTGAGCGTGTGGCCAGTCGCGAAGAATATGTCACGGACATCGCTGTTCTGCCGGAAGGCGCCACCTTGGTGCTGCAGGCCGGAAAACGTACCTTGTCACTGAAGGCGGACGACCTCGAACACTACAAAGGTGAGCGTGGGCGGCGTGGAAACAAACTTCCACGAGGCTTCCAGAGGGTAGATGCGCTGCTCGTCGAAAACCTCAATTAAGCGTCCTAGAGCGCTCGATCTGCGATTTAACGCGTAGATCGACGCTTTGCCGCTGGAGTCGGAACGCATATTCACGGATGATATGGCCTTTCCAAGCGCCGGCGTGGCCGAGCGTTCTTCATATTTATTGAGTATTTTCACTGTGGTTAGCCTTGTGGCAACCACCTGGATGGGACGATGACTGCTCTGCGCCTTCCTTTTATTTTGATGCTCGCCGGCGTTCTTGGCCTGGCGGGTTGCAGCACTCACCAACCGGTGTCGCTGTATCAGCTGGACAGCGGAAGTCCGGCTCAGCCTGCGCAAAGCGCGGGCATGGCGGTATTGCTCGGCCCGGTAACGGTCGCCGACTATCTGCAACGTGAGACATTGCTGCAGCGTCAGCCGGATGGCAGCTTGCAGGCTTCGACCGATGGTCGTTGGGCGGGAAGCCTGTCTTCCGACATCGATCAGCTGTTGCTGCGTCAGGTGGCAGGTCATCTGGACAGTCAACGCGTGGTGCTGGCGCCGGCAACGCTCGGCTTCACGCCGGACGTTCAGGTGCTGCTGACCATCACGCGCCTGGACTCGGGTGAGTCGCAACCGGCGATCCTTGATGCGCAATGGCGTTTGATCGACCGTCGTGGTCAGGTGCGCGATAACCGCATCATTCATCTGCAGGAACAACACGCCGGCGGTACTGCCGCGCAGGTTCAGGCTCAGGGTGTGTTGTTGCAGAAACTTGCCGAGCAGTTGTCGGTAGCGCTCAAGCCGCTGGCTAACCAGCCACCGATTGCGGAAGCGCCAAAGAAACCGGCTGCCAAACCTGCGGCGCCAGCGACGGAACAGGAAAAGCAGCCGAAGATCCCGATGGCTTCGCCGATCCGTACCGATATGGAAGTGTTCAGGTTCTAAGCCTGGATTGATCCAACACAAAGCCCGCAGAGATGCGGGCTTTGTTGTTTCTGCAGGTTCATCTCCATTGCCTGTCCCCGGCCTCATCGCCAGCAGGCTGGCTCCCACAGGGGACATGTGGACGCCATAGATCCAATGTGGGAGCCAGCCTGCTGGCGATGGGGCCAGAACAGACAACAAAAAACCCGCAGACAATCACTCATCTGCGGGCTTCTTCACATCAGGGCCTAAGGTTTACGCCCGGCGCTCATGCATCCGCGCCAGTTGCCGCTCCAGCATCGACGGATAAGGCTCCATCAGCCGCTCTACACAGCATGCACCCTCAGGGCTGGCAATCGGACGGATCCGCGCACGCTGGCGAATCAGCGCGTCGTCACTGATCTTGCGCTCCACCAGCAGCAGATTGCGGCTGTGTTGCGACAGTGCCAGGGCGTCCTGGGCGGTTTCGGTCAGTAGCAGGTCAATCTGGCTCAAGCCAAACAACTCGTCGCCCAGGGTCAGGCCCAACTGCAATTGCAGGGTGATGCCGCTGTCCGCGACTTCGATCTGCAACTGATGGCCCAGCGCCCGCAGCAACTCACCGCAGCAAATGGCGTTGGTCAGGTAGTCGTCACCGCTGTCTTCGGTGTGGAACACCATCAACGTGCTGCCATCGTTCAGGCTATGCAGTTCGCCCTCATAGAGTGACGCGGCCTGGTCGAGGCAGTCGCGATAGCGTTTCAGCAATTCTTCCAGGCGCGCACGCGGCAGGCGGCGCAACTGATCCTGGGCGCCCAGTTGCACGGCCAGCACCGCGCTGTGTTGCGGCACGTTCGATACCTGCGGTTTGACCACTGGCTTCGATGCGCTTGCTACCGACTCGTCACGCAGGTCGGCAAACGCATCGTCGTCATCTTCATCTTCTACGGTGCTGACGATATGCCGTGGCGCAGGCTTGAGGCCAGCGACAGGCTTGGTTTCGTCGAAGCTCGGATCACGCAGATTGCGCACTTCGAAGGC
Organism: Pseudomonas sp. IT-P100; assembly: GCF_949767185.1. Lineage (NCBI taxonomy): Bacteria > Pseudomonadati > Pseudomonadota > Gammaproteobacteria > Pseudomonadales > Pseudomonadaceae > Pseudomonas > Pseudomonas sp. IT-P100. The sequence goes on from NZ_CATKQK010000044.1 coordinate 343,970, forward strand.
CGGCTCGTCGTCGCCGTCTTCGTAATCGCTTTCGTCGTACTCGGGTTCCGGCTCAGGCTCTGGCTCGGCCGGCTCCGGCGCGAAGTTGGCGTGCAACTGGCGAGCCAGGTCGCCGATCTCGTCCTGACGCCCGGTTGCCGGGGTGTATTCATCGATGTTGCGCAGCCACACGCGCAATTGCAGCAGCGGTGTGGAGATGTGCCGACCCAGGCGCAGGCTCAAGGCCAACGACAAGGCCAACAGGATTGCACTCAAGATGCCCATGCTTTGCAGGCTGATGGTCATCGGCTGCTGGAACTGATCCATGTCCAGGCTGATGCGCAGTTGCCCGGCAGTCACGTCCTGGAAGGTGATCTTGCTCTGGTACATGCCCTCCGCTTCGCCCAGCAGGCTGTGCTTGGGGCGCTGACCGGCTTCGGCGAGGATGCGGTTGTCCACGCTGTAGATGGCGGCGTGGGCCACCAGCTTGTTCTTGGTCAGGTTGTTGAGCAGCACGTTGAGGCTGAGGATGTCGTTGGACACCAGCAGCTCCGTGGCGGACGTGGCGGTCTGCGTGGTCAGGCTTTCGCCCAGGGCATCCGCCTGCTCGTGCATGGCCTGCTTGAACTGCAAACCCATCACACAGGCGTAGATCACCAGGGCCAGAGCGACCAGGATCACGTTATGGCTGGCAATGCGCAATGCAATCGGTACACGGCGGTGGCGCAGTGCACGGAAGATCAGCAGAAAGAAGTTATCGGTTTTTACTGGCGTGGGCCGGTTCACTTGAGCTCGGCTCTTTTGTCCGTGAAGTTGACGCGCAGTATAGCGACAGGCCCTAGACCGGCAAAGCGCTCACGGTGCCCGATGGTCACTGAAAGTGGGTAGAATGCGGTTTTTTTCCACCTGCGGGGGTGCGCCTTGCGCGAAATCGTCCTGATAAACATCACGGGAGTCGACCGTCCGGGTCTGACTGCGGCCATTACCGGCGTTCTGGCCCAGGGTGGTGTGAACATTCTCGACATCGGTCAGGCGGTGATCCACGACACCCTGTCGTTCGGCATCCTGGTTGAAATTCCTGACACCGAGCAAGGCAACTCGGTGCTCAAGGACATTCTGTTCACGGCTTACAAACTCGATCAGCAGGTGCGTTTCACGCCGGTGTCCGAAGATGATTACCAGCAGTGGGTCGGCAATCAGGGCAAAAAGCGCCACATCGTGACGCTATTGACCCGCAAAGTGACCGCCGGGCAATTGCAGGCCGTGAGCTCGATCACCGCCAAATATGGCCTGAACATCGACCACATCGATCGCTTGTCCGGGCGCATGCCGCTGGACACCCCGGCTGACAAGGGCAAGGGCTGCATCGAGTTTTCAGTGCGTGGCGAAGCGGCTGATCCGCAAGCGCTGCGGGCCGAGTTCCTCAGCGTCGCCCAGGAATTGAATGTCGATATCGCCTTCCAGGAAGATTCGCTGTTCCGCCGCAACCGTCGTCTGGCGGTGTTCGACATGGACTCCACACTGATCGAAGCCGAAGTCATCGACGAATTGGCCAAGGCCGCTGGCGTCGGCGACCAGGTGTCGGAAATCACCGAGCGGGCGATGGCCGGAGAGCTCGACTTCCGCGCCAGCTTCAAAGAGCGTCTGGCCTTGCTCAAAGGTCTGGACGTCAGCGTGCTGGATTCGATCGGCGCCTCCCTGCGCCTGACCGAAGGTGCCGAAACCCTGTTTGCCGAACTCAAGCGCCTGGGCTACAAGACTGCGATCTTGTCGGGTGGCTTCACTTACTTCGCCAAGCAATTGCAGGCCAAGCTGGGCATCGACTACGTGTTCGCCAACGAGCTGGAAGTGGTTGATGGCAAGGTCACCGGCGTGGCGGTCGAGCCGATCGTCGATGCCCAGCGCAAGGCGGATCTGCTGAAGGAGCTGGCGCACAAGGAAGGTTTGCGTCTGGAGCAGACCATCGCGGTCGGCGACGGTGCCAACGATTTGCCGATGCTGGCGATTGCCGGGCTGGGTGTGGCGTTTCGCGCCAAACCGCTGGTCAAGCAGTCGGCGAAGCAGGCGATTTCCACCCTTGGGCTGGATGGCGTGCTGTACTTGCTGGGCTTTCGGGACCGTGACGGGCAGCTCTGAGTTTTCCATAACTCAGAAAGTGCCTTTGTGGCGAGGGAGCTTGCTCCCGCTGGGCTGCGAAGCGGCCCCAAAAAATGGACTGCTAGGCAGTCCAGGCGGGAGCAAGCTCCCTCGCCACAGTTATCGGGTTCACCCTCAAAGCGTTTTCCACAGCGAATCAAATTCTTCCTCAATACCGACCACGCCGCTCCCCGCGGCGTTGTCGTTTCTGGTGGCCTCCAGCGAACGATAGGCAAACTGATTGAAGCTGTTGGTGCTCGCCACCCGACGGTCCAGTCCGGCCCGGCGTTCCTCGCCATTGGTGTTGATCACCACCTTGTTGCCTTCCTGAAAGGGCAGGCGCGGGGCGAGCAAGGTGGCCGGCAGGTCTATCGCGCTGATCGCGGGCAGTAGCAAGCCTCGCAGATATTGGCTGTGGTCGTCACGGGTGCGCACCAGTTGCAGGCCGCAAGGCTCGGCGTAGGGCGCGACTTGCTCGATACCCATTTGCGTGCCGCCGCCGCGAACCTGGCGGATCCAGCGCACCACCGCGATGCTCCAGCCCGACCCCGCCGTATCCTCGATGCCCACCATCTCGCCTGCCTGTAACTCGGCCGGCACGTCACCGGGCCAGGCCAGGCAATAACCGCCCGGGCTGTGATTGATCACCGGCAAGGCGTAGGTCGGAAAGTGACGGTTGCGGTCGGAGTCTTTTTGATTGTCGTCGTTCTGAAGTTGCGGGTATTCGATTTCTTCGTAGGGCAGCAACGTGTCGGCGGTGCCTTGCGGCGCTGCGTCGAAGGCGTGGTGCCATTGGTCTTTTTCCCGAAGGGAGGGCGAGGTCGCCGCGAACTGTGCGCGCCCGGCACCGGGATGTTTCAGGATCTCGCTGAACGGACGCTGCCCGCCCAGATAGAAGTGCAGCGCGCTCATGCCCACGCACAAGGTCAAGGTCCCTTGACTGGGCGTGCGCTGGAAACTGCGTTCGACCGCCTGGCCCCAGGCGGCATTCAGGTGTTGCAGCGTATCCAGGCTCAATCCTGCCGGCACGGGCAGTGGCACCGCACTGTCGGTTTTTTGCAAATGGGCATCAATGGCTGTGACCAGCGGCAGCGTATCGAGCCCCAGCAAGCATTCCTGTTGCTCGGGCCGGAATTTCGAACGGTAACGCGGCCCGATGTCGAGCTCCGGTGCGACGCCAAACAGTCCGCCGCTCGCGGATTCCGGTTGCAGCTTGATCAATTTGCTCCACGGCTCCAGCACTTCGGCGAGCCGCGCGATCTGGTTCTGGCGCAGTTGATTGCATCGTGCGGCGCCCAGCAGCAGTGCGACCACGTACGTCTGTTCGATGCTCAGGGTTTGCGTCTGGCTGGCCAGCTCATCGCGCAGGCTCAGGTGCTGGAGCCGATGAGAACAGGCGATCCGATACAGCAGATGCAGTTCCAGCCACACACCTTCCGGCACCGGGCAATAGAGCTCGGTGGCGCGGATCAGAGGACCGTTGAGGCAATGGATCGCCCGTTGCAATGCTCGGGCCAGCAGCGGCGCGCGGTCCTTGCTGAGGCGCGGCGAGAGGCGCACGACGATCTGTTTATAGCCAATCGCCAAATGACTTTGCAGCGCCTGGCAGAGGTTGGCGATCTTGCGCGAACGCTCGTCGAGGACAATCGACTGGTACAGGAAGTGCCGCTCCAGGTGTTTGCAAACGTAATACACCTCGGGCCTGAGTAACTCGAGTAATTGCAGACGATTGTCGCTGGGTGTCAGCAGTTGATTCAGTTCGCTCAAGCCTTGATAGAGCTGGCGAGCGGTTTCGCCGATGTTGGCCTTGGGGAGGTCGGCGATCCAGCGCTTGAGGTCGCGCGGGGTGGCTTCGCAGAACGACAGGCGCAACTGTGCAGGGATCGGCGCGCGTAGCAAAAGGTGAGGACTGGTCTCATTCATGCCGTGAACAAACTCCAACCGGGAAAATGGGCAGTGAATGACCTGACTGTAGCAGTTCTGGTCGGCGACCGTTTGTCTGTCAGCCGAGTGAGGTTCGGTTGTGCTACTAATCTGACAGACGTGCGACTGGATACGCACGGTCGTACGGCCTGCTGCCTGTGCCGGGCAGGTCTCTCGTAACTTCAAGGAGATGAAGTTTATGTCTAGATACGTAGTGGCAAATCAATGGGGCGGTAGTTCTGCACCCTGGCATCCGGGCGGAGACTGGACGTTAGGCGCGCGGGACAACCAGAAGGTTGTCGCGATCGAGATCAAGTCGAGCGATGGCGGCAAGAGCTTCACCGGCACCATGACGTACGCGGGTGAAGGTCCCATTGGCTTCAAGGCTCAGCGCACGGGCCAGAACCAGTACAACGTTGAAAACCAGTGGGGCGGTAACGACGCTCCATGGCATCCGGGTGGCAAGTGGGTCATCGGGGGGCGGGACAATCAGAACGTTGTCGCGTTGAGCGTGACCTCCAGTGATGGAGGGAAAAACCTCAGTGGCACCAATACCTACGCCAACGAAGGACCGATCGGTTTTCGTGGACAGATAGAGTAGGGGCACCACCGAAATGTCCGACCCCACGAAGACGTTCGTGGGGTTCGGATCAGGGGATCAGGCTTTTGGCAGGCCCATGCCCTGGCCCATCTGCACCGGCGAACCGGCCGCCAGTTCTTCAGCCCACTGCACTTGATCAGGGCCGAACAGCACTACAGCCGTCGAACCCAGCTTGAAACGACCCAGTTCCGCACCTTTTTCCAGGTGGATCGGCGCACGAGCCGCTTCGTCGTAGCGGAAGGTTTTCAGCTCGCGCTTCGGTGGCGTCACCAGGCCCGCCCAGACGGTTTCGATCGATGCGACGATCATCGCGCCCACCAGCACCACGGCCATCGGCCCGCGCTCGGTGTCGAAAATGCACGCCACACGCTCGTTGCGGGCAAACAATTCCGGAACGTTTTCAGCGGTGGTCTGATTGACCGAGAAAATCCGGCCTGGAATGTAGACCATCTCGCGCAATGTGCCGGCCAGCGGCATGTGCACGCGGTGGTAGTCCTTCGGTGACAGGTAAATGGTCGCGAAATCACCGCCCATGAACGGCGCTGCGTTGGCAGCGTCACCGCCCAGCAACTCCAGCACGCTGAAGCTGTGGCCCTTGGCCTGGAACACGCGACCGTGTTCGATCGGACCGAGCTGGCTGACCGCGCCGTCGGCCGGGCTGAGGATCGCGCCCGGGGTTTCGTCCAGCGGACGAGCGCCGTCTTTCAACGCGCGGGTGAAGAACGCGTTGAAGTGCTCGTAGGCGGTCAGGTCTTCGACCAGGGCCTGGGACATGTCCACCTGATAGCGCTTGGCGAACCACGCGGTGAACGCATTCTTGAACCAGCGCACGCGGCATTCGGCGATGCAGCCGGCCAGTCGCGAGAGCAAGTGGTGGGGCAGCAGGTATTGGCTGAGGATAAACAAACGCTTATTCATTAACTGTCCTTAAAAACCTTAAATCTCTACAGGCGTATCGGGATGGTTGCCCCATTCGCCCCAGGAGCCGGCGTAGCCTTTGACCCGCGGATAACCGAGGGACTTGGCCACCAGATAGGTGAAACCAGAACGGTGGTGAGTCTGGCAGTGGGTAATCACTTCTTTGTCTTTGCTGATTCCGAGTTGTTCGAGGATCTGCGGCATGTCGGTACGGATGCGCAGGTTCCGCGCCCGGTCCATGCCCGCGGTCCATTCGAAATTGACCGCGCCGGGAATGTGTCCGGCCTTGGCCGCCAGGACTTTCTCGCCGGAGTACTCCAGCGGCCCGCGCGCGTCCCAGATCGCCAGGTCGGGGGCACCGAGGCGGCTTTGCAGGTACTCGCGGGTGGCGGTGGGTTCATCGTGCAGGGTCAGGGCAACCGGGCCGCCGACCGCGGGAGGGATCTGGATCGACATGGGCAAGCCTTCTGCCAGCCACGCTGTCAGGCCGCCATCGACATAGTGGTACTTGCTGTGGCCGATGACGTCCAGCAGCCAGATAAAACGCCCGGCCCAACCGCCGCCTTCGTCGTCATACACGACGTAGACCGCGTCGGGGTTGTGGCCCAGCTCACCGAACAACGCTTCGAGTGCCGCGTGCGGCGGCATCAAGCCTGGCGCCGGCGGCTGTCCGAGTTGCGTGCGTTTCGGATCGACAAAACGCGCACCGGGAATATGCCCTTCGGCATAGCGGGCGCTGCTGGTCAGGTCCACCAGAATCAGTTCGCGGGCGTCGAGACGGGCGAGCAAGTCGCTCGGCTCGATCACCAGCGGCAAGCCAGAGAAGTCAGACATGTGAGGTCTCCAGGGCATAAAGGGGAGGATTGTAGCGGGTCATTGGCCGCGATGGCTAAAGCTGTGCAGGGCTTTCTCGATGCACTGCGCGGTTTTGCCAAAGGCCTGCACGGTGATTTCCGAGAACGGCCCGCCCCCCTGATCCGCCACGACGATCATGATCACGCGACCGTTGTTGACCAGCGAGCGCAACAGCAGGTGTTCGCCACCGAACTGCGAACGCAGGCCGGCCGGCAGCAGGGCCGAAAATTGCGCGTTGTTGGCCGGAGACAGGCGCACCTGCGCCTGTTGCGAAAGCAGGCGTTGCAGTACGGTGCTTTGGCTGACCACGAAATTCAGGCCCGCGGCTTCTTTCGGCAACCCGGCGATCTGGTGCACGCGCAGATTGGCGTGCGTGCGGTCGGCCATCAGGATCATCACCCGACGCATGCCGCACGCGACCAGCGCGTCACGGGCCGAGTTGGTCAAGTGCATGGCATTGGTGAAACGACTCGGCTCTACCAGCAGTTCGGCGCATTGTGCGCGCCACTTGGCCAGGTCTTCGGCGGTCGGTGCCGGGGCTGGCAGCAGTCCGGCGTGAACGCGGTTCATGCCCCACGGCCAGAGCAGCGCAACGGCTGGGTGCCAGAGGTCGGGCATGGCGTGTTGACGCGCACTGTTGGCGGCCTGCTGGTGCAATTGTTGCTGCACTTCGTCCATCGGCATTTGCAGGTAAAGGCTGGTCAGGTACTGCCAGCGTTCGCTGTGCGGACTGTCCCAGGCCTGTTGCGCCGACAGCGCCAGACCGTTGGCCAGCAACACGGTGTTGGCCGGTTGATTGAGCCAGCGGCGAAGGGTCGGATCGTCATCAAGACGGTTCTGCTGGCGCAATGGATGATCGCTGTCGCGGGCGATGCGCAGGACTTTCACCAGTTCCCGCTGCTCGTTGAGCAACAACTTGTAACCCTGCTGCACCCAGATCGGCAGGTGCCAGATATCCACCAGCGCCTGAGCGATTTCCAGCAGGCGAACGCCGAACAATTGTTTCTCGACGTTGCGGGCCGACTCGCCTTTATGGATGACCCGCAGTTCCCATTCTTCAAGCAGCTGCGGATGCGTCAACGCCATGGGCCACAGCGGCGAAAGAAACAGCAGGCTGCCCCAGTGGATGTCCTGCCACAGCCGCGCCAGGCGAGCGGCGAAAAAACCGTTGGCCTGTTGCGTCGCGTGCTGACTGATCATCTGCAACTGACGCAGGGCCACGGGGATTTGCGACTCAGGTTCCGCGGGCAGCCGGGCGAGCAGTTCTTCGGTGCGCTTCAAACCGAGGCGATTGATCGCCACCTCGAGGTTTTCCGCCGGCTCGGTCATGCTGCCGTGGGTGTGCCGGTTGGCTTCGCGGATCACGCTCAAGGCCAGGGCGGGGCTGTCCTGCATCAACTCGGCGATATCGCGCAGGGAACTGCGATCGTCGCGGATGGCTTTGCAGACACGGTCGTGACTGGCCTGCGGAACCGGCAGGCGCACACCATCAAGAAGCTTGACCCAGCCTTCGAGTGTGGTGGGTTTTGGAGTTGGGACGTTCGTTTCGTTAGCCATGTCTGGACGCGACCATCGTCTGCATTACCTATGCCTGGAGCGGGCCAAATTGGCTTTTCGCCTGAACTGGCTATAGTCTGGCGCAGTTTTGCCGATAAGTAGAAGAAGAGATTTTTTAACTTCCGAATATGACCTTGAACCCGACTCAGTAAGTGCTCTCCTACCTATGGCTAAAATAATCGGCATCATCGTCGTATTCGCGAGCGTGCTCGGCGGATACGTGCTCTCCCACGGCAAGATTGCAGCTCTGATTCAACCCTTCGAGGTGTTGATCATCGGTGGTGCGGCCCTTGGCGCATTCCTCCAGGCCAACCCCGGTTACATGACCCTGCACGTGCTCAAGAAGTCCTTGAGCATGTTCGGGTCGCGGTTTAATCACGGCTACTACCTTGAAGTGTTGGGCCTGATCTACGAGATCCTCAACAAGAGCCGCCGCGAAGGCATGATGGCCATCGAAGGCGACATCGAAGATGCCGCTGCGAGTCCCATCTTCGCCAAGTACCCGTCGGTGCTCAAGGACGAGCGCATGACCGCGTTCATCTGCGATTACCTGCGCATCATGTCCTCCGGCAACATGGCTCCCCATGAGCTGGAAGGCCTGTTCGACATGGAGCTCTACAATCTCAAGGAAGACCTGGAGCACCCCTCCCACGCGGTGAACGGCATCGCCGACGCCATGCCCGGTTTCGGTATCGTTGCGGCGGTATTGGGTATCGTGGTGACCATGGCGTCCCTGGGCGAAGGCGACCAGAAATCCATCGGTCTGCACGTCGGTGCGGCACTGGTCGGTACGTTCTTCGGTATTTTGGCCGCCTACGGTTTCTTCGGTCCGCTGGCCCATTCCCTGGCCCACGATGCCAAGGAAGAACTGAACGTCTACGAAGCCATCAAGGCTTCGCTGGTGGCTTCGGCTTCCGGCATGCCGCCATCGCTGGCGGTAGAGTTCGGGCGCAAGGTTCTGTACCCGGCGCACCGTCCTAGCTTCGCTGAGCTGGAACAAGCGGTTCGCGGTCGCTAAGCCATGGAAAACAATCAGCCGATAATCATCAAGCGCGTCAAGCGCATCGCCGGCGGGCATCACGGGGGCGCCTGGAAAATCGCCTTCGCCGACTTCGCGACGGCGATGATGGCGTTCTTCCTGGTGCTGTGGCTGCTGTCTACCGCAACACCGGAACAGAAGATCGCCATCGCCGGTTACTTCAAGGACCCGGTCGGCTTTTCCGAAAGCGGCACGCCTTACATCATCGACCTGGGCGGTACGCCGACCCTGGCGCCGGAAAACACCCTCAACCCTGAGGTGAAGTCCCAGCCGCAGCCGGACAAGGTGACTGTCGACGCCGAACAGGTCGAAGGCATGGCCGAGATGGTGGAGAAGGAACGCCTCGAACTGTTGCTGCAAGAATTGCAGAACAAGGTCGAAGAGAACCCGCAGCTGAAGAAATTCAAGGACCAGATTCTGTTCGAGATCACGCCGGACGGTTTGCGCATCCAGATCGTGGACGCCGAAAACCGCCCGATGTTCGACTCGGGTTCAGCGCGTCTCAAGCCTTACTTCGAAGACATCCTGCTGGCCATGGCCGACACCATCAAAGCGGTGCCGAACAAGATCAGCATCAGCGGCCACACCGATGCCAAGCCGTACTCGGGCACTGGTGACTTCGGTAACTGGGAGCTTTCGGCCAACCGGGCCAACGCCGCACGCCGTGCGCTGGTGGCCGGCAGTTATCCGGAACAGCAGATCGCACGAGTGGTCGGTTATGCCTCGTCGGCCTTGTTCGATCGCGAGAACCCGCTCAACCCGGTCAACCGCCGAATCGACATTGTCGTACTGACCAAGAAAGCCCAGCGTGCCATCGAAGGTTCGCAAGGCGCGGAACCGACGCCAGAGCCGACCCAGGGGCAGGGTGGCCCGGGTGAGGTGCCTGCCACGCCAGCTGATCCGAACGCGTTGCCGGCGGATAAAGAGCCGTTGCCGGCGCATGAGCTTCGTGAGCGGTTGAATCTGTTTGATGATCCCAAGCCAACAGACCCGCCGAAACAGTGACGCACAAAAAAGCCGCGAGATGATCGCGGCTTTTTTGTATCTAT
>NZ_CATKQK010000045.1:0-407 GCF_949767185.1 Pseudomonas sp. IT-P100
ATCGGTTTGCTGACCGCGATTCCCTACGCCACCGCCATCGTCGCCATGACCCTCAACGCCTGGCACTCCAATAAAACCGGTGAGCGCCGATTGCACGCGGCCATCCCGGCATTCATTGGCGGGATGGGCCTGATTGGCAGCGCCTTCTTCGCCCATAACCTGCCGGTGTCGATTTTCTTCCTCAGCATCTCCGCATCAGGGTTGCTGAGCCTGATGCCAATTTTCTGGACATTGCCCGGCACGGTTTTATCGGGTGTGGCTGCAGCAGCGGGTATCGGCATGATCAACGCAATCGGCAACCTCTCCGGGTTCACCGGTTCCATGATTACAGCCATGGCCGAGACACTGACCGGCGACATGAACAACGGCACCTATGTCCTGGGTGGTTGCCTGCTCGTCAGCTGTGT
>NZ_CATKQK010000046.1:0-395 GCF_949767185.1 Pseudomonas sp. IT-P100
ACGTGACCAAGGAATTAAGCCTGAATTAAGTTGCCACAGTTAATCTGGACTCACTTAAACGGCTCACCCAAGGAAAGAACCTCATGAAGACTTTGACTGCCCTGTTCACCGCTGCTGCCCTGACCCTCACCGCTGGCCTGGCGCAAGCTGCTGACGTTCTCGTTGATCAGATCCCTCAACTGGTCAAGGACGGCAAGATCAAGCCGCAGGAAGAGCTGAACCAGATCGTTCTGAAGTTGCATCCGGGTGCCACGATTACCGACAGCGACCTGGACAAGCATTCCAAAATCTACGAGTACGAAGTCGAACTGCGTGACGCCAAGAATGTTGAATGGGACGTGGACTTGAACGCCGCCACCGGCGAAGTCCTGAAGAACAAACAAGACGACTGATCC
>NZ_CATKQK010000047.1:0-358 GCF_949767185.1 Pseudomonas sp. IT-P100
TTACCAGTGAAAGTAACGTTCAGTCTATCTTTCTATCACATACCCAAATTTTTAAAGAACGATCTAGCCAAAGACTAGAAATCAACATTCACCACCATCACGATGGAATGCTCATTTCTAAGCTTTATACAATCAGAAGCAGTAGTGGTGGAGCCAAACGGGATCGAACCGTTGACCTCCTGCGTGCAAGGCAGGCGCTCTCCCAGCTGAGCTATGGCCCCGTATTGCTACAGGATCCCACACAAAAATTGGTGGGTCTGGGCAGATTCGAACTGCCGACCTCACCCTTATCAGGGGTGCGCTCTAACCAACTGAGCTACAGACCCAATTTCGGGCTGCTTCTTATCGTCTTCTTCAA
>NZ_CATKQK010000048.1:0-342 GCF_949767185.1 Pseudomonas sp. IT-P100
ACCGCGACCGGCCAGATCAACGTCAACATCGTCGATGACACGCCCGATGCCAACCCTGACGCGACCTCGGTAACCGAAGGCGGCGTCGTCAGCGGCAACGTGCTGTGGAACGACGTCGCCGGCGCCGATGGCCCCTTGCTCGGCGGTGGCGTGGTCGGCGTGCGCGCCGGCTCGGACACTTCGACGCCAGTGAACGGCGGGCTCAACACCCAGATCAACGGTACTTACGGCTACCTGACCCTGGACGCCCAAGGCAACGCCGAGTACCACAGCTACCCGAACTCCGTGAACGGCCCGGGCGCGACCGACGTGTTCACTTACACCCTGCGCGATAACGACGGC
>NZ_CATKQK010000049.1:0-316 GCF_949767185.1 Pseudomonas sp. IT-P100
AATGAATGCAGCAAGCCGGTGTGATTCAACAAACTCAGCTGCCAACCGGCGTCCACACTTTCCGTCAACACGGGCTGACCACTCAAGCCGTAGACAGTCACCAGGTTCGGTTTCGGCGCCGAGCCCCAAAGCCGTGGATCCCATGACGCAATCAACCGCCCCGCCGCGTCGTAAATTTGCCGAGTGATTCGCGACTCGATATCTGTTTTGTCTGGATGCCGACAGTAGTCCACGTTGCGGATTGCCAGCGAACGCGAATTAATAATCGACAACGTGGGTGTGTGTTGGTGAGGGTTCACGGTATCGACGGTCCTTC
>NZ_CATKQK010000050.1:0-295 GCF_949767185.1 Pseudomonas sp. IT-P100
GCTAGCTGTGTAAACCCACCACGTTGTTCACGGATGCTATTCGGCTAATTGGTGGCAAATAACTCAGGCTGGCATGCGGGCGATGCCAGTTGTACTCGTGCAACCACGACGTCAGGTAGGTCGCACGTTGGTCTGAGCTTTCGTAACTTCTGGCGTAGGCCCATTCGCGCAGAGCGGTTTGGATAAATCGCTCTGCCTTGCCATTCGTTCGTGGTGTGTAAGGTTTGGTATAGATGTGTTTAAGCCCCAGCCGTCGACATAGACGCTTGAAACGTCCGGACTTGTAGCAAGGGCC
>NZ_CATKQK010000051.1:0-290 GCF_949767185.1 Pseudomonas sp. IT-P100
CAGGATCGTTCGTCCCGCCCCAAGTTCTGTCCGCACGCGCTTCCTGAGATGCGCCAGGAACAAGTGCTTGAGCTACGTCGCCAGCGAAAAACCTATCGCCAAATCAGCCAGGACTTGAAGGTGGGACACAGCACTGTGGGCAGGTTATTGAGCCGTAACGGCCTCAACCGTTTGGCATACCTGGAACCGCCACCGCCAGTGATTCGCTACGAATATTCTAAGCCCGGAGGTCTGCTTCACCTGGACATCAAGAAGCTGGGGCGTTTTAACAAACCAGGTCATCGAGTGAC
>NZ_CATKQK010000052.1:0-272 GCF_949767185.1 Pseudomonas sp. IT-P100
GTGTTGCAGATAGAACTGAACAATCGGTTCGTCAGGTTGTTGGATCGCCACCAGCGTCGGCGAGATATCCCGCAGCGCAGTGAAGGGCGCGCAGTCATACAGCGCAACAGTGCTTGCTCCGGGACAGAGTTTTTTCAACCGTTCCGGCAAATCGCTCAGGGTTGCGCCGTCCAGCAACAGGAAAGCCTGTTGCTCACTCCAGGGCAGGTCGTTTGGCAAGGAGGTCGAAAGGTTCATGCTTGAGCGGCCTCGCAAATCAGGCAGCGCGAGGC
>NZ_CATKQK010000053.1:0-240 GCF_949767185.1 Pseudomonas sp. IT-P100
CTGTGGAACGACGTTGCCGGCGCCGATGGCCCCTTGCTCGGCGGTGGCGTGGTCGGCGTGCGCGCCGGTTCGGACACTTCGACCCCGGTGAACGGCGGGCTCAACACCCAGATCAACGGCACTTACGGCTACCTGACCCTGGACGCCCAAGGCAACGCCGAGTACCACAGCTATCCGAACTCCGTGAACGGCCCGGGCGCGACCGACGTGTTCACCTACACCCTGCGTGATAACGATGGT
>NZ_CATKQK010000054.1:0-215 GCF_949767185.1 Pseudomonas sp. IT-P100
GCGATACCGCCCACGGTCAAGGTTTGCAGGCCATCCGGGGCATTGACGGTGAAGGTGCCGGTCTGGGTCAGGGCCGGGGCATCCGGGTCAGTGCCGTAGGTGAGGTTTTTCTCGTAGACGGTCAGTTCGCCGCCACAGGCGTCGAGGCCGTTGAGGGTGACCGGGGTGATGCAACCGTTGTTGACGTCGATGGTGAGGGTCGTGGTGCTTTCATC
>NZ_CATKQK010000055.1:0-303384 GCF_949767185.1 Pseudomonas sp. IT-P100
AACTGTGGTTCGCACCTTCAGTCTGGCACTCAAGATGCCGAGGTGAGGAGGAGTCCATCCCATTGCTTCTGGATAGTTGCCAGCAAAATAAGGAACCACGTACTCCCCCAGCTCCTGAACGACTTCGTGCGCAGGGCGGCGACCGTATTTGAGATTCAAGCCGACATGGTTGACCCCTATCTCTCTCAACGTTTGCAGGTAATGGATCAGGAAACGATGGCCTGACCTGAATCCGAGATGAATAGGCGTGGCTGCTTCTTCCGGATCTGGCGAGAGATCAACATAAAGTGACTGCGAGAATGGCTTGAAACCTTGAGTCAACGACCGCCATTTTTTAATCGTCACTGCCTGTTGCACCACGTCCTGCGGATAGTAGAGCCAACCGTCGGCATGATTGGCGATCCACTCCAGCGATTGACGCGAGTGTCCCGTAACCATAACAGGGATGGTGCCCAGTAGAGGCTTGGGTAGCAGGTCTGCGACGGACAGTTCTACCCTAGACGTGGAGATCCTTGGCGACTCTTCGCTCCATACACGGCGCATCACCGCCAATGCTTCCTGAAACAATTCATGGCGTTTTTCGAGAGAGGCGTTGAAGGCCGAGAACTCGGTTGGCCGGTCCCCTGTCGCAAGACCAAGCACGAGGCGCTGTCCCGACAGTCTGTCTACCGAAGCTGCTGCCTTGGCGAGATGCAAGGGATGACGCAAGGTCGAAACGATGCTGCCCGTCGCTAGCGCGATACGGGTCGTCTGCGCCGCCACATATCCCATGAATACCCATGGGTCATAAATGTGGCCCACATCACCGAACGAAGGAACATTCAGAGGAACATCCCTGAAATACACGGCCGAAAATCCGTAGCGTTCCGCCATTTGCGCGGTACTGATCTGTCGCGCTAAATCCATCTCCGGGATAGCCCCTGCGTAGGATTCAATCGCGAAGTAAAGCCCAAGAGTCAGGTGCCCCTCGCGGTACATGGCCGAGTATCCGCGGTGATCTTTGAAGTCATGCATGTTTGACAATTGATCCAAGTGAAGAAGTGCCGCATGCATCATCCTGGCCAAGCCTGGTTGGGCAGAAGCTTGCTACATACGCAATGTATGCAGAGCAAAATACAACATACAACATACAACCCGTATGTCAATCGACAGATGTGCCCCTTCACCACAAAAAATCCCCTGCTGCTCAATCGATTTCTACGACAACCCAGCCTTCCATCGCTCCAGGTTTTACGAAAAAGCATTCGGTATGCATGCCGCTTGACATGCGTAGCGTATGTTAAATAGCATTACTAACATACGCATCGTATGAAAAATTCCGCCGCACGGACGCCATACCTTTATCACCCGCAGAAAAGTTCCAACACCACGTAAGCCAACAGGGAGTATTCATGATCGACAGTCTCGTTGGGTACCAGTCGCCCTCCATGATTTCCGACACCGCGACCCGGGAGTCACTCAATGCCTTTATCACGAAAGTCCTGCAGGGTTTTTCCACGCCTAGCTCGGACGTCGCCAAGTACTTCACCGATCCGGACGTCGCGATCGCCGGCTCAGGCCTGGACGAGTTCTTCATGGGGACCGAAGCGGTACAAAATGGCATGACGTGGGTGACCACCCTGAACATCCGATGGGAACCACGACTGGTGGTGTCCTGGATACGCGGTGACATTGCCTGGGCGCAGATCCGAATCGACGGCCACACGTTTGAAAACGCTGAGCCAACGGTCGTCCAGTACGTTACGACCGGGGTATTCCAGCGCAAGGGCGACGGCTGGACCTGGTTGTACTGGGGTGGCAGCGAACCGCAAAAAGTAGCTCGGCTGTAATCAGATACTGCCGCAAGTTCGACCAGATCCGAGGCCGTTAACTCCTAGCATTCCTTTACAGATGGACGACAACGGTGGTCAACAAACGAGTGGATTGCCGCCTACGGCCAAGGTTCGTAATCCCCCAACCCAGCCTGTTTACCCCACCTCGATTTCCCGTCCCCTGCCCACCATCGGTATTGCACCGGAGGCCCAGATGCCTTTTTTCAGAACCTATGCCTTTCATCTCGACAATGCTTCGCTTGAGAAGTATTGCCGACCCGCTGATTTTTTTGCCTGCGATACGTTGATGCAGGAAGAGGTCGGCGAGCTTGGCGTCCCCCACGCCAATAAAACCTGCGAACAGGATCTGCAAACGCTGAAGCCTTCAGCCAACCATCAGCCTTCTCCATTTAAACTGGAGAGAGGCTGATAGCCTTTACCGGCTACTCCAGCTAACGCGCTCTAAACTTGGGCACTCTTTTCAGAGTGCCTTGGCCCAATCGCGCAACAAGTACTTCTGGATCTTGCCTGTCGATGTTTTCGGCAACTCGATGAACACCACGGTTTTCGGCAATTTGAAGCCCGCCAGATGTTCACGACAGAACAGGATGATATCGGCTTCCCGGGTGTTCTGATAATCGACTTTGAGCTTGATGAAGGCGCAAGGAGTTTCGCCCCACTTTTCGTCCGGACGGGCGACCACTGCGGCCTCCAGTACTGCCGGGTGACGATAGAGAACGTCTTCGACCTCGATGGTGGAAATGTTCTCGCCGCCCGAGATAATGATGTCCTTTAGGCGATCCTTGATTTCGACATAACCGTCAGGGTGACGCACCGCCAGGTCGCCGGTATGGAACCAGCCGCCTTCGAACGCTTCACTTGTCGCTTCGGTGTTCTTCAAATAGCCCTTCATGATCGTGTTCCCGCGCATGAAGATTTCGCCGACACTTGTGCCGTCCAAGGGGACCGGTTCAAGGGTTTTCGGATCGGCAACCATCAGCCCTTCCAGGGTCGGATAGCGCACGCCCTGGCGCGACTTGATCCTTGCGCGCTCATTCAGCGGTTGCTCGTCCCACTGGTCATGCCAGGCGCAAACGGTCACCGGGCCGTAAACTTCAGTCAGCCCATAAACGTGTGTGACCTTGATGCCCATCTCCTCGACCGCACCGATGACTTTGGCCGGCGGTGCGGCGCCCGCCAGCATGGCGTCGACCGGATGATCGAAGGCAGCCTTGGACGAGTCTGGCAGATTGACCAACGCATTGAGGACAATCGGCGCACCACACAAATGGCTGACCCGATGTTGATGAATCAAAGTGAGGATTTTCTGCGGATCGACCCGACGCAGGAATACATGAGTCCCAGCCAACGCAGTCACCGTCCATGGATAGCACCAGCCGTTGCAATGAAACATCGGCAAGGTCCACAAATACACCGGGTGGTGCCCCATGGCCCAAGTCATCTGATTTCCCAGTGAATTGAGATAGGCCCCGCGGTGGTGGTAAATGACCCCCTTGGGATTCCCCGTGGTGCCGGATGTGTAGTTGAGCGAGATGGCTTGCCATTCATCCTCAGGCCATTGCCAGGCGAACTGTGGATCACCTTCAGCGAGGAAGGCTTCATAGTCCAGCGTGCTAACCGCGCTGCCTTCGCCGTACTCCGGGTCGTCCACATCGACAACCAGTGGCGGATGAGAGAGCAAGCTCAAGGCTTCACGAATAACAGCGTGGAACTCCCGATCGGTGATCAACACCTTGGCTTCGCCGTGCTCAAGCATGAAGGCAATAGCTTGCGCATCCAGCCGCACGTTCAGGGTATTGAGTACAGCGCCGATCATCGGCACGCCAAAGTGGGCTTCGAGCATGGCCGGGATGTTGGGGAGCATCACTGCCACGGTATCGCCCTTGCCGATACCCCTCTGGCTTAGTGCGCCAGCCAGGCGCCGGCAACGTTCATAGGTCTCTTGCCAGTTGCGGCGGATGGCGCCGTGGATCACGGCGGGATACTCACCGTAGACAGAGGCTGTACGCTCGATGAAGCTCAGCGGAGAAAGGGCGATATGGTTGACTGCCGAGGGCGCCAGGCCCGTTTCGAAAATCGACATGAGGTTATCCTGTGGGGAAATCACCAGCCTGTTTTACTGTGCTGGAAACCTCCGATGGCTGATTGTTAGCTCTGATCAGGTTTCAAAACGGCCCCGCCTGATCAACGGGGCCGCTGCGTGCAAACGCCAGGTTCAAGCAGTCTGTTGCTTGGTTTTGCGCAGGTGCGCACGCCAGGTCATGGCCCAATGAGCCGGGTCTTCCAGCGGTGCGCTCTTCAACCGGTGAATCGCCTGGTTGTGCGGCGAGGTCTTGACGATCGCCGGATTCGAGTAAGCCTCGTCGGATATGTGCGCAAGCACCGCAATCCAGGTGTCCAGCGCCTCTTTACCGTACATCTCGCCTGCCTCGGGGGTGAACGGCTCCGGTACCAGCCACGGGTGGTGACTGCTCCACATCGGATCAATACCGAAATCGCTCATGCGGTTTTGCACGTCATGGACGTCGACTCCGGTTTCCTCCTTGAGTTGCTCAAGGCTGTAGCGCGTCATCTCCATCCGGTGGCTTTTAGCCTCAGGGTGTGAACGAGTCACGCCACGAATCGCCAGCAAGCCTTTTTCCATGTAGTTGTTGGCCAGTACCGAAATGTCCGACGCCTCAGCCATCCCTTTTGCGCCCATGGCGCGGGACCAAGCGTAGGCCTTGAGGATGACCGGAACGTTGCCCCAGAACTCGCGGATCTTGCCGGCACTCTGCGGACGGTCGTAATCCAGGCTGTATCGTTCACCGTCAAAGGCCACCACCGGTGCCGGCAGGAACGGTGCAAGTTCTGCCGAACAACCATAGGCGCCCACCGCCGGGCCTCCCACTCCACTTTTCGGTGCGCCGAACGTCTTGTGGAGCATGAACATGCACGCGTCGAAACCGAGCTCTCGCGCACGAATCTTAGTCATCGCGCCGTTGAAGTTTGCATGGTCGTAGAAGCACAGACCGCCCGCTTCATGCACCACGCGCACCCACTCACGAATTTCCGGGTTGTACACGCCCATGTCGTCGGGGTTGTTCACCATCAGCGCTGCCGTGCGGTTGGACACGGCGGCCTTCAGGGATTCGAGCGACGGGTAACCGTTCTCTTCGATCATCAGGGTGATGACCTTGAACCCGGCGGCAGCTGCCGTCGCGGCGCTGCTGGGGTGCGTCTGGATGGTGGTGATGATCTCGTCACGCTGCTCCAGTTCGCCACGGGAAGCATGGTAGGCACGGGTCACCGCGCAACTGGTGTACGCCGCGTCAGCACCGCCGCCTGCCTGGAAGATGAACTGGTCCATCCCGGACAACTCGCGCAGGATCGTGTCCATGCCATGCACGACTTCGAGCGCGCCTTGCAGGGTGTCCTCGTCCTGATGTGGATGCACGTGAGTAATTTCAGGGCGCCATGCCATCGCCTCGTTGATCTGCGCGTTGTACTTCATGGTGCAGGTGCCGAACAGGCTGATGTTCATCATGCCCAGGGTCTGCTGCGACAGGCGCAAGTAGTGATACAACACCTCGGGCTCGGACAGTTCCGGCAACGTCGGTTTGCTGGAGCGCCTCATGTTCGCGGGAATCAAATCGACGGCACTGCCGACAGCCGCTTGCACGTCAGCCTCAACGTCGGAAAAGATCACACCGCGACGGCCGGGATAGCCCATCTCCAGAATGACGGGTTCGCTCCAGACGGGAGCATGGTATTCCTTGAGTGGAGTGCTCATTGTGCGATTACCTCTTTAAGTGCAGCAGTCAGGCGCTGAATATCGGCTTGTGTGTGAATCTCGGTGACGCAGTACAGGGCGCTGGCCCCAAGCGCCGGAAAGTCGTGAGTCAGATCTTTGCCGCCGAAGATTCCGAGCGCGAGCAACTGCTTGTTGATGTCCTTCACGCTCAGCCCGGTGGCGTCGAAATTCACCACGAACTCCTTGAAGAAACCGGAAGGGAATGTCACTGCCAGACCGGGAACTTCACTCAGCAACTTCGCCGCGTAGTGAGCACGCTGCAGGATGAGATTGCCTACATCCTCGAAGCCCTTTGGTCCCATCATCGCCATGTAGACGGCATTGGCGATGGCCCACATGTAGACCGAATGACCGGTCCAGTCATTGCCCTTGTCACGCAAGCCGTAGGACGATTGTTCGAACAAGCTCAGGCCAAAACCATATTCGCCGGGCTTGGTGGTTTCGGCGATGCTGATGAACAGCGTCGGGTATTGGTGGGCGTACAGTTCTTCGTCGCGGGTTGCAATGAAGCCGCTGACCCCGCCACCACAGTTCATATGCACGCCGAGCGGCTGAGTGGTACCCACCACGATGTCGGCGCCGAAATCAATCGGTGCGGCCAGCACGCCGAGGGAGATCGGATCGACCCCAACGATGACTTCGGCACCCGCTGCATGGGCAATGGCGGAAATTTCGGCCCCTTGCTGTTCGATCACACCGAAATAAGACGGTGTTTCGAAATAGACGGCAGCCGTTTGCGCGCCGATCGAGGCACGGAGGTGATCAATATCGAGCAAGCCGGTTTTCGGGTCAAAGTCGACGAGTCGCACGACGATGTGGCCCGGCATTTCCACGGGTTCGCAGTAATTGCGGATGATGGAAAGCCGCTCAGGATCGATGGCACGGACCACCGCCACTTCGCTGCGCCCGGTAATTCGGGTTGCCATGCGAATGGCGTGACCCGCAGCGCAACCCCAGCTGCGCACCGGCAGGCCGACCAGATCCATGTTCAGCAGCTCGCCGAGCTGGCTGCAGAACTCGAACCAGGCTTGATTGCGACCGTGGTCGGAGCTCGGCTCACCAAACACCGAGGTCAGCCATTCATTACGGCGCACGACTTCGTCGCACGCTGCCGGAACGTGATGCTGCCAACAGCCGGCACCCAGGAAGTTAAGGTTTTGCTCGCAGGTCTTGTTTTTCGACAACGTGCTGAGCAGATGCCGACGCAGCTCGCTCTCGTTGAGCGCCGGCGGCAAATCAATCGGACGTTGCAGGCGGTGTTCATTGGGGATTTGCTGGAACAACTCCTCAATGCTGTCTACACCGATCGAGTCGAGCATCTCCTGTTTGAGTGCAGGAACAGAGTTCGCCATGTAGGGGTGGGCGACATGATTACTCATGGGGTTATCCTCGTTTTTATCGGATGAAACAATTGATCAGGATCGAACCCTGAAGAAGACGGACCGGTCAGGCCCTGTGTGCACGCGTATGTGGCCGCTGAGCATGGCATCGACTTCGGCGTCACCCGTGTCGACGCGCAAGCAGCCGGTATCGAGGGAAAGGAGCTTGTCCATCGAGGTGATCACGATGATGTGTTCGCGCCCTGCCCGGCGGATGACCTCGGCGCTGATCTGCTGGTTGCCACGGCCGAACAAGCTGCCGTGACCGCCCAGAACGCCAACGATGATGCGTGTCTCGTACCCTTCCATCAGACGGATCAACGCGTGTTCATTGAGGTCGGCACCCACCAGCGCACCGTCCATGACCGCGTCTACGCCCAACAGCGTCGACGGCAGGCCGAGCTCAGTCATAATGCGTCGCGTGGTGGTGCCTGGTCCCAGCAGGTATAGGCAGCCGGGTTTCATGTCCCTGACAACCTGTCGGGACACGGCGTCGAGCGCCATGTTTTCGTTGGCCAAGGAACCGGCCTTGGCGTTTTGCGTCAGGTGACGTTGGTGCGGGCTGCGGGCGTAGCCATACAGCCGCGCCGACACCTGATCGTTGCGCATGGCAGCCTCGTCGATGTCCATGACCTCGGCTTCGCGAAAGCGCACCGACGAGTCGCCGGCAACGAAGCGTGCCGCAAGATGTCCAGCGTTCTGCGGATTAGTGCCGAACACGGCGGAATACATCTTCACACCCGTAGGAATACCGAGGATCGGTACGCGATCACTGACCTTTTCCAGCACATCGCGCGCGGTGCCATCTCCGCCGGCGAACAAAAGCAGATCGACCGAGGCATGCGCCATGACGAGCGCGGCATTTCGGGTGTCATCGGGCCGGCTCGCTCCCGGCGACGACGTATAGACGACAATCGGGTCGAGACCGGCGGCGCGCGCGACATCTTCGCCCAGCTCACCCGAGCCGGTGATCAGCCGGAATGACGTCGTCGAAGCCGCCAGACGCTTGAGCGCGATCAAGGCCCGATCGCTTGAAACGGGTTGCGCACCGCGGCGCCTTGCTTCCTGCAAAACCTCGACCCCATCGGTGCCCTTTAGCCCCACGCGTCCGCCCATTCCGGCGACCGGGTTGAGGATAAATCCCAGGGTTTTCCCCTGACCTGCGGGGTGCAGTGAAATATCGGAATCGCGCTGTTCACGCATTGCTCGGTATCCTGTGCGAAATGGCGGGGCTCCCGAGGCTGAGAGCACACAGCTCAGACTCATTGCATACGCCTCGTATGTGATACACAATACGACATACGCGAAGTATGTCAACTTACATACGCAACGAATGTTAAATTCTTTATAGGGAACACGACCGATGGCGCAGAAGCGTGCGGACATGATCGCGGAGACTTGCGGCAAACTGATAAAGGCGGCGCGAGACGCATTTGCTGCGAAGGGATATGCGGAAAGTTCGATGGACGATTTCACCGCTCAAGCGGGTCTGACCCGGGGTGCGCTGTACCATCACTTTGGCGACAAAAAGGGCTTGCTACAGGCCGTCATCGCCCAGATAGATGGAGAAATGATGGAACGGTTGTCGGTCATTATCGAAGAGGCCAGCACAACCTGGGACGGCTTCATCGATGAGTCCATCGCCTACATCAAGATGTCCCTGGAACCTGAAATCCAGCGCATTCTCTTCCTCGACGGGCCAGCGGTACTGGGCGACCCGTCGCAATGGCCGAGCCAGAACGCGTGCATCCGAAGCACCCAACGCAGCATTCAAAAGCTGATTGACGAAGGAACGATCCGCGTGGTCGACACCGAAGCGACGGCGCGCCTGATCATGGGTGCCCTGCTCGGCGCTTCCTTGTGGATTGCACATGCTGAGGATCCCCAGACCGCCTCTGAAAAAGCCGTCGAAAGTTTCCGGGCATTGGCGTCCGGATTGCTGCTGTAAGGACAAGCGACAGGCGTAACGGTGCCGCACGATGCACAGGCAGACTCAACACTTCGACGAAATCATCGAACACGCCGCATCACTGGCGCACTGGTCGCAACACTACGACAAGCTGACGCCTGGTGCTTTTCACGGTGCCCTGCAGGACGTGCAACTGAACGGCGTCCGATTGTTCCGTGAAACCCTGAGCAGCGCTGTTGCCCAGCACACGCACACGCCTGCCCAGTGCATAAACCTGCTGCTGCCGGTGAACCTGCCGAGTCAGCCCGACGTGGCGCCGAATCGAAGCCTTCTTGCCGACGGGCTGAACTTCCTGCCCTACGACGACGATTTTTTCTTCGTCACACCGCCGGACACTGACTACATTGTGGTTTCGTTAAATTGCCAGGTGCTTGAACAACTGTTGGTCGCTGAGGACGTTGAACTGTTCTACCGTCGACCCAGGGGTTACGGGATGAAGCTGTGCGCCGGGGGTCTACAAGGTGCCCAGGTTGCCATGACCGGCCTGCTTGATCAGCTCCAAACCCTTGACGACCTCAATGATCAAGCCCTTCAGAACTGCGTACTCGATACGCTGCTCGACTTGCTGGAGCCGCAAAACCCGGTGCGCTTACAGGGACTGGGCGGCAGCCACCAGCACATTGTCAAATACTGCCATGAGCGCGTGCTGCAAAGCCCTGCAGGGGAGTCGCTGTCGATCCTGGACTTGTGCAGGGAGTTGAAGATCCCCCGCCGCACGCTGCATTACAGCTTCGAAAAAATCGCCGGCAGCTCGCCTCTGACGTATCTGCGCGCCGTCCGTTTGAACGCCGCCCAGCGCAGCCTTACCGAGCACCCGGCCCCCAGCGTCGCCGATGTGGCGTACCGCTGGGGGTTCACCCATCAAAGCTATTTCAGCCAGGAGTACAAACGCCTGTTTGCCCATTCACCCTCGGCCCAACGGCGTTGATAGTCGGCACAGGTTTGCGATGCATAACACGATCGACCCACAGCAGAAGCAACGCCGACAGGCACATCAGCGCGCCCCCCAAAAACTGATCCAGTTGAGCACTCATGTTCCCGACACCGTGCATGTGCATCATCGAGTGACCGTGCATGGGATACAGAGGTGGACTGAGCAGCAGCATCAAACCGACCAGCACTTGCGGTAGCGCCACCCCCAGGCTGAAGCTCCACTGCTTGCGCAAGGGAACATCCGCGCGCTGGCAATAACGCCCCATTACCCGGCACAACCACAACCCACTCACGGCCATGGCCCATTTCATCAGCGCATACAGCGTGGCATCGTCCATCAATCGTTGATGCAATTGCGGCAGCATCCATACGCCGCTCATTGCACCAAACACGATCACCACCCAAATTCGCACCGCCCTCCCTTCCTTTGTGAAACCCGCTTCACTGGCCGGCTCCCGGGCGACGGCAAACAGTAAAAGGATCGGCGCCAGGTGATGAATCAAAGCGCTTTGCAGGCAGTGCAGCCAGACGCTGTGGCGCGCAGCGGCGTCCAGCGCCGGCTGCATGCCCAGCAAAAACACCAGCGCAGCACCGCCCAGCAACAACGGTTGACGCTTCCAACCCTTAGGCCCTCCGCTCACCCAGCAAACAAACACGGCTATCGGCAATAACTCCAGCCAGGCCCAACTCGAAAATCCAGACATGACAACCACCCTCGACCCAAGCGCAGAGCGCTTGGGCATTCATCGATAGAGACCTGATCAGGCGTTGTGTTTGCAGCAACTGGCCGGCTGACCGTCCTGGACACTGGCGTGGTCCCTGCTCGCCGGCAAGTCCATGGCCGGGTTGCCGTTGAAGAAGTTATTGGGCTTGAGTTTGAACCCGACGTATTCCACCGGCATCACCGGGAAATCCTCCGGTTTGCAGATGTGGGTATGGCCAAAGGTGTGCCATACCACCAGATCCTGGTTCTGGATCTCGCGGTTGTTCTGCGTGTACAGCGGGAGGCCGTCACCCCGATGCTGGTTGGGGTAATCGCCGGAGCCGTAACGCTCGCCGGGCGCGTAAGGCGTCACCCACAGGTGCTTGCTGGCAAACCCTGCACGTCGACCAAACGAGCTGTCGGGTTGGGCGAGCATGACCGGATTGTGCTCGGCCATCAGCTTGTAGCCGGGGTGATTGCCGACGGCGTTCTTGACGTTCGGATTGATGATTTTCCAGAAGCGCCCGGTCTGGCCGTTGGCCTCACGGGCGGCGTCCAGCTCATGGGTAAACGTGGTGGTCACACTGTCGAAGACGTTGCCCCAGGTATTTCCCTCGCCTTGCGGGCGCGACTGGAAATTGGTTTCGGTCACAGAGTTGTGCTCGCCATCCACCATCATGTGCAAACGCGCACTGAAAAAATGCTGGTGGGTCGGGCCATAGAACTCGGGCGTGACCATTCCGCCCCCGCTGGCGGGGCGTTGACCGGGAGCCAACGCGGCGGTCTGGATGATCCCGGTCAGCTTGGCTTCGAGTTGAATCGTACCGTCCTGATAGAGGTACCAGAAAAACCCATAGTCGTAGTTGGCCACGGTGCAGAAGAAGCTGATCACCAGGCGCCGGGAGCGACGCATTTCGAACACACCGGTACGAAACTCATAGTGTTTCCACAGCGTGCCGTAATCTTCCTCGTGCATGCAGATAGCGTTCTTCATGACAAAAGGTTCGCCCTGATCATTGACCGAAGGCACATCGAAATAACGAATCGCCCCCAGGCAATCACAGCCCAGCTCCAGTTGGTTGGCCAGACGACCGAGCCCGTATTCGCCGCCATCGAACGCGCATTTCCAGTAATGATTGAGCTCGTTGTCCGAATAGGGAACGCCCATGTCGGTGACACTGGCGCGATAGAGGATCGGGCGCACGACGTCACCGTCCTTGTAGCCCAGTTGGTGCAGAACCAGACCTTCGCGCGGCGTGAAGCCGACGCGGAACTCCCAGTTCTGCCAACTCACTTTCCAGTCATCGACGGTGAAGCTCACGCCCTCAGGCTGCGTGATGTGCAACGGTTTGAGTCCGTCACGCGGCTGGCCCAGGGACGCGGAATCGTAGTTGATCGTGGCTTTGGGAATCGGCGTCAGACGACCGTCGTCCAACAGCTCGATGACCTCGCCTTTGTTCAGGTCGATGATAGCAACCAGTCCTTCGATCGGGTGGGCGTAGCCGTTGTCGGTCAGCTTGTCTCGGTAGAACGCGACACCGCGCATCAACCGCTTGCCCTGATAACGTTCATCATCGCCGAAATGCCCGAATGACCAGGGATCGATCTGTACGTTTTCAATATCGGCATCGGTGAGGCCCCGGCGCTTGACAGCCGCACGCCACGCGGGGTCGTTTTGCACAGCTTCCACGCACAGGTCGAACTCCTCAATCATGATCGGTGCATGACCCTGGGTTTCAATGTCGACCGCTTGCCAATCGACAAGGGTTTGGCTGTTCAAATCAACCAGCGCTTCGAAGGTGTTGCCCGTCAATTTGTCCAGCACCAAGGCAAATGCACGCCTGGAAAATGCCTGGCCTGGCACATGGGCCAATACCTCACGCTTATCCGGCTCGGCGAGATGCAGGTACGGGAAGCGGCATTTGTCGTGAAGGTTTTTTTCCCGTTTCAGGATGCTGCTCGCCAAAGCAAGCTCCTCTAGCGAAAGCGGGTCAAGCGGGTGGGTCGCGGTGGTTATTTTAAGATTAACGTTCATGCTTCGTACTCTTCCAGTCAAATGTACTTTTGGGTTTAAAGGCATTCAGACGATGAAGAAACTGCAGCACTGCGGTAAGTCGGCCTATAAAGACTACGACCAACTACCGCAGGCGCATTAACACAAATTGGCAGAAACATAGCGGGCACTCGCCAAACTAAAAGAGCTGGCATGTTTCTGGCTTTTTAATCGCTCAAGGCACAGCGGATAAATGATCCGGCAACGCTGCGGTCAGGTCGGCAACCCTCCTGCGCGTTCCAGTTATCCAGACTTTAGTCATCACTTCGCACTATCAAAGAGCAACCTGCACTAATGCGGTGCTTACAGCGTCCGACGGACTGTTGAATTAATTGTTCTTTGAACGGCCTTTAATCACGCCGTAAAAGAACAGCACCACCAGAAGTAATGGCGTTCCGTTCACCCAAGCGGATTCACTGCCGGTCAGCAGCCCGTAGTTCTCATAGATCAAGTAAACCGCCACGCTAAGCCCCGCCAGTGCAACCAGTGGGCTGACCAAGACTTTGAGATACTTGCGAGAGCTGACTTTCTTGAAATGGGCAACCACTGCCAGCGAAATGAATGCCTGAAGCCCGATGAGCCCAATCGTTCCCAAAGCCAGCGTCACCGGGAAAAGGAAGACAAACGCGTCGTAACCCAGCGACGATGGGACGGCGATGCAGACTGCAACCACCACCGTTACTAGAAGACTCGCATTGGCCGGGGAGTTTTTTTGCGGATGAATGTTCGATAGCACACGCGGCAAATGTTTATCTTTGGCCAGCACATGCACGTAGCGAGTGGCCGCGTTGTGCAGCGACAACAAACAGGCAAAATTGCTGGTGCACAGCATGATCGAAACAAGGGTGGCCGTTGTGCCTCCCAGGCGTGTCGAGAACAGGTTGATGATCAGTTCGCCTTGCGCCGATGCCGCTTCGCCCTTGATCGCTTCTACCCCGATGCCACCTACAATCAGCCAGATAATCACAAAGTAAGCGACAGCCACCAAGGCTACTGCGAGACGCGTGGCACCCGGAATGGATTTTTCCGGCCGCTTGGCTTCCATCGCATACAGCGCTGCGGACTCGACACCGAGGAACGCTGCCAGCGCGACCATCATTCCGACCCCGAGGCCGGGCGACGTTATTGCATCAATCGATACCGCTTCAACTGGAAACGCAGCGAGGCCTTTATCCATGAAAATGGAGATACCGAGCAGAAACAGCATGAAGAACTCAGCAAGCACCAATGGCACCAGGATCTTCGCGGCAAAATCGATGTTCGCCCGGCCTAGATAAGACGTCAGCGCCATGAGCAACAATGTCCATGACGTCCAGCCAATATCCACGCCAAATGTTTGCAAGGTCAAATTGGTGTAGTAGCCCGACACAATGGCCAGGGCAATGGTAATTGCCAGGTAGGACGCCAATGCTACCCATGCCGCGCCCGCGCCAACTCGCAGGCCAAACACCACCGATAGATACTTGTAAAACGCGCCTGCACCCGGGATCGCGCGAATTAACTCGCCATAGCCGACCGAGAAACAAACCATCAAGAATCCGGCCACCAAAAATGTTCCGGCCAGCCCCGGACCGTTGCCAAGTTGAAAGCCGATGGGCGCGGCTGTGAGAACAGCGCCCAAAGGTGCGGCGGCGGCAATCACCAACAATGCGATCTGATAAGTACCCAGGTTGCCCTTCAGCTTTTCACTGACTATAGGCGCCTCTTCATGCAGGGATTCGGTTAGCTCTGTCATCACAAAAGCTCCACTCTTTTATTGTTATGGATCACGCCAATGGGTCGATGCAGTAGCGTCCTTGCTGAAAAACTCACGTGGGTTACATCCCGATGCTGACTGTCTCAGGCAGCGTGCTGGCACCATCGATCACGATTTGCGCACCGTTGATGTAACTGGACTCGTCGGATGCGAGGAATGCCGACAACTCACCGACTTCATCGGGCCTGCCCAGGCGTTTCATGGGAATGGCTGTGGCCAGTTCATCAAGAACCGACTTCGGATCGTCCGGATTGACTTGCCTGGCGACCTGCTCCGCCATCGGTGTCCATATGAAGCCCGGGCAAATGGCATTGACCCGAATGTGATGGGGAGCCATTTCCACCGCCAGCGCCTTGGTGAAGCCAATCAGCGCGGACTTGGACAAGGCATAGGCCACCTCACCCGGATCGGCCGTCAGGTCACCGGTGACGGACGACATGACGACCACCGCACCGCCGCCGGAGTTGATCATGTGCGGCAGAACCGCCCGGGCGGTATGCCATGCACCTTTGACGTTAACGTTGATGTGCAAGTCGAGATCGGCATCGCTGGAATCCAGAAACTTCGCCAGTCGGCAAACGCCGGCATTGCAGACCAGCGCATTCAAGCGGCCAAAACGCTGCATGCCTTTTTCGGCAATCAGGCGCATGGCCTGCGGATCGGTCACATCACCGACGTGCGCAAGTACTTCCACGCCGTAGGTATTTTGAATCTCTGCTGCCACTTCATGGATCGACTCATCAAGATCAACCAGGATCAAGCTGGCCCCATATTTTGCGTAGATGCTGGCATGAGATTTCCCCATTCCTTTTGAAGCCCCGGTAATCAAGGCCACTTTCCCGTTCAACTTACTCATGATGTCCTCCGGTTTTTTTGAACAAAAAAATCCCGTCATGCCCGGGTCGTGTCCCCGGGCATGCTGTTTCACAATCAGGTATTAAGTAATTACCGTCGAACGATGGTTCTTAAGTGTTTCGGACGGCCGTTCGCCAAACAGATGTTTGTAATAGACGCTGAACATGCCCATATGCCAGAAGCCCCAATTGGCGGCCACTTCACTAATCAATGTTGGCTTATCGCTGGAGACAAGTTCTGCCCTGACGCCGTTCAAACGTATGTAGCGCAGATAAGTCACGGGGCTGATACCCAATACTTTGTTGAAGGCATAATGCAGCGAACGATGACTGGTGCGCAGCCCCTCACACAAATCGGTCACCGTTAACGCTTCACTTTTTCTTGAAAGAATATAATTGCGTGCACTGTCTACAACATGGCGATGAATGAACTGCTCTGCGTGGGATTTCTTCGATACGGGCAAGTCTGCTGTCATGCCAAGGAGCAATTGCATGATGTCGAAGGTGAGTTGTTTTTTGGCTGACGCCGATTCGAGAATTGAAGGATTGTCCTCGACGGCACGGAAAAAGTTATCAAAGCCTTGCCGGAAGGCTGCACATTTTTCGGGCGCCAGTGCACTGACTTCCTTGGTCAGCGCGATGACACTCTTGTCATCAAACTCATCATCCAGCGAGTATTTCCTGAAGGCTTCAACATCGACGGATGCACCATAAATATCCGAATAGCCGGGGGTCTTGAATTTGAGTTCGGAATCCGGCCGGAGAAAGAACACGGAATCAATGCAATCGAGCTCTTTACCGCACCAGTAACCGTGGCCGCGCAACGCGATGGGAATGCCCAAGGCAAACTTGCCAGGCAGGGTTTGCCCATGTTGATCCACCGCTTGATTCATCACCTCACGGAAAATCTGCACCACACCCACGGAAATTTCAGTGACCGAACCTGCGAATTGCCCCGGGCTTATCTGCAGGTACTCTTGCTGCCACTCCGACAAAGAGTTCGCCAGCACATTGGCGTCGGTGACAGAAACGCTCTGTAATCCTGCTTGCTGAGATTTTTGCTGGACCGGTTGCGATCTCATGGCATATCTCCTGGGCGCATCAGTGTTCTTTTTATTATTCGAATGGCGGCTTTACCGACTATCGAGCCTGTGCCTCGCGTCCTATGCTCAATGGCTACAGTTTCAAATTTACACGATGCTTATTGAGCCGGGGGGCAAGGGGCCCGAGATTGCGCATTTTTTTGATAGCCGCGTCATCCGGTTGCAACGGCGGCACCACTCACTGCCCCCTCGTTCTCCCAATCCGCCAGATCAACCGGATGACTCTGCACATACCTGCCAACGGCATCGTCTAGCGTGGGAAAATCCGTGCCTCCCCAGTGACGTGTAAACCCCGAATCGCTTGAACTCACCTTGACTGGGGTCTTTCATCTCGGTCACGCACAATGTGATGCCCGCTGCGCGCTGGGTTTCGTCCACTTCGGCCAGAATGTCGGCCAAGCTCACATCCACGTAGGTTCTGGTCCGCGCCGCGTAGACGCGAGACAGTAGGTTGGTGTCGGCGAACGAAACCAGCGCCACGGCGCAACCGACAATCAGCATGGGAACGATATTGGCGTTGGTAATCCAAGGGATGGTAAATCCCGGCATCCCTTGTGGGAGAGAGCCGAGGACCGACAGCCCGGAGCTTGCTGCAAGGTCCGGCACAGCCAAGCCAGACTTCTTTCTCCCGAGGCATCTCTTGGCTGAATTTTGCAGTTGCTGAACGTCAACTATGGGTCGATGGCCGTCCTTGGTGTCAGACAACAATCGCCCAAAAACACTCACTCACCCATGCCGCCACTAATCATAAAACGGCTCAACCGACATCCGGCTCCCGACAAAAAAGCTGTCTGCAACCAAGCGCAGCGGCTGGAGATCCAGGTCGCTGGCCTTGTCGCCAATCAACTGCTGAAAATGTCGATACACCGCCGCGTACTCACCCTCCTCCGATACAGCCTGGCGCACGCCGTCGATACTCAACAGTGCGCCGCCGTTGTCCAGTCGCAGGAGGCCTTCGGTGCAGCGAATCTCGATGCTCCAGAGTTCGTCATGACCGTGGTCGAAATCGAACTCCGCGCGGACATCGAGGTGGCGCGCGTCGGACATTTTGATGGACGCGGCGATTGGCGACTGGCAGTTGCTCGGGACGCGCAGTTCGGCAGACTCGACAAACAGCGGCAGCGCCAGCAAATGGGTGGCAATCGACAAGGCGTTGATGCCGGGATCGAAGACGCCCAGGCCGCCGGGTTGCCAGATCCATGCCTGGCCGGGGTGCCACTTGCGCACGTCTTCCTTCCAGTCGATCTGTACGCTTTGCAGGGTGCGGGTGGCCAGCCAGTCACGGGCGGCTTCGATGCCGGGCGCGTAGCGTGAATGCCAGGCAAACAGACCGCTGACGCCTTGCTCACCGACCAGATTCACCAACGCCATCGCTTCGCCCAAGGTGGCGCACGGCGGTTTTTCGACCAGCACGTGTTTGCCGGCGGCCAGCGCTTGTCGCACCAGCGCGAATCGTCCTTGCGGCGGTGTGCAAAACGCAATTGCATCCACCGGCGGACCGTTTTCGAGCAGCTCACCCAGAGACTGAAAGTTCTCTACCCCGGCGCAGGGCTGCCCTTGCGTTGCGACAGCGACCAACTGGAAGGCCGGGTTGGCGTTGATAGCGGGAACGTGTTGATCCTGGGCAATCTTGCCGTAGCCCACCAGACCGAGACGGATTGGTTGCATCAATGACTCCTGGTTTTATTCTTGTCTTGAGAAGCGGATCAGCAAGAGTACGTTTGTCTGCCGGGGAAGTCATCGAGGATGTGCCGGGTTTTCGTGATCATTCCCTTCGCGCACAAAACGTCTGACTTCAGCCTGTATGGCATAAGCCGGCGCCTCCACCGCATTGAAATCCTGTGTATAGCGCTGGGCAAAACCTTCTACTCCCCATTCCTGAAACTGCTGCACATGCTTGAGTTCATGAGCCCAGAGCACGACGTTCTGTTCTGCGGTCTGGGCGTCCCGAAAAAGGATGATGTCGATCAGCGTCACGGCACCCACATCGGGGTTTTGCAGCATGGCAGTGGCGGCGCTGAACTGGCCGATGTCGCTGACTTTGTAGTGCGCGGTATCGAGAATGCCAGGGGCGTACCAGCGCAGCAGTTGCTCGCGGATGTGCGGCGGCATGGGTTGAAGGCCGGCGTTGGCTGCCTCAGCGCGGGCCTGGGTCAGCCACAGCGCCAGGGCAGGTGCCGCGATCTGATAGATGCCATCAGGCACGGGGCCGAGCACCTGCCCGAGGTCTGGCAGGCAGATGCAGCCGTCCAGGCACACTTGTTTTTCGCCAGCCGGACAGGCGTTGTTCTGGGCTGGCACTTCAAGCGCCAGGCAAAGAACCAACAGCGCCGCCAGGCGCGTGGTGATAGACGGCATTCAGACCTCCAGGGACGGAAGCAGCGCGATCAGTGGATCACAAGTGATCGACGCCACGCACCCATTGGCGCCCCCTCCTAAACAACAGCCTGCAGATGCAAATGTATCCAGACCGCCATCGCCGCCACGGCCATCAGAACCAGGATGCCTTCACGCTTGAGCATGTGCCAGGGCAACCGCCCGACCTTCAGCTTGATTGCTCGCAATGCCCGAGCGCCCAGCGAGACCTTTCCGCCACTCAGCGCTGAATTCGTGAAATAAATCGTGCCGAGGAACACCACCACCGGGCTGACCCATCGCAGCCACGGCACATTACCGGACCAGGCGCACGCCAAGGCTGCGGGCACTGCACTGGGCAGTATGTGTCGAAGCACCAGGAGCCCGGCGCCTTGCCGGTACCAACGGCGCGGGAGCAACCATCGGCTAAGCAGCACATCCAGCCGCCCCGCCGCCACGGCCACCATCGCCCAAAACTGGTAGGCCTTCATGCCGAACCACATCAATACCGGCATCATCAGCGGCAGTATAACCACGGAGGCCAGCCCATTCCTTTTCGCCGGCACAGCAAGCAAGGAAGAAACAACCAAAGCGGACAGCGTCAGCCACAGGAAAAGATAGACCCCTCGATAGCTTGAGGCCGGCAACCAGTCCCGCCAGTTGTCGAGTGGTTGCAGCCCAAGACGTTGGGGCACCTCGGGGTATTGGTATTCGATGGTTTGAGCGAGCTGCGTAAAGCGTTGCCAGTCGAGGCCGGTAAAGTAGTCGGCCATTCCACGACGGCGGTGGTCACTCATGGGTTTGAGCAGCAAGGCGGCCGCCTGCCCATGGATTTTATCGGCGTCGAATCTGGCCAGATCGCCGCGTACGGTCTCCTCCATGGCTTGCACCTCGCACCGTCGGATCAGTCTGTCCCAACGCCAATACTCGCAAGGAAGGGTGCCCTGGGCCTCGTCCCACCCCATGACCTTGCACACGCCATCGAAGAAGGCTGGCGACCATTGCGGGGCGGATTCGAGCCAATCCAGTACGCTCTGCTCGAATTGCTGGCGGCGCTCGAAAGGTATTAGCCAGTCGCTGGCCATCCAAACGCGCAGCGCGTCCACGAGCTGACGGTCTTTACCCTCGGCCAACCACTGCTGCATTTGCCCCATGGACGGTTCCGGTGGGCTGATGGCCGGTGTGATATCGAGGCGTTCCAGGGGGATGGCTAGCGGGGAGACTTCCGCTGGCTGGGGGCATTCAGGGGTTGGCGCGCTGACGGCGATCGGGGCCTCAACGACTTCCTCATCCGCCTGCGCGCGCCAGCGAGCCTCGGCCAGCGAGGCTTCATAGGCTTCACGCAGGCGCTGGAACTCATCGGGGTTTTCGTCCGGGCGGTGGGTTTTGAGCAGCCGCGCATAGGCGCGCTTGATGCTGCGTTCGTCCGCATCCGGGGTAAGGCTGAGCAATTGCCAGTGGTTCATGGTCGCTTAACCCTCTCGCTCGAAATGAGCAAGGCGTTGAGTAATGTCGCTGCGGGCTTCGCGTATCTGGCGTTCGTCCTGAGTGTCGAGCATTTGCTGGAAATGGTTCGCCAACCCGGCAATAAACTGCCGGCCATCGCCGAGGCTTTCCTGATACAAGCGGTCCAGTCGGGCCAGCAGCAGGGTGTTGATCTGCTGATCGCGGGGGTGCACTTTCAGCGCTTCGAGGGCAGCCAGACGCTGGGCGACTTCTTCTGGAGCCAGTACACCCGGGTTGTTCTCGATGACCAGCCGGCGGGTTTCGCCGTTGATCGGCAGGTGCACCTGGGCTTCGAGCAAACCGTTGTTGTCGTAGGTGAAGCGGACATCCAGGGTGACTTCACCGGCCTTGCGCGGCGGCACGGAGATTTCCAGCTCACCGAGGAAAATATTGTGACTCACCAAGCGGTTTTCGCCCTGATAGATACCGAGGTTGACCACCTTCTGGTTGTCACTGAGGGTCGATACCGTACGGGAGCGGCTCACCGGCACCACGGTGTTGCGCTCGATGATCGGCAAGTAGTGGCCGCTTTGGAAACCGGCACCTGCCTGCACCGACGTCTCGATTCCCAAGGTATAAGGGCACACATCGGTGAGCACCACTTCTTCAAGGGAGGCATGGCGCGCCAGTAGCGCCGCCTGAATGGCCGCACCCTGCGCGACCACTTCGTCCGGGTTGAGCTGCATCGCCGGGATTCGCCCGAACAGCGCCGCGACCAGCTTGCGCACCAGCGGCATGCGCGTTGTGCCACCGACCAGCAATATTTCGTTCAACTCCGCGACCTTGATCCGGGCGTCGCGGAGCGCGCGTTCGATCGGGGCGCGCAAGCGGTCCAGCAAGGGACGGAAGATGTCCGCAAGGTCGGCCTGGGTCAGTTCAATGCTCCACTCACGCGCTTGCTCGCGAAGGGTAAAGCGTGCGGTCTGCGCCTGCCCCATAGCGTGGCGAACCCGCTGCGCTTCTCGCCGCAACCGCTGTGCGGTGGCAGGGAGGGCCGTGTCTGGCAGGTCAGCGGCGCCGATTTTAGCGATGAAAAACTCCACGAGCAGGTCATCGAAGTCTTCACCGCCAAGGAAGTTGTCCCCCGCGCTGGCGCGAACTTCCATGACGCCTTCGAACAGCTCCATGACGGACACGTCAAAGGTGCCACCGCCGAGGTCGAACACCAGGAAGGTCGCCTCGTTTCGCTGTTGAAGCCCATAAGCCAGGGCTGCGGCGGTGGGTTCGTTGACCAGTTTTTCGACTTTCAGCCCCGCCAGTTCGCCGGCGATACGCGTAGCCTTGCGCTGAGCATCGCTGAAATACGCAGGCACGCTGATCACCGCTTCGTGAACAGGCTCGCCCAAGGCACGCTCGGCGTCGGCCTTGAGACTGCGCAGCAGCATCGCCGAGAGTTCTTCCGCGCGGTAGGCGCGCCCGCCGAGTAGGGTTTCACGGGCGCTGCCCATGTAGCGCTTGAACAAAGACGCGGTGAGGTGCGGGTGGGTGTGCAACCGCTCGCGGGCGATATCCCCGACCACCAGTTGGCCATGGTCGTCGAGGCCAACGACGCTCGGCGTGAGAAGGTTGCCCACGGCATTGGGGAGTATTCGGGCACGTTCGCCATCCCAGGCAGCCACGAGGCTGTTGGTGGTGCCCAGGTCGATACCAATGATCACAGTCACTTTTCCTTAAATGACGCGGCCGGGCAGCAGAGCGCATGGGTCGCAAGGTCAGTCATTACAGTCGTACCGGTGGTACGCAAGTCTATGGCTGGGGATATCGGCAACGCTGGCGCTAGCTTTAACATGCTCGAAAACGCGACGAAGCCCTGTCACTCCCTGGGCCTCGCACGCAAACCTCTGTCATCATTGAAGAACTGACAAGCCGGGTACAAACATGAATCGTCAAAAAAAAATAAAGCAGTTATTAAAGGCTCACGCCAAAAAGGCCAGCGCCAAACTGGCACCGAAAAGCAAGTCGAAATACATCAGCAAGGCTGACCGGTTGAAACTGGATGCTGAATCCAGTCAAGACTCAGACACTTCCCCTGAGAACTGATCTGCCTGGCTTGAACACCACCAACGCTATGGCAATGCTTTACCGCTCTCTGCAAGCGTGTGCCGCCGGCAGGATCGAGGTCGCCAATGCGACACCGGAACGCCAGGCGAAGCTCGATGCTGCGGGAGCGTTGATGTCTCTGTGTAGGTTCAATCAGCCGTGTCAATAACCAACACCGCGAACACCACCGGAAGCCCTGATGGATTCGCCTGTCACCCAGTGCGAGTCGTCGGACGCCAAAAACACGGCCAACGGTGCGATATCTTCGGGCTCGCCGAAGCGGCCCAACGGAGTTCCCGCGAGAAGTTTTTCGCCCAACTCACCGGCAAAATTTCCGTCTGTCGCGGGTGTGTTCGTGTGCCCGGGCCGGATGGCGTTGACCCGGATGCCACGCGTTCCCAGCTCCCTGGCCAATGCGAGGGTCAAGGTATCGACGGCGCCCTTGGTCGCCGAGTACACACTCGAAGCCAGGTAGGGGTCGGTGCTGAGAATTGAGCTGATATTGATAATGCTCCCCTTGGGACCCAGCAGTTTGACAGCCTCTCGCACCGAGAGAAGGTAACCCAGCACATTCAGATTGAATTGCTTATGGAAGGCTTCCTCTGTCAGGTCATCGATCATCTGGAACACCGCGACACCTGCGTTGTTGACCAGGATATCCAAGGTCCCGAACTTCGTCCGGACCGTGTCAAACAGGCGCACAACATCGGCCGCCTGGCTCATATCAGCCTGTAGGGCGAAGGCTGAGCCGCCACGCTCCGCAATGTGAGCAACCACCGCATCGGCGTCGCCCTTACTCGAGGCATAGTTGACGATGACTGTTGCGCCCTGCGCACCCAGTGCCTTGGCAATTCCGGCACCTATGCCTTTGGACGCACCAGTGACAACCGCTATTTTTCCTACGAGCTTCATAAAGTGACCTTCTTTGAGTTAAGTGATATCGCATCGAGCGTTCGCTGCTATCGCGCCAACAACGGGAATGCAACGAACCTCGTGTCATCAGTATTCCGGCAACGAAGGGGCCGACGTTTGCCGGTTACTCGCGCATCCTTGCCTATTCTTCTCAGCTGGCTTGCTATGCCCCGGCATTTAGCCCACGGTGGGCCACATGGAAAAGTCGATGGCAGAACTGCGCAGTATCGTGATGCGCGCGCAAGACAAGTGGACGGAAACCGGATTGCCCCGGGTGGCGATGGTCCGGGCCGAGGCTTGTGCATCTCAGGTTTATCAGCCGATGTTGCATCTGGTGCTCCAGGGCACCAAGACCCTGTCCATAGGGGAAGAGGTTTCCCGGTACACGGCCGGCAGCTATTTTCTGGTGCCTGTCGATATACCCGCTACGGGCCAGATTCACTCCAGCGCCGTGGATCAACCCTATCTCGCGATCAGCCTGACCCTGAACCCCGACGTGATCGCTACACTGCTGATGGACGAAGGCAAAGCGCCAAGGGCAGCGCAAAATTCGTGTTTTGAAGCCGTGCTCGCGCCTGCTGAAATGATTGACGCGTGGCTACGCATGAT
The DNA here is from genome assembly GCF_949767185.1 of Pseudomonas sp. IT-P100. NCBI lineage: Bacteria > Pseudomonadati > Pseudomonadota > Gammaproteobacteria > Pseudomonadales > Pseudomonadaceae > Pseudomonas > Pseudomonas sp. IT-P100. The sequence goes on from NZ_CATKQK010000055.1 coordinate 23,798, forward strand.
GCGGCTGATGGATCGCCCGCACGAGGCTGCACTACTCGCCCCGATGATTGAACGTGAGATCTTGTTCCGCGCCTTGCAGGGCCCCCTGGGGGGTATTCTCCGTGACGTTGCACGACCAGATGGCCGGATGACGCAGATCCGCCGTGCCACCCAGTGGATACGTGAGCACTACACCGAGCCTTTTCGCGTCGAACCCCTCGCGGTCATGACCGACATGAGCGTTGCAGCCTTCTACAGGCATTTCAAATCCGTGACGGCCATGACCCCGATTCAATACCAGAAGCGCTTGCGCTTGCTGAGGGCGCGCTGGTTGCTGCTGTTCGATACGCTGGATGCCACGTCCATCGCCTACCAGGTGGGTTATGAAAGCGCCTCGCAATTCAATCGCGAATACGCGCGACTGTTCGGGCTGCCGCCTGTGCGGGACGCGGCGAGATTCAGGTCTCCCCAGCCCGTAAAGAGCCCTGCCAGTGAGCTGACGACGGCCTCTTGAGCAACAGTTATCGGTCCTGGAGATCGGTAATCACCGTCCCGGCAATACTCTGGGCAAATCCACCACCGAAGACCTGCGCCGGGGTTGCAAAACCCGGCCGCCGTTCGCCATTCAAAACCCGGCGCGCTGCTTCGACGGCGGCCAGTGGCGTGAAGGAATACCCATTCATCGTTTCAATGACCGAACGTGCGATGACGCCGTCTGCTCCTGTAACCTCCACCGCCGCACGTGCCCGATGGCCATCCCTTTCCTCTGCGGTGGGGCCATCAGGAAGTAGCGACAGGTCGCCTTCGGGGAACGCATCGCCAGAGAGATGCACGAACATCGCAATATCAGGGATACCAGTCGAATGCCAGCCCGTCACAAGGTCACCGAAAGACAGCGGCGCGCAGAGGACCGGTCCCTCACCAAAATCAAAGTGACGTGGCTGGGCATCAGGCGTTGCAACGAGTTCGCCATCGACCCTCGCGAGCACGCCGGCACCGATGATTTCGCTGACGCTCCTGGCCGAGCCACGGGACATCGACCCTGGGACCTGAAGCCCGATGTTCAGAGCGCGAGGCTGTTGGACCCGCTGAGCGACGTGCACCGCCAGCGAGTCCGTAGGGACAACGTCCCAGCCGACGCCTGGCAACAACAGGGTCTGTGCCCTGGCCGCTTCAACGTGCAGCGTTTCGGCCAGCCGGTAAACGTTGATCTCGGCGGTAATGTCCAGATAGTCGATCCCGGCCTTGATGCAGGCGCGCATCAACGCCTCTGCCGTTTGCGCAAATGGCCCCGCGAAGTTCAGCAATACCGTGATGCCAGACAAGGCATTCTCGGCATCCGGGCCCGCATCAAATACGCGAAAAGGCACGTCCAGATGCGCGGCGAGTGTCGCGAGTGGCGAGTGACTGCGCCCGCCGATTTCGAAGTTCAGACCCAGCGCTTTCGCGTGTTCTGCTGCCATGCGACCGGTATAACCTGTCGCTCCGTAGATCAGAAGTGTGCTCATTGGACGTGCTGCCCTTTTTTGTAGACGAATTCCAGGCTATTCCCATCCGGGTCCAGCACATTGGCGGCGTAGTAATCGGGGTCATACTGCAAGCGTGCGGTGATACCCAATGGCACCAGGGCAGCCTCGTAGAAATTCATGGAACGTGCGATGTCGCTCACCGACAGGAAAATATGATCCAGCATGTCAAACCCTCGCTTGTTCAGATGTTGTAGCCGCCTGCGACTTCGATGGTCTGGGCATTGATCCAGGCGCCCTCCTCGGACAGCAACATGGCGATCACTCGCGCGACGTCTTCCGGCTCGCCGACCCTGCCGAGCGCCGTTTGCGCCGCCAACATTGCCTCGAATTCATCATTCAGACCGCCACCCAATTCGGTGCGGATAGCGCCGGGGGACACGGCATTGGCACGGATGCGTCGTTCGCCAAACTCTTTGGCCATGTAACGGGTCAGTACTTCGAGCCCGCCCTTGAACGCCGCATAGGGTGCCACTCCGGCAGTGGCTACGCGGGTGGTGGCACTGCTCAGATTGACGATACTGGCGTGCTCCGCCAGCAAGGGCAGCAAAGCCTGGGTGAGAAAAAACGGGCCTTTGAGGTGGACATTGAACAGGCCATCGAACTGCGCTTCGCTGACGGTTGCCAAGGGGTTGAACAAGCCGTAGCCCGCGTTATTGACCAGGCCGCTCAGCGTGGTGGAGCCCCAGGTTTCCCCCAGGGCCAGGCGCACTGACTCCCGAAACGCCTCGAAGCTGCCGACATCAGACACATCGAGCTTGAGCGCAACAGCCTTGCCACCGTGTCGCTCGATGCGCCCCACGACCGTAGCGGCCGCCTGCGGGTCAGAGTTGTAGGTCAGGATGACCCCCATACCTCGTTGAGCCGCGTGTTCGGCTGTACTCGCACCGATGCCACGGCTGCCGCCAGTAATGACGATTACGCCCATATCAAATGTCCCCTGTGGTTCAAACGTGCCTCCACAGTACTCATCGTTCTCGCCAGGGACGTACCCGTTCCTGCTCGAAACCTGCCTGTTTCTGCTTTTTGCTTGCACGGCTTCGTGCTCCGCCCGCAACATGCTGCGCATGGACAATCAATTGAATGAACTCAGGTCGCTAGCGGCCAAGGCTGAAAATCGCCGCACTGAAACGGGCATCCCGCGAGTGGCCATGGTCCAGGGCAAAATCCCCGAGCACATGCTGGCGGCGGTCTATGACCCGATGATCAACCTGATCCTGCAAGGCAGCAAAAGCATGACGGTGGGCGACCGGACGCTGCGGTATGACCCGGCGACCTATTTCGTCATGTCCATTGGCTTGCCAGCGGTGGGGTCGGTGCACCCAGCGGTGTCAGGAGAGCCGTATCTGGCGGTCAGCCTGACGCTTGATCCTGCAGTGTTGTCCACGCTGTTCGCCGACCTGCCCAAACCTGCCGCACGCTACGAAAACAATGCCGGGTTTTCAGTGGCGTCGGTCACGACCGAGCTGATGGATGCGTGGGTGCGCATGCTGCGGCTGATGGGCGACCCGGATGCCATAGCCGCCCTCGCCCCGGTATACGAACGTGAAATTCTGTTCCGTGTCCTCAAGGGGCCCCATGGCTGGATGCTGCGGGATATAGCAGCGCCGGATACCGCCATGGCCCGAGTGAATATGGCTATCCAATGGATCCGCCGTGACTTTGCTGAGCCCATCGGGATCGAGCGCCTGGCGGAACGCGCGTCGATGAGTGTCTCGGCGTTTCATCGCCACTTCAAGGCGGTCACCAACTTGAGCCCTTTGCAGTACCAGAAAAGGGTTCGCCTGCTCCAGGCCAGAACCCTGATGGTGGCCAGCGCGAAGAGCGTCATGGCTGCGGCCTTCGAGGTCGGCTATGAAAGCGCGACGCAATTCAGCCGAGATTACGTTCGGGTGTTCGGGCTTCCTCCCGCACAAGATGCCGGCAGAATCCTCAGGGAGACCCGAGCTTTCAGAAGTTAGTCCCGGCCTGTGACAGGCGGAACAAAACCAGGCGTGGTATTTCGACACGAGTGCCTCATACCCCGCCATCCGGAATCGACAATCAGGCTGCGGCCAGTCCTCCATCAATCAGGTAGATCGCGAAAGAAAAAGTCACGATCGACAGCACCGTACTGACCAGAATGGAGGTCGCGGCTTCACTCTGATAGGCGCCCGTCTGGTTCGCAAACATCGCCGGGATCGTCGCCGACGGCAGCGCGCAAAGCAGGATCATCTGTTGGGCGTAAAGTCCATGTGTGCCCAGCAATACAGTGGCGGCGAACATCAACACCGGGTGAATAAACAGCTTGAGCCCGAGGTTGCCCCACACTTCACCCGACATTTTCAGTTTCTCGGACGACATGATCAGTCCGAGGCACAACAGGGAGACGCCAGGCGTCGCCTTGCCGAGAAGGTTGAGTGACTCCACAGCAATGGGCGGCATTTTGACCTGCAGCAGTGAGATCAGTATGCCAAGGGCCGGCGCCCACATCAGCGGACGGCGTACCGCTCCCGACAGGCTCGACACGAACGCCTGGGTGCCACTGCCCTTTCCATCGGCGATGGTCAGCAACATGGTCGTCAGCGGGATCATGACCAGGCTCGCAACCAGATTCAGCACAAGCACTGAATAGATGCTGCCGGCCCCGTACATCGTCGCGAGAATAGGGATGCCCATGAAGGCCGCGTCCGGGTAACCGTTGACGAAGCCCTTGAGCGTTGCAACCTTGAGATTGCGCGTGGTGAACCAGCCGATCGCCAGCGCTATCGTGTACATGCCCATGATGCCGATGAACGTGGCCACGACGAACTTGAAGTCGAACAACTGCTCACGGGGCGTACTCGCCATCCCGACAAACAGCAGCGCCGGGAATATCCAGCCGAGTACCAACCGGCTGATCAGCAGGCTGTCCGAATGGGTAAGCCGTCCGCGCTTGCCGGCGATATAGCCAAGCGCAATCACAAAGGCGACGGGCAAGATTGGCCCTACGATCCTGTCTAACATGTGCTCAATCCTCGTATTTATTTTTATCAAGAATGTCGTCGTGGCTGATCGAGGCCGACACGGCGGCGGCCGCATTGGCGTCGATCAAACGAGGCAATGACCTGGCGGTCTTTGCGATCAGGGTTTGAAGCGGTAGTCCTGAATGACGTCCTGGTCCGGCTCGATGCCAAGCCCCGGCCCTTGCGGTACGTCGATACGGCCATTGCGCGGAATGATGGCGTCGCCATAGAGCTGCGCTTCGAGATCGAAGTAACGCCATTCGACCAGTGACTTCGCACCGCCGAGGGCGGCACTTCCATGCACGGCGGCCAGCAGGCCTGGACCGTCATAAAAGGCGTGGACCATCACGGTGACGCCGTGGGCATTGGCCAGCGCGTAGACTTTTTGCAGTTCGGTGATGCCGCCCATTTTTGCCGGGCTGGGTTGAATGAAGTCGACTGCACCGGCTTCAAGCAGATGCTGGAAGTCCATCAGCGTCGACGCATTCTCACCGGCCGCAACCGGAATGCCGCCTTGCTGACGTACCCTCGCCAGACCCGAATAGTCTTCCGGCGGCCACACCGGTTCTTCGATCCAGCGCAGGTTCAACGGGCGAAGTTTCTCGGTCATATCGAGCGCTTCGCGCACCGTCCACGGGGCGTTGACGTCGAGCGTGATTTCCACGCCAGGACCCGCGGCTTCGCACGCGGCACGGATGACATCGACATCAACCTCATGCAGCTTCAAGTGTCGAAAACCGCTGTTGACCGCGCGCTGCACATTGATGCGAATGAGCTCGGGGTCGGCATAGCGGATCAAGCTTGCATACGCCGCGAGTGAAGTAGCCTCGCTGCCGCCCAGCAGTTGGTAGACCGGTTTACCGGCCGCTTTGCCAGCGATATCCCAGAGCGCGATATCAATCGCCGACAGACCATAAATGAACGCACCGCTGCGACCGAAGACGTGGAACTTCTTCTGCAGATCGCCCTGCAATTTCTCGCGACGCGTGACATCACTGCCGATCAGCTCGGGCGCAAGGATCGTGTCGATCACGACTTTCACTGCAGGGATCGCGGTGAAACCGAAGGTCTCGCCCCAACCGACGATACCGTCATCCGTGGTGACTTTAACCACGAGAGAATCGACCATCTGAAGGTCTTTCGGCCCCCAGACTCCGCCGGCCGACCGCCCGCCCGTGGTGAAGGGAATCCGAAGCGGAATGGTTTCAATGCTGGCAATTTTCATAAGGCTGCGCCTCAAGCAGGTTGCGAAGGTGATGCGGCGTTTTGGGGGGTTCGCCCACATCAGACTGAGGACAACGTACATGACGTTCTGTTGTCCTTCAACTGAACAACTGCTGCTTTGCGTCAGACTTTGGTCTAGATCAAACTTAACTTATTGTTATTAAAGTGTTTTTTATTTTATGCAGTTAATGAAATTCAGTTTTAACTGACGGGAACAAGTCGGCTGATGTAGATTAAGAAGACAAGTGAAACGGATGAACACGCATGAGTGAAATGAATGTACAACCCGTAGCGCGGCGACCTCATCTTGCCGAGCACATCGCCCGCTCGTTGAGCGACGAGATTGCATCGGGACGTCTGCGGCCGGGCGACCGTTTGCCCACCGAGCAGTTTCTGTCGCAAAACTTCGGCGTCAGCAGGAACGTCGTACGGGAAGGGATCGCGACGCTTCGAGCGCAGGGGCTGATCCAGTCTCGCCAGGGCGTTGGCGTATTCGTCTCGGCCGCGACCCAATCGCCGGAGCCTTCCCCCCAGCGCGAGAACGTGCCGTTGCTGGACGGTGACAATACGATGCGCAACATGTTCGAAGTGCGGGCCGTACTGGAAAGCCAGGCTGCCGCGCTGGCGGCGTCGCACATGACGCCCCAAAAGCTGAAAATGATCCAGGCTGCGGTCCTGCGAATGCAATACGTAGGCGAACCGACGCTGGACACTGTCAATGCCGACCTCGACTTCCATCGGGCTGTGGCCGCAGCGTCTGGCAACGACTATCTCGAGACGATGATTCGCACGGTGCTCGAGCCGATGCGGGCACTGATCACCATGAACTTTGCGCGACGAGGCCCGGTGTTCAGCAACATTCCGCATGCGGCACGCGGTGAGCATGAAGACCTCGTGCAGGCTTTGACCGACCGGAACGCGACGGCGGCACGTCAGATCATGGGGCAGCACATCGTCAATGCAGCCTCACGATTCGGCTACGAAATCAATTTCTTCTGACGTGCACTGCCGACGGCGGTTGTTTCGTTGTCCTACAAGAAAGACAGGGGATGACACGCCGCTATCGCGGTATCCCTAGAATGCCTTCTGCGCATCTTGCGACGCGTAAGCAGGATAATCGATGTAGCCTTGAGCGCCGCCGCCATAAAAGGCTTCACGACCTGCTTCGGCCAATGGCCAGCCATGCCGCAAGCGATCGACCAGATCCGGGTTGGCAATGAACGGTCGACCGAAAACCGCCAGGTCTGCCAACCCGTCATCGATGGCTTGTTGCGCGGTTACGTGGGTGAACCCGCCCGACAGGATCAAGGTGCCGCAGTAAGCCGCGCGGATGGCTTTCTGAAAGTCTGGCGTGCCCAAGTGGCTGGCGTGCAGATAAGCGATCTCGCGTTGGGACAGGGCTCCAGCCAGTGCAAGCCACGTTGCCTCTTCTTCATCGAACGCGTGCAGATCGGCCAGCCGCGCAAAAGGCGATATGCGCACGCCCACCTTCGATCGGCCGATCTGCGCACTCACCGCGTCGACCGTTTCAAGTAACAAACGCAAGCGATTGGCAATTGTGGCGCCACCGTAACGGTCTTCACGGGTGTTGAAGCCGCCGTTGATGAACTGTTCAAACAGGTAGCCGTTACCCGCATGAATTTCGACGCCGTCAAAACCCGCGGTCATGGCATTTTTTGCGGCCAGTCGAAAGTCTGCGATGACCTGTCGAATACCCTCGGCATCCAAAGCAACGGGCGCGCTCACCGGCACCTGCGCAGGCTGACCTTCACTGTCATAAGCGTGTACCAACGTTTGCGCGGCAGATACCGCCACAGGTGCAACCGGTGCCCTCCCCTCCAGCAAGGACGAGTGCGAGACCCGCCCCACATGCCAGAGCTGAATGACAATGCGCCCCCCGGCAAGGTGAACCGCGTCAGTGACGCGTTTCCAGCCTTCAATCTGCGCGGGTGTGTGGATCCCCGGGGTGTACAGGTAGCCACGCCCCTGCGCCGACACCTGGGCGCTTTCGGTGATGATCAGGCCTGCTCCCGCGCGCTGGGCATAGTAGATCGCCATATCCGCAGACGGCACGGTGTCCTTGACGCGGGCGCGGGTCATCGGCGCCATGACGATGCGATTGGGCAGTCGTTGACCCGCCAGATCGTAAGACTCAAAAAGAGATGACATGTATCGATCCTCCGAGGGTGGGCCAAACCTCAAACATGCGACGGGAAGAACGGCAAGATGTGCTCAGCGAGCTCGTCAAGAATCTCGCCGTAGGGTTGCCGGCTGACCTTGGGGTTGAGCGCGATATGCGAAATCCCGGCAGCCTGCGCTTGCTCCAGGTAATTGCGCAGACCGTTACGCCCCGCCCGGAAGCCTCCCTGGATGCGCTGGAATGGCTGGTCCGGGTTGTCGCTGAGGTCGAAATAACCGCCTAGCCCTAACGGCTTGAAAGCATTTCGGCCTTCGATTTCACGCACTCTGGCGTGCCAGCTCTCGCCCAACGATGCCAACCGCTCGGGGCTTTGCACGCCGGCCAGATAGCCATCAAGGTGTTCAGCCAGCCACTCAATGCTCTGCTGCGCCTGGCCGACAGCGATTGAAGGAACGCGCCCATACGGCGCTTTCGGCACCAGGTCGAGGTTTCCAGGCGAGCCGCCGAATCGCTCAGAGCGAAAGCGCGGAAAGTCCTGCTCAATCAAAGTGCGAAACACCGAGAAGGCATCACGGTAGCGATCACCACGGGTTTCATAATCGATACCCAGCATCGGGTAGTCGCTGTATCGATCGCCCGAGGACAACCCCAACACCAGGCGCCCTTCGCTCAACTGATCGAGGGACGTCGCTTGCTTGGCCAGATACATAGGCTCATGGGTAGGCAGCACGATGCCGGTGGTTCCCAGGACTATGCTGCGTGTAGCTGCGGCCAGGAAGCCGATGTAAACCAGGGGCTCAAAGATGTGCGCCACATCGTTGTAATCCGGATCGTAGAAAGGAATGTCACGCATCCACAGCGCGCCAAAACCAAGCGCCTCCGCGCGTTGCGCCATTTCCACGTGACCACGCATGGTGGGTGCCGCTCGGCCAGCATGGGTTTCGAGGGGCAAAATCAGGCCAACCGTCAGCGTCTGTGGTTGAAACAGGCGTTGAAAACCAGGGTGACGCTCAAGCGAAGGATCGGCGGTCGGTAACGCGACAGGTTGCACTTGTGGCGAGAGTTGGGTGGCGATAGTCATGATGGCAGTCTCGGTGAGTGTCGATGACTGACATATTTATTGAATCCTCAAACCGGATAAACAACACCGGCAGACCATCACACGGTCCAATGAGTCCCCAATATGCTCAGGTTTCCCAAGGCACTCCTGATTCCCAACGCTCGATCAACAGATCAATAAATGCGCGGACACGCGGCGACAACTGACGCTTGCTCGGGTAGACAACCCGGATGGGGTCGGGCGCTGCTCGATAAGGCTTGAGTACTTCCACCAACGTTCCGTCGCGCAAGTCGTTACCGGTGATATAGGTCGGCAAGTGAATCAGGCCAATGCCCGTCAGCGCCGCTTCGCGCATGGCTTCAGAACTGTCAATGTTCAGCCGCCCGGGTTGTTCATATAAATAAAGGCCGGTGGGCGTCTGGTAACGCCAGACACTGGCCTGGCCACTGATGAACGCGATGGTGTCATGCCCTACAAGATCTGCAGGCGTTTGCGGTACACCGCAACGGGCCAGATACGAGGGCGAGGCACATGTTGCGAACTGCTGCCAACCCACGGTTCTGGTCAACAGTTGTGAATCGTCTTTGGGCGTGCCAATGCGGATGGCGATGTCGACACCCTCTTCGACGAGGTCGACAAAGCGATCGGTAAACCAGACGTCCGCACGCAGTTCAGGCCACTGTTTCAGATAAGCATCCAGAATCGGCAGGATATGGCGCTGACCGAAGGAAAGGGGCGCTGTGAGTTTAAAAGTGCCGGTCGGCCGTCCACGGCGCAAGGCCATGGTTGCATCCACCTCATCAAGATCCTCGAGAATCTGCTTCCAGCGTTCGTAGGCGACCTGCCCCTCGTCAGTCAGGCTCAGTTTGCGCGTCGTGCGATTCAGAAGCCGTGCTCCCATCCGGCCTTCAAGACGAACGATACTTTTACCGACAGCAGATCGGGTCAGCCCCAGTGAAGCGGCCGCGGAGGTAAAACTTCCAGCCTTCACAGCGCAGACAAACGCGGCGATGTCACCGAATCGGTTGGCTTCCATGGGTAGCTTGACTCCAGTGCATGGATACGTTGTAGCGGGACATGAAACCCGAAAGAGTGGTCTTTGCTGCCAGGCCGGGATCACAAATTATTACCCTGCCAAGGAGGTAATGTCACAGAATCACAAGCGGTGTCGAATCAAGACCTGTCTTGTGCTGATTGGCCATTGAGCGGTCCCTGGTGTCAGAATCCCTGAACTTGATCGTTTCGGTGACCACCATGCTTCGCTTATTTGAACAAAGACTCGACCCCTTCCCGCCCGACGAGGTACCGCCACCACCCGACGGCCTGGCTCGGTTCTTGTGGGCATGCACCCGGGGTGCGCGCGGCTACATTCTTGCGTTTGCGCTGCTCAGTGCCGCGGTATCGATCTACGAAGCCTGGCTGTTTTCTTTCCTCGGTCAGGTCGTGGACCTGCTCTCGACCTGGCAGGCCGGCGGTGAGGCGGCTGCGCAGGAAAGTCGCGTGTTGTGGGGCATGGGCATCGTGATGCTGACCAGCATCGGGCTGGTGGCGTTGCGTACCATGGTGCAACACCAGATATTGGCGATCAATCTGCCATTGCGGCTGCGGTGGGACTTCCACCGCCTGATGTTGCGGCAAAGCCTTTCGTTCTTTTCCGATGAGTTCTCCGGCCGGGTCACCACCAAGGTGATGCAGACCGCCCTGGCCGTGCGCGACGTGCTGTTCACCCTGATCGAGATCGCACCCGGAATCGGGGTGTACTTCATCGCGATCATCGCACTGGCCGGCGGCTTCGCACTGAAACTGATGCTGCCCTTCGTTGCCTGGATCCTGTTGTTCGGGCTGGCCATGCTCTACTTCGTCCCCCGCTTGGGGAAGGTCGGTCAGGAACAGGCCAACGCGCGCTCCTCGATGACCGGACGCATCTCCGATGCCTACACCAACATCACGACCGTGAAGCTGTTCTCCCATTCCAATCGTGAAGCGCACTTCGCGCGCGCGGCCATGGAGGACTTCAAGCAAACCGGCTTTCGCCAGATGCGTCTGGTCAGCCAATTCGAGATCGTCAACCAGGCGTTGGTGGTGGCGTTGATCATGGCCGCTGGCGGTTATGCCCTGTGGCTATGGCACCAAGGCGATGTCGGCGCAGGTGCCGTGGCGGCAATCACTGCCATGGCGTTGCGTATCAACGGCATGTCGCACTGGATCATGTGGCAGATGACCTCGCTGTTCGAGGGTATCGGCACGGTGCAGGATGGCATGGCCACCCTGACCCGCGGCCCCAAGGTGCAGGACGCGCCGGACGCAGGCGTGCTGGTGACCTCGGGCGGAGCGGTGACCTTCGACAACGTGAGCTTCAACTACAATGGCGAACGCCAGGTGCTCGATGGCCTGAGCCTGAACATTCGTCCGGGCGAAAAAATCGGCCTGGTGGGCCGCTCCGGCGCAGGCAAATCCACGCTCATCAACTTGCTGCTGCGCTTCTATGACGTCGACAGCGGGCAGATTCGCATTGACGGGCAAGACATTGCGCACGTGACACAAGACAGCCTGCGCAGCGCGATCGGCATGGTCACCCAGGATACGTCCCTGCTGCACCGCTCCATTCGCGACAACATTGCCTACGGTCGCCCCGATGCGACCGACGCGCAAATCCACAGTGCCGCGGCCAATGCCCAGGCCGATGAGTTCATCAGCCAACTGAGCGACCGCCAGGGACACACCGGCTACGACACCTTGGTCGGCGAGCGCGGCATCAAACTGTCGGGCGGTCAGCGTCAGCGCGTCGCCATTGCCCGAGTGATGCTCAAGAACGCCCCGATCCTGCTACTTGACGAGGCGACCAGCGCGCTGGATTCGGAAGTCGAAGTGGCCATTCAGGAAAGCCTCGATGAAATGATGAAGGGCAAAACCGTCATCGCCATCGCCCATCGGCTGTCCACGATTGCGGCGATGGATCGACTCATTGTCATGGACGATGGACGCATCATCGAACAGGGCACCCACACCGAATTGCTCGCCAGGAACGGCCTCTATGCGCGGCTGTGGCACCATCAGAGTGGCGGGTTCCTGGGGGAGGATCGGGGGGTGCCCGAGGCGATGGATCAGGTATGAGCGTGAATGCTCGGGGATGAGACCGCTCCTCGTGCTGCGGACAATGGATGTTATGGTGTTTTGGCTGTATCACGCACGACGATGCCGCGGCGATTCTCTTCCGAAGGCTCACCATTTTTTTCAACAAACGGAGTCACCTACATGGAAGTCATCAATCAGTTGCAACCCGCAGACTGTGCGGGCATGGAGGACATCCGACGCGAAATCGACGCCCTTGATCAGGTCGTTATCAAGCTGTTAGGCAAGCGTTTTCACTACGTGCTGGCTGCCTCGAAGTTCAAGACCTCGGCGACTTCGGTGCGTGCTCCGGAGCGTTTCAAGGCCATGCTGGCGAGACGTCGCGAGTGGGCCGAGGTCGAGGGCCTGAACCCGGATGCAATCGAAAAGATGTACAGCGACCTGGTAAACCATTTCATCGCCGAAGAGATGAAACACTGGGTGACTCATCAATCCGAGACCTGATTCTGGTGTCCGGACTTTCCGCTTTGGGTGATGGATTTCACTCCGTCGCGACATACAGAAAACGGCCAAAAGCGGGTGTTGGTTACCAACACTAGCAATGACCCAGAAGCGTTTCGATGGCTCACTCAGCGCAGAGGGGATCTGCTTAAAGTTTTGCGCAGGTAGCTTGCTGACGAAGGACACAAATGCTGGAACTGAGCTGTCTGGGCAATTGCGACAGGCGCTTTACCCCTATCAAGCAGTTCGTACCCGTTGGCCGTGAAAAAATCAACAGCGCTTTGGGTCAACAAATGCAGTCGGGCTGCGCCTCGGGAGACCGCGTGTTGTTCCAGTTCCGACAACACCGCTGTACCCAGTCCCGCTCCACGATGCTCCTCGCAAACGACCATAGAGCGCAGCAGGAGATCGGGGCCAGTACCCTCCAACCCTCCATAAGCAACCAGTTTCCCATCCACGTCGAATCGGTAGAACTGCCGCCCGGGATCGCTCACATCATCGCAGGGCAATCCAGCTTGACTCAAAGACGCACGGAGCTGGTTCAAACCGCTCGCTCCAACTTTAATCATCTGCATCATCAGTGCTCTTATAGGCTCTCTGACACTCAATGCTAGCAGGCTCAATCCTTGTCGCCGATCAATCGACAACGGCACTTAAATTCGTCCGTTTTGGGTCGGATAGCGACGGTCGCATACTAGCAATAGTGTTCATGGCTCGTCCTCCACGTTGAGGGGAGAACAGGGGTGGATCAGTCACAATTGCTGGTGGTCGCTATTCGACCCAAAGCCGACGTCGAGGACTCTTGTTTTATGCCATTCAGAAACGGTTTAAATGGTGCCGCCAGGGAGCATGGCGATCGCTTTAGACCTGAATGAGTCGAGACGATCTGCACCGAACGCAATACGTTCAGACGCCACGAGCGTGCGGACAAAGGCAACACTGTATCGACTCCCAACGCACACCGCGCAGGGATGCTGATTAGCGTTCCTCACCACACTCTTGGAAGCATTGATCATGAAAACCTTCAGAATCGAGAACTACGAAACCAACAGCGCACAAAACCCTTCAACGCTCGGGTTCAAAACCATGGCGCTTGGCATCTACGGGGCCTATTTTGCGCTCGCCGTCATTTACTTCTGGTTCGGCGGAATGAAGTTCACACACTACGAAGCGGTCGGGCTGGTTCCGCTGGTGAGCAACAGCCCTTTCCTGGGTTGGGTTTATGAGATTTTCAGTGTCGACACCTTCTCCAATCTGCTTGGCGTTCTGGAGGTCTCGATCGGAATACTGATTGCAGGTCGCTTGCTGTCACCGAAGCTTTCTTTGGTAGGTGGCGTGCTCTCTGCCGGACTCTTTTTCACCACCTTGAGCTTCATGTTCTCGACCCCCGGCGTGATCGAACCCGGCCTCGGTTTTCCCGCTATTACGGTCGCTCCTGGTCAGTTTCTACTTAAAGACATCGGGTTACTTGCCGCTTCGATTTTCGTGGCCGGCCATTCTCTGACGGAGCTGGAACGCCGTTGAGCCGATGATCGACCACCCGGGATGGCCCGGAGCAGTTAGATGTTTCAGGCCATAGCTCCATCATCTGAACCTGCCAGGTCTTTAATCCAGTCCCGAGGACTGTAGCCAGTCTTGCGTCGAAACGCGCGTGCAAGTGCCGAAGGACTTTCATAACCGACTTCGGAGGCGATCAGTGTAATCGACCGTCCTTCACGAAGTCGCTTCTGCGCCAGGCTGATACGCCAACTCAGCAGATAATCGGCGGGCGTCTGCCCGATAACGGCCCGGAAATGCACCGCGTAGGCCGCGCGAGACATGTTCGATTCGCTCGCCAGTTCCGCAATTGACCAAGCACGATGAGGTGCGTTGTGAATCTGCACCAAAGAGCGCGACAACCGCGGGTCAGCCAGTCCAGCCATCATTCCAGTACGCAACTGGTTGTGATCAAGCAGATGTCGAAACAACAGGATGACCAGCAGTTCGAATAACCGTCCCAGCGCTGCCTCCCGGCCACAATGTGCACCCGCCGCCTCGCCGAACATCCACTTCAACGTATCGGCCAGCATTGGCAGTTCATCCAGGGACAACACCAGACAATCGGGTAACGAAGCCGACAGCGGGTTATCGACCCCACCCTCAAACTCCATTGACGCACACAACAACTGAGCTCCCTCGGACTCACCGGCAAACAATTGATGCCGGCTGGGGCGCGGCATAAAAATCAGGCTGGGCCGGATCAGCAGCAATTCCTTACGATCGGCTCCCAGTAACGTAACACTGCCAGCTTGTAGCAGATGGATATACCCACGACCGTCAGCGCCGTCGTAAGACGACAAGCCGCACAGTTTGCCACTGTAAAACAGGTTTGCGCGCACGCCGAACTGTGACAACAAGGTAGACAAGCGATCCATGGGCAATCTCTTGGCAGAAATAGACGCCCAGATCATAACACCGCCGGATTGCGCCCCATCGTGACTCAAATGCTGTATTACCTGATGGGCTAAGTTCGATCAATCTTTGCCTGAAGTGACGGCCGCTTAGCGTCGATTACTACCCGTCACGACAGGCAGTAATCGGCCAGGAGCTGACACTTAAAAAGCGTTCTGAACGATCAGGTTCTCATGTCATGAAATCATCCTGCTGTCGTACCATCGGCACATCGACAGAACGGAGGTTGATATGGGAAATGGTCAGGGCAAACGAGTCGTTGTCATTGGTGCAGGCATCGTGGGCGCGTCATTGGCGTATCACTTGGCAGGTAAAGGCGCGAATGTCACCTTGGTCGAGGCTGAAGGTATAGCTTCCGGAGTGACTGGCAGCTCATTCGCCTGGATCAATACCGCACACCCCGAACCTGACCCAATTGCGCAACTGCGCGGTTCTGCCATCAAGGAGTACCGCCGGCTCGAAACGCAGCTGCCTGGTCTGAAGATACGATGGACAGGTGCCTTGTCTTACAGCGTGATGGCGAGTGGAGCGCTGCCGATCCCAGGTCACCAGGCTTCGGCAAACCTGGTGTCTCGATCGCAGATTCTCGACCTTGAACCAAATCTCAAGAACCCTCCCCAGTCTGCTCTATATGCGGCTGAAGAAGGAGCGCTGGACGCAGTACCAGCTACGCATGCGTTGATCGCAGGTGCCCAGGCGTATGGGGCGTATATTCTCACTCAGACGCGAGTGCTCGGTTTT
Source organism: Pseudomonas sp. IT-P100 (assembly GCF_949767185.1). Classification (NCBI taxonomy): domain Bacteria; kingdom Pseudomonadati; phylum Pseudomonadota; class Gammaproteobacteria; order Pseudomonadales; family Pseudomonadaceae; genus Pseudomonas; species Pseudomonas sp. IT-P100. The sequence continues at coordinate 39,476 of NZ_CATKQK010000055.1, forward strand.
GTAACCCAGAGTGCAACGGTGACCGGAGTCGAAACAACAATAGGCATTATCGATGCCGATATTGTCGTATTGGCAGCCGGGACAGGCATCACGAAGCTGACAGACATGCTTGGAGTGTCCCTGCCTATAGAAGCCTCGCCTGCCATTTTCATCCGTTACAAGTCACAACCCAACCTCGTGCACACCCTCATCTCCAGCCCTGAAATAGAAGTGAGGCAAAGTTCGGATGGTGCATTGCTGGCGGCAGAAGATTACCTGGACGACGCCATGGACAATCAGCCGGCAGCGATAGCGCTTCGAACTGCCAAGACAATACAGAACGAACTCCATGGTGTTGCTTCCATAGATCCGGAAAGGGCCTGTATCGGACTTAGGCCGATGCCTACCGATGGCATCCCCATCATCGGTTATCTACCCAAAGTGGGTGGCGTCTACGTTTGTGCAATGCACCCTGGAATTACTTTGGCGGCGGCAGTGGGACGTCTAGCCAGCGAGGAGATCATCGATGGCAAGACCTCCAGTGCCCTTTGGCCATGCCGGCCCGACCGATTCTTCCAAGCGTAGGGTGATCCTCTTCAGACCGCTTAGCGACTGTTAGGAGTTAACGGAGTTGATTTTTCTTATCGCGCAGGATGGGTTACCGATTGAAGTCAGGATGATACGAACAGCCATAATCACACCTACTAGAATGGCAGCAAGACCTGACGCTTCTAAAGGTGTTGGCAGCCGGCTATGAAACAACAGGCCGAGTAATGTAGCGAACAGCGATTCAAGGGAGATCAGTTGTCCAGAAAGCACCATGGGAAGGCGACGGGACGCTGCGTTCCAAGCCCAGGCCCCGACGAGTGAGGACATCATCGCAATAACGAGGCCCCAGACGTACAAATGTCCTGCCGGGGAAACACTGAAACCAAGGATTGGCAGCTTGAGAAGGTCGAGCGCCTGCACAACCGGTAACAAGCACACGGTGCCCATTCCGGCACCGGCCATCATGAGGCCTGTCCAGACACCTGACGAATTGGCCGGGAGTTTCTCCAGTGCACTCTGGTTCAGCAAGCTGAATGCGAGCCACAAGACCACGGCGCAGACAGAAAAAATCAACCCCATCAACCACGACCCATGGCCCGCAACGGGTTGATTGATACTGCTGATGTTCGTCAGCACAAGCCCGCCAGTCAAGAATGTCAGCGGTATCATCAGTCTGCGCCATGGAAGCGTTTTTTTCGTGGCGTTGCTGAGCAGTGCCAACAAGACTGGCACCATGCCAATGAACGCTGGAGTCAGCACGGGGCCGCCAAAAATAACACCGGCGGCAATGCAGGTGCTGTACCCGAGATATCCGATCATGCCCAGACCGGCGGCGAGAAATTGCTGATTGCGACGCAGGCACCGTAGCTGGGCGCGACAGAGCACCATGACAACCACGCCCAGCGCACCGGAGATCAGAAACCGGATAACCATCAAGTCATAGATGCTGTAGGCGCCAGTGACGTAAGGGGCTATGAAATTCAGAGCCCAGCTCAGGGTCGCGACCACGGCAAGGATCACTCCGGCGATGATGTTTGAGTGAGCAATGGTCATCAGGCATATCCGCGAGGTATTCAGCTCATGTTGCACAGCGCCTGGGGTATGCTACAAACGAGTTCTCGGTCTTGGATGCATAACGTCTGATTATGAATACGCTTGGGAAGTCATTGCCGCCGCTTGCCAGTTTGCTGCCCTTTGAAGCGGCTGCTCGACTGGAAAGCTTTTCGAAGGCTGCCGATGAATTGCACATCACTCAAGCGGCGATCAGCCGCCAGATCCGTGGGTTTGAAGAAAATCTTGGGTTGAAGCTTTTTTGCCGCCGCAACCGTGCAGTCTTCCTGACGCAGGAGGGGCGTGAGCTAGGGCGCGTGGTGAGCACCGCATTGCAAAGTATCAGCGACAGTGCCGTCACCCTTCGTGAATCACCCCGTAAAAACCGCGTCGTTTTACTGTGTCAGTTGTGCGAAGCGTTCTATTGGTTGATGCCGCGCCTTTCGACGTTCCACCAGCAACACCCGGAAATCGAGATCCAGGTCGCGACATCCACCAGACCGTTGACTGAATTCAATGACCATTTTGACGTGGCCTTACAAAGCACCGGACGCCCCAGCGGCTTGCATGTTCTGGCGTTTACCGCCGCTGATGAAGTGTTTCCGGTGTGCAGTCCTCATTACCTGACTGCCCGACAGTCACTCGGGATCAGTGAACTTCGCCTCCACACGCTTTTACACCATCGCGCCACGCCACCGCACTTGATGGAATGGGATAGCTGGCTGCAGGCATTTGGGCAGACATTGGAGGGTTGTTCTCAGGGCACTTTGTTTGACAGTTACCCCTTGATGCTTCAGGCCGCCGTTGAAGGGCATGGAATTGCAATGGGGTGGCGTCGAACCGCCGGGAGGCTTATTGAAAACGGTACGCTGGTGAGACCTTGCGCAGAAAGTGTCCCTTTACCTAATGCGATATCGGTTTTCAGACTGCAGGGTGGGGAAGACCGGATTGAGGTGCGCGCGCTGATTGAGTGGCTTGCAGAGGAATTACGTAATGAAAGCTAACAGATCAATTCCCCTGTTTATGACGTTTGAGTAACGACCGCTTTTGGCCGAGGCTGTGTAAAAACGTTTTTCAGTGCGACAGGTACTCAAAACCGGATTGAAAATCGCGCTTCTACGCGAAATCTACATCTGCTGACGTGCCGATAAATTTCAGATTTAACGTAGACGCGCACACTTCAATTTTGGCGAAGCTTTTTTACACACTCTGGGCCGAAAGCGGACGACCATGAATGCTCGCTTGTGACCAAAGCTGACGGTCGACTTGGTTCGGATTCAACTTGAGCAGGCTGGTCGCTCGCCTAACCGCTCTACTAACCTTACGAGATAACCGTCGACATCCTGAACGATGAACTCGCGCTGCCCTACTTCTACATTTTCAGCCCGATACCAGGTGTCTTTGCATTCTCGATAGAGTGGAAATCCAGCCTGATCAAGTTTTTGGATGATGGGTGCAACGGCCTCGACATCAATCTGCAGGTTGATGCCTCTTCCAAACGGTTTAGTCAACGGCGCAGTCAGCCATTGCCCGGCATTCGAATCAATCTGCTCAAGCATTACTTGAGCGCCATTTAAATCAAGGTATGCGAATCCATCTTCCGGACGTTGATAAGCTATTTTGAACCCCAGGCAAGAAACCCAAAAAGCCATACTGCTACCCAGATCGGTGACCATCAGCTCCGGCACCAGTTTGTTACGTTCGAACATGAGATGACTTCCATTTCAAAAGGCTTACATGGCGGGCTGCGGCTTTCAGCTGGCGTCCCTTCAGAATCTGGGTGCCGATACCCTTGGCTTGAAATTCGTGTGAAACCGCGATGTTCTGAATATGGATTCAGATCGTCTTTGTCCAGAACTTGAAAGTAGCCAACAGTCTGGCCGTCGACTTCAATAACCGACGTGATTGCATATGCGAATTAGGTTGCAAAATTAGAGCGCTGCCAACTTTCACCCCAGCCCCAAATTTTCTCGATGTGCCCGTGGAAAACTGCTCGATGCAAGTCAAACAGGGCTGTTCGATCACTGTCAGTTGCGGGGCGTACCGTCATATCGCTTATCAATCCCTGATAACGCATGCCCTCCAGTGCTGCGCTATATCGGCATAACTTTGATTTGTGCTGAAGTCCGGAGAGGCTAGCGCCTGTAAAAACAAACAGCAACACCACTCAATAAACCGACTGCTGAAAACACCTTTTTTGCGCGCAGCTACGCGAAATCCGAGCCCGGAATGCTCTGCTCAAAGTGAAGGTGTCAATCTCAAGCGCGTACTTCTCTACCGTCGAAACCAAGGCCGATTTTTTTCAACAGGACCCAAAGCTGCTCTTTGACCCATGCAGCCTGACTGATTGCTCATAGAAATTTTACGGAGAATTTACGGAGCCTTTAGGGTGGGCATCCGATACTGCGCGGTGCTAATTTGGAACGCTACTGTGATGTCACTCGCAGCAATTCGGCTTATCGGCTTCATCTTAGGTATTTTTTTGATCACGCTGGCCGTGAGCATGGCTATTCCCATGATCACACTGGTGATCTATGAGCGTAGCGACGATCTCTCGGCCTTCCTCTGGTCGAGTTTGATTACCTTCATCTGTGGTCTCCTGTTGATCGTGCGGGGGCGCCCGAATACTGGCGATCTTCGGCCGAGGGACATGTACTTGCTGACTACCGCAAGCTGGGTAGTTGTGTGCACCTTCGCAGCTTTACCCATGGTGTTCATCAGCGATATCAGCTACACCGACGCATTCTTTGAAACGATGTCTGGCATCACGACCACTGGCTCGACTGTACTCACCGGTCTGGATAGCTCATCTCCCGGCTTGCTGATCTGGCGCTCCATGCTCCACTGGTTGGGTGGCATCGGCTTTATCGGCATGGCTGTGGCGATTCTTCCACTGTTGCGAGTCGGCGGCATGCGTCTGTTCCAGACAGAGTCCTCAGATTGGTCGGAGAAAGTGACACCGCGCTCCCATGTGGCAGCCAAGTACATTCTTTTGCTCTATCTGTGGCTGACGGGCATCGGAGCTCTAGCGCTCTGGCTCGCGGGAATGACGCCATTTGAAGCGGTCAACCACGCGATGTCGCTAATCTCTACCGGAGGGTTCTCAACTTCGGATTCCTCTCTCGGGCATTGGACTCAACCAGCGATTCACTGGGTGGCGGTAGTCATCATGATTCTGGGCAGCCTGCCATTCACCTTGTATGTCGCGACATTGCGGGGTAATCGGCGTGCGCTGATCAAGGATCACCAGGTACGCGGATTTATTGGATTCTTGCTCGTCACATCGCTGGCTGTTGGTACCTGGCTGTATTTTCACAGCGATTACGGATGGTGGGATGCGTTTCGTATCGTGGCTGTCAATGTGACCTCGGTCGTCACGACCACCGGAATTGCGGTTGGCGACTACACCTTGTGGGGCAGTTTCGCTGTTTTGCTGTTTTTCTATTTGACCTTCGTCGGTGGCTGTTCCGGCTCAACGGCAGGCGGTCTTAAAATCTTCCGTTTTCAGGTGGCTGCCGCTCTGCTGGTCAGCAGCTTGAAGCAGTTGATCCATCCTCGAGCCGTGATTCAGAAAAAATACAACGGTCACCCCATCGACGAGGAGATCGTGCGCTCGCTTTTGACCTTCTCGTTTTTCTTCACCATCACGATTGCCGCCATCGCTTTGGGCCTGGCTTTCATTGGGCTTGATTGGATAACCGCGTTGAGCGGTGCCGCTACGGCGGTGTGTAACGTCGGGCCAGGCCTGGGCACGATCATTGGGCCGGCAGGTAATTTCTCGTCATTACCGGATGCCGCCAAATGGCTACTCACCGTTGGAATGCTTCTGGGAAGGTTGGAAATCCTGACTGTGTTGGTGCTCGTAACTCCAGTTTTCTGGAGATATTGACCCCGCTAGTCGAGGGCAGGTTCTGGCCGATTTCATCAATGGGGCCGATGAGGTCCAGGCTTTACTCGCTCATGAAGGTCAGGAAGCCGCGATAAGGGCGCAATACCTCAACAACCCCTAACGCCCAATCAACGAACTCGCCAACAACGCCTCCAACCCCATCGGCTTGGCAAAGTAATAACCCTGGGCCTGCCCTGCGCCCATTTCGCGCAGCAGGTCCAGCGTCGCTTGATCCTCGACGCCTTCGGCCACCACACTCAGGTCCAGCGATTCGGCCATCCGCACAATCGCCCGGACAATCGCGCGACTGCGAGGGCTGGCGGTCAATTCGAGGATGAACGACTTGTCGATCTTCAGGCCGCTGAAACGGTATTGATGCACATAGCTCAGGGATGAAAACCCGGCACCGAAGTCATCAAGCACCACCGACATGCCGTTGTCGGCCAATTGCTGCATGGTCAGTCGGGCAATCGCCGGTTCGGCGACCAACGCCCCTTCGGTCAACTCCAGGCAGATCCGCGACGGCTCGACCCGGTGCCGCGCCAGCAAGGCAAGCACATCACTGGCGAAGTCCGGACGCGTCATGCTGTAGCTGGAGCAATTGACGTGCACCGGCGGCCAGTTGGCGTGCTCGGGTTGCGCGAGGATCATTGCGATGCTGGTCAGCATGTACAGGTCCAGGCGACCGATCAGGCGCAAACCCTCGACGTCCGGCAAAAACTCGCCCGGCGCGATCACCCGGCCGCCCGGCTGGTGCCAGCGAATCAGCGCTTCGAGGGCAACCAGTTCGCCGCTTTCGACGCTGACGATCGGCTGGAAATACGGCAGCAATTCGTCGGTACGCTTGAGCGCGTTGCGCAAGGCACCTTCCCGCTCGACCTGGTCCGAGACTTCACGGCGCACTTCCTGATTGAACACCGCGTAGCTGTCGCGTCCGGCACTCTTGACCCGGTACATCGCCGCATCGGCATCGCGCAGCAAGTCGGCGGGCTCCATATGAAACTGGCTGTCGGCGCTGACGATACCGATGCTGCAGGACGAAAACACCTCATAGCCATTGATCAAAAACGGCAGGTCAAACGCCACCAGAATCCGTTCGGCGATTTCGATCACCACGTCCAGCGGCGCGTCGGGTGCCAGCACGGAAAACTCATCGCCGCCCAGGCGTGCGAGCATGTCGGTGTCGCGCAGGCAACCGCGTAAACGGTGGGCGGCCTGCCTCAACAGCAGGTCGCCAAAATGGTGGCCGAGGCTGTCGTTGACCAGTTTGAAACGGTCGAGGTCGATGAACATCACCGCCAGGTGCCCGCCTTCGCTGCCGAACTGCGACCAGGCCAGATTGAGGCGCTGTTGCAGGTAGGTACGATTCGGCAGCCCGGTCAGCGCATCGTGGGAGTTCTCGTGCTGCAACTTGGCATTGGCGTGATCGAGCTCGCGGGTACGGTTCTGCACCCGGGCTTCCAGCTTGAGGTTGGCGGCATGGATCGCTTCGGCGGCCGTGCGGCGCGATAACGCGGTGTCGATGTGCCGCGACACGAACGTCAGCAATTCCTGGTCACGCAGGGTATAGCGCACCTGCGAGGTATAGCTTTGCACTGCCAGCACGCCACGCACCACATCGCCATCGAACAAGGGAATGCCCAGCCAGGAATAGGATTGGAAATACGCATCGGCCACTTCGATTTCACCGTGCGCAGTCAATCGCTCGGCTTCGTCGGCGTCAATCAGGCAAGGTCGGCGCTGACGGATCACGTACTCGGTCAAGCCCCGGCTCCCACGCCGTGCCACCGGGCAGGTCGTCTGCCGCTCATCAACGTAATAGGGAAAGGTCACTTCACTGGTCGCGTCGTCGAACAGCGCAATGTAGAAGTTCCGCGCGAACAACAGATCACCGACGATGCCATGCAGGGTTTGAAACAACTCAGCCATGTCGCCAGGCTGGCTGGACAGTTCAGCGATCTGGAACAGCGCGCTCTGCAGATGCTCGGCGCGCTCTCGTTCTGCCACTTCCTGCCGCAATGCGTCGTTGAGTGCCGACAGCTCCAGGGTACGACGTATCACCGTCGCTTCCAGGTCCTCTCGGTGCAGGATCCGGTCCAGCGCCATGGCCACGTGGCGTGCCACCACCAGAAACAGCGCGCGGTCCTCGGCGCTGTAGGTTCGGGAAACCTCGTAGACCTGCATCGCGAGCATGCCGAACACGTCATCCGAGGCATTTTTCAACGGTGCCCCCATCCAGAACTCGGGACGATCACCCACGCAGTAAAAACGCTCCTCGGCCTGAGCCGCGAGAATGCCTGCGGCGTCGATCAGCAACGGCTGGCCCGTGGTCAACACTTGCCCGGTCAAGGACAGGTGTGACGGGTCAAGGTATTCGTAGTGCTGGGACTCGACGGCATCAACGTCGATGATGTCGACGTAATACGGATAGTCGATCTTGCCACTGTGCGGGTCATACAACGCGAGATAAAAGTTCTCGGCATCGATCAGGCTCGCCAATAGTTGGTGAACCCCCACCAGAAACACTGACCGGTCGCGGGTCGAACTGGCCAGGTAGGTAATTTCATACAGCACACGCTGAGTAATCTGCGCACGGGCAAGCGTATTGGTCTGTACCTCAATGCCCAGGCGCTGGGCAAATTCGGCGAGCGCCGGTTCAGCGGCATCGTCGACTGGCGCAAGCAGCCAACCCAGTTCACTCTCGCCCTTGCCGGTCGGCCAGCGGTGCAATCGCCAGGTCAGGCAAAAGGCTTCGAACTCGTCATTCGCAACACTTGAAGGCCACCGCGCACGTGGATCGCCCTGCCCGACCAAATGCATTTGTTCGCCGGCGCGGTAAACCACCCACGCGGTGGTGTGCCCCCAGTTGCGCGCTGAATCCAGCAATTGTTCGATCGTATTTTCGTTGCCAGCGTACGCCATGCCGACAGTCTCCGAATTTCCTTTTCGTTGAGATGCAACCACGTGGCAATCGTTCGATTGCCGCGCAGAGTCGTTGCATGGACGAACACTCATCAGCGCTCCCTGAGCCAGTAACTGGCGATACTTACTGAGTGATTGCTAGCATTGCGCCAGTGAGCATCCCGTTTAAAGCTTATAGAGCTTTTATTCAATAGATTTTTTCGGTTTGCTACACACGTTAGTCCAGGACCTGTATCTGCGTCAGCCCTACCCGCTCGGCCTGCTCTGAAATCTCCGCTGGCGTCGCATCCGCATTGGGCATGATCAGGCTGTTCTCTCCATCCCCAAAATGCAGTTGCAACAGATGCATCGCCGCCTCATGGACAGGCAGCCGAGGCTGATTGAACTCGAACACGTGAGTGCGGGGCTCGCCGTTGAACAGGTATTGCACAGTGTAGTGGCGCATGCCGGGATCCTCGTAATGGGAGAAGTGCGCACGGTTGAACTAACCTTCAATTTCCAATGATGTCCAGCATGCCCTCATTCGAGGAAGTGAATATGAAATTCGCATTCGTCGCTGCCGCAGTCGCCGTCATGCTCACCTCATCGCTTCCCGCCAGTGCGGTCGCCACTGAAGAGACCGAAGCCATCCGCCCTTTTCAGATCCACGTTCCTGACCGCGATCTGGCGGAGCTGCGTGAGCGCATTGCAGCGACCCGCTGGCCGGATAAAGAGACGGTTTCCGATCGGTCCCAGGGCGCTCAACTGGAACAATTGAAGGCGCTGGTTCACTACTGGGGCACGAGTTACGACTGGCGCAAAGTGGAGGCCCGGCTCAACGCCTTGCCGCAGTACGTCACGACGATCGATGGCGTGGACATCCATTTCATCTGGGTGCGCTCCCCCCGTCCGAACGCTTTGCCGTTGATCATGACCCACGGTTGGCCAGGCTCCATTCTCGAGTTTATTGATGTCGTCGGCCCGCTCTCCGACCCCGTCGCTCACGGGGGCAACGCGGCGGATGCATTTGATGTGGTGATTCCGTCGATCCCTGGCTATGGCTTCTCCGGAAAACCGACGGGGATTGGCTGGGACCCGGATCATATTGCACGGGCCTGGGCGCAGTTGATGAAACGCCTCGAGTACACGCGGTACGTCGCCCAGGGTGGCGACTGGGGTGGCCCGATCACCAGCGCGATGGCGCGCCAGGCACCGGCCGGATTGCTCGGCATTCACCTCAACCTGCCGGCCACAATTCCGCCGGAAGCGACTGCGGCACTCGCTGCGGGCGGGCCGGCACCGGAGAACTTCTCCGCGCAGGAACGCGCCACCTTCGACGCCGTTGCCACACTGATCAAGCAGGGCAACCTGGCGTACAGCGCAATGATGGCCGCAAGACCGCAGATGATGGGCTACGGCGTAGCGGATTCACCGAGCTTTCTCGCGGCGCTCCTGCTCGTTCACCCGGGATTTTCAAAATGGATGTACGGCGCCGACCCTCAACAGCTGCCGACAAAGGATCAAGTGCTGGATAACTTCACGTTGTACTGGCTCACGAACAGCGCCGCTTCGGCAGGACGGCTGTATTGGGAAAACAAAGGGCGCAGCCCGCTTTCCTCTGCGGCACAGAAGACCACCGAGATTTCCCTGCCAGTGGCGGTCACAGTGTTTCCAGATGACGTTTATTTCCCTCCGGAAACCTGGGCCCGACGCGCCTACAGCGGTCTGATCTACTTCCATCAAGCCGACAAAGGCGGTCACTTTGCAGCCTGGGAACAGCCCCGACTCTTTACTGAAGAACTTCGCACAGCGTTCAAGTCTCTGCGTTAGCGGTGCCTGGCATGTGTGAGAGGATGCTGGCGGCCAGGAGCGGACCGGTGTCCCGCTGCACAATGATCCAGGTTGTTTACCAAGGAGGGAGCGTACTTATGAAGCCCGTCAGAATCAGGACTCTGGAAAGCACGGATGCTGAAGCGTTGCTGACATTTGAATTGGACAATCGCGAGTGGTTCGAGCGCCACATTGACGCGCGTGACGCTACTTTCTACTCGACGCGGGGTGTCACCGAGCACATCACGGCTTATTTGTCCGATTATGCCGCCGGAACCTGGCACCCTTTTGTCATCGAAGACGCTAGCGGGAAAATAGTGGGTCGGGCGAACCTGAAAGACATCAACACGTCAGAACGGTCGGCAGAAGTCGGCTATCGAATTGCTCAAAATGCGTGCGGACAAGGACTGGCCACACAGGCGGTGAAGCATCTGATCCAGGAGGCGCGGTTGCGTTGGAACCTTAAACAACTGGTTGCCAATGTCTACGCCGCAAATATCGGCTCGGCAAAGGTACTTGCGCGCTGTGGCTTCTTGATCGAGCATCCATCCGGGCAAGAAGGGACAGCCCAGGAATATCGATTTGGCCTGTCGATTTAGACGAGTGGAAAAACAGCTATCGTTTATTCGCAGACAAAAAAAGCCCCGCCACCGAATGCGGTGCGGGGCAAAAAATTGGTTGGTTGCGGCCAACCAAAGGAGCTCTGTAGAAAACGTTTACGTACCGGGGTTAGATGCAGTCCTGTGCGGCGCGTTCAAAACTGGAAGGCAACAAGTTCGAGGCCAACAGGTGCCGCTCGTAGATGAACACCTTGCCGCCGTTGCCGGCCTTGTAGGCTTCCAGCACGTTGTCCGCCGAGACTTTGCTCGGCACCACGATCCGGTAGCTGCGCTGGGTCTGCGAGACGGTCGGGTTGCCCTGCAATTTCGGTACAACGCATTCAGCGTATTGGGCCGGGGTCTTGCTGGTCTGCAAGGTCAGGGTCGGGTCGTTCGGCGCGGAGGCACAACCGGCGAGCAACAAGGCGCCGAAGGCCATGGCAGGCACACTTAAAAGACGCATCGGTCTCATCCTGAAAGGTTCGTTCATCAAATCACGCAAATTTTCGTGAGTGGTGTGTCGTTGGAGGTGATTTTCCGGGTATTGCGAACAAAGTAGAACTTGCGTTTCTTGATGGTCACTATTACCTCTAACAATAGTTGCGCGCCGTGCCGGCGGATGAATACTCAATCGCCACTGGAAACGATGGATGAGGAACTCTCCTTGAGAACGTTTGACTTGATTCGTGACGCTGTTTTGCCCGATTTCCGTGATCGGGTGGCCGAGTACCTGGTGCAGTACGAAACCGTACTACTGGGCAAACCGGCGCCCGACCTGAAGCTGGAGCAGGCCACCGCCAATCAGTTGCGCGGGTATTTGCGCGGGCTGAATACCACGCGGGTGCTGGGTATGGCGGATTGGGAGGAGCTGGATCGGCGGGTGGTGAATACGTGGCTTTTAACGATCGACCAATGACAGAAGCAGCACACAAAACCAAAAAGGAGTTTGCGTCATGACCGACGATTCAAAACTAAAAGGACCAGCGTCGTACTTCCCCTCTATTGAAAAAAAGTATGGGCAGCCGATCACCCACTGGCTAACCCTGCTCACAACAGTCAGCGGCAAGAAGCATATGGAAATGGTGGCCTTGCTCAAGACTGAACACGGCATGGGCCATGGCCATGCCAACGCATTGGTTGCGTACTTTTTAGCGAGCGCTAAAACCGACTGACGAGAGGGGTCGCATCGATATCGCAGCATTCGATACCAAGCCTTTGAAATGACTGTCAGGCCCTGCGCGCAGAGCAATACGCCACAATAAGCTGAGTGAACGCTGCCACTATCGCCTGGTCCGCTTCAGGTGAGGTAAACAACCGAAACTCCGCATCAGGCAACTCCGGCAACCCTTGTTCCGCCCCAAGAACCACCAGTCCTTGCCTCAACTGACTGAGTGGCATGGGCGCTACCGCGAAGCCTGCAAGCGCCGCTGCCTGCAACCCGGCCGTGCTGCTGCATAACATGGCCGTGCGTTGGGCGATGCCCGCCTGAGCCAGTCGCTTCAGCGCTGCTTCGCGATAAGGGCACGGCTCGGGGAACAGGGCCAGCGGCAACGGCGTCGGTAGCTGCGTGACGGGTTGCGCCGACCAGGCCCACACCAGCGGTTCTTGCCATAGCAAAAGACCCGCTTCGCTGGTTTCGCACAGCGAACCGATGACCAACTCCAGATGCCCTTGCTTCATCAGCGCCAGTAACGTGCCAGGAATGCTCACTTGCACGTCGATCTCCATCCCTGGGTACTGCGCGGCGAAATCCTGAAAAGTGCGCAGCAGGCGAGATTCGACAAAATCCTCGGACACCCCGATCCGCAGTCGCCCGTGAAATGGCGTACGCGTCAGTTCTGCCCAGGCATCACGATTCAACACAAGGATCGTGCGCGCATAAGACAGCAGGCGCTCGCCATCGGGCGTCAGTTGCTGGGAGCGGGTGGTCCGCGTCAACAGCGGTTTACCAATCTGCTCTTCCAGTCGCCGCACATGGCCACTGACTGCAGATTGAGTAAGGTGCAGCTTTTCAGCTGCGCGACTGAAGCCTTCTTCATCGACGACAGCGACAAATGTTTTGAGCAGCAGGGTATCGAACATAGTTTTATACGTGATCAATCGAGTACTAATTTACGATTTATATTTCAATTACGACTATGTTGCAATGCCTCCCTACCCCACCACTCGAGGCGCGCCATGACTACTCTTCTGCATATTGAATGTTCTCCACGCAAGCAGCGTTCGGCGTCCCTTGAAGTCGCCCGCCGCTTCATCTCACGTTATCAAGAACACATCCCGAACACCGAAATCCTCACGCTCGACCTCTGGAACATGGCGTTGCCGGAATTCGATGACCTGGCCATGGAGGCCAAATACGCAGGACTCAATGGCACCGCCTTGACCCCGGCGCAACAGCAGGCCTGGAACACCTTGAAAGAGCTGGCTGCGCACTTGCACCGTGCGGATGTGCTGGTGATGTCCATACCGCTTTGGAATTTCAGTATCCCGTACAAACTCAAGCACTTCATCGACCTGGTTTCGCAGAAAGACATCCTGTTCAGCTTCGACCCGGAACGCGGCCTGGAAGGCATGCTGCACAACAAAACCGCCGTGGTGGCGTACGCCCGCGGCCTGGATTTTTCGGCGCAGTCGATCACGCCGGCGGAGCGTTTCGACTTTCAGAAGCCTTATGTGGAAGCCTGGCTGCAATTCATCGGCGTGACCGATGTGCATTCGGTGATTGTGGAAAAAACCATCCTGGGGGAAGACGTTGATCGTGGCGCGCGCGAGGCTGCGACTCGGCAGGCCAGGAAACTGGCAGATGAGATCTGTCGCTGACGCTTCAGCATCAAGGCCCCCATCGCGACTGCTTGCCCAACCCCATTCGCCCATCAACATTTGACCTATCCTTTATCCAACCCAGAACGTCGGTCTCCGCCATGTCCGCCCCCGAATCCACCCTCCTCCAAAGTTGGCACCTTAATGCCCGGTCCTGGATCGAAGCCATCCGCGCCGGCACCATAGAAAGCCGCCACACGGTCACAGACCAGGCCATCCTGCTGGCGGTGCTGGGCCGTCAGCCCGAGCGCGTGCTCGACCTGGGCTGCGGTGAGGGCTGGCTGTTGCGTGCGTTGACGGAACGTTCCATCGAGGCAGTCGGTGTGGATGGCGATGCAACGCTGGTCGAAGCGGCCCGTGCGGCGGGAACTTCTGTGGTGCATTTGGCGAGTTATGAAGCGTTGGCGGAGGCAAAAGTCGATATCGGTCGTGACTACAACCTGATCTGCGCCAACTTCGCCTTGCTGCACCAGGACATCATCCCTCTGCTCGCCGCCATGCCTCCCCTGCTCGCCCCAGACGGTGCGCTGGTGATCCAGACACTGCATCCGTGGGCCGCAGCGGCGGGGAATTATCAGGATGGCTGGCGCACAGAGACCTTTGCCGGGTTCAAGGGGCAGTGGCAACCCATGCCCTGGTATTTCCGCACCTTGTCCAGCTGGCTCAATGCCTTGGACATGGCCGGTTTTCGGTTGGCCGGCCTGCAAGAGCCGCAGCACCCACAAAGTCCCGTGCCGCAGTCGTTGCTATTGATCGCCGAGCCTATACGCCGAGGATGAGCGATGGCGCCCGGCATCACTTTCGCTTTTGCCGCGCCTGTTCCTCCTCCGCCAGCGCCTGACGAACCAGCGCTCTCGCCGCCCAGGCAGCGGCATCGAGTGATTCTTCAACGCTCGCGCCACTGATATCGCGCACGGCGATCAACGCTTCAGTGCCGATGACGATCGACAGCGCCTGCTTCAGGCGTTTGCGCGCACGGGGTGTGAGCACGTCCTTCAGCGAGTCGACGATCGGCTCGATGTAGCTCATCCGTCGGCCCGGCCGCAGGGGTTCGTGGGTCTCGCTTTCCAGCCACACCGACATGAACGAACGTTCCATCACGTGCAGGCCGATCTCGTCGTCGATCAAGAGTGTGTTCAACGCGTTCGCGGCCAGGCCAATGCCCTTTACCGGATCGTCTCCCGGCCGCCAGAAGCTTTCCAGCGGCTTCATTTCGCGATCGGCGGCCAGCTCGCTGATCAACGCCTCGGTCGAGGGAAAGTAGCGATAGGCCGTGGCGCGCGAAACCATTGCGCGCTCGGCCACTTGCGCAACCGTCGGGTGAAGGCCCTCGTCGCGCAAGGCGACGGCGGCATCGATCAGCGCCTGGCGAGTTCGCAGCTTCTGGTTGGTGCGACCTTGCGTACCGCCGTTGGGGTTCGACGGGCTTGACTTCGGTATGGACATGGAATATATGAGACTCTGTCTTTTCGTGAGATACAGTCTCACAATAGACGTACAGCAACCAACCTGCAAGGTTGCCCATTATGTTTCAGCAACTGAACGCGCCTCAGGGCGCATGAGGTGTATGCCATGAATCACAACCTCCGTTCGCGGACCTGGTTTCGGCTCGCTGCGATCTACTTTGCGCTTGGCGTGATGCTGGGCGTGGCGATGGGCGCTTCCGGCGACCACTCGCTGTTCGCGGTACATGCCCATGTCAATCTGTTGGGATGGGTGTCGATGGCCCTGTTCGGCATCATCGGCACCGCGCACCCGTCAATCACCGAAGGGCGCGTGGCGGCTGCCCAGTTCTGGACGTACAACGTGGCCGTCCCGGTGATGCTCGGCGCGCTGACGCTGCGCCTCAAGGGCTTTGCGTCGGTCGAGCCATTGATTGCTGGCGCATCCGTCCTGATTGGCTGCAGTGTGCTGCTGTTTGTGTGGCTGGTGTTTTCGCGCATCGGTGTCACGGCGGAGCACTTGAACAGCGCGTCACGGGAATCGCGCCTGTCATAACGAAGGACCAGCAGGCGTTTTTGGGCAGCGTATCGGTGCGAGGGAGATTGACCTCGAATTGGGCTGCTGCCCTTCTCACTTCGCCGACATCTTGCACAAAAGGTTCGAAGATAAAGGGCAGCGCGTTGGCGGAAATACCGATGCCGTTATCGCTGGGTCGCCCCTCTGAAACACTATCGAAGCTCCGCCCTCTTACTCCCTGTCTTTCGTCGAACGGATGAGATTGCCCCGCAATTTCACAATCGCCTTCTGCATTTTCACGAAGTCGTCGGGGTCAAGACCGGTTTGCGGGAAGCCCTCTTCCGAGAGCCCTTCACGCAGCTTTCGCCCCTCTTTCGTGAGGCTGATCCGCACCTGGCGTTCGTCTTCCGGGTCGCGCTGGCGCAGCACATAACCCATCGCTTCCAGCTTCTTCAGGATCGGCGTGAGGGTGTTGGACTCCAGGAACAGCTTTTCGCCGAGGCTGCCAACGGTCTGGTTGTCTTCCTCCCACAGTGCAACGAGGGTGATGTATTGCGTATAGGTCAGCCCGAGCCGTTCGAGCATTGGCTTATAAGCCTTGCCGAAGGCGAGATTGGATGAATAGACCGCAAAACACAGGAATTCGGAGAGCTTCAGGTCGAGGGCGGCTGGCTTGTCGGTGGTTTTCATGGGGCGTTCTCTTTGGCCAATCTTGCAAGGCTGAAACTCTACATCGTATGCGATGGTATCGGAAGTGCGTCAACCATCGACGGGTTCCGCGCGGGCGTTCCAGGCCTGTAGCAGCCGACGGCCGGTTGACCGGGATGAACCGGATGAGCCGGCCGTGACCAGCATGCTGACTACTTACTCGCGCTTGCGTCACCGGGGCAAGGGGTGAGCCACGAGTCGGCACTCACCCTTCCATATCCGTCCCTTAAAGACCTGCAGCACGCCCAACCGCCGCTTCAATCGCCGCAACATCAATCTTCCCCATCGTCATCATCGCGTCGAACGCGCGCTTGGCTGTCGCTCGATCGGGATGTTTGATCGCCGCTGTCAGCACACGCGGGGTGATCTGCCATGACAGTCC
Organism: Pseudomonas sp. IT-P100; assembly: GCF_949767185.1. NCBI lineage: Bacteria > Pseudomonadati > Pseudomonadota > Gammaproteobacteria > Pseudomonadales > Pseudomonadaceae > Pseudomonas > Pseudomonas sp. IT-P100. The sequence continues at coordinate 56,142 of NZ_CATKQK010000055.1, forward strand.
CCACTTGTCCTGGCACCAGCCGCAGACGTTTTCCTGGCCGCCGTTTCCGACAATCGCGTTCCACAAGCGGTCCGTTTCGGCCTGGTCATCGGTCGCCACCTGGAACGAGAACGCCTCGTTGTGCTTGACCCCCGACCCGCCGTTCAGCCCCAGGCACGGGATGCCCATCACCGTGAATTCGACGGTCAGGACATCGCCCTGCTTGCCCGCCGGGTAGTCGCCGGGTGCGCGAAGGACTGTGCCCACCGCGCTGTCCGGGAACGTCTTGGCGTAGAAGGTCGCGGCGTCCAGTGCGTCGCCGTCGTACCAGAGACAAATGGTGTTTTTACTGGTCATTTTGCTTCTCCAACAATGGGCTGACATTTCATTCTAGCCAAGCAGTCAGCCAGGCAAATGAAGGCGGCCAATACTGGCGCCTGTTGCTACTCAACGTCTTCGAACGTTCCGGTGCACACCTCGCCGCTGCGCAGGTATCGGGTGATCAGTACCCCCGTCGGCGTGGTGCTCGAATGCACCAATGTGAAGGCCGATGCCACTGCAGTGTCGTCAAACAGGCGCTTGCCACGCCCCGGCACGACGGGAAAAATCATCAGCCGAAGTTCGTCCACCAACCCGGCTGCCAGCCGCCGCGAAGATGTCATAGGTGCGACGCCCCAGCAGCAACTCGAACGGCTGCGAGACTGATGAGCGCGGCAACGGTGAGTGTGCGCATGGGTCTTCTCCCGGTTCGTCTTCGTGAACGTTTGTGTACAGGGAACGCCGACAGGCGCAGTGACCGTGCAATGCATTCCCTGCCCCATAGTCGAACGGGGAACTGCGGGATCGACAGTGCGATATCCAGATAACGAGCCACTGCGAAAAAGAGTCTCGAACGCTACAATCACAGCCCTTAACCGCAAATCAGGCAAACCCGTCAGGCTATGGCGCTCGACCCTCCAACGATGTTGACCCTCTCGATCGCCCTGGCAGCGGCGGCCGCGCTGTATCTGGCGGTGGAGTGGCGCAGCATTCGTGAGCCCTCGCTGCTGTTCTGGAGTGCGGGGTTTGCGACGATCACCGTGGGCTCGACACTTGCGTTGCTGCGCGGCAGCGGGCTTTTGCTGATCGGCATCTGGTTCGCCAACGGCCTGTTGGTGACGGCCCACTGGCTTTTCCTGCTCGGCGTGGCGCGCTTCACGCAGGTGCGTCTTTCTCGCGCCTGGTACCTGATCTTTGTCGCCTGGCTTGCCATGCTGTTGCTGCCCGACGAACCGTCGTGGTCGAAGATCATGCTGGTGGCCAACTCGCTGCTGGTCGCCCTGCCCACGCTCAGGGCCAGCTTCCTCCTGCGCCCCCACGGCAAGTCGTTGAGCGTGGGGGCGGTGCAGCTGCGTTATGTGCTGCTGACTCACGGGCTGTTCTACTTCATCAAGGCGATATCGGTTGTCGTTCCGGGCACGCTGATCGACCTGGCGGCCTTTCGTGGCGAGATCATCCAGATTTCTTTGGTCGAGGGTGCGATGGCGATCATGTTGATCGCGCTCTCGATGACCGGCACCGAGCGCTATCGCCGGGAGAAACGGATCGCCCGACTGGCCGCGCGTGATCCGTTGACCGCCCTGTACAACCGCCGTGCCCTCGAGGCACGGGCGTCGCGTCTGCTGGACGACGTCTCGAGCACTCGACCGGGCGCCCTGCTGCTGATCGATATCGATAACTTCAAACTGGTCAACGACCTCTACGGCCATACCGCCGGCGACCAGTTGCTCATCGCGCTGAGCGAGATGATTCGTTCGGTGCTGCCAGAAGGCGCGCTGGCCGCGCGGTTGGGGGGTGACGAGTTCGTCATTCTGTTGAATAACACATCAAGCGAACAGATCGTGGGGCTGGGCAACGCACTGCGTGAGCAGTTTCACCACACGGCCTCACAGACATTCGCCACGCCTGAACGGGTCACCTTGAGCATCGGTGCCAACCTGTTTGACCAGTCGCCAACGAGTCTGGCGGCATTGATCGAGCAAGGCGATACCGCGCTGTATGAATCCAAGCGTGGCGGACGCGACCGCATCCGCCTGGTGGATCGGACCCTCGCGAGCAGCGAGCCGCAGCAGGCCCGTTGATTGGCCATTTGTTGCATTGCTGATACATGGAAATGCCAGATTCACACTTTCAGCGTACCTTGTCCCCCATTGAGCATCTCAACGCGGCCGCCTGGGCCTCCTCGTCAAGGAAGAACAATGATCATTGCTTCAACTTCAACGAATGCGGCGATGTCTGCCTACACCTCTGCCGTCGATGCAAAGGCTGCGGCCGATGCGCAAAAACGCGTCACGCAAGATGATCAGGCCAAGCCGCAGAACGATGATTCAGTGAGTCTGTCCAGCACCTCTACCGAGTACAGCAACTCGATCGCGGGCAACGCGCCGTTCTTCCCGGTGCGTTCGGGGATGAACGCCGATGCACTTGTCCTGGGCGCCTCCAAGCCTGGTGCGATCTCCAGTTCCAAGGACAAGACCTTTGCCGAAGTGGCCGCTGATGCCCGCAAGCGCATGGACGAAAAATACGCACTGATGACCGCCAGCGGCAAACCCTACACCGGCAGCGATGAAGACCGTAATGCGTTGATGGGCGATCTGGACCGACGTTCGCTGAACGCCGTCGCCACCAATCAGGGCGGGAAATTCACCGCACAGGAACAAGCCTCGGCGCAAGCCTTGATGCGCCAGCAAGCCCGGCTCGCCACCGGTTATTACAGCGGCCCGGCGGATCAGCAAAAAAACTGGAAAGATCCGTTCATCAATGATCCTTTCGGTCGAGCCACAGCGGCGCTGGCATTTATGGACAACATGAGTCCTGAAGAAAAAGCCACCCCTGAGTGGCTCTCCCAGCATTTGTCGCTGGAAGCGGCATTGAATCAGAGCGGTGGCACGGACCCTGCCGAGAAAAAGACCGGGCACTTTCACAACCTGGCTGAAATTCTTGCGGGCATCGTGACGGACGGATCTGACAGCGAAAAATCCAGTGCAGCCAAGCATGCAGATCCAAGCGTCGAGATTCTGAAGAAGCTGCAATCGTTGACGTCGTGACACTGGTGGAACGCGGGCTTGCTGGCTGAGCGTTCCGGACGAAAGGCATGACGCCCTCGCGCCTTTCGTCGCGCCCTACTCCTCAAAACGCCCCGTGCCCTCACGGTCGCGCGCGTATTTTCTCGTGAGCGGAAACGACGGCAACCAGGACTCGCGACGGGTGATCCAGCTTTCGTAAGTGGGCGTCAGTTGGTCGGGAGCATCCAGGGATCCCAGGCTCACTTCGATTTCGTCGTCGCTGCGGGCGAAAACCGAAGAGCCGCAGCGCGGACAGAAACACCGCCCGGCGTAGTCGCGAGTTTCACCGGTGATCGTCACCGCGTCCTGCGGGAATATCGCGCAAGCGTGAAACAGCGCGCCATGGTGCTTGCGGCAGTCGAGACAGTGGCACAGGCCAACCCGGTAAGGGCGTCCCGACGCTTCAATTCGAACGTTGCCGCACAGGCAACCGCCGGTAAAACGGTCCATGTTGCGCCTCCTCTCATTCGTACGGTCGCTAGGTTTATAACGATAGCAGCCTCCACTGGTCGCGATGAACTTGCTCTATAGACGCTTTTTACCTAACTTTGAATCCATGGATTCAAAAAGAGGTATTGGATATGGCCGTTGCCCTCCAGCAACAAGCCTTCAGCAAGCGCCAGTGTGTAACGGGCCTGCGGGCCGCTGTCGGCATCCTCGAAAAGTGGGGAGCGTCCAGCGATCAGGCCTGCCGTATCCTGCGCATTTCCCGCAGCACCTACACCCGCGCACGGCAGCTCGATCCCGACTGGGCCGTGGCGCTGGACGCGGACCAGATGCAACGCATCAGTTTTGTGCTCAACATCCACGCCGCCTTGCGCCTGGTGTTCGATAACCCGGAGAACGTCTACGGCTTCCCGTCGATGGCCAACGATAACGAATTCTTCAACGGTCGCTCGCCGCTCGAGATCATGGCTCAGGGCGATATGATTTCGCTGTATGAAACCTTTCGGCGCATCGACGTGCTGCGTGGTGCGCAATGGTGAGGCTGAGCGAACTGGCAGAACTTGCCGGTGAGCCATTGCAGGCCTATCGACTGGTCAATTCCAAGTTCCCGCCGGTGGCGTTGTTTGATGATGTCGCCGACGCCGACGAGTTCGAGGTGCTGTATCAGATACAGGAACTCACCAACCCCAGGTTGAAAAATGAAGTGGGTCGCCTTGAGCTGATTCGCCGCAGTGAAATCCCGTTCGGTATTCCAGGCTGCTCTTACGCCACAGCACCATTCACCCACGTCAACCCCGCGGGTTCGCGGTTCAGCGATGGCCGTTTCGGGGTGCTGTACCTGGCGGACACACTGGAAACGGCATTGGCCGAAGTGAAGCATCACCAGAGTCTGTACTGGTCGAACGTGCCGGGCCTGAACTATGAGCGGTTCGTTTTCCGGGGGTTGTCCTGCTCTTTTGTGGATGCAGGGATGAAGGATGCGACGTCCATTGCGATGACCGACCCTGTTTATGATCCGGACGATTACACGCATTCCCGGCATTTGGGGAAGTTGGTCAAAGTGGCGGGTTGTCCCGGGCTTCGTTACAACTCAGTGCGAATGCACGGCAGTCATTGCTGGGCATTGATGACGCCGAAGCCGGTTTTATCGGTTGTTCAGGCGGCGCATTACGAGATGATCTGGAATGGGCAGGTGACGAGTGTCAGTCAGATCAGTGAAGCATGACGGCGTAATGCGGGAATGAAAACGGGCGCCTTGATAGGCGCCCGTTTTTTTTTGTGCGGTGATGATTACCAGCTGCCGTAGGGGATGCCGAATTGTTCGACGTAGCGTTTGGACTCGTCGGACAACGGGTAATAGTTGCCACCGGATTTTCCGAGGTGGGGTCCCAAGGGTTCTATTTCTGCTTGGGCACGAGCAACCTTGACTGACTTCAAGCATTTATCAGTCACCCACACCTGTACGATGCCGCCGGGGGCAAGTCCGAGGTAAACCATGGTTATGTAGTTGGCTGGCTCGTCGGGCGTCGCCGGGCATCGCTCATTGACCGAGGCGTGCATGATCTGCCGTGCTTCTTCGGGTATATCGACCCACCCACGATAGGTCTTCGACTCGACAACCGACTGCCATCGGACAAAGATGCGTTTCGGTAGATCTGCTCCAACTACGCCACGGATGCCGCTGCTTATATATTTACTCCAGCCACGAGCTGCTTCGGTACCGTCCTCGGAGTCATGGCTACCTGCTGTGCCTCCACCCGTTCGATTAAACCGCTTGCCGTTGATGTCTTCTACGGCAGAGTCTTCCACCCATACCTTCATGTAGGCGGGCTCAACGAAGCTGAGGCTCCACCATTGATCTTTAGGGTCGTTTTCGCTGGAAAGTGGGTCGGCTGCCTGACATCCGGCTACAAAAAACGCGCCCAGTAATATTAGGATCGAGCGCATTAAAACGTTCTCCAGTTAGAGTCAGATACATGAGGATGTCGCACCCGAATGCCATCGTCAGTGGGTGCATTGGTGTAACGAACAGTCACGCCGCGTTCGCGGCTAGCGCCAATAGGATTATTCCAATTGGCAGAAGTATGAATGTATTTGAGTTTCAATAGCTTTTCTTCACCGGGATCAAGTTGGTAATTCCCGGCGAGGATCTTGGCGCAAATTGGTTGAAGCTCAGAAGGTAAACTGTACGCGGGATCGTTCTCATCAAGCGCTTCAAACTGAACGCCGTTCTCTTTAGCCAATTTGTACATCAAGCGTAAATACACCAACGATAGTTTGCCGCTGACTGCGCGCTTGAGTTGCACTCCTGCATACACCCGTAGTTCCTTTGGTCCTAACCTCCGCTGCTCATTGTCATGTGCCAATGTTGGCTTTGGAGTGATCACATCCAGCATCGTCTCAGGCCAACCGTCGGCGACCATTTTTGCTTTTTTCTGTATTGCATCCCGGTAGATGGATGTAGTTTTGACATCGGTACCATTGGGGACCGTGAGTGCCTGCATAGGGCTGACCAGCACGCACTCCTCCACTTCCTCACGGTAACCACCGCCAATATCGGAGTGCACCCCTGGTACCGGGATTTCAGTATGCGCAGGAATCACTGTGCTCAACGCAAAATTGGCACGGCGTTCGTCACGGGCGGTAATTTGAACGACATCGGTAAAGTATTTGCGGTCCAGGTAAAGCTTGATTCCAGGAGCGACTGGACTCTGGATATTCCCAAGATTGGTGAATCCCGCGACAGAAGGAACAGTATCAAACAGACCGATGAAGCCCATCAGAATTTCGCTGTTGTACTGACCTGTAAAGCTGGCGCTAAAACCATTGGGACTGCTACGCAACACCTCCTCCAGTGGCCCCTGCTGGCAGCGCACGACCTCATTTGCAAAATGCCTGGCCGCCGCAGCTCCTCGACTGAAACCAAACGTATCGAAGGTTAGCGAAGTGATTTCACCGCAGGGGTTTTGATCGACGACTTGTTTGATCAGGACTTTCAGCCGAGAAAATGCGTTTTGGACCTTACTCGCGACACCCGTTTCACCCCGTCCGGTGGCGGCATTACCAAAGCTGTCTTTGCTCCCGCTTTCCGTACCGATGCCGTCGATGTACAGACTTCGCAACGCCAGTGTAGGCGTGCCTTCCCCCTTCACATCTTTGTTGGCTGGGTACAGTTCATACAGTCTGAAAACATTACTCACATCATTCCCATAACTCCCCTCCGGATCCGCCATATACGGCTTGCAGCTCGCATCGACGTCTTCCGGGCGAATCGGGTGATGGGCGCCGCACAATAATCCTGACGCGGAGTTACCCGCATTGTTCAGCGTTCCGTCAAAGAACACGCCAATGCGCAACGCAACTCTGACTTTTTCCTTCGCCGCCGCCGGTGCCTTGCCGTATTTCTCATACTCGGCCCAGCGCTTGGCGTGGATGTCGACGGGTTTGGCTTCGTCGTAGCGGAAGTTTTTCGGGGGGTTGGGTACGTATCCACTCATTCCTTGATCACCTGGCTCCTTGGTGCAACGGGCGCTGAGGGTGCCACTGTGGATCCAATCAAGCAACGCGTAGCCAGGTGCCATCACTCGTACGACATGGGCCTCGTCCATCTATTGGTTTCGTCAATGGTCACCATTAATTCAATGAAGTTCTCTTAAAAATTCTGCGGCGTAACATCGCCTCCATACCAAACAACTACACCCCGGAGCACACACTCATGAAACGCCAAATCCTTCTCAGCATCGCTTTCTCGGTTTTTGCAGTTAACGCTTTCGCCGCTTCTTCTGCTCATTCGGTTGTCGCTGAAGGCGGCTCGGATCGTCTGATTGAAAGCCGTGTGGCTGAGGGTGGTTCGGATCGTCTGATCGAAAACCGCGTCGCCGAAGGTGGTTCCGACCGTCTGATCGAAAACCGCGTCGCCGAAGGTGGTTCCGACCGCCTGATCGAAAACCGCGTCGCCGAAGGTGGCTCCGACCGCCTGATCGAAAACCGCGTCGCCGAAGGTGGTTCCGACCGTCTGATCGAAAACCGCGTCGCCGAAGGTGGTTCCGACCGTCTGATCGAAAACCGCGTTGCCGAAGGTGGTTCCGACCGCCTGATCGAAAACCGCGTTGCCGAAGGTGGTTCCGACCGCCTGATCGAAAGCCGCGCTGTATGAATGAATAGCCTTAACGCAGAACTCGACAAAAAGCCCGGCCTGATCAGCCGGGCTTTTTCTTGCTCAAAATAAATGAATGTCCTTCATTGAGGTGAAGCCGCAACACGCCTCTCGCGTATCGCGCCAGCCCGATCTTGATGCCGACCAGGATGGGCCCGGCGCGCTGCGACGTTAACGATAACGCGTGCTGAATGAACGCGCTGTGAACCTCCATCGCTGGCAAGCCAGCTCCCACAGCGGATTTTTAGCGAGCATGACATGGGTGTTCACCGCCGATGACCTACTGTCGTCCGGTTGATTCGGGCTGGTGCCCACACATTCTTTCTCGGAGAAGTGCGAACCTTCAGATACTGTTCGTCTGCCGAGCCGAATTCGCCACCGGGGCACTGGTCACACCGGAATCAGCGTCAACCGCTCCGGAGATTCCAATGGCCCGTTCGCATTCCCTTCCCGCCCCCGCGCAACCCCTGTTGCTCGAAGCCAACGACTGGGTGCCCAACAATCCGCGCCTGCCGGTACTCATTTACCCCAAGGCCATTGCCGTCCAGGGCAACGATCCGGCGGCGCTGTTCGAGAAAACGTTCAAGGCCAATGGCTGGCCACCGCAATGGCGTTACGGGGTCTACGACTTTCACCACTATCACACCGAAGGCCATGAAGTGCTTGGCATCGCCAGCGGTCATGCGCGTTTGATGCTGGGCGGTCCGGACGGTCATGTACTGGAAGTCAGTGCGGGTGATGTGGTGCTGCTGCCAGCGGGCACGGGCCACTGCAACCTGGGTTCAAGCGACGATTTTCTGGTAGTCGGTGCCTACCCGCCCGGGCAGCACGCCGATATTTGCCGCGAGGCACCGAGTGCCGAGCAACAGGCAAGCATCAACACGCTGCCGTTTCCCGAGCGCGATCCGGTGCAGGGCGAGGATGGTGCGGTCGGCCAGCATTGGGTCAGCCAGCATCAGCCATGACAACCTCGCCCTCTCCCCCGCGAGAGAGGGCGAACGCCAGCCCTAGGTGTGATGAATTTCCCGATCCTTGGTTTCCGGCAGGAAGAACGTACCGAGTATTGCAGTCAACACCGCAATGACAATCGGGTACCACAACCCGTAGTAGATATCCCCCGTGGCCGCGACCATGGCAAATGCCACCGTCGGCAGGAAGCCGCCGAACCAACCGTTGCCGATGTGGTACGGCAGCGACATCGAGGTGTAACGGATGCGCGCCGGGAACAGTTCCACCAGCCACGCAGCGATCGGACCGTAGACCATGGTCACGTAGATCACCAGGATAGTCAGCAGTAACAACACCATCGGGTAATTGGTCTTGGCCGGGTCAGCCTTCTCGGGGTAACCGGCGTCCTTGAGGGCAGTGCCGAGGGTGGCGGTGAAGGCGTCGTTGCGGGTCTTGAAGTCGGCGGCCGGCATGCCGGTGCCTTCGAAGCTCGGGATCACTTTGTCGCCGATACGAACCTGCGCGACTGCGCCCGGCTCAGCCTTCACGTTTTTATAGGGAATGGCCCGCTTCGCCAGCACCGTTTTGGCGAGGTCGCAGGAACTGGTGAATCTGGCTTTACCCACCGGGTCGAACTGGAACGAGCACTGGTCCGGATCAGCGACCACCGTGACCGGATTCTTATCCTGGGCGATGAACACGTCAGGGTTACCGTACTGGGTCAACGCGTGGAAGATCGGGAAGTAGGTCACCGCCGCCAGGATGCAGCCCGCCATGATGATGCCCTTGCGACCGATGCGGTCGGACAGGCTGCCGAATATCACGAAAAACGGCGTGCCGATCAGCAGGGAGCCGGCAATCAGCAAGTTGGCGGTCTGCGCGTCGATCTTCAGGGTCTGCAGCAGGAAGAACAGCGCGTAGAACTGCCCGGTGTACCAGACGACGGCCTGGCCAGCCGTACCGCCGAGCAAAGCCATGATCACAATCTTCAGGTTTTCCCAGCGAGCGAAGGATTCAGTCAGCGGCGCCTTGGACGCCTTGCCCTCAGCCTTCATCTTCAAGAACACCGGGGACTCACTGAGTTGCAGGCGGATGTACACCGAGACGATCAGCAACAGGATCGACAGCAGGAACGGAATCCGCCAGCCCCAGGCCTCGAAGGCTTCAGTGCCGAGAATCGTGCGGCAGGCGAGGATCACCAGCAGCGACAGGAACAGACCGAGGGTCGCGGTGGTTTGTATCCACGAGGTGAAATAACCGCGCCGCCCCTTCGGCGCATGCTCGGCCACGTAGGTCGCCGCCCCGCCGTATTCACCGCCCAGGGCCAGGCCTTGCAGCAGGCGCAGGGTAATCAGGATGATCGGTGCCGCCACGCCGATGGTCGCGTAGCCCGGCAGAAAACCGACGATGGCAGTGGAGACACCCATGATGACAATGGTGATCAGGAAGGTGTGCTTGCGCCCGATCATGTCGCCCAGTCGGCCGAACACAATCGCGCCGAATGGCCGCACGGCAAACCCCGCCGCGAACGCGAGCAGCGCGAAGATGAAGGACGTGGTCTCGTTGACGCCGGCGAAAAAGTGCTTGGCGATGATCGCCGCGAGGGAACCGTAAAGGTAGAAGTCGTACCATTCGAACACAGTGCCCAGGGACGAGGCGAAGATGACTTTGCGCTCCTCCCTGGTGATCCCGTGGTTGGGCAAGTTGCCCGTGGTGGTGTCGATTGCGGCCATGAGTCTTCTCCGTCTTGCTCTTGTTGTAGGCCGGAGCACCTCACTACCATCGTCGTACCCAGGCCCTGGGCTGAAGTCATCGGATTACCGATTTCATGAAGCCTGGCAACAGGCTGACCGCCTCACATCGCTGCAAGGTTTCCTGAAGCATAATCACCTTCGCGCAGATATCCACTCGCCATCCGGCTTTGTCCGCTACCCGCCGCATCGCCTGCTCCAGCACGGCCAGCGCTTCCAGGGTGTCGGCACCCGGCGCAGGCTCGCCGGTTTTCAGATCCCACAGCAGCCAGGGTGTGCGGTCGATCAAGGCTTCGGCAAACAGCGCCGCCACATCCGGATCGTCGGGAAAGGCTTTATAGACATCGCGCATCGACGCCGCGTAGGCATCGTTCCAGTCGAAAAGTTGTTCAACGCTGGCGGCCTCGTCAGCCTGATAGCGTTGCTCCAGCGCCCGGATCAGCGCCTGTTCCACCGGTTTTGCACCCTCGCCATGCGCAAGCGCGGCACGCGTCGCCAGCCGGGCCTGGGTGACGGCGTCTTTCAATTCCTGTTCGATAAACGCATCCCAGCGTTTGTTGTAATTGGGGCCGGAAGCATAGGCGATGCCCCAGTAGGCCATCGCGCAATCGTGGTCATGTTCGATCGCCTTGCGGAAACAGCGGATGGATTCGTCGTGGTTGTAGCCGTAGCACCATAACAATCCCCGGTCGAACCAGAGCTGAGCCTGTGGTGAACGGGTCGTTACGGGGCGGCTGTAAGTGCCCAAATCGTAATAGTCGTGCATCGGTTTACCCTCTCGATCAGAGCCTGGAACCTCTCAGGAAACGCCTTGCCACGGTCTGATTTCCTGGAGACCGTCGATCGTTCAAGAGATCCAGCATACCCCGCAGGTTCTGCCCCAGCGCTGCAACCGACGACAGGCTGGCGCAATGGAAGTCCGAGGACCATTGCCGACGTCGATAGTCACCATCAACTCAATGAAGTTCTCATAAAAAATCCGCGGCGTAACATCAGCTCCATACCCAACAACTACACCCCGGAGCACACCATCATGAAACGCCAACTCTTCCTCAGCATCGCTTTCTCGGTTTTTGCAGTTAACGCTTTCGCCGCTTCTTCTGCTCACCCGGTTGTCGCTGAAGGCGGTTCGGATCGTCTGATTGAAAGCCGTGTGGCTGAGGGTGGTTCGGATCGTCTGATCGAAAACCGCGTCGCCGAAGGTGGCTCCGACCGCCTTATCGAAAACCGCGTCGCCGAAGGTGGCTCCGACCGCCTGATCGAAAACCGCGTCGCCGAAGGTGGCTCCGACCGTCTGATCGAAAACCGCGTGGCCGAAGGTGGCTCCGATCGTCTGATCGAAAACCGCGTGGCCGAAGGTGGTTCCGACCGTCTGATCGAAAGCCGCGCTGCATGAATGAATAGCCTTGCCGCAGTACCCGACAAAAAGCCCGGCCTGACCCGCCGGGCTTTTTCATGCACAAAAATCAGCCCCTGCTTAATGTCGCTGTCTCACTTGTGATAAATAGCACCTGATTGCGAGTCCCGTACCCAATGAGGTTTGCCCATGTTGTGTTTCCCACGCCTGCCGCTGCTGCTGACCTGCGCCCTGTCCGGTTTACTCGCTTGCGGTGCACACGCCGCCACGCCATCCCCGGCGCCCGACAGTCTGCAGCCGCTGCTGGTGACGATGAACGAACGCCTGAACATCGCTGACCTGGTGGCATTGACCAAATGGGACAGCCACAAACCGATCCAGGACAGCGTCCGGGAAGCGCAGGTCATCGCCAACGCCAGGAAGCAGGCCGTTACCCGTAATCTCGACCCGGACGAGGTCGCGGAGTTGATCGCCGCACAGATCGAAGCCAACAAGCTGGTGCAATACGGACTGCTCGCGCAATGGCAAGCGTCGGGCAAGGCGCCGGACACGCCACGGCCGGACCTTGCCCATCAAATCCGCCCACGGCTGGATGAGCTGCAAAACCGCCTGTTGCAGCACTACGCCGATTTCGCGCCTTATCGCAAAGACCCGAACTGTGCCCATTGGCTGGCCAAGGAGCGATCCGCGCTGATCAAGGATGGCCTGCATGGCCAGGCACTGATCCGCGCCACCGGGGATTTGTGCGTGACGGATTGATGGGCTACTGCGGCTGAAACGTCTGCAAGTACGCCAGCACATCCTCGATCTTCTCTGGATCGCTGAGCCCCCAGAAAATCATCCGGGTGCCCGGCACCACTTTCTTCGGCGCTTCGAGGTAAGCCGTCAGTGTCTCGCGGGTCCAGACAATGCCGGCGGATTTCATCGCGTCGGAGTACTGGTAGTCCGCCGAGCTTCCCGAAGGGCGGCCGAAGATGCCGTTGAGTGGCGGGCCGAAACCGCCCCGGGCCGACTCGCCCACTTGATGGCAGCCACCGCAGATCCGCGTGAACAGTTTCGCCCCGGCTTCAACATCCCCCGCCGCTGCCACCGGTGTGCAAAATGCCCCTGCCGTCAGTGCAAGGACGAAGGTGAGGCTTACGGCTTTCATCATGTTCGGTTCCAGTGAGGTCAATCGGCGCAGCCGGTGCATTTTCGCGCCTACCTTACCCGATTGCAGCAGCCTGACGGGCACTGGTCACTCAAGCGTCGACGGGGTGCGCGGGTCCGGCACTGATCCCGCAATCGGTCAAGACGGTGCCAGGGGCGTGCCGGATCGTTTGCGCCGGATTGGCTACACGCCTTTGATTCAGCGGGCTTGGGGTCATGTGGACTTGCAGTTTTCAACAGTAGGCTAAGCTTGGATCAGCTCATTGCTCACGATGCTCGATTCTGCAGGGTTTTGGTTTTTCTGGAGAGCGTCTGCAACAGCTATCTCAGACAGGCCCAACCCTTTCACGCAGGATTGACGTGATGACCGAGCCCCTTCTCAGTTTTGATGCGCTCAAGCGCGCTGCTGCCGCTGGTGAAATCGATACCGTACTGGTCTGCATGGTTGACATGCAGGGACGCCTGGTCGGCAAGCGCTTCCAGGTCGAGTTTTTCATCGACAGTGGTCACGAAGAAACCCACTGTTGCAACTACCTGCTGGCCGATGACATCGACATGGAACCGGTCCCCGGTTACGCCGCGGCCAGCTGGAGCAAAGGCTATGGCGACTTCGTCCTCAAGCCCGACATGTCCACGCTGCGCCGCGTGCCCTGGCTGGAATGCACGGCGCTGGTGCTGTGCGATGTGCTCGATCATCACCATCGAAAAGACTTGCCCCACAGCCCGCGGGCGATTCTGAAAAAACAGGTCGAGCGCCTGCGCGAACGCGGCTACACCGGCATGTTCGCGTCGGAACTCGAGTTCTATCTGTTCGATGAGAGCTACGAGGCGATCCACAAGCGCAATTATCACAAACCGAAAACCGCCGGCCATTACATCGAGGACTACAACATCCTGCAGACCACCCGCGAGGAGCCGGTGCTGCGGGCGATTCGCAAACATTTGCAGGCGTCGGGCATTCCCGTGGAAAACTCCAAGGGCGAATGGGGACCCGGCCAGGAAGAAATCAACATCCGTTACGCCGATGCCATGACCATGGCCGATCATCACGTCATCATCAAGCACGCCTGCAAAGAGATCGCGCAGTTGCAAGGCAAGGCGATCACGTTCATGGCCAAGTGGCGCTATGACGCCGCCGGCTCCAGCAGCCATATCCATAATTCGCTGTGGGACAAGAACGCCAAAAAGCCGCTGTTTTTCGACGCGAAAGCCGAGTTCGGCATGTCGAAACTGATGCGCGCCTGGGTCGCCGGGCAGCTCAAGTACGCCAACGACATCACCTGTTTTCTCGCGCCGTACATCAATTCATACAAGCGCTTCCAGGCCGGCACCTTCGCACCGACGCGGGCAGTGTGGAGCCGGGACAATCGCACCGCCGGCTTTCGTTTGTGCGCCGAAGCCAGCAAATCCATCCGCATCGAATGCCGCATCGGCGGCGCGGACCTCAACCCTTACCTGGCCTTCGCTGCGCTGATCGCGGCGGGCCTGGCCGGTGTCGATGAGAAGCTCGAACTCGCGGCGCCGTTCGAGGGCGATGCCTACCTCGACGAGGATCTGCCGGAAGTCTCGAAAACCCTGCGCGACGCGTGCTCCGCACTCAAGGGCTCGAACATGTTGCGCGAGGCGTTCGGCGATGAAGTGATCGAACACTACGTGCACACCGCCGAGTGGGAGCAAAAAGAGTACGACCGGCGTATCACCGACTGGGAACTGCAGCGCGGCTTCGAGCGCTATTGAGCACATCATGACGGCCAAGGTTCAGCTTGTCTCACCGGTCGATGGCCGGGTTTTTGTCGAGCGCGATTGTGCCTCTACGGCGCAGATCGAGCAGGTCCTGTCGGCGGCCGCCACCGCCCAGGTTCTATGGCAGCACCGATCGCTGAGCGAACGTGCTGCCTTGTGCAGCGCCGCCGTGGACGCGATGCTGTCGATGCAGGCGGACATCGTGCCGGAACTGGCCTGGCAGATGGGTCGCCCGGTGCGCTTTGGCGCGGGAGAACTGCGCGGTTTCGCCGAACGCGCCCGCCACATGATCGCGATAGCGCCTGAAGCGTTGGCACCTGTGGAACCCGATCCTGTCGCGGGTTTTCGGCGCTTTATCAAACGCGAACCGTTGGGCACGGTGCTGGTCGTTGCGCCTTGGAATTATCCGTACCTGACGGCGGTGAATACGATCATCCCGGCGCTGATGGCCGGCAACAGTGTGATCCTCAAACACGCCACGCAAACGCTGCTGGTCGGCGAACGTTTCGCCGAAGCCATGCGTCGCGCCAAGCTACCCGACGGGCTATTCCACAACGTGTTGCTCGACCATCAGCAGACGTCCGCGATCATCGCTTCCGGCCGCGTGCACCAGGTTAACTTCACCGGTTCGGTCGAGGCCGGCAAAGCCATGGAAGCCGCTGCCGCTGGGCGTTTCATCGGCGTGGGCCTGGAGCTCGGCGGCAAAGACCCGGCCTACGTTCGCGCCGATGCCAACCTTGAGCACGCGGTGGAGAATCTGGTGGATGGCAGCTTCTTCAATTCCGGGCAAAGCTGCTGCGCCATCGAGCGCATCTACGTCGATCAAACAATCTATCCGGCATTTGTCGAACGCTTCATCGAACTGACTGGCCACTATGTATTGGGCAATCCACTGGACGAGGCCACGACGCTGGGCCCTATGGTGACACCGGGCGCCGCCGACTTTGTTCGCGGACAAATCGCCGACGCGCTCACGCAAGGCGCCAGAGCGCTGATCGATCCAAAGACTTTCCCCGCCGATGCGCCGGGCAGCGCCTACCTGGCGCCGCAGGTATTGGTCGATGTCACTCATCAAATGTCAGTCATGCGCGACGAAAGCTTTGGCCCGGTGGTCGGCATCATGCCGGTAGCTGGTGACGACCAAGCCATCGCCCTGATGAACGACAGCGCGTTCGGCCTCAGCGCATCCCTGTGGACCCGGGACCTCGCCGCCGCCGAACGCCTCGGCAACGAGATCGCCACCGGCACCGTGTTCATGAACCGTTGCGATTACCTCGACCCCGCGCTGGCCTGGACCGGGGTCAAGAACAGTGGACGCGGCGTCACCCTCTCGCGCCTGGGCTACGAGCACCTGACCCGCGCCAAATCCTTTCATCTGCGCCACGAGGTGTAGGCCATGAACCTGACTGGAAACTGGAACTACCCCACCAGCATTCGCTTCGGTGTCGGCCGCATCGCCGAGCTGGCCGAGGTCTGTCGCAGCCAGGGTATCGAGCGACCGCTGCTGGTCACCGACAGTGGCCTGGCGCGCGCGCCGATCACCACGGCAGCGTTGGAATCCATGCGCGCTGCCGGCCTGGGCGTCGCGCTGTTTTGTGACCTCAAGCCCAACCCCATCGAGGCCAACCTCGCCGGCGGGCTCGATGCCTGGCGCGCCGGCAAGCACGACGGCGTGGTCGCCTTCGGCGGTGGCAGCGGCCTGGACATGGGCAAACTCATTGCCTTCATGAGCGGGCAGACCCGACCGGTGTGGGATTTCGAAGACATCGGCGACTACTGGACCCGCGCCGACGAAAGCAGTATCGCCCCGGTCATTGCGGTGCCGACCACGGCGGGCACCGGTTCCGAGGTCGGCCGCGCGGCGGTGATCATCGACGAAAGCACGCACACCAAACGCATCATCTTCCACCCCAAAATGATGCCGCGGGTGGTCATCAGCGACCCGGCGCTCACCGTCGGCATGCCGGCAAAAGTCACCGCCGGCACCGGCATGGATGCGTTTGCCCATTGCCTGGAATCGTACTGTGCCCCCGGTTTTCATCCGATGGCCGACGGCATCGCGGTGGAAGGCATGCGCCTGGTGGCCAATGCCCTGGTGCGCGCCGTGCACACCCCCTCGGACCTTGAGGCGCGGGCGCAAATGCTCGCTGCCGCAGCAATGGGCGCCACCGCATTCCAGAAAGGCCTGGGCGGCATGCACGCACTTTCGCATCCGGTGGGTGCGTTGTACGACACCCATCACGGCATGACCAACGCCACGTTCATGCCCTATGTCCTGCAATTCAATCGCCCGGCCATCGAAGAGCGCATCACCCGCCTCGCAGCGTATCTGCGCCTGCCCTCCCCCGGCTTCGACAGCTTTCTGGCCTTCGTCCTCAAGCTGCGCAAGGACATCGGCGTGCCGCATACGCTGTTTGAACTGGGCGTGGACGACCGGCAGGCCGACCTGATCGCGGACATGGCAATTGTCGACCCCTCGGCCGGCGGCAACCCGCTGCCATTGACCAAGGACGGCGTGGCCCACATTTTCGATGCGGCTTTTCACGGCCGTCTCTAGATCCGGAGCAGTCAGTGGTATCGGTTGGAAAAGGAGCAGTACGACAAGGTGTTGAAGGCCAGTCCATTGCGCACACGCCAGTGGATTGAATCAAAACCTGATGGGGTACACAGCATGAACCCAGCAAGCCAGCCTGGCACCGACGCGCACGACGATGACATCAAGGTGCTGCACAGCATGGGCTACGCCCAGCAACTCTCGCGACGAATGGGTGTTTTCTCCAACTTCGCCATTTCCTTTTCGATCATCTGCATCCTCTCCGGCGGCATCAACTCACTGGCCCAGGGCACGTCGGGTGCAGGGGGGGCGTCGATTGGCATCGGCTGGCCCATCGGGTGCCTGATCTCAGGGGTTTTTGCCCTGGCCATGGCGCAGATTTCCTCGGCCTACCCCACCGCTGGCGGGCTCTATCACTGGGGCTCGATCCTGGGTAACCGCTTTACCGGCTGGCTGACGGCCTGGTTCAATCTGTTGGGACTGATCACCGTGCTGGGCGCCATCAACGTCGGCACCTACTACTTCTTTTTCGGTGCCTTCGGACCGGCCCTCGGCATGGAAGACACCACCACGGTCAGGGTGATTTTCCTGGCGATCCTGACCGGTATCCAGGCCCTGTGTAACCACTTGGGAATCGGCCTGACCGCGAAGCTCACCGACTTCTCGGGCTACCTGATTTTTGCCACGGCGCTTGCCTTGACCCTCGTCTGCCTGATCTCCGCACCGAGCTATGAATTCGCCCGTTTGTGGACCTTCGGCAACTATTCCGGCGAAGCCGGCGGCAGCGTCTGGCCACAGGTTTCGAACGGTTGGGTGTTCATGCTCGGCCTGCTGTTGCCGATCTACACCATCACCGGTTATGACGCGTCGGCGCATACCTCCGAAGAGACCCACAACGCGGCCATGTCGGTGCCGCGCGGCATGGTCATGTCGGTGGTCTGGTCGTTGCTGTTCGGTTGGGTGATGCTCAGCTCATTCGTCCTGATGCTGCCAAGCATGGACGAAGCGGCGAAACAGGGCTGGAACGTGTTCTTCTGGGCCATGAATGCCCAGGTGAGCCCGACCATCAAACTGGCGCTTTACGTGGCGATTTTCATCTCGCAGTTTCTCTGCGGTCTGGCCACCGTGACCTCGGTGTCACGCATGATCTTCGCCTTCTCCCGGGACGGCGGCCTGCCCTGCTCGAAAGCACTGGCCTCGGTCTCGCCGAAATATCGCAGCCCGGTGGCCGCCATCTGGACCGGCGCTACCCTGGCGGTGTTGTTCGACTGGGGCTCGTCGGTGATCTCGATCGGGGCAACGCCGGTCTACACCATCGTGGTCTCGTGCACGGTGATCTTCCTGTTCTTCTCTTTCATCATCCCCATCGTGCTGGGCCTGTTCACTTACGGGACCGCGAAGTGGCCGACCATGGGGCCGTGGAACATGGGACGCGGGTTGTATTCACTGTTCGCCATCCTCTCGATCCTGTCGATGGTGGTGATCTTCGTCATCGGCATCCAGCCACCGAACGACTGGGCGCTGTACATCACCATCGGATTCCTGGTGCTGACGGCCATTGTCTGGTTCGGTTTTGAGGCTCGGCGCTTTCAGGGCCCGCCGACGGGCGATCTGATCGTCAAGCGTCAGGCGGAAATTGCGGCGACGGAGGCGGCGTTGAACAAGCAGGTGTGAAGGCTTTTACCTGTGGGGGACGAGCTTGCTCGCTCCCGCATTTGTATCGATCTGTATTTTTTCGCGGCGATCCTACACAGCGTTACACAAGTGCCGGATCAGGACACATCCGCACTACATGAGGATGAAAAAGTGGGCCACATCGGAAACTCAGACGTTTTCCGGTGAACAGCAATGTAGAAGAGCCCAAAAACCTCAGCAGGAACCCGCCATGATCAATCAAATCGACACCGTGCTTTACACCGGCAAGACCCACACGACCGGAGGCCGTAACGGCGAGTCGCGAAGTGACGATGGACGTCTGGATATCAAGCTTTCCGCCCCTGGCTCTTCAGGCAGTGGCACCAATCCTGAACAACTGCTGGCCGCAGGCTGGTCCGCCTGCTTCATCGGCGCCATGGGTAAAGCGGCGGTTGCATTGAAAGTGACGTTGCCGACTGACGTCGCGGTCGATACCGAAGTGGACCTGGGCAAGACCGAAAATGCCTTTTTCCTTCAAGCGCGTCTCAACGTGAGCCTTCCGGGCCTCGATCCTGTTGTCGCACGTTCGCTGGTGGATGCCGCGCACCAGACCTGCCCGTATTCGAAGGCGACCCGTGGCAACATCGACGTCGTGATCAACCTGGTTTAACCGTAGCGACAAGCGCGGCCTGCCATTGCGGCAGGCTGTGCTGGTGAAAGCTTACTGAACGTTTTTCAGCTTGACCACATCACCGGACACCTTGGTGGTGTAACCGGTCAGGACCCAGGCCCAGAACCAGTTTTCCTGCACCTGGGTGTTGATCAGTGCGTCGCCGCCCTTGGCCTTGATCGCCGCGTCTTGTGCGCGAACGAAACGGTTGTTCTGGCGGATCGGGATGACACCGAACAGCATAAGGCCGGTGGCGCTCGCTTCGCTGTGGCCAACGACGGTGTATTGGCTGGCATCGTATTGCTGGGTTTTCATCGGCGCGCCGGTGCAACCTGCCAGAACCAGACCGAGCAGGGAAACGGCAACCACTTTGCTGAGGTAATTCACTGAGTAACTCCATGGAAAAACGCCCGGGATCCATCTCTCGAGCGGCGCACACTTTACCGGAGGTAGTGGCCAATTGGTATCAGATGTAGCCGCATTATCGCCCGGCGTAACGGCCGGGGGCTTTGATTTTCCGTATGAAGCTGTCGTTCACCGTCCGGGGTCAGAAGAAACCTGTAGCGAGGGAGCTTGCTCCCGCTTGAGTGCGCAGCACTCACAAAAACCGGCGTTGGTTGTCAGATTTTGGGGCCGCTACGCAGCCCAACGCGAGCAACATGAACAGCATGACCCCGACACGCGGCATTGCAAAGGAAGGGGGGAAAACAACGGGCTCATCGGTTTGGCTTAATACTGAATCAGGATTGCCCCTCAAACCGCTTCAACGAAAACGCCGACAGATCCAGGTCGCTGGAGCCACGCACACACCACTGCGCCACCGCCTCGCCCAACGCCGCAGAATGTTTGAAGCCATGCCCTGAACAGGCCGAGACCACCAGGGTGTTTTTCAAGGTCGGATGCTCGTCGATGATGAAGTGCGAATCCGGCGTGACGGTATAGGCGCACACCGCTGACTTGACCACCCGCGAGGTCACACCGGCGATCCTGCCGCGCACCTGCGTCTCGAACATGTCGCACGCTTCGGCGGCGCTGACGGTGCGGTCCAGGGAGTCCGGGGAAGATTCCTCGCTGTACTGTTCCGTCGCGACTTTCAGGCTGCTCTCGCCGGGTAACGGCGGAAAGCCGTAGTAGGACTGCCCTCGCCCGTGGGTGAAGATGAACGTCGGCGAGACCTGCGCAAACCGGGCGTTCTCTTCCAGCTCGAACCAGAACAGTTTCTGCCGACACACCCGCAACAACCGGTCGAACGGTTGACCCAACAAGTCCCGGGACCACATGCCAGCACTGACCACGACTTTGTCGGCATGGATCGTTCGCTGGTCGGTGGTGAGGGTGACGCCCTGCTCGTGCGAAGTGATGCCTGTGACGGTTTCACCCTTCAGCAGCGTCGCGCCGTGTTCCTCGGCGAGCCGCAGTTGCACGGCGATGCAGCGTTCCGGCCGGACAAAACCGCCACTCGGTTCGAAGTAGCCGACGGCGCTGTCCAGCACCGGGGAGAACTGCGGGAATCGTTGGCGAATCTGTTCGGCGGACAACACCTCATGCTCGATGCCGTAGGTTTTCGCCAGTTGAAAGGTGCGGTGGGTGAAGTCGCTCGCATCATTGGCGTCATAGTCGGGGCTGGAGGTCATGACCAGCACGCCACACTGCTCGAACAGCGACTCGCCGGACAGTGCTTCGAGTTCGCGCCAGATCCGGTGGGAGTTACGGACGACAGGCAGATAAGCCGCGCCTTCCCCGACCGACAGTCGGGTGATACGCGTATCACCGTGGCTGGAGCCCTGGGTGTGGGGCGGATGGTATCGGTCGACACCGATCACCCTGACGCCGGACTTGGCCAATTGATAGGCCGTCGCAGCGCCCATCGCACCCAGCCCGACCACGGCTACTTCACACCGATGTTCCATATCATCACCGTCCGCAAAATGATCATTTGAGTCTGAAAGCCGATGAAAACTCAAGGGCCGAAAAAGCCCTCAGTGCAGGGTGGGATCCCGCGGCCATAAAACGCCCCGGCACTGGCAACAACCCCTTCATTGGACATACCATGCCGCGCATTCACTTCTTCCCTATCAAAACGGCGGTAACAGCATGATCGAGGTCACCGAGGTTTCCATTGCCGAACTGCGCGCGGCGCTCGAATCCGGCCAGACCACTGCAGTGGAACTGGTCCAGGCCTATCTCGCCAGAATCGACGCCTACGACAGCGCCGACACGCCCACCGCCCTCAACGCGGTGGTGGTGCGCAATCCCGAGGCGCTCAAGGAAGCGCAGGCTTCCGATAGCCGGCGAGCGCAGGGCAAAACGCTGGGGCCACTCGATGGCATTCCCTATACGGCCAAGGACAGTTACCTGGTCAAAGGGCTGACCGCCGCCTCTGGCAGTCCCGCCTTCGCCAACCTGATTGCCTATCGCGATGCGTTCACCATCGAACGGCTTCGCGCCGCCGGGGCGATCTGCCTGGGCAAGACCAACATGCCACCGATGGCGAACGGCGGCATGCAGCGCGGCGTTTATGGCCGTGCGGAAAGTCCGTACAACGCCGACTACCTCACCGCGCCTTTTGCCTCCGGTTCGTCCAACGGCGCAGGCACTGCCACCGCCGCCAGTTTCGCGGCATTTGGCCTGGCAGAAGAAACCTGGTCGAGCGGTCGCGGCCCGGCCTCGAACAATGGGCTGTGCGCCTATACGCCGTCCCGCGGGGTGATTTCGGTGCGCGGCAACTGGCCGCTGACGCCGACGATGGACGTGGTCGTGCCGTTCGCCAGAACCATGGCTGACCTGCTCGAAGTGCTCGACGTGGTGGTGGCGGAAGACCCCGATACCCGCGGCGACCTGTGGCGGATGCAGCCCTGGGTGCCGATTCCGAGTGTCACCTCGGTGCGCCCTGCTTCCTATGCCGAACTGGCGGCGAAGCCCGATGCCCTCGCCGGCAAGCGCCTGGGTGTTCCGCGCATGTTCATCAACGCCGATCCCGACGCCGGCACCAGCGAGGCGCCGGGGATCGGTGGGCCGACGGGGCAACGCATCAACACCCGGCCTTCAGTGATTGCTCTCTGGGAAGAGGCACGCAAGGCACTCGAAGCCGCGGGCGCCGAAGTGATCGAAGTCGATTTTCCGCTGGTCTCCAATTGCGAGGGTGATCGTCCGGGCGCGCCGACAGTGTTCACCCGGGGCCTGGTGTCGAAAGAGTTCCTGCATCATGAGTTGTGGGACCTGACGGCCTGGGCGTTCGATGATTTCCTGCAGGCCAACGGCGATCCGAAACTGAACCGCCTGGTCGACGTCGACGGGCCGCTGATTTTCCCCCACGACCCGGGCACCCTGCCCAACCGCGAAGGCGACCTCGTCGCGGGCATGGACGAGTACGTGCGGATGGCCGAGCGCGGCATCACGCCGTGGGACCAGATCACTACCGTTCCCGATGGGCTGCGCGGACTTGAACAGACCCGTCGCATCGACCTTGAAGACTGGATGGACCGGCTGGGCCTCGATGCGGTGCTGTTCCCGACGGTGGCTGACGTTGCGCCAGCGAATGCCGATGTCGATCCGGCCTCCGCCGACATCGCGTGGAGCAATGGTGTCTGGGTCGCCAACGGCAACCTCGCCATCCGTCACCTCGGTGTTCCAACGGTCACTGTGCCGATGGGCATCATGCCGGATATCGGCATGCCGGTCGGGCTGACCTTTGCCGGTCGTGCCTATGACGATTCGGCGCTGCTGCGTGTTGCCTCGGCGTTTGAATCGAGCGGATCGAAGCGCAAAATCCCGCCTCGAACCCCACCGTTGTCGACCGGTAAATAATGGAAGAAACGGGATTGGGGCACACGCTCCAATCCCGTTTTTTTTTCAGCCGGTCTACGCTTCATCGACCGTGGTAATCCTCCCCCGCGACCGCACGCAGATAAGCCTCGTCGCCCTTCGTGCGCAAGTCTCGCCACTCCTCCCAATCGATGATGCCCTGGCGATCCATTTCATCCGCCTGCCGCAGCAGTTCCTCATGGTAGGCATCCGGGCAGTCCATGCGCAGCGAGCAGTTTTCGAGCGTACGGTGCCAGGCATCCAGGGCCCGAAGTTTTTGCTCCTGGGTTCTCGTCAGCAGGTTTCTGAATGAATTCATGGCGGCTGTTTCCACGGTCGTTTCTGAATGGAGCGATCGGGTGCGACACAGGTTCATCACGCCCGACCAGAGGTGAGGGGGCGACTATCGTGGGCAAAAAATCTCGAACTCGTGGGTAACCGTCGCATCCAATGTGAAGGCAAACGGAGGTACGCGACATGAACAGTGATGACCGTGATAACGCACTCGAATCGCAAACGACGTCAAACGCTCCGCCCATCGATTCGTCGGGCAAACCGGTGAATGTGGTCGAGCGGGATGTGCAGGACAGAAACGGTGAAGCCGGAGGTGTCGATCAAGCCATCACGCCCTCTTCCACCCGAACCAAAGAGCAGGACGCCGAGGAACTGCAGCGCAAAATCGACGAGATAGAACGCAAGGTTGCCGACGGCAATTAGCCGCGCCGACCTGGTTGGGTCCGGCCGAATCACCGGCGGCGTAACCCGATGCAATGCCGGACATCAATCCCCTGTGGGAGCTAGCCTGCTAGCTCCCACAGGGGGG
This sequence comes from Pseudomonas sp. IT-P100, assembly GCF_949767185.1. Classification (NCBI taxonomy): domain Bacteria; kingdom Pseudomonadati; phylum Pseudomonadota; class Gammaproteobacteria; order Pseudomonadales; family Pseudomonadaceae; genus Pseudomonas; species Pseudomonas sp. IT-P100. Next base: position 80,262 of record NZ_CATKQK010000055.1, read on the forward strand.
AATGCGCACACATGAAGAGCCAGGTGCTGGCCCCTCGAGAGGCCATTACGTGGGGCTTTTCCAAATGACTCGCTGTAAGGCGGCCGTTACCGCAGAAACGGATATTCACCCAATACTCGAACGCTAAACCCCGGTTAAAAGGCATCGCAAACAAGATCGGGTTTCTTATTCGCCCGGCGCTTACAACAGCGACAAGGTGTAGTTGATGATAAAGCGATTCTGGTCAACATTACGCCCCGCATCAGTGTTCGACTTGCCATTGCGCACACTGAACCCAAGCCCCTTGAGCGACCCCGACTGCAACACATAATCCAGGGTCATATCGCGTTCCCACTCTGACTGATCACCGGCGTTGCGAACCTTGATATCAGTCCCCTTCAAATACACGATCGACGCTTTCAGGCCCGGCACGCCCAAAGGCGCGAAGTCATAGGTGTACTGACCAAAGTTCGTTTGCTCACCCGCACGGGTAAAACTCTGGATCATGCGGTCCGTCGGCAGATAAACACTGCCGCCACCCGCCCCTTTATCAACCAGGCTGCCCTGGTTGGGCTGGACGAAGTTACTGCCATCACCCACCTGCTGATGGCCCAGCGACACCGAGTGCCCACCGTTCATATAAGTGATCATCGCAACCCAGGTGTTGTTGTCGATTTCACCATTGTTGTCCTCGGTGTAACCGGAAGCGCGGTAGCCTTGTGCGCGGCCAGCGGCGGAACTGTTGGCCCCGGTCGACGTGGTGCGAAAGTAACGCAGGTCAGTGGTGAACGAACTCTTGCTGTCGATCGGCAGTACATGGGTCAGACCGAAGAAATTCTGGTTATAGAAGTCTTCCATCTGCGCGAAGTAATACTGTGCTTTCAGATCCTTGGTGATGAAGTAATCACCCCCGGCGAAGTAAAACTTGTTGCTGTCCTGTGTGGCGCCCGGTACGGACAAACCGGTCCGGTCCGTCGAAGCACGACCGACCGCATGTTCAAGCACACCACTGGTCAGCATCAGCCCATCGATATCATTCGACGTGATCTGGGCGCCGGTGAACGATTGCGGCAAGACGCGGGCATCGTTCGACAGCAGGATCGGCAGTTTCGGCAACAACGTGCCGTAGCGGAACTCCGTCTTCGCAATACGCATCTTCGCCGTGGGACCGAAGCTGCTCCAGCTTTCGGCTGCACCGTCGCCCTCCGTCGGGATCATGCCGCTACCGACGTGGCGCCCGGCACCACTGTCCAATGTCACCCCCAGCAGCGCCTGAGCATCGAGCCCGAAACCGACCGTGCCTTGGGTAAACCCGGACTCGTAGCGCAGCACAAAACCCTGCGCAGCCTCCTCGGTTTTCGAGGGATCCGCCGCACCATCGCGGTTATCACTGTTGAAATACAGCGTGCGCATCGAGAGGCTGGCTTTGCTGTCTTCCAGAAAACCGTGCGCGCCAGAGTCCGCTGCCTGTGCGCAGATCGAACCGGTGGCCAACAAGAGTGCGGTGGGGATTGCTCGCTTGAACATACGATGCTCCAGGGTGATTTTTTTATGGTTTTTAAGTTTTGCCCGACCGCAATCCGCCGCTGATACCCAACACCGGCGCGCACGATGACGCGCCCAATGGGTGACCATGAGCGTTGAAACTGGAGAGCGATCGGAGGGTTCGAGCTAGATCAGATAGGAAAGACCTACGGTCAACGCAAAGGCGACCACGGAAATGATGGTCTCCAGCACGGTCCAGGTCTTGAAGGTCTGGGCGACGCTCATGTTGAAGTATTCCTTGATCAACCAGAAGCCGCCGTCGTTGACGTGGGAAAAGATCACCGACCCCGCGCCCGTCGCCAGCACCAGCAACTCCGGATGCGGATAGCCCAGCCCAATGGCCACCGGCGCGACGATGCCCGACGCGGTGGTCATGGCCACGGTGGCAGAGCCAGTGGCAATGCGCATCAGCGCGGCGAACAGCCAGCCCATCAGCAGCGGCGACAAGTGAAATTCATGGGCCAGGCTGACGATCTGATCGGTCACCCCGGCGTCCACCAGAATCCGGTTCAACCCGCCGCCAGCGCCGACCAGCAGGGTGATGCTGGCGGTCGGCGCCAGGCATTCGTTGGTGAACTTGAGGATCGATTCGCGGTTGAAGCCCTGGGCGATGCCGAGGGTCCAGAAGCTCAGCAAGGTTGCCAGCAACAAGGCGATCACCGAGTTGCCGATGAACAGCAGAAACTGGTTGAAGCCGCTGCCCGGCGTGGAAATCAGGTTGGCCCAGCCGCCGATCAGCATCAGCACCACCGGCAGCAGAATGGTCGCCATGGTGATGCCGAAACCCGGCAGGCTGTCGCGTGGTTCGCGTTCGAGGAACTGCCGCTCCAGCGGGTTTTCCGCCGGCAATTGAATGCGCGGCACGATGAACCTCGCGTACAGCGGACCGGCGATGATCGCGGTCGGAATGCCGATCAGAATCGCATACATCAAAGTCTGCCCGACCGACGCCCCATACACCTGCACCGCCAGCATCGCCGCCGGGTGCGGCGGCACCAGGGCATGCACCACCGAGAGACCCGCGACCATCGGCAACCCGACCATCAGGATCGACACCCCGACGCGGCGCGCCACGGTAAAGGCGATCGGCACCAGCAACACAAAACCGACCTCGAAGAACAACGGCAGCCCGACCAGGAACGCGATGCAGACCATCGCCCAGTGCGCGTTCTTCTCGCCGAAACGGTCGATCAAGGTGCGCGCCACCTGCTCGGCACCGCCGGACTCGGCCATCATCTTGCCGAGCATCGTGCCCAGCGCCACCACCAGCGCGATATGCCCCAGGGTCTTGCCGACGCCGGCCTCGTAGGCACCGACCACCCCGGACGGCGGCATGCCGGCCAGCAGCGCGAGGCCGATGGACACCAGGGTGATGACGATGAAGGGATTAAGCCGGTAACGGGCGATCAGAACGATCAGGGCAATGATGGCGATGGCGGCATACACCAGCAGCCAATAGCCGAAGGACAGGGTCATGCGGTACTCCTCGAAAGGGTCACGTCGAATGGGTTGTGAAACTCATAAAACATTTCGAAGAGCGATTTTCAAACGAGGCGAAAGTAATTTTCGTAGAGGGATAAGGGTTGTCGCGTAGAGGTATGGAGGGTCGTGGTTTTTGAAATTGGGTCAGGCGGATTTTCATTGCGCCTGCGCTGTTTGCGCTCGGTTTTAAGGTCTGCCAAGTGCGGTATCCGCACCGGTGGTCACCGGTTCTGAACAATCGCCACCACAGCCTTATACTTCTTCAGTTCGTCTTCTCTGTGTCAGGAAATCCCTCGACACCCGTGCGCGCCAAAGCGCGCCCGTGCCAATCGCAAACGTAACCAGCCAAGACCCCAGGCGTTGTGCCGTCCAGCATCAGATGACGGGGCGTGTTCAATGGCTCCATGGCTGAGGGATTGTGGAGAATGTCATGAAAACTTTTTCGGGGTTGTATGGGTCTTGCAACAAGGGTGCTGCCCCCCGGTGCCTGGGCTGCAGCGACACGAGCCCTGGCGTCGGATGGCGCTGATCACGTCGGTGCTGTTCGTCTGGCATACTCCCGCAGTGGTATAGGATCGGATCGGGTGGCATCCTCGCTGATGGACGGCAGCTACTCCGGCCAGTTCAACAGCCCGATCGGCAATCAGTAGCGTGTCAACACTTTGAGGGGAATGACCGTCTATGACGACGCAAACCGAAACCGCCATTCTGGCCGGCGGCTGCTTCTGGGGCATGCAGGATCTGCTGCGGCGCTACCCCGGCGTGCTGTCCACACGAGTGGGTTACTCAGGAGGCGATGTGCCGAATGCGACCTATCGCAACCACGGAAACCACGCGGAAGCGATCGAGATTGTGTTCGACCCGCAGCAGATCAGTTACCGCCAGATCCTCGAGTTTTTCTTCCAGATCCATGACCCGACGACCCCGAATCGCCAAGGCAACGATGTCGGCGCCAGCTATCGCTCTGCCCTCTTCTACCTCAGCGACAAGCAGAGGGAGATTGCCGAAGACACCGTGGCTGACGTCGAAGCGTCTGGCCTCTGGCCTGGCAAAGTGGTCACCGAAATCACCCCGGCCGGACCATTCTGGGAAGCCGAACCGGAACACCAGGACTACCTCGAACGCCTGCCCGACGGCTACACCTGTCACTTCATCCGGCCAGGCTGGAAATTGCCCGTACGCGGGTAGTCACGCAACAGAGGCGGCTCGAATGAGCCGCCTCTGTTATTTCATGCCCGATCGCACGGTCTACCTCATGGGTTCCCGCGACCAAGAAACTCAAGCGTCTGCGCCGTGCTCCACAAGGCATTGGCGATGTAGCGATAGTTGATCAACGCCGCCAGATAACCATCGCCTTCAGGGGTTGTCGGGCCGGCCGTCGCGTCCCGAACCACCGCCACTTCGAAACCGAGTTCCAGCAGTTCACGAAGGTGCGACTCGACGCAGAGGTTCGCCGCCATGCCGGCCAGAATGATCTGCGAAACGCCATGTTTGCGCAATTGCAGCGCCAGGTCGTTGGTTTCCGGGCCGTACACCTTGTGCGGTGAAGCGATAAGGGTTTTGCCATCAAGAATGTAGGGTTTGTACTCGGGCATGAAGTCGGCGCCGGAGTTTTCGAAACCGTCGAGGCTCAACGGCCCCTTGCGATCAAACATGCAGATGCTGTGCATGACCTTCTCGAGCGGCCCGCCAAAATGCCAGTCGTGGTCACACGGATAGTAGTAATGCGGGGAAACCGCGACCGTGATGCCGGCACTCTTTGCTGCAGCAAACAGCTGGCCAATGTGCTTGACGGTATCGTGCTCGACAATGCTTTTGCCAAACACGGACCAGCTGACCCCCTCGGGGCTGAGAAAGTCGATTTGCGGATCGATCACCACCAGCGCGGCGCGGCTCAGGTCCAGTTTCATGCCGGGATCCGGCAAGGCCGGTTCCAGCGGGTCTGCGTACGGGGAGGCGATGTGAGGTGAGGGGTTGCTCATGGCAGTAGACTCCAGTCGACAATCAGAAATAACGATATCGCCATGGCGCCCCTGAGGGCCGTTGTCTACCATCGGCGAGAACTTCATCCTATTGCCGCGCACAGCTTCGCTTTTGCCAGGACGTGCAGAGTCTTTACCCGGTCGTCCCTATCATGGATATCCTCTCCGAGTTCTTCGAGCGCACCCATCTCCAGGGCCGGCTGTTCTTCTCCGGCCGGGTCGACGGCACGCTCGTGCTCGACAAACCACCGGGCATGGCGTTCATCCATGTCATCAGCCAGGGCGGTATCGACATGATTCAGCCCGGCCTGCCGAAGATATCGATTGCCGAGCCCAGCGTGCTGTTTTGCCCGAGCAGTTGCCGTTACCGGTTGCGTTCCAGTTCAGCACGGGGCGCCGAGCTGGTCTGCGCCTCTTTCCAGTTCGGACGCAACACGCTCCAGCCCTTCCCCCTTGGCCTCAAGGAAACGCTGGTATTTCCCATCAGCGGCCTGGAAAACATTGCCCCGGTGATCGGCTCGCTGATCGGCGAATTCCAGGATCAGGCACCCGGCAGAACCAAGGCACTCAACCTGTTGCTCGAATACATCTTCGTACTGCTGGTACGCCGCTCCGTCGTCGAGCAAAAGATTTCCAGCGGCCTGCTCTATGCCTTGCAGGACGGGCGCCTTGGCGCAGTGTTCAATCGCATTCAGCAAGAGCCCGAAGCCGCCTGGACCGTGGAAAAACTGGCAGCGCTGGCTCACATGTCCCGCTCGAAATTCTCGGCGTACTTCACCCGGATCATGGAGGTCTCACCGATGGGCTACGTCACCGCGTGGCGAATGAAAGTCGCCCAGGACTTGCTGCGCGACGGTGTACAAATCAAAGTCATCGCTGCATCGGTCGGGTACAGTTCGCAAGCGTCGTTTTCCAGAACCTTCCTGAACGTGGTGGGCTCGCCCCCCGCCGAATGGCTCAAGCGTGATAGCCCTGAGGAGATTCCCCTGGTGGTGGCGCACGTGCAGCAAATCGCGTCGGACGACGCACTTTAAAATCGCTTGATCTTCCAGCCCAAGAGAGCAAAGACATGATCACTTGTTATCTGAAATATGTACTCGATCCCTACCAGATCGCAGCGTTCGAACACTATGGAAAGTTGTGGATTCCCCTCGTTGAAAAATTCGGCGGCCAGCATCACGGCTATTTCCTGCCGTCCGAAGGCGCGAACAATATCGCCATGGCGATGTTCAGCTTTCCAAGCCTTGCCGCGTATGAGCGTTATCGCCAGGACTCGATGAAAGATCCCGAGTGCATCGCGGCGTTCAAGTTCGCCGAAGAGACAAAATGCATCCTCAGTTATGAGCGCAGTTTCTTCAGGCCCGTATTTGGCGATCAGGCGCAGCAACCGGCCTGATGTCGGTCGGCAGTGTGCAGCCCTACCCAGGAGAAATTGCATGGGTTCCTCTTACAAAACCGCACGATCCTGGCTGCAATCTCTGCTGCTCCTGACTATCGTCATTCCCGCCATGACCAGCGCCGAGCCACGGCCCGAACACATGGTCTATCTGCGCACGATCGCCCCCACCATCGAGCAGGACATCCGCTACGCCAGCGCCCACAACTTCACCGGTCATCCACTCGACGGGTACGCCGCCGCCGAGTGTCTGTTGACGCTGGATGCGGCTAAAGCGCTGGCACGGGTGCAGGCGTCATTGCAGGTGCAAGGCTATGGCTTGAAGGTGTTCGACTGTTATCGGCCCAGTCGTGCAGTTGCCGATATGGGCCGCTTCGCTTCCGTTCCTGGCGACCCACGCAAGGCCGAGTTCTACCCACGCGTGGACAAGCAGGATTTCTGGCGCCTGGGGTATGTGGCACGGGTGTCGAACCACTCCCGCGGCTCCACCGTCGACCTGACACTCACCGGCCCGACAGCGATGCCCGCCGCAACCTGGTCATCCTCGGCGACGCAGGTCGATTGCACAGCGCCCTATGCCCAGCGCTGGCACGACGGCGCGCTCGACATGGGCACCGGCTTCGACTGCTTCGATGAGCGGACGCATACCGCCAACCCGACCATCAACGCGACCGCGAAGGACAATCGTCAGCGGCTAAGCCGTGCGATGGAAAAAGAAGGATTTTCCGGGTACTCGAAGGAGTGGTGGCACTTCACTTACACCGGCGCCGGAGCGCCGAACGAGGTCATGGATTTCCCGATTACACCGCTCAGCGCCAGCGAAGCGCTCGACGCCAGCCATCAGCTGATTGTGGTCACCAGCAAAAACTGGGATGACATCCAGGGCACCGCCCAACGCTACGAACGGGACGGCAAAACCTTTCGAAAATCGGGTAATGCGTTTGCGGTCGTGGTCGGCAAAAACGGCATGGCCTGGGGCAAGGGCTTGAGCAGCGATGAGCCAGGCGACGGGCCGGTCAAACGTGAAGGTGACGGCAAAGCGCCGGCCGGGGTATTCAAGCTCGGTACGGCATTTGGCTACGACAACACGACCGAAACGAAACTGCCTTACCTCGCCTTGACGCCGGCCATCGAATGCGTCGACGACAGCCACTCCGCACGCTACAACGAACTGGTCGACGGCTCGAAGATCGCAAAGGACTGGAACAGCGCCGAACGCATGCGCAGCGAGGAAGGCTATCGCAAAGGCATTGTCATCGAGCACAACACACCGGCGTCCCCCGCCTCGGGCTCGTGCATTTTCTTCCACATCTGGCGCAGCCCGACCTCACCGACGGCGGGCTGCACGGCCATGGATCAGGCGGACATTTCCCGTTTGTTCGACTGGCTCGATCCTCGCCAGTCGCCCCTGCTGGTGCAAATGCCCGAGGCGCAATACGAACACTTGCGTGAACGCTGGAATCTCCCGGAACGGTGAGGCATCAGCCTTGCTTCAAATCGAGGCAATAGGTGTAGTAACCCGTTTCGCACACGTAGCCCAATGATTCATACAAGCGTTGTGCGCCGTGATTGTCCGTGGCCGTTTCCAGCGTCATGCCTTTCGCGCCGGTGAGCAACGCGAAGGTCCGCGCGGTGTTCATCAGTTGCGTCCCGACCCCGCGGCCTCGGGCCGCGGGTGCGGTGAACAGGTCGCCGAGCAGCCAGGTGCGATGCGCGTCGATGGAGGAAAACGTCGGGAACAACTGGACGAAACCCAGTGCTTCGCCGGTGGCGTCCTGGGCGAAGAAGATCACCGACTCATCCCGGGCGATGCGCTCGGCGATAAAGTCACGCGATTGCGTCAGGTTTGAGGGTTGGCCGTAGAAACCTCGATAGGCGTCGAACAGGCTGGCAACGTTGTCGAGGTGAGTGGCGTCGGCGCGATGAACCTGGACATCCATGGGAAGGGTCTCCATGAGACAACAGTGGTGTGTCGGGCAATGTCGATAAACGGCGTGACGATGACGCTGTAAACCGTCAGGTATCTGTCGTGATCCTGTTCACCGGTGCCGAACCGGAGGGCTTCGGGTTTAGGCAAGAGCATCCACGACGGGCTCGCCTTCATCCAGGCAAGGTCATTGCCAATCACGCCGTAACCGAGAACGGTTCTTGAGTGTAGTTCCGTTTCCGGGCGCTGCACGTCCCTTTGGAGTGAAGGGCAAGCTTCACGCCGCATAATTCCGTTCACATAGATCCGGGCCCGCGCTTAAGTGAACAGCATCGCCCTCGCCACAAGGTGTGTGGCTGACGTAAAGTCAGGGGACTTTCCGGAGTCCGACATGACCAAACCCGCGCCAACGATCTACCTGTCCGATACATCTGACCGGGCGCTGTTCGATCGGATCGCCGATGAATTGAGGCAAGCACTCGACGGAACGTGGGTTGTACAGGCCAGCGGGCTGGACCAGCGTTATTGGGATCTGGAGGCCGAGGGGCAGGTCATCACGCTGCACCTGGAACATTACCTGGGGATCATGCTGCTGGTGGATGACGCCGATCCCGACTGGGTGGCATCGGAACGCTTTCAGGCGTTGGTGCAGCGGTTGCAAGTGGGTGAGTTGCCGGCGATGGTGCCCTTGGATGCGCCATCGCCGGCAAGCCAGGTTCCTGTGAAAAAACGGTTCTGGCACTGGCGCTAGAACGTGATGGCCGCCGCGGGCGTCGCGTCGATCCGCGTCACCGAGCCGGTCAAATGCGCCAGGTCCTTGTTGTGCTCGGCGATGATGTCTTCGGCGGCGAGGTTTCCATTGTCTACCGTGGAGTGAGCGTCAGCCGCCAGCACCACGTCGTACCCCAGTTTCAGCGCCTGACGCACGGTGGCGTTGACGCAATAATCGGTTTGCAAACCGCAGATGATCAGACGTTCGAAATCCTCCTTCGGCAGCAATTTTTGCAGGTTGGTCTGGTAGAACGAATCCGGCGTGGTCTTGCGTACACGCCAATCCTTGGGCGAGACGTCCAGCCCCTCGGCCAGTTGCCAGCCTTTGGCGTTATGCGCCAGTGGGCTGCCCGCTTCCTCATGCTGGATCAGCACCACCGGAATCCCGGTCTGTCGGGCGCGGGTGCTGAGACCGTTGATGGTGTCGATGACACGCGCAATCTCGAAGCATTTGTACTCGCCAGCACAGAGCGCCTGCTGGACGTCGATGATTAACAGTGCAGTGGACATGATTCCTTCCTTGATCTGTCGGTAAGTCAGGGGACAGAAAGTAAATCCGCCCCCCTGCGAACACAACCCTTAGTAACCCAGCGACAACCCGGTGTTGCGACGCGGATCGTTCGCCCCGTAGAAGCGGTTCTTGCCCACCGGTTTACCGTCCAGCGACGGCGCTCCGACCAGAATCGCCGCGATATGGTTGGCATCCTGCGGCCCGGCGAACTTATGTCCCCAGCTTTCAAGCAGCTTCACGGTGTCCGGGCTGGTGGTGAAGGTTTCCAGGTTGGTCTCTTCCGGCAACCACTGCTGATGGAAACGCGGCGCATCCACCGCTTCCTGGATGTTCATGCCGTAGTCGATCACGTTGAGGATGGTCAGCAAGGTCGCGGTGATAATGCGGCTGCCACCCGGCGTGCCGACCACCATTACGACTTTGCCATCCTTGGTGACAATGGTCGGGCTCATGGACGACAGCGGCGCCTTGCCCGGCGCGATGGCGTTGGCCTCGCCCTGCACCAGGCCGTACATGTTCGGCACGCCGATTTTCGAGGTGAAGTCGTCCATTTCATCGTTGAGGATGACCCCGGTCTTGCTGGCCATGACGCCAGCGCCGAACCAGTCGTTCAAGGTGTAGGTCACCGAGACCGCGTTGCCCCATTTGTCGACGATCGAATAATGGGTGGTGTTGCTGCCTTCATGGGGCGCGACGCCGGGTTTGAGCTCGCGGGACACACCGGCCTTTTGCGGATTGATGGCGGCACGGATTTTGGTCGCGTAGTTTTTATCCAGCAAATGGGCGATCGGGTTTTTCACGAAATCCGGGTCGCCGAGGTAGCTGTTGCGGTCGACATACGCGTGGCGCATGGCTTCGATCTGGTAGTGCATGCCCTGCGCCGAGTGGTAGCCCAGGTCCTTCATCGGGTAACCGTCGAGGATGTTCATGATCTCGCAGATCACTACGCCGCCGGAGCTTGGCGGCGGTGCCGAGACCACGTGGTAGCCACGGTAATCACACTCGATGGGCGCCAGTTCGCGGGTCTTGTATTTGTCGAGATCGGCTTGGGTGATGATGCCCTTGTTGGCCTGGCTGGAAGTGACGATCGCGTCAGCCACCCACCCCTTGTAGAAGCCGTCGGCCCCCTTCTCGGAGATTTCCCGCAGGGTCTTGCCCAGGTCTTTTTGAACGAGTTTCTGCCCGACTTGCATCGGCTCGCCGTTGCTCAGGAAGATCGAGCCGGAATCCTTGATGTCCTTCTTGAACACGTCGGTGGCGTACTCCAGCAAATCGACATCGCCCTGCTCCAGTGTGAAACCGTCTTCAGCGAGCTTGATGGCCGGGGCGATCACTTCCTTGCGCGGTTTGGTGCCGTACTTGCTCAGCGCCAGCTCCATGCCGGATACCGTGCCCGGCACGCCTACGGCGAGGTGGCCACGGGTGCTGAGATCCGGCACGACATTGCCCTCTTTGTCGAGGTACATATCGGCAGTGGCGGCCAGCGGGGCTTTTTCGCGGAAGTCGAGGAAGGTCTTGCGCCCGTCCGCCAGTTGAATGGTCATGAAACCGCCGCCACCCAGGTTCCCCGCCGCGGGATACACCACCGCCAGCGCATACCCGACCGCGACCGCGGCATCGACGGCGTTGCCACCGTTCTTGAGCACATCCACACCCACGTGGCTGGCCAGGTGCTGGGCGGTGACCACCATGCCGTTTTCGGCGGCGACAGGCGCGACGGAGGCCGCGTGGGCCATCAGGCAACTGAGCGCCAAGGAGGTCGCGATGAGCGATTTGGCAAAAGGTTCGAACTTCATGAGTCGGTCTCTTTTTGTTTTTAGGGTCGGTAAAAAACAGAGAAAACGTGTCAAGAGCAGTACGCAGTATGGCTGGGATTGCGTATTGCGCCTCCCCAACGAGGCAGTATGCTTGTCCCCTGTTCACCCGTTTTGGAGTTCGTCGGCATGACGTTTACCTTCACCACCCTGGCCTCTCCGGTCGGCGAATTGAAGCTGGTCGCGAACGGTGCAAGACTCGCGGCCATCCTCTGGGAAAACGACAAACCGAACCGTGTGCGGCTTGGCCCGCTCAGCGAAGCTCCGGACAACCCGATCCTGGTTCGCGCCCGGCAGCAGTTGACGGAATACTTTGCCGGCACACGAAATCGCTTCGACCTGGAACTGGATTTCACCGGGACTGATTTTCAAAAGAAGGTGTGGCAAGCGCTGTTGACCATTCCCTTCGGCGAAACGCGCAGCTATAGCCAGATTGCCGAGCAGATCGGCAACCCGAGCGCGGTTCGCGCGGTGGGTGCGGCGAATGGCAAGAACCCGATCTCGATTGTTGCGCCGTGTCATCGGGTGATTGGCGCCTCGGGGAAACTGACGGGGTTTGCGGGTGGGCTTGAGGCGAAGGAATTGTTGCTGACGCTGGAGGGATGCGAGTGGTCGGGCGCCAACAGGATGGGCGATTTATTTTCGAATTAACGCCCGCTCCTTTGTGGCGAGGGAGCTTGCTCCCGCTCCAGTGCGCAGCACTGGCAAAATCCTGGATAAGACTGAAGATTTTGGGGCCGCTTCGCAGCCCGGCGCCAGCGAGCTCGCCACAGGGAGGATGACTCACGCCGAGAAGATGTTTTTCATCGCCGCATGCTGCAACAGCATGATGGTCTTCGCATCGCAGATTTCGCCACGATAAAACGCCTCGAGCGCCGCCTCGAACGACCACTCCAGCACTTCCAGCTCTTCGGTCTCTTCCTCCAGCCCGCCACCCTCGCCGACTTTCGATGAAGCGTCGTATTCGGCGATGAAGAAGTGCAGTTTTTCAGTCACCGAGCCCGGGCTCATGTAGGCCTCAAAGACCTTCTGCACATGGTGCACGCGGTATCCGGTTTCCTCTTCCGCTTCATCGCGTATGCGCGAATCCGGCGCGGCACCTTCAAGCAACCCCGCCGCCACTTCGATCAGCAAACCGTCGTGACCGTTGACGAACACCGGCAAGCGGAACTGCCGGGTCAGTACGACGGTTTTTTTCTCTCGGTTGAACAGCAGAATCGCCGCGCCATTGCCACGGTCGTAGACCTCGCGGGTCTGGCGCTGCCATTCGCCATTGTTGCGCTGGTAATCAAAGGTGATTTTCTTCAGCAAATACCAGTCGTGGGACAGCACCTGGGACTCGATGATGTTGACCCGTTCGGCTGTGTTCGGCATGACAAGGCGTCCTTAAATCGTCAGAAGACGCCCATCTTAGACGAAAAGACCTTCATGACAGTTGAGCCTTGTATTCCCTCTCATATTGCCCGGCGAGCGTTTCCTTCTGCTTGTCGTCGAGCAACTTGCCGGCCATCTGGAAGAACTTCTGCTCTTCCTCTTTCAAGTGGTGATGGACCTTCTCGGAGAGTTTCTTCGCGGTCGCCAGCCAGGCAGGGCTCGACATCTCGGTCTCGTCGAGCTCTTCCATCATTTCGTCCATCTCGTGGTGTTCGGAAATCGCATGGCGGCTGAGGTCGACACCGTTGTCGAATTCCATCAACGGCATATAGAAATGCCGCTCTTCAGCGGTTTCATGGGCCTGGAGTTCGGACTTGAGCTGTTTGTACGCTTCGACGCGTTCCGGGGTGTCGCCGCTGGTCTTGATCAGTGCATCGGCGTAGGTGCGTTGGCGGTCATGGCTTTCGCGCAAGGCTTCAAAAATGTTCAAGGCAGGTGGCCCTCATCGGTTGCGTTCTGGAATGACGCTGTAAAGGCTAGACATCTGCGCGCTGGCGACGGTTCCTCTGTTCGTCGGGGGGATAGAACAAACGTCGCGACCCGGATACGCTCGTGCCTCACTGCCATAAGGATGTAGCCAATGACATTAAGCATCGAACTGTTGCAAAACCCGACACTGGAAGATCGCGAGGCGATCCTTGCACCGTTGCGCGCCTACAACGTCGCGCAAGCGGGTGACGGCAAGGCGCAACCGCTGGCCTTGATGGTTCGCGATGACCAGGGTGAAACCCTGGGCGGACTGTATGGCCGGTTTTTCTATCAGTGGTTGTTTATCGAATTGCTCTCGGTGCCAGAACAGGGCCGGGGACAAGGCATAGGCTCCAGGCTGATGCAGATGGCCGAAGACCTGGCGCGGGAGAAGGAGTGCGTGGGGATCTGGCTGGACACCTTCGATTTTCAGGCGCCGGAGTTTTACAAGAAGCTCGGGTATAGCGAGTTGGGCCAGATCGCTGATTACCCGCCGGGGCACAAGCGGTTCTTCTTTCAGAAGCGCCTGATTAACAACGCCTAACCTGTAGGAGCCGGTTTGCTGGCTCCTACAAAGGGTATTGCGGTGTTCAGTAAATCAGAGGCAAGTCGCCAGTGCCGCCAACCGGCGCTTGGCGACAAAATCGTCATGCCGGGCGTAATAACTCAACGTCGTACCCGAGGCATCCGCGGTGATGTCCACAAAGGATTCCGCCGAACGCGTGTAAACAGTCGACCCGCCCTTCTTGCCCGGCTGCAGGTACGCGCCCGCATCGACGCCGAACACCGCTTCGTCCTGCCAGGAAAACTGCACGCACTGGGCAACGACCTTTTCCGGCTTGTCCGACGTCAGGGTTTTGTACGGGGCTCCGGTGCGGGCTTCGTTCATTGCCGAACCGGCACATCCCGCCAGCAACGTTGCGGCCAGCGCCACCATCAGAATTCGCATTGCATGTGCTCATCAAGAAAAAGCGGACTGTATCACCGTGGGCAGGCGTATCGTTCTGCTTTACTTCATTTATACCGCGACACCGCGCAACGATTCGCGCACCCTGTCGCGCCAAACGCCGTATCGCCCCTATTTCCGGGCCTATTTTTTCTGGAACGTCCATGACACCCAACGCCGAGTTTTACAAACCGACCGCTGAATACGCCGACAAGCTGATCAGCCAGATCGGTCAGACGCCTTCCTGGATCGCCAAGCGAATCGGCGTCACCGACAAGCGGATCCGTTACATCCTCGATGGCGAACGCACCGTGAAGGGCGAAACCACGCCGATCCAGATGACCTACCCGGAGCAGTGGGCCCTCGAATGCCTGGCCGCTGCGGCCAAGGCCAGCAAGAAGCAGTCTTCGTAACCCATTCTCAAGGAGCGACCATGGCGGCAACCGAACAGCAACACGAGCAGGCGCTGAGGAAGTTTCTCGATGAGCGCCCCGAGCTGCGCCACGAACTCGACAACCTCAACCCGCTGCTGGCCCAGGCCAAGGGTGAAACAGCGGCGCAATTTCGCGACGAACGCTTGCATGAAGCGTTCGAAGCCGAGGCCGAGCGCCTGGGCTTGTTCGCCTGGGAGCTGACGCTGCAACTGACGGCCGCGACGGCCGAGGATTATCAGGCCCAACGCATGGAAGTGCACAAGGAAGTAGCGGAAATGGCAGGGATGGACTGGCGGGACTATTGCGAGTTATATGGATTGAATCCGTAACCGTCACCGATCAAGGATCCCGCCACCGATGCTGCCTTCGTCCTCCACAACCCGCGCCAGTCCGGGGCACCTGCACACCCAGAAATGGCGCGGGCGTATCGGCCTGTCGCTGGTCGCCGCACTCTCCGTACTCGCCGGCATGACCGACGCCATCGGCTTCATGGCCAGCGGCGACTTCGTCTCCTTCATGAGCGGCAACACCACTCGCCTGGCCGTGGCGATCAGCGACGGCGACATGGGCCTGACGTTGCGCCTGCTGCTGCTCGTGGGGACGTTCATCCTCGGTAATGCCTTGGGCATTGTGGTCAGTCGTGTGGGCGGGCGTCGGGCGCTGCCGTTATTGCTGTGCATCGCCATGCTGTTGTGTGCGGCCGCGGCCTGGCCCTATGACGAACAACTGCCGGCGCTGCTGGCAGCGATCATCGCCATGGGCATGCTCAATGCGGCCGTCGAAGAAGTGAACGGTCTGCCGGTGGGGCTGACCTATGTCACCGGCGCCTTGTCGCGCTTCGGCCGCGGCCTGGGACGCTGGATGCTCGGCGAGCGGCGCAACGGATGGCGGGTGCAACTGATCCCCTGGACCGGCATGTTTGCCGGCGCAGTGCTCGGTGCCGTGCTGGAACAGCATCTCGGGCTCCAGGCGCTGTTTGTCAGCGGATTGCTGGCGGGTGCGCTGGGGGCGCTGTCGTTGAAGGTTCCGCGGCGCTGGCAGTTGGGGTATATGCCGCGTTGACCCTGTATCGACTGTTCGGGCCTCATCGCGGGCTTGCCCGCGACGAGGCCCGCATAGACAACATCGATTTAGCCGCACCCGCGATAAAGCTTTATCATGGCCGCAGTTTTGCTGATCGAGTCCGTCATGAAGTTCGCCATCGCGCTGTTTTCCGCCGCCCATGCGCCCTCCTCGCGCCGCGCCTTGCTGTTCGCCCAGGCTGCGCTGGCCGGTGGGCATGAAATTGTCCGGCTGTTTTTCTATCAGGACGGTGTGTACAACGCTTCCAGCAGCGTGGTCACGCCGCAGGATGAGCTGGATTTGCCCAAGCAATGGCGCGCCTTCGTCACCGAGCACCAGCTGGACGGCGTGGTCTGCATCGCCGCCGCCCTGCGCCGTGGCGTGTTGAACGAAGAAGAAGCCGGGCGCTATCAGCGCGAGGCCATTGCCGTCGGCGCGCCGTGGGAGTTGTCCGGGCTCGGCCAGTTGCATGACGCGGTGCAGGATGCCGACCGCCTGATCTGCTTCGGAGGTGCGTGACATGCCTAAATCCCTGCTGATCATCAGTCGTCAGGCACCGTGGTCCGGGCCGAGCGCGCGGGAAGCGCTGGACATCGTGCTGGCCGGCGGCGCGTTCGACCTGCCGATCGGCCTGCTGTTTCTCGATGACGGCGTGTTCCAGCTCGCCGCGAAACAGGACGCCAGGGCCCTGCAACAGAAAGACCTGAGCGCCAACCTGCAGGCGTTGCCAATGTTCGGCGTCGAAGACCTCTTCGTCTGTGGCGACAGCGCCGCTGAACGCGGTCTGGACCCGACCGGTCTGGCTCTCGAAGAAGCCCAGGTGCTGAGCACCCACGACATCACCGCCCTCATTGACCGTTACGACCAGGTGATCACCCTCTGATGTCGACTTTGCATGTGTTGTCTCATTCCCCGTTCGGCGACGATCGCCTGACCAGTTGCCTGCGCGTGATCGGTGCAAACGATGCGCTGCTGCTGACCGGCGACGCGGTGTACGCGTTGCAGCCGGGCACCGTACCCTGCGACGCGCTGAACGCTCGCCACCCGACGCTGTTCGTGCTGGCCGAAGATGCCCGGGCGCGCGCGCTGGACATTCCTGACACCGCCAAGGCCATCGACTATCCAGCTTTCGTCGAACTGTCGATTCACTACGACAAGGTCAACAGTTGGCTATGAATTCACTGACCGTCGGCGCCCGCGCCATCGAGCTGGACAAGGATGGATTCCTGGTTGAATTGAGCGACTGGTCCGCTGAAGTAGCCCGTGCCCTCGCCGCCGCCGAAGACATCGAGTTGAGCCCTGACCATTGGGAAATCCTCGAACTGCTGCGCAGCTTCTACGCCGAATTCCAGCTGTCCCCGGCGACGCGCCCGCTGATCAAATACACCGCGTTGAAGCTCGGCCCGGAAAAAGGCAACAGCCTGCACCTGAACCGACTGTTCAAAGGCACCCCTGCCAAACTCGCCGCGAAACTGGCGGGCCTGCCCAAACCGACGAATTGCTTATGACCGACTACCCAGCGCTGACCCTCGAAACGCCCGCCGAACACCCCTTCGCCCAGTTCGTGCGGATCCTCGGCAAAGGCAAGCGCGGCGCCCGCGACCTGACCCGAGAGGAAGCACGCGAAGCCATGGGCATGGTGCTCGACGACAAGGTCGAAGACACTCAGCTCGGTGCATTTCTGATGCTGTTGCGGCACAAGGAAGAAAGTGCCGAGGAAATGGCCGGGTTCACCGAAGCCTTGCGTGATCGTTTGCAGGCACCGGCATTGAATGTCGATCTGGACTGGCCGACCTACGCCGGCAAGAAGCGTCATCTGCCGTGGTATCTGCTGGCGGCCAAGTGCCTGGCGCAGAACGGCGTGCGGATTTTCATGCACGGCGGTGGCGCGCACACCGCCGGGCGGCTGTACAGCGAGCAATTGCTGGACGAGTTGAACATCCCGCTGTGCCGCAACTGGCAGCAGGTCGGATCGGCCCTCGACAACGGCGGCCTCGCATTCATGCCGCTGGTGGATTGGGCACCGCAACTGCAACGCATGATCGACCTGCGCAACACCCTCGGCCTGCGTTCGCCGATCCATTCCCTGGCGCGCATTCTCAATCCGTTGCGCGCTCGATGTGGCCTGCAAAGCATTTTCCACCCCGGCTATCAGGCGGTGCACCGTGATGCCAGCGGCTTGCTCGGCGACACGGCGATCGTGGTCAAGGGCGATGGCGGCGAGATCGAGATCAACCCTGACGCCGACAGCCACTTGTATGGCACCACCGGCGGCGAGAGCTGGGATGAAGAATGGCCACAGCTGTCGAGCCAGCGCCACGTCAAACCCGCCTCGCTCGACCGCGGACATTTGAAAGCCGTATGGCGTGGCGACGTGGTCGACAGCTACCCGCAAATGGCGCTGATCGCGACCATGGCCCTCGCCTTGCGCGGCCTCGGCCAGACGCGCGAGCAAGCCTTCGAAACCGCCCAGCAGTATTGGGACGCTCGGGACAGATCGATTTAACCGATCATAACCCTCCAACCTTTGCGCTTTTTTATCGAACCTATCCGAATAGACTCCTCTCCAACGCTTATCGGTTGAGGAGTCTTGAACATGGGTTTGTTAGTTGAAGGTCGCTGGCGTGACCAGTGGTACGAAAGCAGCAAGGACGGCGCATTCCAGCGTGAACAGGCGCAGCGGCGCAACTGGCTGACCGCCGACGGCAAACCCGGCCCGACCGGTGTCGGTGGCTTTGCGGCAGAAGCGGGTCGTTATCACTTGTACGTGTCCCTCGCCTGTCCGTGGGCCCATCGCACGTTGATCCTGCGCAAACTCAAAGGCCTCGAAAGCCTGATCGACGTGTCCGTGGTCAGCTGGCTGATGCTGGAAAACGGCTGGACCTTCGACCAGCATTTTGGCTCGACTGGCGACAAGCTCGATCACCTCGACTTCATGCACCAACGTTACACCGCCGATACCGCCGACTATACCGGGCGCGTCACCGTGCCGGTGCTCTGGGACAAACAGCAGAATCGCATCGTCAACAACGAGTCGGCGGAGATTATCCGCATGTTCAATGGCGCGTTCGATGAGTTGACCGGCAATGACCTGGACTTTTACCCGGCGCCGCTACGGGGCGAGATCGATGCACTGAACGAACGGATTTATCCGGCGGTGAACAACGGTGTGTACCGCGCCGGGTTTGCCACATCGCAAAAGGCTTATGAAGAAGCGTTCGCTGAGGTGTTTGCCGAGCTGGATCGGCTGGAAGCGTTGTTAGGCGCTAATCGTTATCTGGTAGGCGAATACCTGACCGAAGCGGACATTCGGCTGTTCACCACGCTGATTCGCTTTGATGCGGTGTACTACGGACATTTCAAGTGCAACCTGCGGCGGATTGCCGATTACCCGAACCTGTCGAATTGGCTGCGCGAGATTTATCAGTGGCCGGGGATTGCCGAGACGGTGGATTTTACCCACATCAAGAACCACTACTACGGCAGCCACAAGACCATCAACCCGACGGGTATCGTGCCGAAAGGGCCGGAGCAGGATTTCAGCGCGGCCCATGATCGGGCACGGTTGAGCGGGAAAGGGGTTTGGCGCAAGGCCTGAGGTTTGTGCAATTTTAGAGGCCCCTAATCGCTAGCAGGCTAGCTCCCACACTGGATCTGTGTCGCTCACAAATCCCCTGTGGGAGCTAGCCTGCTGGCGATGCGACCGACCCGGTGTTCAGACCTGCGCCTGAGCCCCTTCAAACCACGCCAGTTTCTCGCGCAGCTGCACCACTTCCCCAACAATCACCAGCGTCGGTGCATGCACTTCATGCTCCGCCACCAGCCGTGGAAGATCGGCCAGGGTGCCGGTAAACACCCGCTGATTGACCGTGGTGCCCTGCTGGATCAACGCCGCCGGGGTATCCGCCCCGCGACCATGCTTGATCAACTGCTCGCAGATGATCGGCAAGCCCACCAGCCCCATGTAAAACACCAGGGTTTGCGCCGGTGCGACCAGATCGGCCCATGGCAAATCGGTGGAGCCGTCCTTCAAGTGGCCGGTGACGAACCGCACCGACTGCGCGTAATCGCGGTGGGTCAGCGGAATCCCGGCATACGCCGCGCAACCGCTGGCCGCCGTGATTCCCGGCACGACCTGGAACGGGATGCCATGGGCCGCCAGCTCTTCGATCTCTTCACCGCCGCGCCCGAAAATAAACGGATCCCCGCCCTTCAACCGCACGACGCGCTTGCCCTGCTTGGCCAGGTCCACCAATTGCTGGTTGATCTGATCCTGAGGCACCGCGTGATCGGCGCGACGCTTGCCGACGTACACCCGCTCGGCATCGCGACGGCACAAATCGAGAATCGCCGGCGCCACCAAACGGTCATACAGCACCACATCGGCTTGCTGCATCAGGCGCAAGGCGCGGAAGGTCAGCAGGTCGGGATCACCCGGCCCTGCACCGACCAGATACACCTCACCGGTTTTTGTCGGCGGCTCGCCAGCGATTTTCGCCAGCAGCAAACGCTCGGCTTCAGCGCCCTGCCCGGCCAGTTGCCGATCGGCGATCGGGCCCTGAAACACATCTTCCCAGAACGCCCGACGCTGCTGCACATCCGGAAGCAGGCCTTTGACCTGGTTGCGGAAACGCGCGGCCAGACCGGCCAATTGCCCGTAGGTGGAAGGAATCCAGGTTTCGATTTTCGCCCGGATCAGCCGCGCCAGTACCGGCGCATCGCCGCCGCTGGAGATGGCAACAATCAGCGGCGACCGGTCGACAATCGCCGGAAAAATCACGCTGCACAAGGCCGGCGCATCCACCACGTTGACCGGCACGCAGCGCCGGTGAGCATCGGCAGAGACTTGCGCGTTCAGCGGTTCGTCATCGGTGGCGGCAATGATCAGCCCGCAACCGTCCAGATCCGCCTCGACGTAACCGCGCAGCAAGCACTCGCCACCGCTGCCGGTCACCAGTTCACGCAGTTGCGGTTCGATTTCAGGTGCGACCACCCGCAGCAGCGCACCGGCATCGGCCAGCAGGCGGGATTTGCGCAAGGCAATCTCCCCCCCGCCGACGACCAACACACGACTGCCGCGAAGGTTGTGAAACAGCGGCAGATAGTCCATTTAGCCGATGACCTCGAGGCCACCCATGTACGGTTTCAGCACTTCAGGCACACGGATCGAGCCGTCGGCCTGCTGGTAGTTTTCCAGCACCGCCACCAGCGTACGACCGACTGCCAGACCGGAACCGTTCAGGGTGTGAACCAGTTCAGGCTTGCCGGTTTCCGGGTTGCGGAAACGCGCTTGCATACGACGGGCCTGGAAATCGCCGCAGTTGGAGCACGACGAAATCTCGCGGTATTTGTCCTGGCTCGGAATCCACACTTCCAGGTCGTAGGTCTTGACCGCACTGAAGCCCATGTCGCCGGTGCACAGTGCCAGGGTGCGATAAGGCAGCTCCAGCAGTTGCAGGACTTTCTCGGCGTTGGCAGTCAGGCCTTCCAGCGCTTCCATCGATGTCGAAGGCTCGACGATCTGGACCATCTCGACCTTGTCGAACTGGTGCTGACGAATCATGCCGCGGGTATCGCGACCCGATGCGCCGGCTTCGCTACGGAAGCACGGGGTGTGGGCGACAAACTTGATCGGCAGCAGCTTCGAATCGACGATCTCGCCGGCGACGATGTTGGTCAGCGACACTTCAGCGGTCGGGATCAGGTACAGATCGGCTTCGCCTTCGCGGGTGATCTTGAACAGGTCTTCTTCGAATTTCGGCAACTGGCCAGTGCCTTGCAGCGCCGGCGCCTGGACCAGATAAGGCGTGTAAGCCTCTTCGTAACCGTGTTCGCTGGTGTGCAGGTTGATCATGAACTGCGCCAGGGCGCGGTGCAGACGGGCGATCGGGCCACGCAGCAAGGCGAAACGCGCGCCGGACAGCTTGGCGGCGGTTTCAAAGTCCAGCCAGCCGAACTTCTCGCCCAGGGCGACGTGGTCCAGGACCGGGAAATCGAATGCGGTCGGGGTGCCCCAGCGGCGCACTTCGACGTTGCCGTCTTCGTCATCACCGATCGGCACGGACTCGTGCGGCAGGTTAGGAATGCCGAGCAGGATCGAATCCAGTTCGGTCTGGATCCCGTCCAGCTCGACTTTACCGGCGCTCAATTCATTCGCCATGCGCTCGACGTCCGCCATCAACGGCGCGATGTCTTCGCCGCGCTGCTTGGCCTGACCGATGGATTTGGAGCGCGCATTACGTTCAGCCTGCAGTGCTTCGGTGCGGGTCTGGACGGTCTTGCGCTGTTCTTCCAGCGCTTCGATGCGCGCAACATCCAGCGTATAGCCACGGGAAGCCAGGCGGTCCGCTACGTCCTGAAGGTTGCTACGTAACAGTTTGGAATCGAGCATGTCGGTCTCTCGTTATCAAAGTTTGGTCAAGGACAGGCCAGCCCAGGTGGCGAGCAGCCCGCCGAATACGCTGATGGCAGCATAGCCCAGCGCCAGTGGCACTTGCCCGCTTTCCAGCAGGCGCACCGTATCCAGTGAAAAGGATGAAAAAGTCGTCAGCCCCCCGAGGAAACCGACAATCAGCCCGGCGCGCACTTCGAAAGGCACTTCCGGGCGAATCAAAAACAGACCGTATAGAACGCCGATCAGCAAACAGCCGACGATATTAACGGCCAGCGTCGCGGTATAGAAGTGCCGCGGCCAATTAGCGTTGACCCAATTACCGGCGGCAAAGCGCAACAGTGTGCCGGCGACACCGCCGACGGAAACCGCAACGATCAATGGAAGCACTATTTTCTCCTTTGCCGGGGGCTGAGACGGTCCAGTTGCGCAAGGTGATTGAGCTTTTCGCCGATCTTCAGCTCCAGGCCACGGGGCACCGGCTGATAGAACGGTTGTGGTTCAAGCTCTTCGGGGAAGTAATCTTCGCCGGCGGCGTAGGCGTCCGGTTCATCGTGGGCATATCGATATTCATCGCCGTAACCGAGTTGCTTCATCAGCTTGGTCGGCGCGTTGCGCAGGTGCAACGGCACTTCGAGCGAGCCATGTTCGGTGGCGCTGCGCATGGCCGCCTTGAAGCCCATGTACACCGCGTTGCTTTTCGGCGCACAAGCCAGGTAAGTGATGGCCTGGGCCACCGCCAGTTCGCCTTCCGGACTGCCGAGGCGCTCCTGCACTTCCCACGCCGCCAGGCACAGGCTCAGGGCGCGGGGGTCGGCATTGCCGATGTCTTCGCTGGCCATGCGCACCACGCGCCGGGCGAGGTACAGCGGATCGCAACCGCCGTCGATCATCCGCGCGAACCAGTACAACGCGCCATCGGGATTGGAGCCGCGTACCGATTTATGCAGCGCGGAAATCTGGTCGTAGAACGCTTCGCCGCCCTTGTCGAACCGCCGACGGGTGTCGCCGAGCAGGCTTTGCAGCAGATCGACGCCGATTTCACTGTTGTCTTCGGCGAGATCCGAGGCGTTTTCCAACAGATTGAGCAGGCGCCGGCCATCACCATCGGCGGCAGACAACAGCATCTGGAAACCTTCATCGCTGAGGGTCAGTTGCCGTTTGCCCAGGCCACGCTCTTCGGTCAGCGCGCGGTGCACCAGCTTGCGCAGGGCTGCTTCGTCGAGGCTTTTGAGCACATAGACACGGGCTCGGGAGAGCAACGCATTGTTGAGCTCGAATGAGGGGTTTTCCGTGGTCGCGCCGATGAAAATCAGCGTGCCGTCTTCAACGTACGGCAGAAACGCATCCTGCTGCGACTTGTTGAAACGATGCACTTCATCGACGAACAGGATGGTGCGCTTGCCATACTGTCCGGCTTGCTGCTTGGCGATTTCCACCGCCTGGCGGATTTCCTTCACACCAGCCAGGACTGCCGAGACCGTTTCGAAGTGCGCATCCGAGACTTCCGCGAGCAGCCGCGCCAGCGTGGTTTTACCCACGCCCGGCGGCCCCCAGAAAATCATCGAGTGCAGGGCACCCTGCTCGAGCGCTTCGCGCAATGGCTTGCCGCGAGCGAGCACGTGTTCCTGACCGACGTACTCATCCAGATTGGCCGCGCGCAAACGGGCGGCCAAGGGCTGGGAGATCGGGGCGCTGCGAAACAGGTCCATCACGTACGTTTAAAACCTCGGTTAAGTACAACGCTCTCAAGCCTGCCGGAAACCTGTGGCGAGGGGATTTATCCCCGTTCGGCTGCGCAGCAGTCGCGAAATCATTGCATGCAGTATTCCTGATACACCGCACTGGCAGATCTGGGGCCGCTTCGCGGCCCAACGGGGATAAATCCCCTCGCCACAAAGGCTGACCCCGCAGGCTCTGCGTTTTACTCTTGAATGACGTCCGCACCTTTAGGAATGTCGAACTTGAATTTCGACGCAGGGATCGGCTCGTTGGCCTTCACGCCGGTAAACAGGATGTTGGTGCGCTGACCGACGCTGTCGATCAGTTGCATGTCATTGACCAGGCCATTGCGGAACGACAGGCGCAGGCTGTCGAACAGGGTGTCCTTGGTTTTCGGCTTCAAGGTGAAGTCGATCACGCCGCCGGCTTCCTTGGCGCTGATGGCGAAGCTCTCGCTGATCTTGGACACATCACCGGACAGCAGCAACGCCGGCGTCTGGCTCAGGCGCAGGTCGAGGGTCTTGATGGTGGCCTGCTCCAGGTCCGGATCCCACAGCGTCACCTTCTTGCCGTCGGAAACCACGACCTGCTCGGCGGGCGCATCGGTATGCCAGTAAAACAGGCCCGGGCGCTGCAGAGACATTTCACCGGCCGTTTCCTGCAATTGCGTGCCGCTGCCATCGAGGGTCAGCTGCGAGAAACGCGCGGTCAGGGTCTGGGATTTTTCCAGCAGTTGGGTCAGACGCGTCACGTCCTTGTCGTCGGCGTGGGCCGAGAGCGTGGTCAAAGCCAGAACCGGCAGCAACAGCATGCGGATAAGACGCATGGGAGTCCTCATAACATTCGTGGGAGTTCGGGCGGCGCGTTACCGCGCCATCCTTTCAAATCAAATCAGTCGCGTACCGGGCCAGGGGCCAGGACTTCACGCGAGCCGTTGGTGTTCATGGATGTCACGACCCCGGCCATTTCCATGGCTTCGATCATGCGTGCGGCGCGGTTGTAGCCGATTTTCAGCTTGCGCTGAACCGCGGAGATCGACGCGCGACGGCTTTCCAGCACGAACTGCACCGCTTCGTCGTACAGCGCATCGGTTTCGGCATCGTCATCACCGCCGCCACCGCCATTCTCAAAGCCGCTGCCGGCCTCTTCGACACCCGCCAGGATCTCGTCGTTGTATTCCGGCGCACCGCGCAGTTTCCAGGCTTCAACCACCCGGTGAACCTCGTCATCGGACACGAACGCACCGTGAACCCGAATCGGCAGACTGGTGCCTGGCGGCATGTAGAGCATGTCACCGTGGCCCAACAGTTGCTCGGCGCCGCCCTGGTCGATGATGGTTCGCGAGTCGATTTTGCTCGACACCTGGAACGCCATGCGCGTCGGGATGTTCGCCTTGATCAGACCGGTGATCACGTCAACCGACGGACGCTGGGTCGCGAGGATCAAGTGGATACCGGCCGCACGGGCCTTCTGGGCGATACGGGCAATGAGCTCTTCAACCTTCTTGCCGACGATCATCATCATGTCGGCAAACTCGTCGACGACCACAACGATGGTCGGCAGTTTGGTCAGCAGCGGCGCTTCGTCGTGAATGCTTTCGCGCTTGTACAAAGGATCGGTCAGCGGCGTTCCGGCGTCCTGGGCTTCCTTGACCTTGGCGTTGAAGCCCGACAGGTTGCGCACGCCCATCTTCGCCATCAGTTTGTAGCGACGCTCCATCTCCGCCACGCTCCAGCGCAGGGCGTTGGCCGCGTCCTTCATGTCGGTCACGACCGGGCACAGCAGGTGCGGAATGCCTTCGTAGATCGACAGCTCGAGCATTTTCGGGTCGATCATGATCAGCTTGGCGTCTTCCGGGCCGGACTTGAACAGGATCGACAGGATCATCGCGTTCACACCCACCGATTTACCGGAACCGGTCGTACCGGCCACCAGTAGGTGCGGCATTTTCGCCAGGTCGGTGATGACCGGCTTGCCGCCGATGTCGTGGCCCAGGGCCAGGGTCACCGGGGATTTGAAGTTGTCGTACTCAGGGGTCGACAGCACTTCGGAGAAGCGCACAATCTGCCGGTCTTCGTTCGGAATCTCGATACCGACGGTGGTCTTGCCCGGAATCACTTCCACCACCCGCACGCTGGTCACGGCCAGGGAACGGGCGAGGTCTTTCGCCAGGTTGGCGATACGGCTGACCTTGACCCCGGCCGCAGGCTGGATTTCGTAACGGGTAATCACCGGCCCCGGGTGAATCGAATCCACCGAGACTTCGACACCGAATTCCTTGAGCTTGATTTCCAGCAAATGGCCGACGGCGGCCAGGGACTCAGGCGAGTAATTGAGTTGTTTCTTTTCTGCGGGATCGAGAATCGAGATCGGCGGCAAGGTGCCTTCGACGGCACTGTCGACGAACAGCGGCGCCTGTTTCTCTTTTTCCACGCGTTTGCTCGGCGCGGCGGGTTTCGGCGGCGCAGGGGCAATCACGGGCGGCACCTGCTTCTCGCGGTCCGACATGTGCTTGCTCAGGGCCTGCTCGCGCTCGATCAGGCGTTCCTTGACCTTGGCCTGCTCGCGCTTGTCGGTAACGGTCGGCGCGACCACGTCATGCACGCGATCGTCGACTTCACGCAACTGTGCCACCAGTTGCTTGCGTTCGACACGGGCGGCCCACCAGCGATTGGCCGCGCCCTGGAACAGTTCGAACAGGTCGAGGGTGATCTTGCCGGTGACGTCCATCACCTTGAACCACGACAGGTCGGTGAACACCGTCAGGCCGAACAGGAACAGGGCGATGAACAGCAACGTGCTGCCCTGAATGTTCAGCGCGTTCCTGGCCAGGTCGCCAAGGCTTTCACCCAGCGCACCGCCCGCACCGGCCGGCAGACCGGTCGCGGCGTGGAAATGGATGTGCGCGAGCGCAGCGCCCGACAGCACCAGGAACACCAGACCGATCAGGCGCCAGGAGAACAGCCAGCCGCTCCACTGCCACGGCTCGTGGCGTTGACGGAAGATCTGCCACGCCTTGATCGCCAGCAACAACGGGAAGATATAAGCGAAGTAACCCAGCACCATGAACAGGATGTCGGCGCTGTAGGAGCCGACCGGGCCGCCGAAGTTCTGAACATCGTCGATCTTGCTGTTATGGCTCCAGCCCGGATCGTCCTTGCCGTAAGTCAACAAGGCCATCATCAGGAACAGGCACAAGCCGCCGATGGCGATCAATGCACCTTCCTTGAGTCGGTAGTGCAAATGCTGGCGCCAAAGCGGAACGACGGCTGGTTTAGGTGCTGCGGTGGATTTCTTCAAAACGCTTCTTTTCCTGCGCCTTTGGCGCGTCCATCTGTTGAATGACTATAAAAAACTGCCCAATCCAGGCAGGTAAAAAAGTTAACAGGCGCAACTGGGACTACTTTTAACACTGCACTCCGGTTTTTATAAACACGGTGCGCACTGAATATTCAAGTGACCGGCACGCATTGTACGGGTTTGTTCGTACGATGCCATGCTGGCAGGCCATGGATCAGCATAGCCAACGGCGCGTACCTGCGATTCAATTTGAGCACGCATTCTCTTTTGTGACAAAGGCTTATGAGGTGTTTTATGAGCGAATCCAAGCATTGCCGCCTGATCATTCTGGGTTCCGGCCCAGCCGGTTACAGCGCGGCCGTTTATGCCGCCCGCGCCAACCTCAAACCGGTGGTCATCACCGGGATACAGGCAGGTGGCCAGCTCACCACCACCGTCGAAGTCGATAACTGGCCCGGCGACGTCGAAGGCCTGACCGGCCCGGTACTGATGGAACGCATGCAAAAACACGCCGAGCGCTTTGACACAGAGATCGTTTACGACCACATCCATACGGCCAAGTTGCAACAACGCCCGTTCGAACTTACCGGCGACGGCGGCACTTACACCTGCGATGCACTGATTATCGCCACCGGTGCCTCGGCGCAATACCTGGGCCTGCCATCGGAAGAGACTTTTGCGGGTAAAGGGGTGTCCGCCTGCGCGACGTGCGACGGTTTCTTCTATCGCAATCAGGTGGTCGCTGTCGTCGGTGGCGGCAATACCGCCGTTGAAGAAGCGCTGTACTTGTCCAACATCGCCAAGGAAGTTCACCTGATTCACCGACGCGACAAGTTGCGCTCGGAGAAAATCCTTCAGGACAAACTCTTCGAAAAAGCCGCCAACGGCAATATTCGCCTGCACTGGAATCAAAATCTCGACGAAGTCCTGGGCGATGCCAGCGGCGTGACCGGCGCCCGCCTTCGCGACAGCCATACCGGTGAAACTACTGAGCTGCCGCTGGCCGGCGTGTTCATCGCCATCGGTCACAAGCCCAACACCGACCTGTTCATCGGTCAACTGAACATACGCGACGGCTATCTGCGGGTCAGGGGCGGCAGCGAGGGCGATGCCACGGCCACCGAGATCCCCGGCGTGTTCGCCGCCGGTGATGTGGCGGATCACGTTTATCGCCAGGCCGTCACTTCGGCCGGGGCCGGTTGCATGGCCGCGCTGGACGCAGAAAAATACCTCGACGACATTCCGACCGTTTGACGGCAAACTTCACGGTGGGCGCACCTGCCCACCACTGCCCTCCCCTTCTGTAAGCCCGGATGCCATGCTGACTTGGTTACAACGCAACACCCTGACGTTCCCGCCGCTGGAAAAAGCCATGCGCGATCCCAACGGATTGCTGGCTGCGGGCGGCGATCTGTCCGCCGATCGTCTGATTCAGGCTTATCGCCACGGTTGTTTTCCCTGGTTCTCGGAAGGCCAGCCGATTCTCTGGTGGTCGCCGGATCCGCGTACCGTGCTGTTTCCCGACGAACTGCATGTCTCGCGCAGCCTGAACAAGCTGCTGCGCCAGCAACGCTATCAGGTGACCTTCGATCAGGATTTTGCCGCGGTCATCCGCGCGTGCGCCGCACCCCGGGATTACGCCGACGGAACCTGGATCACCGAGGCCATGCAGAACGCCTACCTCGCACTGCACCAGCGTGGCTACGCGCATTCGGTTGAGGTCTGGGACCAGGGTGAACTGGTCGGCGGGCTGTATGGATTAGCGATGGGCCAGCTGTTTTTCGGCGAGTCCATGTTCAGCCGCGCCGACAATGCCTCCAAATTTGGCTTTGCCACCCTGGTCAAACATCTGAAAGACTCGGGTTTCGTGCTGATCGATTGCCAGATGCCCACCGACCATTTGCACAGCCTGGGCGCCCGGGCCATTCCGCGTCGCGAGTTTGCCCGCTACCTGACGCAGCATCTGGATCAGCCCAACCGCGCCAGCTGGGTTTGCTGAGCGACTTTTGCGCCGGTGGCTTACACTTAATTCAAAGCTTATCCCCGAGGGTTGATCATGACCGAGTTGGCGCGTTTGAAGTTTTATGCCACTCAGCCCCACTCTTGCAGTTATCTGCCCGAGGAGCAGGCCACGACCTTGTTCCTCGACCCTAGCCAGCCCATGGATGTGCATGTCTATGCAGACCTGTCTGAAATGGGTTTCCGCCGCAGCGGCGATCATCTTTACCGGCCTCATTGCCAGAATTGCAATGCGTGTGTGCCGGCGCGCATTCCCGTGGCGCAATTTACGCCCAACCGTCAGCAGAAACGCATTTTCAAGCGCAACGCCGACTTGCAGGTACGTCCCGCCAAACCCAAGTTCAGCGAAGAATACTTCGACCTGTACCAGCGCTACATCGAACAGCGGCATGCCGACGGCGACATGTACCCGCCGAGCCGTGACCAGTTCTCGACGTTCCTGGTGCGTGACCTGCCGTTTTCCCGTTTCTACGAATTTCGCCTGGATGGCCAACTGTTGGCGGTGGCCGTGACCGACTTGCTGCCGAACGGTCTGTCGGCGGTCTACACCTTCTACGAACCCTCTGAGGAACGACGCAGCCTGGGGCGCTACGCGATCCTCTGGCAAATCGCCGAAGCCCAGCGGCTGCAGCTGGAAGCGGTTTACCTGGGCTACTGGATCAAAAACTGCAAAAAGATGAGCTACAAGACCCAATATCGCCCCATCGAACTGCTGATTAATCAGCGCTGGGTCATCCTGAACTAGAACCCCTTGGCTTAAACCCCATTTTTCGGGCACAATGCACGCCGCTTTTGCCTGGCGCAGTTGCACCGGGCCATTCATTGGACACCGAGGGCTTTACTGCATGTCGAAAGAAGACAGCTTCGAAATGGAAGGCACTGTCGTCGACACCCTGCCCAACACCATGTTTCGCGTGGAGTTGGAAAATGGGCACGTCGTAACCGCGCATATCTCCGGCAAGATGCGCAAGAACTACATTCGTATTCTTACCGGTGACAAAGTGCGCGTCGAGCTGACGCCCTATGACTTGAGCAAAGGGCGCATCACTTACCGCGCTCGCTAATCAAGTCAATACAAGACGCCCGGCTTATGCCGGGCGTTTTTGTTTGTCCGGGATTTGACGAATTCCCCATGCAGGGCAGCGTACAAACTCCAGACAGCAAAAAGGCGCCTTTCGGCGCCTTTTGCTTTATTGCGATTGAACGTCAGGCCATTTCCGCCGTGGTTTCGAACTCGAAGGTCAGCTCGCCGTCCTTCAGATCGATATGTACCACACCGCCATGGTCGGCCAGTTCGCCAAAGAGGATCTCTTCCGCCAGCGGACGCTTGATCTTGTCCTGGATCAAACGCGCCATTGGTCGAGCGCCCATTGCCGAGTCGTAGCCACCCGCCGCCAGCCAGCTGCGCGCCGCATCGCTCACTTCCAGCTGCACGCGCTTGTCTTCCAGCTGCGCCTGAAGCTCGGTAAGGAACTTGTCCACCACGCTTTTGATGACCTCATGGCTGAGGCGACCAAACTGGATAATGGTGTCCAGACGGTTACGGAACTCCGGCGTGAAGCTCTTCTTGATCACTTCCATCGCATCGGACGAGTGGTCCTGATGGGTGAAACCGATCGAAGCACGCGCTGCGGTTTCGGCACCGGCGTTGGTCGTCATGATGACGATCACGTTACGGAAGTCCGCCTTGCGCCCGTTGTTATCGGTCAGCGTACCGTGGTCCATGACCTGCAGCAGCAGGTTGAAGACTTCCGGATGCGCCTTCTCGATCTCATCGAGCAACAGCACGCAGTGAGGCTGCTTGGTGATCGCTTCGGTCAGCAGACCGCCCTGATCAAACCCGACATAGCCAGGAGGCGCACCGATCAGACGCGATACGGTGTGGCGCTCCATGTACTCGGACATGTCGAAACGAACCAGTTCGATACCCAACGCCTTGGCCAACTGACGCGCCGCTTCGGTTTTACCGACACCGGTCGGGCCGGCGAACAGGAACGAACCGACAGGCTTGTCTGGCGACTTGAGGCCGGCACGTGACAGTTTGATCGCAGTCGACAGCGAGTCGATTGCGGCATCCTGACCAAACACCGTCAGCTTCAGGTCACGCTCAAGGTTACGCAGCAGTTCTTTATCGGAACTGGTGACGTGCTTAGGCGGAATTCGCGCGATTTTCGCGACGATGTCCTCGACCTGAGGCACTTCGATGCGTTTCACGCGTTTCTCGATCGGCTGCAGACGCTGGTAGGCACCCGCCTCGTCGATGACGTCGATCGCCTTGTCCGGCATGTGCCGGTCATTGATGTAACGCGAGGCCAGTTCGGCAGCGGCGCGCAGGGCTTCATCACTGTATTCGATATTGTGATGGAGCTCGAAACGCCCTTTCAGGCCGCGCAGGATGCCAATGGTGTCCTCCACCGAAGGCTCCGACACATCGACCTTCTGGAAGCGTCGTGCCAGAGCACGGTCCTTCTCGAAGATCCCGCGAAATTCCTGGAAGGTGGTCGAACCGATGCACCGGATATCACCGGACGACAGCAGCGGCTTGAGCAGGTTCGAGGCATCCATGACGCCACCGGACGCGGCACCCGCACCGATGATGGTGTGGATCTCGTCGATGAACAGGATCGCCTGCGGACGTTTTTTCAGCTCGTTGAGCAACGCCTTGAAGCGTTTCTCGAAATCGCCACGGTATTTGGTCCCGGCCAGCAAGGCCCCCAGATCGAGGGAATACACCACGCTGTTGGCCAGCAGATCCGGCACCTGGTTGTCGACAATGCGCTTGG
This sequence comes from Pseudomonas sp. IT-P100, assembly GCF_949767185.1. Lineage (NCBI taxonomy): Bacteria > Pseudomonadati > Pseudomonadota > Gammaproteobacteria > Pseudomonadales > Pseudomonadaceae > Pseudomonas > Pseudomonas sp. IT-P100. Next base: position 112,228 of record NZ_CATKQK010000055.1, read on the forward strand.
CCAGGCCTTCGGCAATCGCGGTTTTACCCACGCCCGCCTCGCCCACCAGCAGCGGGTTGTTTTTGCGCCGACGCGCGAGGATCTGCGCGACACGCTCGACTTCGAGCTCACGACCGACCAGCGGATCGATACGGCCCTGGCGCGCGAGTTCGTTGAGGTTGCTGGCATAAGCATCCAGAGGATTGCCTGAGGAAGAAGACTCACCGCCCTCGTCGTCCTGCATATCTTGCTCACCTTCAGAGTGATCGCCATGCCCCGGCACTTTGGAAATGCCGTGAGCGATGTAGTTGACGACATCGATGCGCGCAACGCTCTGCTGTTTCAGCAGGAACACTGCCTGACTCTCTTGCTCACTGAAGATCGCAACCAGCACGTTGGCGCCAGTCACTTCGCGTTTGCCCGAGCTCTGTACGTGGAAAACAGCACGCTGCAGGACACGTTGAAAGCCCAGGGTTGGCTGGGTCTCGCGATCCTCGTCATGAACGGGGATCAACGGCGTAGTGGAGTCGATGAACTCCTGCAGATCATGCTTGAGTTTGTCGAGGTTTGCGCCGCAGGCACGCAAAACGGTGGCGGCAGCCTCATTATCCAATAGGGCCAGCAGGAGATGTTCGACGGTCATGAACTCATGACGCTTCGAACGGGCTTCCTTGAAGGCAAGATTGAGGGTGACTTCGAGCTCGCGGTTTAACATAGCTTCACCTCATACCCAAGTGGTCGGCGATTAACCGTCCTTCTCGATTTCACAGAGTAGCGGATGCTGGCTTTCCCTGGCGTACTGGTTGACCTGCATGGCCTTGGTCTCGGCAATGTCGCGGGTAAACACTCCACATACTGCCCGCCCTTCTGTGTGGACGGCCAGCATGACCTTGGTCGCCAGCTCGCGATTCAGGTTAAAAAACACCTCGAGCACTTCGACGACGAAATCCATCGGTGTGTAGTCATCATTGAACAAAACCACCTTGTACATCGGCGGCGCCTGTAAAGCAGGCTTGGCCTCCTGAACAGCAATGCCTGCGGAATCGTCGTCGTGTAAATCAGGGCGATCCTGATTGAATGTTAGTCGAATCTGGCTGATTGCATGCATGGAAAGAAAGGTTCGTCAGTTGTGCGAATACAGTAGTGGGGACGGTCATGAACGATTTCAACACCGACTGCCTGGTCACCTTGACTATCGGCAAAACGGTGTTACAACCAATAGAGCCCACAGTGGGTAAAAAAGGTCCGCGGAGTCAATCTTATTTACAGGATCTGACTGCGGATGTACGGGATGATACTCCAGTGATGGAGTCTGTTGCAGAGGGATATGAACATGGCAGTCGGTAAGGTGAAATGGTTCAACAATGCCAAGGGATTCGGTTTCATTAACACCGACGCCAGAGAAGGTCGTGACGAGGATGGTAAAGATATCGATTTCTTTGCCCATTATTCGGCCATTGAAATGGACGGCTACAAGACCCTCAAGGCCGGGCAAATTGTAAACTTCGAGATCATCCAGGGCCCCAAAGGATTGCACGCCGTCAAGATCACGGCAGCGCCGACTGAGCATGATCACGCCAAGCCCTCCCATCATGGCCACCATGAAAAGGTATCGAACTGACGCGACCGGTCATCCAGTCATAAAAAAACCGCCCGAAGGCGGTTTTTTTGTGCCGACTCGCTTACATATGCGAAATCAGTGCATCACCAAAGCCGGAAGAAGACACCAGTTTCGCGCCCTCCATCAGACGTTCGAAGTCATAGGTCACGGTCTTCGCGGAGATCGCGCCGTTGGTGCCCTTGATGATCAGGTCTGCGGCTTCGGTCCAACCCATGTGACGCAGCATCATCTCTGCGGACAGGATCAGCGAACCCGGGTTGACCTGGTCCTTGCCAGCGTACTTCGGCGCAGTACCGTGGGTCGCTTCGAACATCGCAATGGTGTCAGACAGGTTGGCACCCGGTGCAATACCGATACCGCCCACTTCTGCCGCCAGGGCATCGGAGAGGTAGTCGCCGTTCAGGTTCAGCGTCGCAATCACATCGTATTCGGCCGGGCGCAGCAGGATCTGCTGGAGCATGGCATCGGCGATGGCATCCTTGACGATGACGTTCTTGCCGGTTTTCGGGTTCTTGAACTGCATCCACGGACCGCCGTCGAGCAGGGTCGCGCCGAACTCTTCAGCCGCCACTTCGTAGGCCCATTCCTTGAAGGCACCTTCGGTGAACTTCATGATGTTGCCTTTGTGCACGATGGTCAGCGAATCGCGGTCGTTGTCGACCACATACTGCAGAGCTTTTCGCGCCAGACGCTTGGTGCCTTGCAGCGAAACCGGCTTGATGCCGATACCGCAGTTTTCGTCGAAACGGATCTTGGTGACGCCCATTTCATCTTTCAGGAACTTGATGACTTTGGTCGCTTCCGGCGAACCGGCTTTCCACTCGATACCGGCGTAGATGTCTTCCGAGTTCTCACGGAAGATCGTCATGTCGACGTCACCTGGCTTCTTGACCGGGCTAGGCACGCCTTCGAACCAACGCACGGGGCGCAGGCAGACATAAAGGTCGAGTTGCTGACGCAGGGCCACGTTCAGGGAACGGATGCCACCACCGACCGGCGTGGTCAGAGGCCCCTTGATGGAAACAACGTAATCCTTGACTGCGTCCAGGGTTTCCTGAGGCAGCCAGGTGTCCTGATCGTAAACCTGAGTCGCTTTCTCCCCGGCGTAGACTTCCATCCAGGAAATTTTGCGCTCGCCGCCGTAAGCCTTCTTAACAGCAGCATCGACAACCTTGATCATGACCGGGCTGATATCAACCCCAATACCATCGCCTTCGATGAAGGGGATGATCGGGTTGTTAGGAACATTGAGAGAATGGTCCGCGTTGACGGTGATTTTGTCGCCGACTGCTGGAACCTGAATCTTCTTGTATCCCATGCTGAACTCCATTGTTTGGATTGAACATCTGGCTTCGTTCGAGCGTACCCCAGTTAAATCGGCACGCAAACCCTATGTTCCATCCATCTGCCGCAAAGCTGCATAGTTCGCGGCGTACAAGCCTGAAAGCAAAGGGAAAAGCGCCAAACTCAAGCACGGTGCAAGACTCTACGCCCCACGCTCCCCTGCGACCTTTAGACCAATGGACGAGAATCGTTGCATATGAACCATCGGCAGATTGCCAGCTACCTATGTATAATGCCGCCCGCTGACCACAGAGTCACGACGGCCGACCTCTCTAGCACGAGACTTTGGACCTGAAAAAGCAGGATTGTTATCGCAGTCCACCCGCTTGCCGCTCGACTGATGCACCCAACATCACCGCGCACAAACCTCGACATTCGGCTCATGGATGACTTTGAACGAACGCGCTTACCCGGCGCCCCTCGAGTTTCTGCGCACGCTTTAGCAAAGAAGAGAGAGTTAATCCGAATATGCCCACCCGCTCGAAGATCATCTATACCTTCACCGACGAAGCTCCCGCCCTCGCCACCTATTCACTGCTGCCTATCGTAGAAGCGTTCACCGCTTCGGCTGATATCGCCGTTGAAACCCGCGATATCTCTCTTGCAGGGCGCATCCTGGCCAGCTTCCCCGAGCAATTGGGTGATAAAGCCGTAGCCGACCACCTCGCCGAACTGGGCGACCTGGCCGTTACGCCTGAAGCCAACATCATCAAGCTGCCGAACATCAGCGCTTCGGTCCCGCAACTGCAAGCCGCGATCAAAGAGTTGCAAGCCCAGGGCTTCGCACTGCCGGACTACCCGGAAACCGTGACCAGCGACGCCGACAAAGAAGCCAAGTCGCGTTACGACAAGATCAAGGGCAGCGCCGTGAACCCGGTTCTGCGCGAAGGCAACTCCGATCGTCGCGCCCCGCTGTCGGTCAAGAACTACGCACGCAAGCACCCGCACAAAATGGGCGCCTGGGCTGCGGACTCCAAGTCCCACGTCGCGCACATGAGCACCGGTGATTTCTACGGCAGCGAAAAAGCTGCCCTGATCGACGCCGCTGACGCCGTCAAAATCGAACTGATCGCTCAAGACGGCACCACCACCGTCCTGAAAGAGAAGACCACCGTGCAAGCCGGTGAGATCCTCGATTGCGCGGTCATGAGCAAAAACGCTCTGCGCAGCTTCATCGCTGCCGAGATCGAAGACGCCAAAGCCAAGGGCGTGCTGCTGTCGGTTCACCTGAAAGCCACCATGATGAAGGTCTCCGACCCGATCATGTTCGGCCAGATCGTTGCCGAGTTCTATAAAGACGCACTGGCCAAGCACGCCGATGTGCTGGCACAGATCGGCTTCAACCTGAACAACGGCATCGGCGACCTGTACGCTCGCATCAAGGCGTTGCCTGCCGAGCAGCAAGCGCAGATCGAAGCGGACATCCAGGCGGTCTACGCCGTTCGTCCGTCGCTGGCCATGGTCAACTCCGATAAAGGCATCACCAACCTGCACGTGCCAAGCGACGTGATCGTCGACGCCTCGATGCCGGCGATGATCCGTGACTCCGGCAAGATGTGGGGCACTGACGGTCAGCTGCACGACACCAAGGCCGTGATCCCGGATCGCTGCTACGCGACCATCTACCAGGCGGTGATCGAAGACTGCAAGCTGCACGGCGCTTTCGATCCAACCACCATGGGCAGCGTGCCAAACGTTGGCCTGATGGCGAAAAAAGCCGAAGAGTACGGCTCGCACGACAAGACTTTCCAGATCAAGGCAAACGGCGTGGTTCGGGTTTCCGACGGCGCTGGCCGCGCTCTGCTGGAGCAATCGGTTGAAGCCGGCGACACCTTCCGCATGTGCCAGACCAAAGACGCGCCGATCCAGGACTGGGTCAAACTGGCCGTCAACCGCGCTCGCGCCAGCGGCACGCCAGCGATTTTCTGGCTGGACCCGATGCGCGCCCACGACGGCGTAGTGATCGAGAAAGTTCAGGCTTACCTGAAGGATCACGACACTGCCGGCCTGGACATCCAGATCATGGCGCCAGTCGACGCGATGAAGTTCACCCTGGAGCGTACTCGCGCAGGCAAGGACACCATCTCGGTGACCGGCAACGTATTGCGCGACTACCTGACTGACCTGTTCCCGATCATGGAACTGGGCACCAGCGCCAAGATGCTGTCGATCGTTCCGCTGATGAATGGCGGCGGCCTGTTCGAAACCGGCGCTGGCGGTTCGGCACCGAAGCACGTTCAACAGCTGCTGGAAGAGAACTTCCTGCGTTGGGATTCCCTGGGCGAGTTCCTGGCCCTGGCCGCGTCCCTTGAACACCTGGGTGTGACGTACAACAACCCCAAGGCGCTGGTTCTGGCCAAGACCCTGGACCAGGCCACCGGCCAGTTCCTGGACAACAACAAGTCGCCATCGCGCAAAGTCGGCAACATCGACAACCGCGGCAGCCACTTCTACCTGGCGCTGTACTGGGCCCAGGCCCTGGCCGCCCAGACCGAAGACGCTGCACTGCAAGCGCAGTTCGGCGAACTGGCCAAGACCCTGACCGAGAACGAAGCAACCATCGTTGCCGAGCTCAACGCCGTTCAGGGCAAACCAGTGGACATCGGCGGTTACTACCACGCCAATGCCGAGCTGATCAGCAAGGCCATGCGCCCGAGCAACACTTTCAACGCCGCGATCGCTGCGCTGGTTTAAGGTTGTAAGGATGCAAAGAAGCCCCGGCCCTGTGCCGGGGTTTCTGTTTTTGAAGACAACACAAAACCCTGTGAGAGCTGGCCTGCCAGCGATAGCGGCTTATCATTCAACATTGATGGTGACTGACTCATCGCAATCGCTGGCAGGCCAGCTCCCACAGGGATAGTGTTTCAACCTTTGGAATTTGAGGAAGCTTCATGGACTGGAAACCCCACATCACCGTCGCCACCATTGTCGAAGACAACGGTCGTTTCCTGATGGTCGAAGAAACCAAGCACGGACGAACGGTGCTCAATCAGCCCGCCGGTCACCTCGACCCGGACGAAACCCTGATCGAAGCCGCCGTGCGCGAAACCCTGGAAGAAACCGGCTGGGACGTCGAACCGACCGGCGTGGTGGGCATTTACCTCTACACCGCCCCCAGCAACGGCGTGACCTACCAGCGGGTCTGTTTCAGTGCAAAACCGCTCAAGCACCATCCGGACTATCAGCTGGACGACGGCATTGTCGGCGCAAAATGGCTGACGCGTGACGAACTGCTGGCACAGCGCGCAAACTGGCGCAGTGAGCTGATCATCCGCTGTATCGATGATTATCTGGACGGCCAACACTACAGTCTCGAACTGATCCGCCCTTCTCTTTAGCCTTGCGGGCTTCGGCCTGTTAGAATCGCGTCCTTTTTCAAGACACTCATTGAATCCCTATGCGTGATCCAGCCCCTTCTGACACACAAAAGAAGCGCGTCATTGTCGGCATGTCCGGCGGCGTGGACTCTTCCGTTTCCGCTCTCCTGCTGATCGAGCAGGGTTATGAGGTGGAAGGCCTGTTCATGAAGAACTGGGAAGAAGACGATGGAACGGAATACTGCACCGCCATGGACGACCTGGCGGATGCCCAGGCCGTGTGCGACAAGATTGGCATCAAGCTGCACACCGCCAACTTCGCCGCCGAGTACTGGGACAATGTGTTCGAGCACTTCCTGGCCGAATACAAGGCCGGCCGCACGCCGAACCCGGACATCCTGTGCAACCGCGAGATCAAGTTCAAGGCGTTCCTCGACTACGCCATGGTGCTCGGTGCCGACCTGATCGCCACCGGTCACTACGTACGCCGTCGCGACATCGATGGTCGTACCGAACTGCTCAAGGGCCTGGACCCGAACAAGGACCAGAGCTACTTCCTGCACGCCGTCGGCGGCGAACAGATCGCCAAGACGCTGTTCCCGGTCGGCGAACTGGAAAAACCACAGGTCCGTGCGATTGCCGAGAAATACGAACTGGCGACCGCAAAGAAAAAGGATTCCACCGGGATCTGCTTTATCGGCGAGCGCCGTTTCAGCGATTTCCTCAAGCAATACCTTCCGGCCCAGCCCGGCGAAATCAAGACCACCGAAGGTGAAGTCATCGGCCGTCACCACGGCTTGATGTACCACACCATCGGTCAGCGTCAGGGCCTCGGCATCGGCGGGCTGAAAGACGCCAGCGACGAGCCGTGGTACGTGCTGATCAAAGACCTGGAGCACAACGAACTGATCGTTGGCCAGGGCAATGACCACCCTTACCTGTTTTCCCGCGCCCTGCTTGCCTCGGACATCTATTGGGTCAACCCGATCGACCTGAGCGAGCCGCGCAAGCTGACCGCCAAAGTCCGTTATCGCCAGAGCGACCAGCCTTGCACGCTGGAAAAGACCGCCACCGGCTACCGCGCGGTCTTCGATGACCCGCAACGCGCGGTCACCCCGGGTCAGTCCGTGGTGTTCTACGACGGTGAAATCTGCCTTGGCGGCGGCGTAATCGAAGTGGCGGAACCGTGGACCAGCAAAGGCTCTCTTCAAGGCGCACAGCAATGAGCCCGACTCAGGAGCAACTGACGGCGCTGGGCGGCGTGTTTCTGGCCGCCGTTCTGGTGGACAAGATCGCCAAAACCGGCCAGACCACCGAAGCCGGCCTGACGTGCATGCTCGGCAGCCTGCTGATTCGCGACCCCAAGGACACGCTGGAAGTCTACGGCGGTGACGACATCAACTTGCGCGAAGGCTATCGCGCGCTGATCGGCGCCCTCGAGCGCGACCCGAGCACCCTGCAGCGCGAACCGTTGCGCTACGCCCTGGCGATGCTGGGGCTGGAGCGTCAACTGGCCAAGCGTGGCGACATGCTGGACGTGATCGGCAAGCGTCTGCCGCAGATCCAGTCTCAGGTCGAGCACTTCGGCCCGGCGCACGAAAACGTGATCGCGGCGTGTGGTGCGCTGTATCAGGATACGCTGAGCACCTTGCGCCAACGGATTCAGGTCCACGGTGATATGCGCAACCTGCAGCAACCGAGCAACGCCTCGAAGATCCGCGCACTGTTGCTGGCGGGGATTCGTTCGGCGCGCCTGTGGCGACAGTTGGGTGGTCATCGCTGGCAGTTGGTGGTCAGCCGTCGCAAGTTGCTCAAAGAACTTTACCCGCTGATGCGCAGCAGCTGAACCGCGCCCGCGACACCGTTTTGTAGTCAGTAACGCGTAATACGCTGGTCAGTTGGCGACGGACCGGCGGATTTTTTCATGTATGATACGCGCCCCATTTCGTTGCCCGACTGTCCGAGAACACCCCATGCAGCTTTCTTCGCTCACTGCGGTTTCCCCTGTTGACGGCCGCTACGCCGGCAAAACCCAGGCCCTGCGCCCAATTTTCAGCGAATACGGTCTGATCCGTGCTCGCGTTCTGGTTGAAGTGCGCTGGCTCCAGCGTCTGGCCGCTCACCCTGCCATCAGCGAAGTGCCGGCGTTCTCCGCCGAAGCCAACGCCGTGCTGAACACCCTGGCGGAAAACTTCTCCCTTGAGCACGCCGAGCGTGTCAAAGAGATCGAGCGCACCACCAACCACGACGTCAAAGCCATCGAATACCTGCTCAAAGAGCAAGCGGCCAAGCTGCCGGAACTGGCTGCCGTCAGCGAATTCATCCACTTTGCCTGCACCAGCGAGGACATCAACAACCTGTCCCACGCCCTGATGCTGCGCGAAGGCCGTGATGACGTGATGCTGCCGCTGATGCGCCAGACCGCCGAAGCCATCCGCGAACTGGCCATCCGTTTCGCCGACGTGCCAATGCTGTCGCGCACCCACGGTCAACCGGCCTCGCCGACCACCCTGGGCAAAGAGCTGGCGAACGTGGTTTACCGCCTGGAGCGTCAGATCGCTCAAGTCGCTGCCGTTCCGCTGCTGGGCAAGATCAACGGCGCTGTCGGCAACTACAACGCTCACCTGTCGGCCTACCCTGAGATCGATTGGGAAGAAAACGCCCGCGCCTTCATCGAAGACGAGCTGGGCCTGGGCTTCAACCCGTACACCACGCAGATCGAACCGCACGACTACATTGCCGAGCTGTTCGACGCGATCGCCCGTTTCAACACGATCCTGATCGACTTCGACCGCGACATCTGGGGCTACATCTCCCTGGGCTATTTCAAACAGCGCACCATCGCTGGCGAAATCGGTTCGTCGACCATGCCGCACAAGGTCAACCCGATCGACTTCGAAAACTCCGAAGGCAACCTGGGTATCGCCAACGCACTGTTCCAGCACCTGGCCAGCAAGCTGCCGATCTCCCGCTGGCAGCGCGACCTGACCGACTCCACCGTTCTGCGTAACCTCGGTGTCGGCTTCGCCCACAGCGTGATCGCGTACGAAGCCAGCCTCAAAGGCATCAGCAAACTGGAGCTCAACGCTCAGAAAATCGCTGCCGACCTCGACGCTTGCTGGGAAGTATTGGCCGAGCCGATCCAGACCGTGATGCGTCGCTACAACATCGAAAACCCGTACGAGAAGCTGAAAGAGTTGACCCGCGGCAAGGGCATCAGCCCTGAAGCGCTGCAAACTTTCATCGACGGCCTGGACATGCCAGCCGCCGCCAAGGCCGAGCTGAAACTGCTCACCCCGGCGAACTACATCGGTAACGCTGTAGAGCAAGCCAAGCGCATCTGATCGACCGTTTTAACCGTTTGAGACGCCCGGCAGCGCCGGGCGTTTTTATTCCCGTCTGAAAAGTGCTTTTTTTCAATAGGTTACACATGAATCCTGATATTCCTCTTCAACTTCTGGGTGGCATCACGGCGCGCGAATTCCTGCGTGACTACTGGCAGAAAAAACCGCTGCTGATCCGTCAGGCAATTCCTGATTTCGAAAGCCCGATCGACGCCGACGAATTGGCCGGCCTGGCGCTGGAAGAAGAAGTTGAATCGCGCCTGGTAATCGAAAACGGCGAGCGCCCTTGGGAATTGCGTCGCGGTCCGTTCGCCGAAGACGAATTCAGCAAACTGCCGGAACGTGACTGGACCCTGCTGGTTCAAGCGGTTGACCAGTTCGTTCCGGAAGTTTCTGAGCTGCTGGAAAACTTCCGCTTCCTGCCGAGCTGGCGCGTCGACGACGTGATGATCAGCTTCGCCGCCCCGGGTGGCAGCGTCGGTCCGCACTTCGATAACTACGATGTGTTCCTGCTGCAGGGTCACGGCAAGCGCAACTGGAAAATCGGCCAGATGTGCGATTCCGAGAGCAAGTTGCTGCAACACGCGGACCTGCGCATCCTCGCTGATTTCGAAGCCACCGATGAGTGGGTCCTGGAACCTGGCGACATGCTCTACCTGCCGCCGCGCCTGGCCCACTGCGGTGTTGCGATTGATGACTGCATGACCTACTCGGTCGGCTTCCGCGCCCCGAGCGCTTCTGAAGTGCTGACTCACTTCACTGACTTCCTCAGCCAGTTCCTGACCGATGAAGAGCGCTACACCGATGCCGACGCCCTGCCGGCGGTCGATCCGCACCAGATTCAGCACGACGCCCTTGATCGCCTGAAAGCCTTGCTGGCCGAGCACATGAGCGACGAGCGCCTGCTGCTGACCTGGTTTGGCCAGTACATGACCGAGCCGCGCTACCCGGAACTCGTGGTAGGCCCGGAAGAGATCGAAGAAGACGACCTGCTTGCCAGCCTGGAGCAAGGCGCAATACTGATCCGCAACCCGAGCGCACGCCTGGCCTGGTCCGAAGTCGATGACGACCTGTTGCTGTTCGCCAGCGGCCAGAGCCGTTACCTGCCAGGCAAGCTGCGTGAGCTGTTGAAAATGATCTGCGCTGCCGACTCCCTGCACGCCGACAATCTGGGCGAGTGGCTGACCGACGAAGACAGCCGCGGCTTGCTGTGCGAACTGATCAAGCAAGGAAGCCTGGGGTTTGCTGATGAATAAAATTCACGTACGTGTCGCAGACTGGCAAAAGGATAACGCCGAGATCCGGCGCATTCGTGAGACGGTGTTCATCGCCGAGCAATCCGTTCCGCCTGAACTGGAATGGGATGCAGATGATGCAACAGCGGTGCATTTTCTGGCCTTCGAAGGCGACTTTCCAATTGGCACCGCCCGCCTGCTGCCCGACGGGCATGTTGGCCGGGTGTCGGTGCTGAAAGACTGGCGCGGCTTGAAAGTGGGCGATGCGCTGATGCAAGCGGTGATCGGTGAAGCCGAGAAGCGCGGCTTGAAGCAGCAGATGCTGAGCGCGCAGGTTCAGGCGACGGCGTTCTATGAGCGCCTGGGCTTCAGCCTGGTCAGTGAGGAATTCCTGGAAGCCGGGATTCCGCATGTGGACATGGTGCGACATTCCGCCTGAGCCCCTGTGGCGAGGGAGCTTGCTCCCGCTGGGGCGCGAAGCGGCCCCAAAAACGTTGGACGGCTAAGCAGCCCAGCGGGAGCAAGCTCCCTCGCCACAAAAGCTTCAAAGCACTGCACAAAACGCCCTGTCATCACACGATGTCGGGGCGTTTTGCTGTCTACGATTCAACTTGCCCCACGGCGGGCCGACAAACTGGCAAACTCAAGACATCAAGAAGTCGGAGATAACGGATATGTCCCTACGCACCCTGCTCACCACGCTGCTGTTGACCTGCAGTTTTTCGGTCATGGCCGCCACCGAGATCGTGCCGTTGAACTACCACACCAGCGCCGACATGCTGCCGATGGCCCAGGATTTCATCGGCAAGGATGGCCAGGTCAGCGCCTATGGCAACCAACTGATCGTCAATGCCGATCAACGCAAGATCGACGAACTTAAAGCCCTTGTTGCCCAACTCGATACTCAGCCAAAGCGCCTGCTGATTACCGTCGATACCAACGAAAACAACTTCCAGGGCGACCAGGGTTATTCAGTCAATGGCGCCAAACCGAGCCAGACCCGAATCATCAATCGCAGCACCGAAAGCCGTGACGGCGGCATTCAGCAAGTCCAGGCCAGCGAAGGCTCACCGGCACTGATCCAGGTCGGACAAAGCGTACCGCTGACCAGCACGCAGATCGATTCCTACGGCGACCCGCGCAGCCAGACCGAATACCGCAACGTCACCCAGGGTTTCTACGTTACCGCGAGCGTCACCGGCGACATCGTTCACCTGTCGATCAGTACCAACCGTGACCGCATGAGCCAGGAACGTCCCGATGTAGTGAATGTGCAAAGCACCGACACAACCGTCACCGGACGCCTGGGCGAATGGATCACCCTGGCCGGCGTGAACCGCCAGACTCAGGCCGACAAACAAGGCCTGACCCGCAGCTACTCGACCCAGGGCCGGGATGACATGACCCTGCGGGTGAAAGTCGATACTTTGGACTAAACCACCGAAAACTGACTGATTAGTCGTATTAGACCAAAGATGTAGTGCTTGAAAAAAAGCACTACAAAACGTTTGACGAGCCAAAAAAGCAAAGGCATGATGGCCTCGCTCCCGCTAATCAGGGGCCCTGGCAAGGGCCTTCGAAGCGATGCTCGCATCTACCCCGCGAGCCGTTTCGTGTCTGTACCGCCCACAAGGTGTGTTTGACGAGGTTGCCGACTGGAACGAAGTTGTCCCGAGGGACGGAAGCGTATTTAGGTAAACCCGGCATCACACTGAAGTTCGTATAGAGGCCCACGACGCCCGAATGCGCCCGCCAGTCCGCCCTTACCTGCTCACTTCCCCTCGAGCCCATCGTTCATCCTGTCGCCAATCCCGCCAAATATCCCTTGACCGCCTAAGCTTCTGGTCAGCGAGCTGCCTCATGCGCCCCTTTGAAATTGCGTGTTCGGCTGGAGCAGGAATTTTCCACCCAAGACCTATGCGACGAGGTTTATCTCCATGGCACTGACACGCGAACAGCAAATTGCAGCCCTCGAAAAAGACTGGGCTGAAAACCCACGCTGGAAAGGCGTGACACGCGCTTACTCCGCTGCTGACGTCGTCCGCCTGCGTGGCTCGGTTCAACCTGAGCACACCTTTGCAAAATTGGGCGCCGAGAAGCTTTGGAACCTGGTTACCCAGGGCGCCAAGCCGTCCTTCCGTCCTGAGAAAGATTTCGTCAACTGCATGGGCGCCCTGACCGGCGGCCAGGCTGTACAACAAGTCAAAGCCGGTATCCAGGCGATCTACCTGTCGGGCTGGCAAGTCGCGGCGGACAACAACTCCGCCGAATCGATGTACCCGGACCAGTCGCTGTACCCGGTGGATTCGGTTCCAACCGTGGTCAAGCGCATCAACAACTCGTTCCGTCGTGCTGACCAGATCCAGTGGAAAGCCGGTAAAGGCCCGGGCGACGAAGGCTACATCGACTACTTCGCTCCAATCGTGGCAGACGCTGAAGCCGGTTTCGGCGGCGTACTGAACGCTTACGAGCTGATGAAGAGCATGATCGAAGCAGGCGCCGCCGGCGTTCACTTCGAAGACCAACTGGCTTCCGTGAAAAAATGCGGCCACATGGGCGGCAAGGTACTGGTTCCTACCCAGGAAGCTGTGCAGAAGCTGACCGCCGCTCGTCTGGCAGCTGACGTTGCCGGCACGCCGACCATCATCCTGGCTCGTACCGACGCCAACGCGGCTGACCTGCTGACGTCCGATTGCGACCCGTACGACCAGCCATTCGTGACTGGCGAACGTACTCAGGAAGGCTTCTACAAAGTGCGCGCCGGCCTCGACCAGGCGATCGCTCGCGGCCTGGCTTACGCGCCGTACGCCGACCTGATCTGGTGTGAAACCGCCAAGCCGGATCTGGACGAGGCTCGTCGCTTCGCTGAAGCGATCAAAAAGGAATACCCGGACCAACTGCTGTCGTACAACTGCTCGCCTTCCTTCAACTGGAAGAAAAACCTGGACGACGCGACCATCGCCAAGTTCCAGCGCGAATTGTCCGCCATGGGTTACAAGCACCAGTTCATCACCCTGGCCGGCATTCACAACATGTGGCACAGCATGTTCAACCTGGCGCACGACTACGCCCGCAACGACATGACTGCCTACGTGAAACTGCAAGAGCAGGAATTCGCTGACGCCGCCAAGGGTTACACCTTCGTGGCTCACCAGCAGGAAGTGGGCACCGGCTACTTCGACGACATGACCACCGTGATCCAGGGTGGCTCGTCTTCGGTTACCGCGCTGACCGGTTCGACTGAAGAAGAACAGTTCCACTGATCTGACTCACCGAAACAAACGGCCGTTGCGGACCGAATAAAAGCTAACCGCAACGCCGCACATCTGACGCCCCGACTGGTTCGGGGCGTTTTTTTGCCTGTGATTTTTCACCGGCCCTGCAAAACCCTGCAGGAGTCCGGACAAAAAACCTTGATCCAGAGCATTCTCACGATCAGGAAAACACGGTAAAACGACCCTGCCCGCTACTTGCAGTAACGCGCATATAAGACAACTTTCCGGCCACCCACCCGCTAAACACTTTAAAAACCAAGCCAAACAATATTGATTATCATTTAGCTGCAACTATGTTCGTTACATTCCCTACAAAACAATATTGATGAAAACCCTGCTAATGCCCGCAACGCATGGGCTGCGTGGGTTGGGAGGCTTGCTATGTCCTTATTCCGCTAAATAATTTCGCTATCTGAATTTTACTTGCACGGTGTTGTGCCATAAAATCAGCGGGATTGATTGCTGCGACATATCGTCACTGCTTTGTTTCTTTTCAAGCTCAGAGACCTTTGCTCTCTGTTAAGGATTACCAGCATGCCCGAAGCGACAGGACTCATGGCCCACAACTGGGGCTTTGCCATTTTCCTTCTGGGCGTTGTCGGCCTGTGCGCCTTCATGCTCGGCGTCTCCAGCCTCCTCGGGTCAAAAGCCTGGGGCCGCAGCAAAAACGAACCGTTCGAGTCCGGCATGCTACCTACAGGTGGCGCCCGCTTGCGGCTCTCAGCCAAATTCTATCTGGTCGCGATGCTCTTCGTGATCTTCGATATCGAAGCCCTCTTTCTCTTTGCCTGGTCTGTGTCCGTCCGCGAAAGCGGCTGGACCGGATTCGTCGAAGCTCTCGTTTTCATAGCAATTCTGTTGGCAGGTCTTGTCTACCTGTTCCGAGTGGGCGCCCTTGACTGGGCTCCGGAAGCTCGTCGCAAGCGGCAGGCGAAGCTGAAACAATGAGGCTTTGGCAATGCAATACAATCTCACCAGGATCGACCCCGATGCTCCTAACGAGCAGTATCCGATTGGCGAACGGGAAACCGTTTCCGATCCGTTAGAAGATCAAGTCCACAAAAACATCTTCATGGGCAAGCTCGAAGACGTGCTTAACGGCACGATCAACTGGGGGCGCAAGAACTCCCTGTGGCCGTATAACTTCGGTCTTTCGTGCTGCTACGTGGAAATGACCACCGCCTTCACGGCGCCCCACGACATCGCGCGCTTTGGCGCCGAGGTTATCCGGGCATCGCCGCGCCAGGCGGATTTCATGGTTATCGCCGGTACCTGCTTCATCAAGATGGCGCCGATCATCCAGCGTCTCTACGAGCAAATGCTCGAACCTAAATGGGTAATTTCCATGGGTTCGTGCGCCAACTCCGGTGGCATGTACGACATCTACTCTGTCGTTCAAGGGGTGGACAAGTTCCTGCCCGTGGACGTCTACGTGCCTGGCTGCCCGCCCCGTCCTGAAGCTTTTCTGCAAGGCTTGATGCTCTTGCAGGAGTCGATTGGACAGGAGCGTCGTCCGCTTTCCTGGGTCGTTGGTGATCAAGGCGTTTACCGCGCCGAGATGCCTTCCGAGAAGGAAAAGCGCCGCGAACAGCGAATCGCAGTCACCAACCTGCGCAGCCCCGACGAAGTCTGATCCAGATCTGCTTCTTTAATAGAACGAGACACTGGCTTCATTCTTTACGTTGACCGAAAGCGATAAATAACCATGACTACAGGCAGTGCTCTGTACATCCCGCCTTACAAGGCAGACGACCAGGATGTGGTCGTCGAACTGAACAACCGTTTTGGCCCCGAGGCATTCACCGCCCAGCCTACCCGCACCGGCATGCCGGTGCTTTGGGTTGCCCGCGCCAGACTCGTCGAAGTCCTGACCTTCCTGCGCAACCTGCCCAAGCCGTACGTCATGCTCTATGACCTGCACGGCGTGGACGAGCGTCTGCGCACAAAGCGTCAAGGGCTGCCAAGCGGCGCCGACTTCACTGTGTTCTATCACCTGATGTCGATCGAACGTAACAGTGACGTGATGATCAAGGTCGCCTTGTCCGAGAGCGACCTCAGCGTACCGACCGTCACCGGCATCTGGCCGAATGCCAACTGGTACGAACGTGAAGTCTGGGACATGTACGGCATCGACTTCAAAGGTCACCCGCACCTGACCCGCATCATGATGCCGCCGACCTGGGAAGGTCACCCGCTGCGCAAGGACTTCCCGGCCCGTGCCACCGAGTTCGACCCGTTCAGCCTGACCCTGGCCAAGCAACAGCTTGAGGAAGAGGCCGCGCGCTTCAAGCCTGAAGACTGGGGCATGAAGCGTTCCGGTGCGAACGAGGACTACATGTTCCTCAACCTCGGCCCGAACCACCCTTCTGCCCACGGTGCGTTCCGCATCATCCTGCAGCTGGACGGCGAAGAGATCGTCGACTGCGTGCCGGACGTCGGTTACCACCACCGTGGTGCCGAGAAGATGGCCGAGCGTCAGTCCTGGCACAGTTTCATCCCGTACACCGACCGTATCGACTACCTCGGCGGCGTGATGAACAACCTGCCCTACGTGCTCTCGGTCGAGAAGCTCGCCGGTATCAAGGTGCCCGAGAAGGTCGACGTCATCCGCATCATGATGGCCGAGTTCTTCCGGATCACCAGCCACCTGCTGTTCCTGGGGACTTACATCCAGGACGTCGGCGCCATGACCCCGGTATTCTTCACCTTCACCGACCGTCAGAAGGCGTACACGGTGATCGAAGCCATCACCGGTTTCCGTCTGCACCCGGCCTGGTATCGCATTGGTGGCGTCGCCCACGACCTGCCGCGCGGCTGGGAAAAACTGGTGAAGGATTTCGTCGAGTGGATGCCAAAGCGTCTGGACGAATACCAGAAAGCCGCGCTGGACAACAGCATCCTCAAAGGCCGGACCATCGGCGTCGCCGCCTACAACACCAAAGAGGCCTTCGAATGGGGCGTCACCGGTGCAGGCCTGCGTTCGACCGGTTGCGACTTCGACCTGCGTAAAGCCCGCCCGTATTCCGGGTACGAGAACTTCGAATTCGAAGTGCCACTGGCCGCCAATGGCGATGCCTACGATCGTTGCATCGTGCGTGTCGAAGAAATGCGCCAGAGCATCAAGATCATCGAGCAGTGCATGCGCAACATGCCGGAAGGCCCGTACAAGGCGGATCACCCGCTGACTACCCCGCCGCCGAAAGAACGCACGCTGCAACACATCGAGACCCTGATCACGCACTTCCTGCAAGTTTCGTGGGGCCCGGTCATGCCGGCCAACGAATCCTTCCAGATGATCGAAGCGACCAAGGGCATCAACAGTTATTACCTGACGAGCGATGGCGGCACCATGAGCTACCGCACCCGGATTCGCACCCCAAGCTTCCCGCACCTGCAGCAGATCCCTTCGGTGATCAAAGGCAGCATGGTCGCGGACTTGATCGCGTACCTGGGTAGTATCGATTTCGTTATGGCCGACGTGGACCGCTAAGCATGAACAGCACGCTTATCCAGACAGACCGTTTCACCTTGAGTGAAACCGAGCGCTCGGCCATCGAGCACGAGTTGCATCACTACGAAGACCCGCGCGCGGCGTCGATCGAAGCCCTGAAGATCGTCCAGAAGGAACGTGGCTGGGTGCCTGATGGCGCGCTCTACGCCATCGGCGAGATCCTCGGCATCCCGGCGAGCGACGTTGAAGGCGTGGCCACTTTCTATAGCCAGATCTTCCGTCAGCCGGTCGGCCGTCACATCATTCGCGTCTGCGACAGCATGGTCTGCTACATCGGCGGCCACGAGTCCGTGGTCAGCGAAATCCAGAGCAATCTGGGTATCGGCCTGGGTCAGACCACCGCCGACGGTCGCTTCACCTTGCTGCCGGTCTGCTGCCTCGGCAACTGCGACAAGGCCCCGGCGTTGATGATCGACGACGACACTTTCGGTGATGTGCAGCCTGCCGGCGTTGCCAAATTGCTCGAGGGCTACGTATGACCCTGACTTCCTTCGGTCCTGCCAACCGCATCAAGCGTTCGGCCGAGACTCACCCGCTGACCTGGCGTCTGCGTGACGACGGCGAAGCCGTATGGCTCGACGAGTACCAGGCCAAGAACGGTTACGCCGCTGCACGCAAGGCCTTCGCCGACATGGCTCAGGACGACATCGTCCAGACCGTGAAAGACGCCGGCCTCAAGGGTCGCGGCGGTGCAGGCTTCCCCACTGGCGTTAAGTGGGGCCTGATGCCAAAAGACGAATCCATCAACATCCGCTACCTGCTGTGCAACGCGGATGAAATGGAGCCGAACACCTGGAAAGACCGCATGCTGATGGAGCAACTGCCCCATCTGCTGATCGAAGGCATGCTGATCAGTGCCCGCGCGCTGAAAACCTACCGTGGCTACATCTTCCTGCGTGGCGAATACACCACCGCCGCCAAGCACCTCAACCGTGCCGTGGAAGAAGCCAAGGCAGCCGGCCTGCTGGGCAAGAACATCCTGGGCAGCGGCTTCGATTTCGAGCTGTTCGTCCACACCGGCGCCGGGCGTTACATCTGCGGTGAAGAAACCGCACTGATCAACTCCCTTGAAGGCCGCCGCGCCAACCCGCGCTCCAAGCCGCCCTTCCCTGCCGCCGTTGGCGTGTGGGGCAAGCCGACATGCGTGAACAACGTTGAAACCCTGTGCAACGTCCCGGCGATCATTGCCGACGGCGTGGACTGGTACAAATCGTTGGCCCGCGAAGGCAGTGAAGACATGGGCACCAAGCTCATGGGCTTCTCCGGCAAGGTCAAGAACCCTGGCCTGTGGGAATTGCCGTTCGGCGTCACCGGTCGTGAGTTGTTTGAAGACTACGCCGGCGGCATGCGCGACGGTTACAAGCTCAAGTGCTGGCAGCCAGGCGGCGCCGGTACCGGTTTCCTGTTGCCGGAACACCTTGACGCACAAATGTACGCCGGCGGTATCGCCAAGGTGGGCACCCGCATGGGTACCGGCCTGGCCATGGCGGTGGACGACAGCGTCAACATGGTTTCCCTGCTGCGCAACATGGAAGAGTTCTTCTCCCGTGAGTCGTGCGGTTTCTGCACCCCGTGCCGTGACGGTTTGCCGTGGAGCGTCAAGCTGCTGCGTGCGATCGAGAACGGCGAAGGGCAAGCCGGCGATATCGAGACCCTGTTGGGTCTGGTCGGCTTCCTCGGCCCGGGCAAGACCTTCTGCGCTCACGCACCGGGCGCCGTGGAGCCGTTGGGCAGCGCAATCAAATACTTCCGCCATGAGTTCGAAGCCGGCATCGCGCCTACCAGCGCCGTCGTCCCGCCTCTGGCCAGGCCGATCGTAGTCGGCGCGTAAACGCTTAAAAAAGCGAAGGGTCCGTGCCCTTCGCTTTGTCGTGTGATGACGCCGCAAGCGGCTGAGTTGATTCATGCGAATAACAAGATTCCATTAGCCACGCCCGCTGACACCGGGCCAACGAAGAACTTTGAACCATGGCCACTATCCACGTAGACGGCAAAGAGCTCGAAGTCGATGGGGCAGACAACCTGTTACAGGCGTGTCTGTCGCTAGGCCTCGATATCCCTTATTTCTGCTGGCACCCAGCCCTAGGCAGCGTTGGCGCTTGCCGCCAGTGTGCGGTCAAGCAGTACACCGACGAGAACGACAAGCGTGGTCGGATCGTCATGTCCTGCATGACGCCCGCCACCGACGGCAGCTGGATCTCCATCGACGACGAAGAAGCGAAAGTATTCCGCGCCAGCGTCGTTGAATGGCTGATGACCAACCACCCTCACGACTGCCCGGTCTGTGAGGAAGGCGGCCACTGCCACCTGCAAGACATGACGGTGATGACCGGCCACAACGAGCGCCGTTATCGCTTCACCAAGCGTACTCACCAGAACCAGCAACTGGGCCCGTTCATTTCCCACGAGATGAACCGCTGCATCGCTTGCTACCGCTGCGTGCGCTTCTACAAGGACTACGCCGGCGGCACCGACCTCGGTGTGTTCGGCGCCCACGACAACGTGTACTTCGGTCGCGTTGAAGACGGCACCCTGGAAAGCGAGTTCTCCGGCAACCTCACCGAGGTCTGCCCGACCGGTGTGTTCACCGACAAGACTCACTCCGAGCGCTACAACCGCAAGTGGGACATGCAGTTCTCGCCGAGCATCTGCCATGGCTGCTCCAGCGGTTGCAACATTTCCCCGGGCGAGCGCTACGGTGAACTGCGTCGTATCGAAAACCGCTTCAACGGTTCGGTCAACCAGTACTTCCTGTGCGACCGTGGCCGTTTCGGCTATGGCTACGTCAACCGCGAAGACCGCCCGCGTCAGCCTCTGCTGGCCAACGGCACCAAGCTGAGCCTCGACGAAGCGCTGGATAAAGCCGCTGACCTGCTGCGCGGTCGCAACATCGTCGGTATCGGTTCGCCCCGCGCCAGCCTCGAAAGCAACCACGCGTTGCGCGAGCTGGTCGGCGCCGAGCACTTCTACTCCGGTATCGAAGCCTCCGAGCTGGAACGCATTCGCCTGGTCATGCAGGTGCTGAAAGACAGCCCGCTGCCGATCCCGAACATGCGCGACATCGAAGACCACGATGCGATTTTCGTCCTCGGTGAAGACCTGACCCAGACCGCAGCCCGTATGGCGCTGTCCCTGCGTCAATCGGTCAAGGGCAAGGCCGAAGACATGGCCGACGCCATGCGCGTTCAGCCTTGGCTCGACGCTGCGGTGAAGAACATCGGTCAGCACGAACTGAACCCGCTGTTCATCGCCAGCCTGGCTGAAACCAAGCTCGACGACATCGCTGAAGAATGCGTTCACGCCGCTCCGGACGACCTGGCCCGCATCGGTTTCGCCGTGGCTCACGCCCTCGACGCCAGCGCTCCGGCGGTTGAAGGCCTGGACTCTGAAGCCCTCGACCTGGCCAAGCGCATTGCCGACGCCCTACTCGCGGCCAAGCGTCCGCTGATCATCGCCGGCACCTCGCTGGGTTCCAAGGCGCTGATCGAAGCCGCCGCGAACATCGCCAAAGCCTTGAAGCTGCGCGAGAAGAACGGCTCCATCAGCCTGATCGTGCCTGAGGCCAACAGCCTCGGCCTGGCCATGCTCGGTGGCGATTCGGTCGACGACGCGCTGCAGGCAGTGATCGATGGCAAGGCCGACGCCATCGTCGTGCTGGAAAACGATCTGTACACCCGTACCGACAAAGCCAAGGTTGATGCCGCACTGACCGCTGCGAAAGTGGTAATCGTCGCGGACCATCAGAAGACCGCCACCAGCGATCGCGCGCACCTGGTGCTGCCAGCCGCCAGCTTCGCTGAAGGCGACGGTACGCTGGTCAGCCAGGAAGGTCGCGCCCAGCGCTTCTTCCAGGTCTTCGACCCGAAATACATGGACGCGAGCATCCTGGTTCACGAAGGCTGGCGCTGGCTGCATGCCCTGCGCGCCACCCTGCTGAACCAGCCGATCGACTGGACCCAGCTGGACCACGTCACCGCTGCCGTCGCTTCGAGCACGCCGCAACTGGCGCGTATCGTTGATGCCGCACCGTCCGCCGCGTTCCGCATCAAGGGCATGAAACTGGCCCGCGAACCGCTGCGTTACTCGGGTCGTACGGCCATGCGCGCAGACATCAGCGTGCACGAACCGCGTACCCCGCAAGACAACGACACCGCGTTCAACTTCTCGATGGAAGGTTACTCGGGCTCGGCCGAACCGCGTCAGCAAGTGCCATTTGCCTGGTCTCCGGGCTGGAACTCGCCGCAAGCCTGGAACAAGTTCCAGGACGAAGTCGGTGGCCACATCCGCGCTGGCGACCCGGGCACCCGCCTGATCGAAAGCAGCGGTGACTCGCTGAACTGGTTCGCCGCTGTCCCGCGCGCATTCAACCCGGCGCCGGGCACCTGGCAGGTCGTGCCGTTCTTCCACCTGCTCGGCAGCGAAGAGAACTCTTCGAAAGCCGCACCGGTTCAGGAACGCATTCCGGCTGCCTACGTGGCGCTGGCCAAGTCCGAAGCCGACCGTCTGGGTGTCAACGACGGTGCCATGCTGAGCTTGAACGTCGCTGGCCAGACCTTGCGTCTGCCACTGCGCATCAACGAAGAGCTGGGTGCCGGTCTGGTTGCATTGCCGGCCGGTATCGCCGGCATTCCGCCCGCGATCTTTGGCAAATCCGTTGATGGTCTGCAGGAGGCAGCGCTATGACTTGGTTCACTCCTGAAGTGATCGGTGTGATCATCTCGGTCATCCAGGCCATCGTGATTCTGCTCGCCGTAGTGGTCTGCGGCGCGCTGTTGAGCTGGGTCGAGCGTCGTTTGCTCGCCCTCTGGCAGGACCGTTACGGTCCGAACCGCGTCGGCCCGTTCGGCGCGTTCCAGATCGCAGCGGACATGATCAAGATGTTCTTCAAGGAAGACTGGACGCCACCGTTCGCCGACAAGATGATCTTCACCCTGGCACCGGTCGTGGCCATGAGCGCCCTGCTGATTGCCTTCGCGATCATCCCGATCACCCCGACCTGGGGTGTGGCGGACCTGAACATTGGCATCCTGTTCTTCTTCGCCATGGCCGGTCTGTCGGTCTACGCGGTGCTGTTCGCCGGCTGGTCGAGCAACAACAAGTTCGCCCTGCTGGGCAGCTTGCGGGCTTCGGCACAAACCGTGTCGTACGAAGTGTTCATGGGCCTGTCGCTGATGGGCATCGTGATCCAGGTCGGCTCGTTCAACATGCGCGACATCGTTGATTATCAAGCCCAGAACCTGTGGTTCATCATTCCGCAGATCTTCGGTTTCCTGACCTTCTTCATCGCCGGCGTCGCCGTGACTCACCGTCACCCGTTCGACCAGCCGGAAGCGGAGCAGGAACTGGCCGACGGTTACCACATTGAATACGCCGGCATGAAATGGGGCATGTTCTTCGTCGGCGAGTACATCGGTATCGTGCTGATTTCGGCGCTGCTGGTGACCTTGTTCTTCGGTGGCTGGCACGGTCCGTTCGGCATTCTGCCGCAGATCCCGTTCATCTGGTTCGCGCTGAAAACCGCGTTCTTCATCATGATCTTCATCCTGCTGCGCGCCTCGATTCCGCGCCCACGGTATGACCAAGTGATGGATTTCAGCTGGAAGTTCTGCCTGCCGCTGACCCTCGTCAACATGCTGGTGACCGCTGCGATCGTGTTGCTCAACACGCCCGCCGTCGCGGCTCAGTGAGGATAGAGAATCATGAAGTACATATTTGACATCGTGCATGGCTTCTTCACCCAGCTTCGCAGCCTGGTGATGATCTTCGGCCATGCCTTCCGCAAGCGCGACACGCTGCAGTACCCGGAAGAAGCCGTGTACCTGCCGCCGCGCTACCGTGGCCGTATCGTCCTGACCCGCGACCCCGATGGTGAAGAGCGTTGTGTAGCCTGCAACCTGTGCGCCGTGGCGTGCCCGGTCGGCTGCATCTCGCTGCAGAAAGCTGAAACCGAAGACGGTCGCTGGTACCCGGACTTCTTCCGCATCAACTTCTCGCGCTGCATTTTCTGCGGCCTCTGCGAGGAAGCCTGCCCGACCACCGCGATCCAGCTGACACCGGATTTCGAGATGGCCGAGTTCAAACGTCAGGACCTGGTTTACGAGAAAGAAGATCTGCTGATCTCCGGCCCCGGCAAAAACCCTGATTACAACTTCTATCGTGTTGCAGGTATGGCGATTGCCGGGAAGCCGAAAGGCTCCGCGCAGAATGAAGCCCAGCCGATCAACGTGAAGAGCTTGCTGCCTTAAGGAAGAAAGATGGAATTCGCTTTCTATTTCGCATCGGGTATCGCTGTGGTGTCCACGCTTCGCGTGATCACCCACACCAACCCTGTGCACGCCCTGCTCTACCTGATCATTTCGCTGATCGCCGTGGCCATGACGTTTTTCGCCCTCGGCGCACCGTTTGCCGGTGTTCTGGAAGTGATTGCCTACGCTGGCGCCATCATGGTGCTGTTCGTGTTCGTGGTGATGATGCTGAACCTGGGCCCGGCCTCGGTTCAGCAAGAGCGCGTCTGGCTCAAGCCCGGCATCTGGCTCGGCCCGGTGATTCTCGGCACCCTGCTGCTGGTTGAACTGCTGTACGTGCTGTTCTCCCATCAGAGCGGCCAGGCCATCGGCCACACCACCGTAGACGCCAAGGCCGTGGGCATCAGCCTGTTCGGTCCTTATCTGCTGGTGGTCGAACTCGCCTCGATGCTGCTGCTCGCCGCAGCCGTCACGGCGTTCCACTTGGGCCGCAACGAAGCCAAGGAGCAATGACGATGCCTGCTATCCCTATGGAGCATGGTCTGGCGGTCGCCGGCATCCTGTTCTGCCTCGGTCTGGTTGGCCTGATGGTCCGCCGCAACATTTTGTTTGTGTTGATGAGTCTTGAAGTGATGATGAATGCCTCTGCACTGGCCTTCATCGTTGCCGGTAGCCGCTGGGCGCAGCCGGATGGACAGATCATGTTCATCCTGGTGATCAGCCTGGCAGCCGCCGAGGCCAGTATTGGCCTGGCGATTCTGCTGCAGCTGTATCGCCGCTTCCACACTCTCGATATCGACGCTGCCAGCGAGATGCGCGGATGAATCTTCTCTATCTGACTTTCGTATTCCCTCTCATAGGTTTCCTGCTGCTGTCGTTCTCCCGTGGACGCCTCTCGGAAAACCTGTCTGCCCTGATCGGCGTCGGTTCCATCGGCTTGTCCGCCATCGTCACGGCCTACGTGATCTGGCAATTCAACGTCGCGCCACCTGAAGGCGGTCACTACACCCTGGTGTTGTGGCAGTGGATGGCGGTGGAAGGCTTCACGCCGAACTTCGCGCTGTACCTGGACGGCCTGTCCGTGACCATGCTCGGTGTGGTCGTCGGCGTCGGCTTCCTGATCCACCTGTTCGCGTCCTGGTACATGCGCGGTGAAGCCGGTTACTCGCGCTTCTTCGCCTACACCAACCTGTTTATCGCCAGCATGCTGTTCCTGGTGCTGGGCGATAACCTGTTGTTCCTGTACTTCGGCTGGGAAGGCGTGGGCCTGTGCTCGTACCTGTTGATCGGTTTCTACTACAGCAACCGCAACAACGGTAACGCCGCACTCAAAGCCTTTATCGTGACCCGCATCGGCGACGTGTTCATGGCCATCGGCCTGTTCATCCTGTTCGCGCAACTGGGCACGCTGAACGTCCAGGAACTGCTGGTGCTGGCACCGCAGAAATTCCAGGCCGGCGACTTCTGGATGGTCATGGCCACCCTGATGCTGCTGGGCGGCGCTGTCGGTAAATCCGCGCAACTGCCGCTGCAAACCTGGCTGGCGGATGCGATGGCCGGTCCTACCCCGGTTTCGGCACTGATCCACGCCGCGACCATGGTGACCGCCGGTGTCTACCTGATCGCCCGTACCCACGGTCTGTTCACCCTGGCGCCGGAGATCCTGCACCTGGTCGGCGTCGTCGGCGGCGTGACCCTGGTCCTCGCCGGTTTTGCCGCACTGGTCCAGACCGACATCAAACGTATCCTCGCCTACTCGACCATGAGCCAGATCGGCTACATGTTCCTGGCGCTGGGCGTCGGTGCCTGGGATGGCGCGATCTTCCACCTGATGACCCACGCGTTCTTCAAGGCCCTGCTGTTCCTTGCCTCCGGTGCGGTGATCGTTGCCTGCCACCACGAGCAGAACATCTTCAAGATGGGCGGCCTGTGGAAGAAACTGCCACTGGCCTACGCCAGCTTCATCGTCGGCGGCGCGGCCCTCGCGGCCTTGCCACTGGTGACCGCAGGTTTCTATTCCAAGGACGAAATCCTTTGGGAAGCGTTCGCCAGCGGCAACAACGGTCTGCTGTACGCCGGTCTGGTCGGTGCGTTCATGACGTCGCTGTACACCTTCCGCCTGATCTTCATCGCGTTCCACGGTGAAGCGAAGACCGAAGCGCACGCCGGCCACGGCATCGCTCACTGGCTGCCACTGTCGGTGCTGATCGTATTGTCCACCGCCATTGGCGCGATGATCGTTCCGCCGCTGCACGGTGTACTGCCGCAAAGCGTCGGCCACGCCGGCGGCGAAGCCAAGCACAGTCTGGAAATCGCTTCGGGCGCCATTGCCCTGGCCGGTATCCTGCTGGCCGCGCTGCTGTTCCTCGGCAAGCGTCGTTTCGTTACTGCAATCGCCAACAGCGGCATCGGCCGCTTCCTTTCGGCCTGGTGGTTCGCTGCCTGGGGCTTCGACTGGATCTACGACAAACTGTTCGTCAAGCCATACCTTGCGATCAGCCACGTACTGCGCAAAGACCCGCTCGACCAGACCATCGGTCTGATCCCGCGTATGGCCAAAGGCGGTCACACCGCCCTGAGCCGTACCGAAACCGGTCAACTGCGTTGGTACGCGGCCTCGATGGCAGCCGGCTCCGTGCTGGTCATCGGCGCCATCGTGCTGGTAGCGGTCTGAATATGAACCTTGCGAACTTGCGAAAGGAATTGAGCCCGTCATGATTCTGCCTTGGCTAATCCTGATCCCCTTTATCGGCGGCCTGCTGTGCTGGATGGGTGAGCGCTTCGGCGCTACCCTCCCCCGCTGGATTGCGCTGATCACCATGTCCCTGTTGCTCTCCCTCGGCCTCTGGCTGTGGGCCACCGGTGACTATTCATTTGCACCAAAGCCCGGCGCCGATCCGACCTGGGCGCTTGAGTTCAAGCACATCTGGATCGAACGCTTCGGCATCAGCGTGCACCTGGCCCTCGACGGCCTGTCGCTGCTGATGATCATGCTGACCGGTCTGCTGGGCGTACTCTCGGTCCTCTGCTCGTGGAAAGAAATCCAACGTCACGTTGGCTTCTTCCACCTGAACCTGATGTGGATCCTGGGCGGTGTCGTTGGCGTGTTCCTCGCCCTCGACCTGTTCATGTTCTTCTTCTTCTGGGAAATGATGCTGGTGCCGATGTACTTCCTCATCGCGCTCTGGGGTCACAGTTCTTCGGACGGCAAGAAAACCCGGATCTACGCGGCGACCAAGTTCTTCATCTTCACTCAGGCTTCCGGCTTGATCATGCTGGTGGCGATCCTCGGTCTGGTTCTGGTCAACTTCAACGACACCGGCGTGATTACGTTCAACTACGCCGACCTGTTGAAAACCAAGATGTCGCTGACCACCGAGTACATCCTGATGCTCGGCTTCTTCATCGCCTTCGCGGTGAAGCTGCCTGTGGTGCCGTTCCACTCCTGGTTGCCTGACGCTCACGCCCAGGCGCCAACCGCGGGTTCGGTTGACCTCGCCGGTATCTTGCTGAAAACCGCTGCCTACGGTCTGCTGCGTTTCGCCCTGCCGCTGTTCCCGAATGCCTCGGCCGAGTTCGCGCCGATCGCCATGACCCTCGGTCTGATCGGGATCTTCTACGGCGCGTTCCTGGCTTTCGCACAAACCGACATCAAGCGTCTGATCGCCTTCTCGTCCGTTTCCCACATGGGCTTCGTACTGATCGGCATCTACTCCGGCAGCCAACTGGCGTTGCAGGGCGCGGTGATGCAAATGCTGGCGCACGGTCTGTCGGCCGCGGCACTGTTTATCCTGAGTGGTCAGCTGTACGAACGCACCCACACCCGCGACATGCGTGAAATGGGTGGCCTGTGGTCGAAGATCGCTTACCTGCCGGCCCTCAGCCTGTTCTTTGCAGCGGCGTCGCTGGGCTTGCCGGGTACCGGTAACTTCGTCGGCGAGTTCCTGATCCTGATCGGCACCTTCCCGGCTGCGCCTGTGGTCACCATCATCGCGACGTCGGGCCTGGTGTTCGGTTCGGTCTACTCGCTGATCATGATCCACCGTGCGTACTTCGGTCCGGCCAAATCGGACGCGGTACTGCATGGCATGGACGGTCGCGAAATGATCATGGTGGTCGGGCTTGCGGCGCTGCTGATTTACATCGGCGTGTACCCGCAACCGTTCCTCGATACCTCTGCTGCGACGATGCATGGCGTGCAGCAATGGCTCGGCACCGCCTTCACTCAACTCGCTTCGGCCCGGTAAGAGCGCTATGGAATTCACGACTCAACACTTTATCGCGCTAGCGCCGTTGTTGATCACCAGCGCCACGATCATCGTGGTGATGCTGGCGATCGCCTGGCGCCGCAACCACTCGCAGACCTTCCTGATTTCCGTGGCGGGTCTGAACCTGGCGCTGCTGTCGATCCTGCCAGCCCTGAAAGTCGCCCCACTGGCTGTGACTCCACTGCTGCAGATCGATAACTTCGCCTGCCTGTACATGGCGCTGATCCTGGTCGCCACCCTCGCCTGTGTGACCCTCGCCCACGCCTACCTCGGCGATGGTGGTTCGGGTTACCCGGGCAACCGCGAAGAACTGTACCTGCTGATCCTGATGGCCGCCGCCGGTGGCCTGGTTCTGGTCAGCGCGCAACACCTGGCCGGGTTGTTCATCGGTCTGGAACTGTTGTCGGTGCCGGTCTACGGTCTGGTGGCTTATGCCTTCTTCAACAAGCGTTCGCTGGAAGCCGGTATCAAGTACATGGTGTTGTCGGCCGCCGGCTCCGCGTTCCTGTTGTTCGGTATGGCCCTGCTCTACGCCGATTCCGGCAGCCTGAGCTTCGTCGGTATCGGCCAGGCCCTCGCGGCCACCGGCCTGCCAAGCTCGCTGGCGCAACTGGGCCTGGGCATGATGCTGATCGGCCTGGCGTTCAAACTGTCGCTGGTACCGTTCCACCTCTGGACCCCGGACGTTTACGAAGGTGCTCCGGCACCGGTGGCTGCGTTCCTGGCGACCGCGTCCAAAGTCGCGGTGTTCGCGGTGATGGTGCGTCTGTTCCAGATCTCGCCAGCGGCGAGCAGCGGCGTACTCAGCGACGTGCTGACCATCATCGCCATTGCCTCGATCCTGTTCGGTAACCTGCTGGCCCTGACCCAGAGCAACCTCAAGCGTCTGCTGGGTTACTCGTCCATCGCCCACTTCGGTTACCTGCTGATCGCCCTGGTGGCGAGCAAGGGTCTGGCCGTGGAAGCCATCGGCGTGTACCTGGTCACCTACGTGATCACCAGCCTCGGCGCGTTCGGCGTGATCACCCTGATGTCCTCGCCGTACAACGGCCGTGACGCCGATGCCCTGTACGAATACCGCGGCCTGTTCTGGCGCCGTCCGTACCTGACCGCCGTCCTCACCGTGATGATGCTGTCCCTGGCCGGTATCCCGCTGACCGCGGGCTTCATCGGCAAGTTCTACATCATCGCCACCGGTGTCGAGTCGCACCAGTGGTGGCTGGTCGGTTCCCTGGTACTGGGCAGCGCCATCGGCGTGTTCTACTACCTGCGCGTCATGGTCACCCTGTACCTGATCGAGCCAAACCTGCGTCGCCACGATGCGCAGCTGCACTGGGAACAACGTGCAGGCGGCGTGATGCTGCTGGCCATCGCCGCACTGGCGTTCTTCCTCGGTCTGTATCCGCAGCCGTTGCTGGTCCTGGTGCAACAATCGGGGTTGGCGGGTTGATCGCCTAGCGATACCCGGTAGAAAACAGAAACGGCACCTTCGGGTGCCGTTTTTGCGTTTGTGGGATTTGTTACCGCTGCCCTGCCCTCTCCCGACAATCCCCGAAAGCCCTCGCCGTATTACCGGCCTCGTCCTGCATCCAACATTGAGCAGTTGGCACGACGCATCTTTACCGCCTGCAAAAATTCTGGCTATGTTTATCCAGAATCTGAGGAGGAAGGAACCATGATCGTCGTTCCGTTAGCCGAAGCAAAAAATAATTTGTCCAAACTTGTCGACGACGCGGCAGCCGGCCAGACCATCACGATTTCCAAACATGGTCGCGCCCTTGCTCGACTGGTTCCCGTCGGGAAAACCTACGGACAGCGCATTGGAGCTATGAAGGGCAAACTTATACTTCCTCAAGACTTTGATGCTCCACTGCCCGACGAAATGCTGGATGCCTTTGAAGGAACTCACGAATGAGGGTTCTGCTCGATACCCATGTTCTGCTCTGGACCCTTAGCGATGATCCCAAGCTATCTGGTAAAGCCAGAAAGCTCATCGAAAGCGCCGCCGACATTTACATCAGTGCGGCGACCTTCTGGGAAATGGCGATCAAGGTCGGGCTTGGGAAACTTAACGTTGATCTGGATGAAATCCGCCAATACTGTCTCGAAAGCGGGTTCATCGAGTTACCGGTAACTTCGGAGCATGCCATTGCAGCAAAAGACCTGGAACATCACCATCGAGATCCATTCGATCGCCTGATTGTTGCAACGGCCCTTACTGAACCCATGAAACTCCTTACCGCTGACTCAGTTGTTGCTCAGTACACGGATATGGCTGTTTTGGTCTGATCGCTCCACTCTAATTAATGCGCTGCCTCTAATGCCCTCATCGCGAGCAGGCTGCTCGCGACAGCGGCGGGACAGGCACTAATAAAAACGGCACCTTTCGGTGCCGTTCGCCTTTCTCGGTTCTGCGGTTTACTTACGTGCGTCCGCCCACGACTTCAGCAGTTCGTTGTAGCTCACGGTTTCGCCCTTCGGCTTCTCGTTCGCCAGTTTCGGTTTCGGTGCACCCGGTTGATCGAACCAGTATTGCGCATCGCGCTCGGGGTTCATTTTCGGGGCGCAGGTGGCTTGGGCCTTGGAGCGTTCCAGACGGGACATGATTGCGTCCTGGTCCTTGGCCAGACCGTCGAGCGCCTGTTGCGGGGTTTTGTCGCCGCTGGCGGCTTCGGCGATGTGGCTCCACCACAATTGCGCCAAACGCGGATAGTCCGGCACGTTGGTCCCGGTCGGGGTCCATTGCACGCGGGCCGGGCTGCGGTAGAACTCGACCAGGCCACCAAGTTTCGGCGCCAGATCGGTCATCGCTTGGGAGTTGATGTCCGACTCGCGAATCGGTGTCAGGCCGACAATGGTTTTCTTCAGCGACACGGTTTTCGACGTCACGAACTGCGCATAGAGCCAGGCCGCCAGTTTCTGCTTCTCAGGCGTGGATTTCATGAACGTCCAGGAACCCACGTCCTGATACCCCAGCTTCATGCCCTCTTCCCAATACGGACCGCGTGGCGAAGGTGCCATGCGCCATTTCGGTGTGCCATCGGCGTTCACCACCGGCAGACCCGGTTTGGTCATGTCAGCCGTGAATGCGGTGTACCAGAAGATCTGCTGGGCGATGTTGCCTTGGGACGGTACCGGGCCGGACTCGGAGAAGGTCATGCCAGCCGCTTCCGGTGGCGCGTAGGCCTTGAGCCAGTCGACGTATTTGGTGGTTGCAAAGACCGCCGCCGGGCCATTGGTGTCGCCACCGCGCGTCACGCTGGAACCGACCGGGTGGCAATCCTCGACGCGGATACCCCATTCGTCCACCGGCAAACCGTTGGGCAATCCCTTGTCGCCGCCACCCGCCATGGAGAACCAGGCATCGGTGAAACGCCAGCCCAGTGACGGGTCTTTCTTGCCGTAGTCCATGTGCCCGTAGACCCGCTTGCCGTCGATTTCCTTGACGTCTTCGCTGAAGAACTTGGCGATGTCTTCATAGGCTGACCAGTTCACCGGCACGCCCAGTTCGTAACCGTACTTTTCCTTGAATTTGGCTTTAAGGTCCGCACGCTCGAACCAGTCGGCGCGGAACCAATAGAGGTTGGCGAACTGTTGGTCGGGCAGTTGATAGAGCTTGCCGTCGGGAGCGGTGGTGAAGGAAAGGCCGATAAAATCCTTGAGGTCCAGGGTCGGCGAAGTGAAGTTCTTGCCTTCATTGGCCATCAGGTCGGTGATCGATTCCGTCTTGCCGTAGCGGAAGTGCGTACCGATCAGGTCCGAGTCATTGACCCAGCCGTCATAGATGCTCTTGTCTGACTGCATCACGGTCTGCAGCTTTTCCACCACGTCGCCTTCTTGCAGCAGGTCGTGGGTCACCTTGATCCCGGTGATCTCGGTAAAGGCCTTGGCCAGCACCTTGGACTCATATTCGTGAGTGGTCAGGGTTTCCGAGACAACCTTGATGTCCATCCCGCGAAACGGCTCGGCGGCCTTGATGAACCACTTCAGTTCCGCGAGCTGCTGATCTGCCGTCAGGGTGGACGGCTTGAACTCACTGCCAATCCATTTCTTCGCGGCGTCTTCATAGGCATCGGCCCAGGCCGAAGCGCTCAAACCGCTGAGTGCCAGCATGGCTGCCAATGAAATGCTATGTCGCAGCTTATTGTTTTTGTCGAACATAGAGACCTCCTTATTGGGTTTCGGAGCAACATTGCCGAGCGATTCGACTAGCCCCAACGCATCACAGCCAACAGCCACACCAGGGACAACGCGGACGCTACCCAGATGCTCCAGTCGGTGACGCCGATTACCAGCAAATGCAGGTAGGCGCTGCCGAGAAGACCGATAAACAGCCGATCGCCACGGGTGGTGGCAATCGGCAAGAAACCACGCCGAAGAATGCTCGGCGAACGCAATTCCCAGGTCGTCATGCCGACCAGGATCAAGGCAATGACACAGAAAAACGTTGCCGTCGGGACGGTCCAGCTCATCCATTCCATCATCAGTTCCTCATACCCGGCCCAGGGCAAAGCCCTTGGCCACGTGGTTACGGACAAACCAGATCACCAGCATGCCCGGCAGGATGGTCAACACCCCTGCCGCCGCCAGCACACCCCAATCGATACCGGATGCCGAGACGGTGCGCGTCATGACCGCCGCAATCGGCTTGGCATTCACCGACGTCAGCGTCCGCGCCAGCAGCAACTCGACCCAGGAAAACATGAAGCAGAAAAACGCCGTCACACCGATCCCCGAGCCAATCAGCGGCACAAAAATCTTCACGAAGAACTTGGGAAAACTGTAGCCATCAATGTAGGCGGTTTCGTCGATTTCTTTCGGAACGCCAGACATGAAGCCCTCGAGAATCCACACCGCCAACGGCACGTTGAACAGGCAATGCGCCAGTGCCACCGCGATGTGCGTGTCGAACAGACCGATCGAGGAATACAGCTGGAAGAACGGCAACAGAAACACCGCCGGCGGCGCCATGCGGTTGGTCAGCAGCCAGAAGAACAGGTGCTTGTCGCCCAGGAAGCGATACCGCGAGAACGCATACGCTGCCGGCAGCGCCACGCTCAGGGAGATCACCGTGTTCAGGCTCACGTAGTACAGCGAGTTGAGGTAACCGGTGTACCAGGCAGGATCAGTGAAGATCACCTTGTAGTTGGCGAAGGTGAAATCCTGCGGAAACAGGGTCAGGCCGCTGAGGATTTCGGTGTTGCTCTTGAACGACATGTTCAGCAGCCAGTAGATCGGCACCAGCAGGAACAGGATGTAGATCAGCAGCGGAATGAGCTTTCTTTTACTCATGGCAGACCTCAGCGGTTGGCGTCAGAGTGAGTCATGGCGGTGTAGAACAGCCAGGACACCAACAGGATGATCAGGAAGTACACCAGCGAGAAAGCTGCCGCCGGGCCGAGGTCGAACTGTCCGATGGCCATCTGCGTCAGGGTCTGGCTGAGGAAGGTCGTGGCATTCCCCGGCCCGCCGCCCGTGAGCACGAACGGCTCGGTGTAGATCATGAAACTGTCCATGAACCGCAGCATCACCGCGATCAACAGCACGCTCTTGAGCTTGGGCAACTGGATGTGTCGGAAAACTGCCCAGGCCGATGCCCGATCAATCCTCGCCGCCTGGTAGTACACGTCCGGAATCGCCCGCAGGCCTGAGAAACACAACAGCGCCACCAACGACGTCCAGTGCCAGACGTCCATCACCAGCACCGTGACCCAGGCGTCCATGGTGTTGGCCGCATAGTTATAGTTGATGCCCATCGCATTGAGGCTCGACCCGAGCAAACCAATGTCGGCCCGGCCGAAAATCTGCCAGATCGTCCCGACCACGTTCCACGGAATCAGCAGTGGAATCGCCAGGATGATCAGCACCAGCGACGACCAGCGGCCCTTGGTCGGCATGGTCAAGGCGATGGCAATGCCCAGCGGGATTTCGATCAGCAATACGCAGCCGGAATAGATGAACTGACGCAGCAGCGAGTCGTGCAGCCGTGGATCGAGCAGCACCTGCTTGTACCAGTCGGCACCGACGAAGTAGCGGCTGGACTGGTCGAAGATGTCCTGCACCGAATAGTTGACCACGGTCATCATCGGGATCACCGCACTGAACGCCACCAGCAAAAACACCGGCAGGACCAGCCACCAGGCCTTGTTGTTCTGCACCTTGTTCATGGCTGCACCTCCAGCAGGTAATCGTCGGCATAGACCATCAACCACTGCGCCGGGAAGCTGATGTACGCCGTGCCTTCCGGCACCGGTTTGTCTTCGGCCAGGCGCACTTTCAACGGCGCGCCGTCGAGGTTCAGGGTCATGATCTTGTAGGTGCCCAGGTCTTCAACGTGTACGACCTGTGCCTGCATCGCGTCATCAAACGGCTCGTCCCACACATGCACGAACTCCGGACGGATGCCGACTTTCAGGGTTTTCCACTCGGACTCGGCGATGCGTTGCAATTGCGCGTCAGACAAGGGCAAGTGCGTCGAGGCGAATCCGACGCCACCGGGTTGTGGCTGCACTTCGATCAGGTTCATCCCCGGGCTGCCGATGAAGTAGCCGACAAAGGTGTGGCTCGGCCGTTCGAACAACTCTCGCGGTGTACCGAATTGCACAATCTGCCCGCCGTACATCACCGCAATCTTGTCCGCGAAGGTCGAGGCTTCGAGCTGATCGTGGGTGACGTAGACCATGGTGATGTTGAACTGCTCGTGGATCTGCTTGAGCTTGCGCCGCAGCTTCCACTTCAGGTGCGGGTCGATCACCGTCAGCGGTTCATCGAACAGAATCGCCGAGACGTCATCACGCACCAATCCGCGGCCCATGGAAACTTTCTGTTTTTCGTCGGCGGTGAGGTTGCGCGCCTTCTTGCTCAGCAGCGCCTGGAGGTCGAGGACCTCGGCAATTTCCTGCACCTTGCTGTGAATTTTCGCTTCGGCCATGCCCTGATTGCGCAGTGGGAAGGCCAGGTTGTCGAACACCGTCATGGTGTCGTAAACCACCGGAAACTGAAAAACCTGAGCAATGTTGCGCTTCTCCGGGGTCAGGTCGTTGACCGCTTTACCGTCGAACAGGACGTGGCCCTGGGACGGACTGAGCAACCCGGAAATGATATTGAGCAAGGTCGACTTGCCGCAGCCCGAAGGCCCGAGCAAGGCATAAGCACCGCCCTGCTCCCAGACGTGGTCCATCTCGCGGATCGCGTAATCCTCGGGACCGCTCGGCGTACGGGTGTAACTGTGGGCGAGGTTCTGCAAACGGATTTCGGCCATCAGGCAACCCTCGCGATACGGCGGCCGGGCGCCTGGACCAGTCGTCCCTGCGCATCGAACACAAACAGTTTATGGGTCGGAATGTAGATGCGGATCGGTGCATCGACGTCGTATTCGTGAACCCCGGGCAAATGCAGCACCAGCAGGAAATGCTCGTTGCGCACGTGCAGGAAGGTTTCCGAACCGCTGATCTCGGCGACTTCGACGGTCACCGCCAGTTCGAGGTCATCGTCGTTGCTCGGCACCAGCGAGATATGGCTGGGGCGCACGCCGAAGCGGAACTCGCCCTCGCCCACCGGGCGCAAATCCACGTTCAACGGGAAGTGCACGAAGTTGGCGAAGCTGACTTCGTTACCGGCAATCCGTCCGGGCATCAGGTTGATTGGTGGCTCGGAGAACAATTCTGCCGCCAGCACGGTTTGCGGCTGGTGATAGACCTCCGCAGCCTTGCCGCTCTGGATCACCCGGCCTTCGTGAAGAATGGTCGTGGTGCCACCGAGCGCCAGCGCTTCGTTGGGTTCGGTGGTGGCGTAGATGGCGATGGTGTGGCGCGCCTTGAACAGCTCGCGCATTTCCTGACGCAGCTCTTCGCGCAGTTTGTAGTCGAGGTTGACCAGCGGCTCATCGAACAGGATCAGTTCGGCGTCCTTCACCAGCGCCCGGGCCATGGCCGTGCGCTGTTGCTGGCCACCGGAGAGTTCCAGCGGATAGCGCTGGAGAAACTTCTCGATGCGCAGCATCTTCGCCGTTTCCAGCACCTTGCTCTGGATCAGCTCGTTGGAAACACCGCCCTGGCGCAACGGCGATGCGATGTTCTCGAACACCGTCATGGTCGGGTAATTGATGAACTGCTGATAGACCATCGACACGTTGCGCAAGCGCACCGGGCGTTGGGTGACGTCGACGCCGTTCATCAGGATGCGGCCGCTGTCGGGCTTGTCCAGACCGGCCATCAGGCGCATGAGGCTGGTTTTGCCGGACAGCGTGCGGCCGAGCAAAACGTTGAAGGAACCGGGTTCGAAACTAAGGCACGCATCGTCGATCCAGGTCTGGCCCTCGACGGTGCGGCTGACGTGCTCCAGAGTGAGTGACATGGCTCGGCCTTTTTATTATTGGAGTCAAGCGACCGGAGCTACAGAGCGACTTTCGTGCCAGAAAATGCAAGTTGTTGATCTGGCTTGAAAATCCTTCAAAAAGCGAAAAAACAGGGTTCGTTGCTGAACAGAAATGAACAACCGCGACTGAACAATTGAACAGTTCAACGGTTGACAATGAACAATAGTGAACAACACTCTACGGACTGTTTACGGCCCCACAAAGTCGTGGTGTGCCAGAACCATCACGTGCGACATTCAACGTGATGTGCAAAAAAACCATAAAAACAATAAAAGCTTGCTCAGAGATCGACTGCCATGGCCGCACCCGCCTCGCCGCTCTCCCACGACGCCATCATCCAGGACTCCTGGTCCCGTTGCCGCGCGTTCGGTCTCGATCACCAAAGCGCTCCGGCATTCGACCAATTGCCGGCCGAGGGCATCGCGCAGTTGCTGGAAAGCCAGCATTCACTGGTGCAGACCACCCACCAGGAAGTCCTGCCCTACTACGAGAACATCCTGAGCAATTCCAATTGCCTGATCATGCTCGCCGACAACCAGGGCCAGGTGCTGACCTCTTGGGGCACTCAGCGCTTCATCGAGCCGAGCCTGACCCGTGGCTTCAGCGCCGGCGCCAGTTGGATGGAGCGTTGTAGCGGCACCAATGCGATCGGCACCGCGCTGGCCTGCGAGCAGGCAGTGCACATCGAGCACGATGAACATTTCCTCAAGGCCAACCGCTTCATGACCGGTTCCGCCGCGCCGATTTTCGATGCCGAACGCAAGGTGATCGCGGTGCTGGACGTGTCCAGCGACAGCTACCTGCCGCCGTCCCACACCCTCGGCATGGTCAAGATGATGAGCCAGACCGTGGAAAACCGGCTGATCCTCAACCTGTTCCATGGCCAGCATTTTCAACTGACATTCAACACCGGGTTGAACAACCTCGACAGCCAATGGGCGGGTTTGCTTATTTTCGATGAGAGCGGCCAAGTACTGTCCGCCAACCGCCGGGCCGACAATTTGCTCGGCATCAGTCTGTCGCGGGTCAGTATCGAGAGCCTGTTCAAGGTGTCGCTGCTGGAACTGCTGAATCAGCCGGACGGCTTGCCCTTCTCCCTCCAGGCCTCCGGGCGTAACCGCTTCCAGTGCCTGTTGAAACGCCCGAAACAGGCACCGATTCAGGCGCGGCTATTTTCTGAAACAAAGAGCGCCGAACCTGCCGCAAACGCGCCCGCCGCGATCAGCCTCAATACGCTGCACTTTGGCGACGGTCGCGTGGAAAAAGCCGTGCGCCAGGCCGAGCGCTTGCTGGAAAAAGACATTCCGCTGCTGATTCACGGCGAAACCGGCGTCGGCAAGGAAGTGTTCGTCAAGGCACTGCATCAGGCCAGCTCTCGCAGCAAACAGCCGTTCATTGCCGTCAACTGTGCAGCGATCCCCGCCGAACTGGTGGAATCCGAGCTGTTCGGCTACGAGAAAGGTGCGTTCACCGGTGCAAATCAGAAAGGCAGCATCGGGCTGATCCGCAAGGCTGACAAAGGCACGCTGTTCCTCGATGAGATTGGCGACATGCCACTGCCGACGCAGGCGCGACTGTTAAGGGTTTTGCAGGAACGCTGTGTTCAACCGGTGGGCAGCAGCGAGTTGTACCCGGTGGATATCCGCATCATTTCGGCGACCAACCGCTCGCTACGCGAGCAGGTTCAGTTGGGCCGGTTTCGGGAAGATCTTTATTACCGGATCGGCGGTTTGACCCTCGAATTGCCACCGCTACGGGAACGCAGTGACAAGCAGGCACTGTTCAAGCGTTTGTGGGAGCAACACCGCGAGCCGTCGCAATGGGCCGGGTTGAGTCGAGAAGTGCTCGAACTGTTCGGCCGTCATCCGTGGCCGGGAAATTTACGTCAGGTCAGCAGCGTGATGCAGGTGGCGCTGGCCATGGCTGAAGAACAACCGGTGCGGCCGGAGCATTTGCCGGATGATTTTTTTGTCGATCTTGAGATGGAGCCGGTGGATTCGCCGGAAACCCTGGCGGTGGATTTGAATGATGCCGAGGATTTGAATCGGCAGTTGCAGGCGGCTGGGGGGAATATTTCGCATTTGGCGCGACGTCTCGGAGTCAGCCGCAACACCTTATACAAGCGGTTGCGCCAGGCTGAATGACCAGCCGCCCACACTGTTTGTGTTCGACTGGAGACCATCGCGAGCAGGCTCGCTCCCACAGGGAATCTGTGCCGCGCACAGCACTCAAACATAGCTAAGATCCAATGTGGGAGCGAGCCTGCTCGCGATGACGCCAGCCTGGGCACCGCTGCACTTGCTCCGTCCCAAAAACAAAAACCCGCACAAGGCGGGTTTCTGCTTTTGTAAAAGGCGTAGCCATCACGACAATCAGTCAGCCAGACGCCAGGTCGTGCCGCCCTTGCCATCTTCCAGCACCACGCCCATGGCGGTGAGCTGGTCGCGGATCCGGTCGGATTCAGCCCAGTCTTTAGCCGCACGAGCCGCCAGGCGCGCCGCAATCAGCGCGTCAACCTCAGCCGCATCGACCCGCCCTTCAGCACCGGCCTGCAGGAAGTCATCCGCCTCAAGCTGCAACACCCCCAGCACACTGGCCAGTTCCTTCAAGCGCGCCGCCAGCCCCGCCGCCGCGTCGAGATCGCTCTCGCGCAAACGGTTGATCTCGCGAACCATCTCGAACAGCACCGCGCAGGCTTCCGGCGTGCCGAAGTCGTCGTTCATCACCTGGGTGAAGCGCTCGACAAAGGCTTCGCCGCCAGCCGGCGCCACGCTCGGCAGGCCTTTCAACGCATGGTAGAAACGCTCGAGTGCGCCTTTGGCGTCCTTGAGGTTGTCTTCCGAATAGTTGATAGCACTGCGGTAGTGGCTCGACACCAGCAGGTAACGCACGACTTCCGGGTGGTACTTTTCCAGCACATCGCGGATGGTGAAGAAGTTGTTCAAGGACTTGGACATCTTCTCGCCATTGATGCGAATCATGCCGCAATGCATCCACGTGTTGGCGTAGGTCTTGCCGGTCGCCGCTTCGCTCTGGGCGATTTCGTTTTCGTGGTGCGGGAATTCGAGGTCGCTGCCGCCGCCATGAATGTCGAAGGTCTCGCCCAGGCAGCAGGTCGACATCACCGAGCATTCGATGTGCCAGCCCGGACGCCCGTCGCCCCACGGTGACGGCCAGCTCGGCTCGCCCGGCTTGGCGCCTTTCCACAGCACGAAGTCCAGCGGGTCCTGCTTGGACTCGTCGACTTCGATCCGCGCGCCGATGCGCAGGTCTTCGATTTTCTTGCGCGACAGCTTGCCGTAGCCCATGAACTTGGCGACGCGGTAGTACACGT
The DNA here is from genome assembly GCF_949767185.1 of Pseudomonas sp. IT-P100. Classification (NCBI taxonomy): domain Bacteria; kingdom Pseudomonadati; phylum Pseudomonadota; class Gammaproteobacteria; order Pseudomonadales; family Pseudomonadaceae; genus Pseudomonas; species Pseudomonas sp. IT-P100. Next base: position 152,078 of record NZ_CATKQK010000055.1, read on the forward strand.
CGCCATTGCCCGGTGCGTAGGCGTAACCCTTGTCGATCAGGGTCTGGATCATGGTCTGCATGCCAGCGATGTGATCGGTGGCCCGCGGCTCCATGTCCGGCTTGAGGATATTGAGGCGCGCCTCGTCCTCATGCATCGCGGTGATCATGCGTTCGGTCAGCACGTCGAACGGTTCGCCGTTCTCCCTGGCCCGGTTGATGATCTTGTCTTCAATGTCGGTGATGTTGCGCACATACGTCAGGTTATACCCGCTGAACCGCAACCAGCGGGTCACCAGGTCGAACGCGACCATGCTGCGGCCATGGCCAATGTGGCAGTAGTCGTAAACGGTCATCCCGCAGACGTACATGCGCACATTGTTGCCATCCAGCGGCTTGAAGACTTCTTTGCTCTTGGTGAGCGTGTTGTAGATCGAAAGCACGTTAGAGGTTCCTTGAATCACTGGCCCCACGAATCACGCAAGGTCACGGTACGGTTGAACACCGGATGACCGGGTTTCGAGTCCTTGATATCCGCGCAGAAGTAACCTTCGCGCTCGAACTGGAAACGGTCTTCCGGCTGTGCATTGCCCAGCGAAGGCTCAGCACGACAACCGGTCAGCACTTGCAGCGAGTCAGGGTTGATGTTGTCCAGGAAACTGGCGCTGTCTTCGGCCTTCTCAGGGTTCGGCGAGCGGAACAGGCGATCGTACAGACGCACTTCGCACTCGACGCTGGCCGCGGCCGGTACCCAGTGAACCACGCCTTTGACCTTGCGGCCTTCAGGGTTCTTGCCCAATGTTTCCGGGTCGTAGGAGCAACGCAGTTCAACGATGTTGCCGTCGGCGTCCTTGATCGCTTCGTCGGCACGGATCACGTAGCTGCCGCGCAGACGCACTTCGCCGTTCGGCTCCAGGCGCTTGTAGCCCTTTGGTGGCTCTTCCATGAAGTCATCGCGGTCGATGTAGATTTCACGGGAGAACGGAAGCTTGCGCACACCCAGTTCTTCTTTTTGCGGATGACGCGGCAGTTCGAGGTGATCGACCTTGTCTTCCGGGTAGTTGGTAATCACGACCTTCAGCGGACGCAGCACGCACATGGCGCGCGGAGCGTTCTGGTCCAGATCCTGACGAATGCTGAATTCAAGCATGCCGAAGTCGACCACGCCGTCGGAACGGTTGGTGCCGACCATGTCGCAGAAGTTGCGGATCGACGCCGGTGTGTAGCCACGGCGGCGGAAACCGGACAACGTGGACATGCGCGGATCGTCCCAACCGAAAACGTGCTTTTCATCGACCAGTTGCTTGAGCTTGCGCTTGCTGGTGATGGTGTAGTTCAGGTTCAGGCGGCTGAACTCGTACTGACGCGGTTTCGCCGGCACGGGCAGGTTCTCGAGGAACCATTCGTACAGCGGACGGTGGCTTTCGAACTCCAGGGTGCAGATCGAGTGGGTGATGCCTTCGATGGCGTCCGACTGACCGTGGGTGAAGTCGTAGTTCGGGTAGATGCACCACTTGTCGCCGGTCTGGTGGTGATGCGCGTGACGGATGCGGTACATGATCGGGTCGCGCAGGTTCATGTTCGGCGAGGCCATGTCGATCTTGGCCCGCAGCACGCGTGCGCCGTCCGGGAATTCGCCGGCGCGCATGCGGGCGAACCAGTCGAGGTTCTCTTCGACGCTGCGATCACGGAACGGGCTGTTCTTGCCCGGCTCGGTCAGGCTGCCACGGTATTCCTTGGCTTGCTCCGGGCTCAGGTCGTCGACGTAGGCTTTGCCGGCCTTGATCAGTTCAACGGCCCAATCGTGCAGCTGATCGAAATACTGCGAGGCGTAGCGCACTTCGCCGGACCATTCGAAGCCCAGCCATTTGACGTCGCTTTCGATCGCGTCGATGTACTCCTGGTCTTCCTTGGCCGGGTTGGTGTCGTCGAAACGCAGGTGGGTGACGCCGCCAAACTCCTGGGCCAGACCGAAGTTCACACAGATCGACTTGGCGTGACCGATGTGCAGGTAACCGTTGGGTTCAGGCGGGAAACGGGTGACGATCTGCGTGTGCTTACCCGAGTCCAGGTCCGCCTGGATGATCGGGCGCAGGAAATTGACCGGCACGGCAGGGCCGGTCTTGGAATTCGAGGTAGGGTCGACAGTGGGCTTGCTCATAGGATCCTTGAACGTACAAGTGCGCGGCCAGTTGGCCAAATCAAAGCGGCGGTTAAAACAAAGGGGCTTATCATAGCCGATGCCGTCAAGTCGCTGACAGTACAGGCCCGAAAACGGCTGCATTTAATCGGATGCAAATGAAAAACAGCCTCGAAATTCGCGCCCGGCACGCTAAACTGCGCACCTTGGCCGACACCGGCCGGACCGGTTGAGGGCTCAATAGCCCCGAAACCCACGAATTCCCAGAAAACGCAGTACCTAAAAAGAGTCCCCGATCATGACCCAAGTCAAACTGACCACCAACCATGGCGACATCGTCCTGGAACTGAATGCCGAGAAAGCCCCGATCACCGTGGCCAACTTCATCGAGTACGTCAAAGCCGGTCACTACGAAAACACCGTTTTCCACCGCGTCATCGGTAACTTCATGATCCAGGGCGGCGGTTTCGAGCCAGGCATGAAAGAAAAGAAAGACAAGCGCCCAAGCATCCAGAACGAAGCCGACAACGGTCTGCCGAACGAGAAGTACAGCGTGGCCATGGCTCGTACCATGGAGCCGCATTCGGCGTCCGCCCAGTTTTTCATCAACGTCGCTGACAACAGCTTCCTGAACCACAGCGCCAAGACCACCCAGGGCTGGGGCTACGCGGTGTTCGCCAAAGTCGTTGCCGGCACCGATGTTGTCGACAAGATCAAAGGTGTTTCCACCACCTCCAAGGCCGGCCACCAGGACGTGCCAGCAGACGACGTGATCATCGAGAAAGCCGAGATCATCGAAGCGTGATACTGCTGATTTCAGACTTGCATCTGGAAGAGGAGCGCCCGGACATCACCCGGGCGTTTCTGGATTTGCTCGCCGGACGCGCCCGTTCGGCGAGTGCGTTGTACATCCTGGGCGACTTTTTCGAGGCGTGGATTGGCGACGATGCCATGACGCCCTTTCAGCGTTCCATCTGCCAGGCCCTGCGCGACCTCAGCGACAGCGGCACGGCCATTTTTCTGATGCACGGCAATCGCGACTTCATGCTGGGCCAGGCCTTCTGCAAACAGGCCGGCTGTACGTTGCTGAAGGACCCGAGTGTCGTGCAGTTCAACGGCGAGCCGGTGCTGTTGATGCACGGCGACAGCCTCTGTACCCGCGACGAGGCTTATATGAAGCTGCGTCGCTACCTGCGCAACCCGATTACCCTGTTCATCCTGCGCCACCTGCCCCTGCGCACTCGCCATAAACTGGCGCGCAAACTGCGCAGCGAAAGCCGGACGCAGACGCGGATGAAGGCCAATGACATCGTGGATGTCACGCCGGAAGAAGTGCCGCGGATCATGCAGGAATATGGCGTGAAGACATTGATTCATGGCCATACCCATCGCCCCGCCATCCACAAGTTGCAGATTGGCGAGCAAGCGGCCAAACGCATTGTGTTGGGGGACTGGGATCGTCAGGGCTGGGCGTTACAGGTGGATGAGCACGGGTTTGCACTGGCGCCATTTGATTTCGCTACCCCTTAAGATCAAAAGATCGCAGCTAAATCAATGCCCTGCCGCCGCAGGCCCGGCCTTCGCCGCAAACGGCGGTTTCGCCAGCCACACGATCACGATCAACCCCATGAACGCCCACCCCAGCAACGTGAAGTAATCCACGGTGGAAAGCATGTACGCCTGACTCGTCAGTACATGATCGAGCTGCGCGTACGCCGGGTTGCTCGCACCGCCCAGGCTGTTCAACGCCTCCCGGGTCGCGGGTTCATAAGTGCTGATGCTTTCGCTCATGTAGGCATGATGCTGATCCGCCCGGCGAATCCAGATCCAGGTCGTCAATGACGCCGCAAAACTGCCGCCCAGGGTCCGCAGGAAGGTCGCGAGGCCCGCGCCGTCGGCGATCTGGCTCGGTGGCAGGTCCGACATCAAAATGCTCAAGGTCGGCATGAAGAACAGCGCCACGCCAATGCCCATGAACAGTTGCACCAGGGCGATGTGCTGGAAATCCACTTCGTTGGTGAACCCGGCGCGCATGAAACAGCTCAGGCCAATGGCCAGGAACGCCAGGCCTGCCAATAACCGCAGGTCGAACTTGTGCGCGTACTTGCCGACAAATGGCGACATCAACACCGGTAAAATCCCGATCGGCGCCACCGCCAACCCGGCCCACGTTGCCGTGTAGCCCATCTGGGTTTGCAGCCATTGCGGCAGGATCAGGTTGATCCCGAAGAACCCGGCGTACCCCAACACCAACACAATCGTACCGATGCGGAAGTTGCGATACGCAAACAACCGCAGGTTGACCACCGGGTGCTGGTCGGTCATTTCCCAGATCACGAACACCGCCAGCGCAATCGCGGAAATGGCCGCGCCGATGAGGATGAAATTCGACTCGAACCAGTCGAGGTCGTTACCCTTGTCGAGGATCACCTGCAACGCGCCGACACCGATGATCAGCGTGATCAGACCGACGTAATCCATCGGCTGATAACTGGTCACCACCGGCCGCGCCTTGAGCTGCGAACGCACGACCATGACCGCGAAAACCCCGATCGGCACGTTGATAAAGAAGATCCACGGCCAGCTGTAGCTGTCGGTGATCCAGCCGCCAAGAATCGGCCCGGCAATCGGCGCAACCACCGTAACCATCGCCAGCAACGCCAGGGCCATGCCACGCCTGGCAGGCGGGTAGACCGCGATCAGCAGCGTCTGGGTCATCGGGTACAACGGCCCGGCCACCAGGCCTTGCAGCACCCGAAAACCGATCAGTTCCGGCATCGAGGTGGAAATGCCGCAGAGAAACGAGGCCAGCACAAACAGAATGGTCGCCCAGAGAAACAGCTTCACCTCACCAAATCGCCGGCTCAGCCAACCAGTCAGCGGCAGAGCGATGGCGTTGCTCACCGCAAACGAGGTGATCACCCACGTGCCCTGCTCCGAACTCACGCCCAGGTTGCCGGAAATGGTTGGCAACGCCACGTTGGCGATGGTGGTGTCGAGCACTTGCATGAAGGTCGCCAGCGACAGGCCGATGGTGCTGAGCAGCAGGCTGGGCGGCGTGAAAGACGCGTTATTGCTCATCGCGAGTCCTTTGAAACCTGATGGGCGCTGCGCCTGTTACAGACACAGCTGACCGTGTGGGAGCGGGCTTTTGTGGCACGGGAGCCTCTGTGGTGAGAGAGCTTTGGTGGAACAGCTTTTGTGGCAAGCCAGCTTTTTGTGGCGAGGGAGCTTGCTCCCGCCGGGTTGCGAAGCGGCCCCAAAAGCTGTGCGACCGCTTCGCAGCCGAGCGGGAGCAAGCTTCACCCACACAGGTTAGGTGTCAGCGCTGAGCGGTTTTGCTGACCGCCGCGCTGTTGTCGTGGATCAACTGCGTGATCATGGCGTCGGCCTCTGCCAACTGCCGGTCATAGACGTTGGTGCTGAACGAAGCCTTTTGCGGCGGCTGTTGCGCCAGCACCGGACCGCTCTGGTCGCGCAGGTTCACATCGACCTGAGTCGACAGGCCAACGCGCAAAGGGTGTTTGGCCAATTCTTCGGCGTTGATGTGAATCCGCACCGGCACACGCTGCACGATCTTGATCCAGTTACCGGTGGCGTTCTGTGCCGGCAGCAGGGCAAACGCACTGCCGGTGCCGGCGCCGAGGCTGTCGATGGTGCCGCTGAACTTCACGTCGCTGCCGTAGAGGTCGGCCTGGATATCGACCGGCTGGCCGATGCGCATGTCGCGCAGCTGGGTTTCCTTGAAGTTGGCGTCGATCCACAGCTGATCCAGCGGAATCACCGCCATCAACGCGGTGCCCGGCTGGACCCGTTGACCGAGTTGCACAGAGCGCTTGGCGACATAACCGGTCACCGGTGCAATCAAGGTGCTGCGGGAATTGTTCAGGTACGCCTGGCGCAATTGCGCGGCGGCCGACATCACGTCAGGGTGCGACGACACCACGGTGTCATCCACCAGGGCGCTGGTGGTTTTCAGTTGCTGCTTCGCATTGGCCAGGGCGTTTTGTGCCGAGATCAGGTCGTCACGAGCGTGGGACAGTTCTTCCTGGGAAATCGCCCCGCCTGCCGCGAGATTTTTCCGGCGGTTGAAGTTGTCCTGAGCCTTCTGCACTTCCGCCTGCTGAGCATTGACCTGGGCTTTCATGCCGTCGACGTTGCTGTACAAACCACGCACTTGACGCACGGTGCGAGCCAGATTGGCCTGGGCACTTTGCAGACCGACCTGTGCGTCGTTCGGGTCGAAGTTGATCAGCACCTGGCCTTCATGGACCAGGTCGCCATCGTCGGCACCAATGCTGACCACGGTGCCGGTGACCAGCGGGGTGATTTCCACCACGTTGCCGTTCACATAGGCGTCGTCAGTGCTCTCGTTCCAGCGCCCGTAGAATTCGTGATAACCCCAGACACCGACACCGGCGAGGATCACCACGATGGCGAGAACGACCAGCATGACCTTGCGTTTGCGCGGGTTGCTGGTGTCTTGCGCGTTGTCAGGGGTTGGGGTGTTTTCTGCAGTGGCCATGACCATCACCTTGAATTAGTTGTGCTGCGTGGCTGGGGTTGCGTTGGCCGCGGTCAGGGTGTCGCCCTGAAAACCGCCGCCCAGCGCTTGCATCAGTTGGATCGACAGGTCGATCCGCTCCGCATTCAGGTTGGCCAGCTGACGCTGGGCCTGGAGCAACTGCTGCTCGATGCTGAGCACGTCCAGGTAGTTTCCGATGCCGGAACCGTAACGCTGGACCACGGTGTTGTAAGAATCCTGGGCAATGTCGGTGGCGTGCTGCTGAGCGCCGATTTGCCGGCCGATATCGCGCAACTGATTGATGGTGTCGCTGACATCACCCAACGCTCGCACCAGGCTTTTGTTGTACTGCGCCACCGCGAGGTCGTAATCGGCGTCCCGGGCATCGAGGTCGGCGCGCAGGCGGCCACCGTCGAAAATCGGCACCGAAATCGTCGGCGCGATGTTGAAGAAACGACTGGCCGAACCAAACATCGCGTCACCCAACAACGATTCGGCACCGGCCGCGGCGCTCAGGTTGAGATTGGGATAGAACCGGGTTTTTCCGGCATCGATGTTCTTGCTCGCCGCCTCGACGCGCCAACGTGCGGCGACCAGATCCGGACGACGACCGAGCAACTCGGCGGGCAGGACCGATGGCAACGCGACGGCGCTGGCCTGAAGGATCTTCGGCCGGGCGATGTCGTTGCCGCGGTCCGGGCCTTTGCCGAGTAACACCGCCAGGGCGATTTTCGTGCTTTGCAGGCGTTTCTCAGCGTCGATCAGACTGGCTTCGGACGTGGCCTCGAGACTTTCGGTTTGCTGGAACTGATACTGACTGTCGATCCCGGAACTCAGGCGACGCTGGCTCAGGTCGAGCATTTGTCTGGTGCGCTTGAGGTCTTCCTGGGCCAGGTCGTGAATGATATGCGCCTGCCCCAGATCGCTATAGGCGCGGGCAACGTCGGCGGACAACGTCAGTTGCGCCGCTTGCTGATCGACTTCGGCAGCGCGGGCCTGGCCCAACGCCGCTTCCCAGGCGTCACGCTGACCGCCCCAAAGGTCGAAGTTGTAATTGAAACTGGCGCCGATATTACGCACGGTGGAGTACGCATCGCCCTCGCCTCGCGGGTCTTGATCCCGCGCCAGACGCGAACGGCTGACGCCGGCGCTGGCATCGAGGGTCGGCATCCGCGCCGCGTCGGCAGCGTACGCAGCAGCGCTGGCCTGATGGGCGCGGGCGTCGGCGATCTGCATGTCCGGGCTGTCGTGCAACGCTTCGCGGATCAGACCGTCGAGCTGCGGGTCGCCGAGGCTTTTCCACCAGTCGCTTTTCGGCCAGGCCGCGGGCGACAGGGTCACGCCGCTGAGGGATTGCCCGGCCTTGAGGGTTTTCGCATCGAGGCTTTTGCCTTCGGTGGTCAGGCCGCTGTAGCTGGCGCAACCGGCCAGGGTCATGGCCGCCAGCACCAGGCTCAGGCCGGCACGCAAGGTTTTGCCGCTCATTGGTCACCTACCCGCAGCAGCGTGATCGAGTCACCGGCTGCCACCAGAATTTTCTTCAGGATCTGTTCCAGGGTTTTCAGCTCGTCCGGAGTGATCGCGCCGGCCAGTTCGTTCATGGCGTCGGCACCGATTTCCGGCAGACGGTCGGTCAAGCGTTGGCCTTGCTCAGTTAACACAAGCTGCACCTGACGGCGATCCGCCTCGGAACGCTGGCGGGCGAGGAAACCTTTCTGTTCCAGACGATCGAGCATGCGGGTCATCGAACCGCTGTCCAGCGACAGGTGACGGCACAGCTCGGCCGGGGTGTCGACGCCGAACTGCGCCATGATGATCAGCACTTTGAACTGCGCGGCGGTGATGCCGTGGGGTTCCATGTGCGTGTCGATGATCCGGTCTTTGAGCAGCGCAGCGCGCCCGAGCAAGAGGCCGAGATGACACGTGTGGAATTCGTCCGGGGTGAAATGCTTCATCTGACCACCAATTAGCTGCCTAGGCAGAGAATGTATGTCGAGATGTTACTGCCTAGGCAGCGAATGTCAACGTAATAGTTAGGTTGCTTTGTATTTAGCGGATAAATGGCGGATTGGAAAAACAAAAAGATCGCAGCCTTCGACAGCGCCTACAGGTGTACACAAAACCCTGTAGGAGTTGCCGAAGGCTGCGATCTCTTGATTTTGAGGGGTCTAGAAATCCCGCTTGTAGAAGATATCCAGCGAACTGGCCACGCCACCCGCCGCTTCGAGGTAAACCTTCTTGCTCAGCTTGTAACGCAAGGCAATGGTGTTGGCCGGTTCGAACACACCAACGCCATAACGCAGGCTGAGTTTCTCGGAAATATTGCCGCTGGCCACCACGCTCGTCGTATTGCCGCTGCCTTCGGTATCGAGCTGGAAATCCTGAATTCCCAGGTCGCTGGCCAGTTTGCCGGTGACCCCGGAACTGCCCATCAAACCCAGGCCGAGTGCGGCCTGCGCCAGCATGTTGTTGTCTTCACCGGTCGTACTCAACGGACGCCCCAGCACCAGATACGACAAGGCCTGTTCCTGACTCATCGCCGGTTCGGAGAAAATCTGCGTGGTCGGCTGCTCGGCGCTGCCGCTCAGGCGAATGCCGGCGATGACGTCGTCGGTCTGGCGAATCGCCTCGATGTCCAGATACGGCTGATCGATCGGGCCGGCAAACAGCAAGCGCGCCCTACGCACCGTCAGCCGCTGGCCATAGGCGCGATAACGCCCGTCGTTGAGCCACAGCTCGCCGCGGGTGTCCATGTTGTCGCCGATGTGCACGTGCCCTTGCAGGTTGGCGGTGAGGCCAAATCCGGCGAAGCTCAGTTTGTCCTCGCCAACTGCCACATCGATGTCCATTTTCATCGCCAGTGGCGGTGTGCCCTCTTCGGTTTGCTGACCGATGATCACCGTGTCATCGGAGACTTTGACTGTCGATGGCGGTAACTCGCGCACGGTGATTTCACCCCGCGGCACCAACACTTTGCCGGCAATGGCCAGCTCGTCGCCCTTCATCGAGATCTTCAGGTCCGGTGCGACTTCGAGCTTGGCGTACGGTTCGACCGTGACCGGCAACTGCGAGCCTTTGAGCGCCAGATCGACCACCAGCGCCTGACCCCAGGCGATACTGCCGGTCAAGCTGCCCTGCCCGCTCTTGCCGCTTTTCCAGCCGCCGTTCAATTGCACCGTTTCACCGGCGATCAGCGCTTGAAGCTGCAAGGCTTCAAGGTCCATCGGCAACTCAGGCCCGGAGATTTCACCGTCGCTCAGTAACAGATTGCCGTTTACCAGAGGTGCCATTAGCGTGCCTGCGATCGTGCCGCTGCCATTCAGGCGCCCGGTCAGTTTCTCGACCATCGGCACAAACGGTCGCGCCACGGACAAATCGAGGCCATTGAGACGGAAAGAGCCGCTCAGCGGCTTGTTCTTCGGCAGCGGATTGATCTGCGCCTGCACACTCAATTCGCCAAGCTTGCCGCCGACGAAGTTGAGGTCGGTGTCGATGCGTTTGGGCGTGAGTTTGCTGGTGAGTCTCAGGGTCTGGTACGGGAAATCCAGCCACTGATCCTTGTCCTTGATGCGCAAGGTGCCACCGCTGGCGTCGAGGCTGATCTGGCCGTCCGGGCCGCTGGCGGGCAGGTCCAGTTGCAGGTCGGCGTTGAGCCGGCCCTTCCAGGCGAAATCCTTCGGCAACCACTGCGCCAGGCTGTCGATCGGGAATTGCTTGAGGTGATATCGCAGCTTCGGCTCAGGCATCAGGCGCTGATCTTCACCGCACAGACTGGCCGGCCCGGACATCCAGCAATGGGCACCGAAGTTGATTTTGCCGTCCACCAGCCGTTCAAGTTTCGCCGGACCTTGCAGTTTCCAGTCCTGACCGCCGGCCTGTATATCGCCACTGGCCAGACGTCCGCGCCAGTTTCCTTTGTCCAGATTGCCGTCGAAGCCAAGGGCCAACTTCAGCTGCGGGCCTTGCAGATCGAGCGCCAGTTTCTGATTCTTGATATCGCCCTGACCGCTGGCGGTCAGCGTGCCCAGCGAGGTGTCGCCCGCCTGGATGCCGCTGCCCTTGAGGTCGATTTTCGCCCGTTGCGCGCTGTCGAGGGTGGCGTCAAGGTTCAGGCTTTGCAGGCGATTGTCCTGGAACGCCAGCTGCGTGCCTTGCAGCCCGAGCTTGCCTTGCGGCGCCTTGAGCGTGCCGGCGACATCGACGCGGCCATTGAGCTGACCACGCAATTGCGGCCAGAGCTGGGCCAGGCGCGACAGCTTGATGTCGATCTGTCCGGCGAGCTTCTGTTGCAGGCTGCCCTTGCCGGTGATGCTGTTATCACCCAGACGGATTTTCAGCGCGCTGAGGTTCCATAGCTCACCGGCACCATCGGCCTTCGCTTGCAGAACGGCCGGTTGGCCACGCAGTTTGCCCTTCAGATCGAGGTCTGCATTCAGGCTGAGCTTTTCATTCTTCATCTCGCCTTTGCTGCGCAACGGTCCGGCCAGGGTGCCCGGCAACTCCGCAACCCAATACGCCGGGTTGATCGCCGAGAGGTCGAGCGCGGTGTCCCAGGCAATGCCATCGGCAAATTGCAGGTTCAGGTGCCCTTCGGCCTTGCCCTGCCCGGCTTCGAGCTGGATTTGTTGCAGGTAGATTTTCGTCAGGTCACCGGCGAACGGGCTGCTCAGGCTGAACGCTCCGGCCGGGCCATCCAGCGCCGCTTTGAAGTTGCCGAGGTAGTTGCCGTCGGTGTAAGAGACCTCACCGTTGAAGCTGCGCAGGGCCACTTCCGGCTCATCGATCAGCGGATAAAGCCGGTGCCAGGGGAAATCCAGCCAGTCGATTTTCGCCGTGGCGTTCAGGCCTTTGCTCCAGTCCACAACGCCAGTGAGCTTGAGGCTTTGCTTGTCGTTGGCGGTCAGGTCCAGCGCGGCGATCTGCGCGCCGTTGGCGTCGACCTTGCCTTGCAGCGACAACGCGACCGGGCCCTGCTCGGCGGGCAGCGAGGCGTTGCCGCGCAACTGGTAGCCGTTTTTCAGGTCACCGTCGCCGGTGAGCTCCACTTGATTGAGTTGCAGCGTGTCCGGCAGATCGGCGCTGGGTTTAAAGCCGTCGGCGGTGATCCGCACCGTAGCCGGCAGATTGTCCACCAGCGGCTGCAACTCGCCGGTCAGTTGGCCGTTCAGGTAACCGCTGCTGTCGGCTTTCAGGTTCAGGGTTTTCAGCAGGTCGCCGTCAACCTTCAGGGCCAGCGCCCAGGGTTCAGGGGCTGGCAGGGTCAGTTTGCCTTCGGCCTTGATTGGCCAGTTGCCGGTGGGCTGCAGCAGACCGGACAGGTTCAGGCTCAACTCGTCACGTTGCAGTTGCACGGAGTCGATCTGCAACCCCTGTTCGGTCCAGTGCGCCGCCAGTTGCAGGCCTTTGAGTTCTTCGCTGCCATTGAACAGCAGGCTGCCGATCTGCACATCGCCCAGTTGAATGGCCAATGGCAATTTCAGGTCCGGCAGCGTGATCGGTCCGCTGTTTTCTTCGTCGGGGCCCGGCGGGAATTGCAGGCTGACCTGATCAGCCTTCAGTTGCTCGATGCACAGGGTCATGCGCGTCAGGCACAACGGCGACCAGGCGAAAATCACTTTATCCAGCTCAACCCGACTGGTGTCCTGCTGCCAGACCAGATGGTCGGCGCTCCACTGCCCGCCCAGTCGACCCTGGAAATTCTCGACGGTCAGACCCGGCACAAACCCGAGTGCCCAGCGGCTGCCGGTCGCCGTGCCCAGCACGGTGGTCACGGTCAGCAGTACCAGCATCAGCAGTGCCAGAATCGCCAGCAGCGTTACTTTCAAACCACGCTTCACAGCTCAGGCCCCATGGAAAAGTGCAGTCGAATACCGCCGTCGTCGTCCATCGCGTGGGCCAGGTCGAGGCGAATCGGCCCCACCGGTGATACCCAGCGCACGCCGATACCGACGCCGGTCTTGAGGTCGGGCAGTTCGAGTTTGTTGAAGGAGTTGCCCTGATCAATGAAGGTCGCAACCCGCCATTTTTCGGCGATGGAATATTGATACTCGACGCTGCCGGCAATCATGTAGCGGCCACCGATGCGGTCGCCGTCGGAGTTTTCCGGGGACAGGCTCTGGTAGTCGTACCCGCGCACGCTCTGATCGCCACCGGCAAAGAAGCGCAGCGACGGCGGCACCGATTTGTAGCCGTTGGTGGCGCTGCCGCCCACCTGCACCCGACCGAGAAAACGGTGTTTATCGAACACCGTGGTCAAGCCTTTCACCAGCGCCGTGCCGTACAGCAGGTTGGTGTCGGAAGCCAATCCTTCCTTGGCCACTTTGGTTTCAAATTGCAGGCGATAGCCGTTGTGCGGATCGATGCGGTTGTCGCTTTTCAGGTACGAATAGCTGACGCCGGGCATCAGCAAGGTGCTCAGCCCCGAATCGTCGCCGAGCCGATACTCTTCGCGCTGCCATTTCAGCGACACCACCCGCTGCCAGCCGCTGGGCAACTTGCTGTGCCACTCGGGACCGAGGGTCAGCAACTTGCTCAGGCTGTCCTTGTCGGCAATTTCTTCACTTTGATAACCACCGGCGAAGCGCAGTTTGTCGGTCAGCGGCGGGTCGAGTGGAATGTCGTAGAACAGCCCGACGTTTTGGCGTGGCGCCGAGACTTCGGTTTCCCAGCCATAGCTGTGCCCTTGCGGGTTGACCCAGTGTCGGGTCCAGTTGGCCTTGACCCGTGGGCCGACGTCGGTGGAAAAACCCAGGCCGAGGCCCATCGTCCGTGGCTTGCGGGTTTCGAGTTTGACGTCCACCGGGATCACGTCGTTCCTGGACGCCGTGGGCGCGGCATCGACGCGCACGCCTTCGAAATAGCCGCTCGATTGCAGATTCTGGTTCAGTTCGGCGATCAGTTCGGAGTCATACGGCGCTCCCGCCTTGAACGGCACCATGCGTTGCAGCAGTTCTTCGTCGAATGGCGTGTCCCCCTCGAAACTGACTTTGCCGAGGGCATAACGTGGGCCGCTTTCGTAGATCAGTTCGATGTCGGCAACGCCCGCTCGCGGGTCGACCGACAGCTTCTGCCGAGTGAAGTAGCCACTGAAAAAACCGAAACGCGAAGCCTGGTTCTGGATCAGCCGCTTGGCGTCTTCGTAGCGGCCATGATTGAGTACCGCACCGGTTTTCAGCGCGTCGCTTTTCGGTACACGAAAGGATTTGAGGGAAGCGGCAGGGCCGTCGATGCGAATAGTGACATTGCGCAAATGCACCGGCTCGCCCGGATCGACATTCATGACCAGGCGCGGCGTGTTGCCGCCCTTCACGTCCGTGTCGATCTGCGGCTGGTAATAACCCAGGGCCTGGGCAGCCTTGCGCGCCTGCTCTTCGGCGCCACGACTGAAGCGCAACAAGGCTTCTTCGTCACGATCGCCGAGGCTGCCGATATAGCCTTCTATATTGGCCTTCAGTTCGTCGTTGGACGGTTTGATCCGCACATCCAATTCACTTTGCGCCAGCGCCGCGCAGCTGGTGATCAGCATCAGCACGCCACTGGTAATTCTTCCTGGAAACTTCATAGGCGCGGATGCTATCACGAGCTTGGGAGCGTGATAGAGCCTTGCGTCCCGTGAAAGTTCTACCGTTTATGCCGAAGCGGTTTGCAACACTTGCGGATTGGCATGGAAAAACACATGTTCGCGGACCGGTCCTACGGCGACCTCGCCGATTTCTTCATAACCCTGACGCTTGTAGAACTCCAGATAACGCGGATTCCCGGTATCGAGCACCACACCTTCGGAGTGTTCATCGACCGCGCACCAGTTGTGCACCGCCTGCAATAGCTGCTCGCCGAAGTGCTTGCCCTGGAATTGCGGATGAATCCCCAGCAACGGCAGCAAGTGCACCGAGTCGGACGGCACGCACGCCATCACTGCATCGTGGTACTCGAGGTAGCGGCGCGTGCAGCGAAACCCGGTGCTGAGCACCATCCGCAGGCGCCACGCCCAGCTTTCGGTAATGCCCAGGCGACGTTGCGGCGGCGCGATCAGGGCGATGCCGATCAAGCGATCGTTGACCAGCAGGCCGATGGCTGGCAAATCCTGAAGAAAGTGCTGTTTGACCAGTTCGCGCACGGTGGCGCGGACCCGCTGTTCATAACCGGGGCGCTCGGCTTCGAAGAGGTAGCCGTAGGTCGGTTCGTGGCGGTAGGCCTGATAGAGCAGGGAGCGGGCTTCGCGGGAGTAGCCGCTGTCGAGCATGTGGATATCGGCGATGGCGGTCGAGGTTTCGGGCATAGCGGTAGATCTCCCCGGCACAGCTCGGGTGGCTGCGCTCTTATTGGTACGAGTTTGTCTGCGCCCATACAGTTCCTTGCTGATCTGGAATCAGTGCGGGTGCATAAGTCGTCATTGCGAGCAGGCTCGCTCCCACAAGGTATAGACCAGTCTCGATAATCGGGAGGTGACACCGATCAATGTGAGAGCAGCGCTGCGACGATTCGACTTGCTCGCGAAGAGGCCAGTACTGCCAATAAAGATCTGACAGAACACAGTAATTCGCCCCACCCCACCCTAGCCCCAATCCCACAGGTCAGCTAGCATCGCCCTTTTGCCAGGACTGCCGACCATGAAGATCGTCTCCTTCAACATCAACGGGCTGCGCGCTCGCCCCCATCAGCTGGCGGCGCTGATCGAAAAGCATCAACCCGACGTGATCGGCCTGCAGGAAACCAAAGTCCATGACGACCAGTTCCCGCTGGCCGAGGTTCAGGCGCTGGGCTATCACGTGTATTTCCATGGGCAAAAGGGTCACTACGGCGTCGCCCTGCTCTCGCGCCAGGAACCGCTGGCGCTGCACAAAGGTTTCGTCACCGATGAAGAAGACGCTCAGCGCCGCTTTATCTGGGGCACTTTCGCCGATGCCAATGGCGTGCCGGTGACCATCATGAACGGCTATTTCCCACAGGGCGAAAGCCGCGACCATCCGACCAAATTCCCGGCCAAGGAGCGTTTCTACAACGATCTGCAGCACTTGCTGGAAAGCCAGTTCCACAACGAACAGCCGCTGGTGGTGATGGGCGATGTGAACATTTCCCCGGAAGATTGCGACATCGGCATCGGCCCGGACAACATGAAACGCTGGCTGAAAACCGGTAAATGCAGCTTCCTGCCGGAAGAGCGCGAGTGGATGGCCCGACTGAAGAACTGGGGCCTGGTGGACAGCTTCCGTCACCTGAACCCGGACGTGTCCGACCGTTTCAGCTGGTTCGACTACCGCAGCCGCGGCTTTGAAGATGAACCCAAGCGCGGGCTGCGGATTGACGTGATCATGGCGTCCCACGGGTTGTTGCCGCGGGTGAAGGATGCCGGCGTGGATTACGAACTGCGCGGCATGGAAAAGCCTTCGGATCATGCGCCGATCTGGCTTGAGTTGAGCTGATCCGCCGAGCATTAGCGACAAACTACTGTGGGAGCGCGCCCTTTGTGGCGAGGGAGCTTGCTCCCGCTGGACTGCGCAGCAGGCCCATTTTTCAGGGTCGCTTCGCAACCCAGCGGGAGCAAGCTCCCTCGCCACAAAGGCTCGCTCCCTTACTTAGTAACTGTCATCTTTCGGAAACCTTACTGACTTAATCTCCCGGCACTTTCTTTGTTCTTTAAAGGTACCGGCATGACGCTGCGCGTTCTATTCCTGTCAATGCTGTGCGCCGGGCTGCCAGTCACCGCGTCGGCCGGTGACTTGCCGACGCCTAAACAGGGCCCGGTTTTGCGCATCCAGGGTTCCAACACCATTGGCGCGGCATTGGGTCCGGCGCTGGTCGAGGGTTTGATGCGCGAGCAAGGCTTGCTCAAAGTCCACAGCGAAGCCCCGGACACCGCCAACGAGCTGCGCGTCGTCGGCGAAACCGCGCAGGGCCGCCGGGTCGAGGTGGAAGTCGCGGCCCACGGCTCAACCACCGGCTTCACCGCCCTGAAAAATGCCACTGCGGACCTGGCCGCCTCTTCGCGCCCGATCAAGGACAGCGAACTGCTGGCCCTGCAATCCCTCGGTGATCTGAAAAGTCCCGGCGCCGAGCAGGTCATCGCCATCGACGGCCTGGCAATCATCCTTCATCCGCAAAACCCGCTGAATCAACTCAACACCGAGCAACTGGCGCGCATCTTCAGCGGCGAAGCCCGCACCTGGGAAGAACTCGGAGGCATTGGCGGGCCGATTCACCTGTACGCGCGGGATGACCAATCGGGTACTTACGACACCTTCAAGGAAGTGGTGCTCAGCCGTCGTGGGAAAACGCTGAACAGCGCAGCGAAACGTTACGAATCCAGCGAGCAATTGTCCGACGCGGTCAGCCTCGACCCGCAAGGCATTGGCTTCATCGGCCTGCCGTACGTGCGTCAAGCCAAAGCCGTAGCAATTGTCGATGGCCAATCCCAGGCCATGATGCCGCTCAACAGCCTGATTGCCACCGAAGACTATCCGCTGTCACGCCGGCTGTTCTTTTACCTGCCGCCCAATAGCAAAAATCCCTGGGCCGAAGCCTTGGTGGCGTTCACCCAAAGCAGCAAAGGCCAGGCCATCGTCGCGGCCAACGGGTTTATTGCCCAGACCGTCCAGGCCATGGCCGTTACGCCGAATGCGCTGATGCCCGAGGGTTATCAGGCACTCAGCCGCCACGCCCAGCGCCTGACGGTGAATTTCCGCTTTGAGGAAGGCAGCGCGACGCTGGATAACAAGGCCCGGCAGGACCTGACGCGGGTGCTCGATTACATCCGGCAGAATCAGAAGACCAACCGGCAGGTGACGCTGGTGGGGTTTGGCGATGCCAAAAGCGATCCGGCGCGGGCCGACCTGCTGTCGAAACTGCGGGCCATGGCGGTGCGGCGGGAACTGGTGAAAAGCGGCGTGGTGTTTCGCGAGATTCGCGGCTTTGGCGCCGAGATGCCAGTGGCGGCCAACAGTGCGGATGAAGGGCGGATCAAGAATCGGCGGGTTGAGGTTTGGGTGTACTGACTCAAAGAGACTTTGAATGTGTAACAAACCCTGTGGCGAGCGAGCTTGCTCGCGCCGGGCTGCGTAGCGGCCCCAAAAACCTTAAGTTCATGCAGATTTTTGTGAATGCTGCGCACTCAAGCGGGAGCAAGCTCCCTCGCCACAGGTTTTCGCCAATCAGCCGAGCAATTTCTCAAGCTGCGCCGTGGTATCCACCGCGCCCAGCGTTTTAGCGGCATCCAGCGCGGACACGCCATTGGCATCCTTGGCTTTCGGATCGGCGCCTTTGCTGATCAGGTAATCAACGATTTCCACGCGGTTGAACATCGCCGCCATCATCAACGCCGTGCGACCGTCAAACGACGAGCCTTCCACTTGCGCGCCACCCTCGACCAGCGCCTTGACCACGGCCAGGTCACCCTTGAACGCCGCCCCGGCAATCGGGCTCTGGCCGTTGTCGTTGCGGATCTCCGGGTCAGCCTTGTGCTCGAGCAGGACCTTCACGGTTTCCACATGGCCGTGGTAGGCGGCCAGCATCAGCAAGGTGTCGCCCTTGTGGTTGCGCAGGTTCGGCGGCAGGCCTTTGGTCAGCAGCGCAGCCATCATGGCCGCATCGCCCTCGCGCGACTTGTTGAAGACCTGTTCGGCAAACTCGGCAGCTTCTTCGGGGGTCATCTGGCGGCTTTGATCGGACATTGGAGACTCCACTTACAGTTATTCGCAAAGCCGACAGTTTCCCGAGCGGCCCCGACACTGTCACTTCTTTTTTCTCAAGTCGCGCCATAGCCACATTCAATAGCGGTACTTGCCACCGTGAATGTCCGCCAGCAATTGTTCAGTGACCTGCACATAAGTCTCGGTCCCCGGCAACCAGGCGTAGATCGGATCATCCCCGGTTTTGCCTGGGTCGAAGGCCTCGTCCTTGAGCCGGGTCTTCTGGTATTTGAAGGTGCCGGTGGTCTCCATTTTCACTTTCACCCGCAGAAACAACGGCACCGCATACGCCGGCATGTGCTCGCGGGCGAAGGCCAGCAGTTCGCTGAAATCCAGGGTCGCCAGGGATTCGGCCGGCGTGATCGCCGCCATCCCGGCGCGCCCGTTGGTGTTGCGCACTTCCACGCCATAGGCCACGGCTTCGGAAATGTTCGGGTGCTGCAGCAAGATGTTCTCGACCTCGGTGGTCGAGACGTTTTCGCCTTTCCAGCGGTAGGTGTCACCGAGGCGATCGACGAATTGCGCGTGACCAAACCCGATATTGCGCAGCAGGTCGCCGGTGTTGAAGTAACGGTCACCCTTTTCGAATACGTCGTGGAGCACGACTTTTTCGGTCTTCTGTGGATCGGTGTAGCCGTCCAGGGGCGCCTTGTCATCGATCTTCGCCAGCAACAGCCCCTGCTCGCCCTTGGCCACCTTGCGCATGAAACCCGAGGCATCCCGCGTCGGCGCGCCGCTGTCGTGGTCGTAGGCTGCCAGTTCCCAGGACATCAGGGAAAAACCGACGGTGTTGTCGAAGTTGAGAATGTTGGTGAACCCGATATTGCCGTCGCTGGCGGCGTACAACTCGCAGATGTGGTTCACGCCAAAGCGCGTCTTGAATTCGCGCCACGCACCGGGGCGCAGGCCGTTGCCGATCATTTTCGTCACGCTGTGCTGGCTGTCGTCGGCACTCGGTGGTTGATCGACGAGGTAGCGGCACAATTCACCGACGTAACCGAGGGTCGTCGCCCGGTAGTTGCGCACATCGCTCCAGAACTGGCTGGCGCTGAACTTGCGGCGAATGGCAAACCCCGACGCCCCGCTGATGGCCGAGCCCCAGCACACGCATAGCCCCGTGGCGTGATAGAGCGGCAACGTGCAATAGACGATGTCTTCGGGGCGCATGTCCAGCGCGATCAAGCCAAAGCTCGCGGAGCTGCGCATCCAGCGGCCATGCTTGAACACGCCGGCCTTGGGCAGTCCGGTGGTGCCCGAGGTGTAGATGTAGAAGCACGGGTCATCGAGAAAAACCTGCTGGCTGCTGGCAGGGTTGTCGCAGGGGCTGTCCGCCGTCGCCGACATCAGGTTGATGAAACCGTCGGGCGCAATGCCCGGTTGGTTGTAAGTGTCTCGGTCGGCGACAAACCAGGTCCGCGCCGCGTCGATCGAAACCCGCTCGCGCACCGCGCAAAACGCCGGCACCAACTCCTCACCGACAATGATCGCCGCAGGCGCCACCAGGTTCAGGCTATGGGCCAGGGTATCGCGCGTCTGCGAGGTGTTGAGCAAGGCGCTGATCGCGCCGACCTTGGCCACCGCCAGGATCGTCACCAGCAATTCCGGGCGGTTCTCGATGAAGACCGCCACCACGTCGCCCTTGCTGATGCCTTGGGCGATCAAGTGATGGGCAATGCGGTTGGCCCACTGATTGACTTGTGAATAGCTGAGTTTCACGGCGCCCTGCAGCAATGCGGCGCCCTCGGGATTGCGCAGCGTTGCCTGCTCGAAGCTCCAGCCCAGGCCACACGGTTGGGTCGGGTCCTTGACGTTGGCGGCCTTCATGCCCTTCACCACCCGCGGGATGGCTTTGGCGATCAAAGGCAGCTTGCGGAGCATCATGCCCCAGGTGATCGTGTCGTTCGTCGTGCGGCTCATGGTGGTTCCCGTGCGATTTTTTATTGTCGGGCGACGGTGATTGAGCCCGAAAATACGTCAACGGTTCTTGAGCTGTACACGCGGTTTTTGAAATGTTTTGTATCCGCACCGGCATCGTGATCGCCCATGCCTCGATTGGTTCAATGGAATCGCCGGCAACCTCGCAAAATGCAGGATGCACGATGGCCATTCATGCAGATTGCACGAAAACAAAAAATAGGCATGAATTTAACTATTTGATTTATAACGATTTTTAAAAATTCAGGTGCTGGCACAATCACTGCAACTACCTCTGCATGCTTGCCATTCAAGAGCTTACGGAGCTGATAGACATGAACCTGATCCAAGAAAAATTTTCGTCCCTGTTCTCCAACTTCGAAGTCACCACCCAGCCTCGTCCGGACGGCGGCATTCTGCTGACCTTGCGCAGCACCGAAGGCAAAGTGTTCAAACGTTCCATTTCCTACCAGCAATTGCACGCCGGTGATCAGCTGTCGTGGGTGATCAGCGCCATCCGCCGCGACCTGGCTGAACAGGCCAGCGAACTGCCGCAGATTTCCATGCTGCAGAGCCAGCAGCGGTTTGCATTGCCGACTTATCATTCGGCATAAACGCGCTCTCGCTGTAAACAAACAGGCCGTGACAGCTTTCGCTGCACGGCCTGAGTTGTTTCTGGAACTACACCATTCCCCTGTGGGCGGTGTTCCGACCGTTAAAACGTGGAGGGATCGATTTTGGCGAAGCTGTCCACGGTCACGTGCCCCGCCAACTCCCCGCCTTCACGGGCCAGCCCACACGTCGCCATACCCGCCGCCCGCGCCGCGTCCAGCTCTTCGACGATATCGGACAGAAACAGAATCTGCGTCGCGTCAAAGCCAATCGCCTGGGTAATGCGCTGGTAAGACTGCGCCTCACGCTTGGGCCCCGACGTCGTGTCGAAATAACCGCTGAACAGTGGCGACAAGTCCCCCGCCTCCGAGCAGCCGAAAATCAGTTTCTGCGCCTGAATCGAACCGGAGGAATAAACAAACAGTTGGAAACCTTCCTGATGCCAGCGCTTCAGCGCCTCGACGGCGTCCGGGTATACATGGCCTTTCAACTGCCCGGCCTGATAGCCCTGCGCCCAGACCATGCCCTGCAACGCCTTGAGCGGCGTGGCTTTGCGATCTTCGGCGATCCAGCCCAGGAGGATCTCGATAACGCGCTCGACGTCCGCGTCCGGCTCATTGTTGTCCCGGCGAACGGCGGCCAGTTGCTCGGCCACATCGGCGCGCGTGGCGTGCTGGCGAACAAAGTCCGGCAGGTGTCTGGCGGCATACGGGAACAGCACGTCGAACACAAAACTCACCGCGCTGGTGGTGCCTTCGATGTCGGTGAGAATCGCTTTGATCGGCATCGACTCAGTCCTCAAGACGCGGGAAGCGGTTGGCGATGTCTTCGCCGGTGAAATTGGCCACCCAGCCTTCGGGATTGTTGAACAGGCGAATGGCGACAAAATGCGGATGCTCGCCCATGTCGAACCAGTGCGGCGTGCCGGCCGGCACCGAGATCAGGTCGTTCTTCTCGCACAGCACGGCGTAAACGTAATCGTCGATGTGCAGGGTGAACAAGCCACGGCCGGCGACGAAAAATCTTACTTCGTCTTCACCATGGCGGTGTTCGTCGAGAAACTTGGCGCGCAACTCGGCTTTTTGCGGGTGGTCGCTGTTCAGGCTGATCACATCGACGGTGATGTAGCCGCGTTCGGTCATGAGTTTGTCGATTTGCTCCTGATACGCGGCGATCACCTCTTCCTGGCTGGCGCCGGGCTGGATTTTCGCCGCCGCTTGCCAACGGTCGAAGCGCACGCCCTGCTCGGCCAGGGTCGAGGCGATGTCTTCGAAATGGGTCAGCACCTTGTTCGGGATGTCAGGGCTTGAGACGTGGTAGACGGACAGGCTGCTCATCAGGGCAACTCCTTAACGGTTCATGCTTTGCGGTTTAAAACCGAGCGGGTCTTCAACTCGCACTCGAACAAAAATTCAAAGGCCTCGATTTGCCGCAGCGCATCGCTCATGCGCGCACCCCAGGTGTAGAGGCCATGACCGCGGATCAGATAGCCGACGCAATCGGGATGGGCTTCCAGCCAAGGCTGCACCTCGGCGGCGAGCCGCGCAATATCCTGATCGTTGTCGAAAATCGGCACGCGCACCCGGGATTCGTGAGTGGATACGCCGCTGAAGGCTTTTTGCAGTTCGTAGTCTTCGAACTCGATGAAATCTTCAGGCGTCAGGCGCGACAGCACCGTGGCGTTCACCGAATGGGTGTGCAGCACCGCACCGATTTCCGGGCGCCAGTTGTAGAGCTGGGTGTGCAGCAAGGTTTCGGCGGACGGTTTCTTGCCCGGCTCCAGGCTGTTGCCGGACAGATCCGTGGCCAGCACATCATCAAGGCCCAACTGACCTTTGTGCTTGCCGGATACGGTCAGCAAGGCTTCGGTGGGCGACAGCCGGGTCGAATAGTTGCTGCTGGTGGCCGGCGACCAGCCGCGGCCATACAGAAAACGCCCGGCGTCGATGATTTCCTGGGCGAGGTGTTCACGGGTAAGGCTCATGGCCTGTCCTCTTGCATACGTGTGGCAATGATAACGGCAGCGGCGAAGGCTGCGAGACTGGCAATACTAAAGGTGAACGTGGCCCCGAGGGCATTCCAGCTGTAGCCGGAGTACAACGCGCCCAGTGCGCCGCCGGTGCCGGCCAGCGCGGCATACAACGCCTGGCCCTGCCCTTGCTGGCGCGCACCGAAGCTACGTTGCACGAACTGGATGGCAGCGGCGTGAAAGCTGCCGAATGTGGCGGCGTGCAGCACTTGGGCAAACAGCAGCACCCAGACAAATTCAGCGAACGAACCCAGCAACAGCCAACGCAGCGCCGCCAGCAGAAAACTCGCCAGCAATACGCGGCGCACCGAGAAGCGCGCAAGGATCTTGCTCATGGCCAGGAACATCAAGACTTCGGCGACTACGCCGAGCGCCCAGAGCATGCCGATCAGGCCACGGCTGTACCCCAATCGCTCAAGGTGCAAGGTCAGAAAGGTGTAATACGGGCCGTGGCTCATCTGCATCAGCGCCACGCAACCGTAGAATGCCAACACCCCGGGATGGCGCAATTGCTTGAGAAAGCCGTCACCGGCAATCCGTTCGCCCTGAACGGGCTGGGCGTTCGGCACCCACAGGCTGCTGACCACGATCCCCGCCATGATCAGCACCAGCGCCACCGGGTAAATGTCGAGGCTGAGCCACTCGAACAAACGGCCCAGCGCCACCACGGTGATGATGAAACCGATGGAGCCCCACAACCGAATCTGGCTGTAGCGCTGCGTCTGGCCCTTCAAATGCGCGAGGGTGATGACTTCGAACTGCGGCAACACGGCGTGCCAGAAAAATGCATGTAACGCCATGACCATCGCCAGCCAGGCGTAGGACTTGCTGACGAAAATCAGCGAAAACGTCAGCAACGTGCAGACCGCGCCGAAACGCACGATGGCCAGGCGCCGGCCGGTGTAGTCACCGAGCCAGCCCCAGATGTTCGGCGCGACGCAACGTATCAGCATCGGGATCGCCACCAGCTCGCCGATGCGTGCGCTGGAAAAACCCAGGTGATCGAAGTACAGCGCCAGAAACGGCGCTGTCGAACCGAGCAAGGCGAAATAGAACAGATAGAAACTGGAGAGCCGCCAGTACGGCAGCGCCGCCACGGTCATCAGACCGCAGCGACTGTGAGGTCAGCCATTAAAGCTGACCCAGCACCGGCGTGCTAACGCGCACATCGGCATTCTGCCCACGGTGACGCAACAGGTGATCCATCAGCACGATGGCCATCATCGCTTCGGCAATCGGTGTTGCGCGGATGCCGACGCATGGATCGTGGCGCCCCTTGGTGATGACGTCCACCGGGTTGCCATGGATGTCGATGGAACGGCCCGGCGTGGTGATGCTCGAGGTGGGCTTCAGCGCCAGGTGCGCGACGATCGGCTGACCGGACGAGATACCGCCCAAAATGCCGCCGGCGTTGTTGCTGAGGAAACCTTCCGGGGTCATTTCATCGCGATGTTCGGTGCCACGCTGGGCAACGCTGGCGAAACCGGCGCCGATTTCCACACCTTTGACCGCGTTGATGCTCATCAGCGCATGGGCCAGTTCGGCGTCCAGGCGGTCGAAGATCGGCTCGCCGAGGCCCGGCATCACGCCTTCGGCGACCACGGTGATCTTCGCGCCGACCGAATCCTGGTCGCGGCGCAGCTGGTCCATATAGGCTTCCAGCTCCGGCACTTTGTCCGGGTCAGGGCTGAAAAACGCGTTCTCTTCCACCGAGTCCCAAGTCTTGAACGGGATTTCGATCGGGCCGAGCTGGCTCATGTAGCCACGAATGACGATGCCCTGGGTGGCCAGGTATTTCTTGGCAATCGCGCCGGCCGCCACGCGCATGGCGGTTTCCCGCGCCGAGCTGCGACCACCGCCGCGGTAATCGCGTTCGCCGTACTTGTGGTGATAGGTGTAGTCGGCGTGGGCCGGACGGAACAGATCCTTGATCGCCGAGTAGTCCTTGGACTTCTGGTCGGTGTTGCGGATCAACAGGCCGATCGAGCAACCGGTGGTGCGGCCTTCGAAAACGCCGGAGAGGATTTCGACTTCGTCCGCCTCCTGACGCTGGGTGGTGTGGCGGCTGGTGCCGGGCTTGCGGCGGTCGAGGTCGCGCTGCAAATCCTCCAGGGAAATCTCCAGACCCGGCGGGCAGCCGTCGACAATGGCGACCAACGCCGGACCATGGCTTTCGCCAGCGGTGGTGACAGTGAACAGCTTGCCGTAGGTATTGCCGGACATGCAGGACGCTCCGTGAAATGAACCTGAATACTTAATGCGCGCCAGTATACGCAGGCTACCCAAGTAGTTCATCCTCGAACCTTATGGGTGCTCGCGAGTCCAACCGGCACCTTTGTAAATGATGGCGTGATGATGCTGCGAGTTTTAGCCTTGAGCCTTACCTTGTTTACCGGCTTTGTACAGGCCACTGTCCTGCAACGGCCAATCACGCTGGATACCGGCACCGGGGAGCTTTTCGGCTCGCTGTTGCTGCCGAAATCCGACAACCCCGTGCCGGTTGTCCTGATCATTTCCGGCTCCGGTCCTACGGATCGTGACGGCAATAACCCCGACGGTGGGCGCAATGACAGCCTCAAGCGCCTCGCCTGGGTGCTGGCCAAACACAACATTGCCAGCGTGCGTTACGACAAGCGCGGCGTAGCGGCGAGCCTCGCGGCGACCCCGGACGAACGCAACCTGTCGGTGGAAGCCTATGTGGCCGACGCCGAAGCCTGGGGCCGGAAGCTCAAGACCGATCCGCGATTCGGCCAGTTGATCCTGCTGGGCCACAGCGAAGGCGCGTTGATCGCCAGCCTCGCCGCGCCGAGCGTCGATGCCGCGGCGGTGATTTCCATGTCCGGCAGTGCTCGCCCCATCGATCAAGTGCTGCGCCAACAGTTGAGCAATCGCCTGCCACCGCCGCTGATGCTGCGCAGCAATGAGTTGCTCGACAGCCTCAAGGCCGGGAAAACCGACGACAACGTGCCGCCGCAGTTGCAAGTGATTTTCCGCCCGAGTGTGCAGCCGTACCTGATTTCGCTGTTCCGCCAGGACCCGGCGGCGGCGTTTGCCAAACTGAAAATGCCGGCGCTGATCATCCAGGGCAGCAACGACATTCAGGTCGGTGTCGACGATGCCAGGTTGCTCAAGGCGGCGAAACCCGACGCCGAACTGGCACTGATCGACGGCATGAACCACGTCTTGCGCATCGTGCCCAACGACGTCAAACGGCAATTGGCCTCTTATAAAGATCCGCAATTGCCGCTGGCGGCCGAGCTCGGCACGCGAATCCTCGGCTTTATTGACGGACTTCGCTCCAGTTAAGCTCTTTTGCCCTCCAGTCCTGAAAAAAACGGCCGATAAGCCTTTGTCGCCAGCGCCAAGACTGGCGACAAGCTGAGCTTGGACAGGATCTCGCCGTTATGACTGATACCCCGACTTCACCCGACACCACCGCTGAAAAAGACGCACCGCCAGTGGTTGAGCTGCCGTGGGCGGACGTCCACGTCGAGCACCACAAGATGCTCCGCCTGGCGCCGTTGCAGACCGATCGCAATACCGGCGGGCGGCCATTGCGCTTTGTTGAATTCGGCTATGCCGAACGCAACGACAAGCAGCGCAGCCTGTTGCGCATGACCATTTCGCTGCCCGGCCAGCGGGTGCGCAAGGAACAGAATCACCTCGACGTGTGGGTCGATCACGCCACCAAGCGCGTGCATTTCGGGCCGGACAGCGGTTTGCAGATCGAGCCGATGAACCGTGGCATCGGGCGCTACATGGCGGCCCAGGGCATTACCTGGGCGAAAAAGCGCTGGCCTGGCTACACCGTCGACGGCACTGACCTGAACAACAAGGATGCGCTCAACGAAGACACGCGCCTGCGCCGCGATCGTTTTCTGAAAGCGCATGGTTTTGAGGTGGCGTATGCCGATGCCCAGCATTTGAAGGGCAGCGTCAAAGAAGTGCAGGTAGGCGACCTGCTGGCCGACTGGAACAGCGAGAAACTGCAGCAGGTGGAAATTCTCGAAGCGGCGCAGATGCTCCAGCAGGCCGAGCAGAATCTGGCCGAGCAGGAAGTGAAGCTGAAGAAGCACGAGGAAAAGGTCAGCAAGTACAAGCGTGAAGACGCGGGGCTGCGTTTCACCATTACGTGCCTGGTGGCGTTTGCGGTGTTTCAGGCGGGGTTGCTGATCTGGATTGCGACGCACCGTTGAAGGCTTGAGACCGTGGCGCGACCATTCGCGAGCAAGCCCGCTCCCGCAGGGGATTTGTGAACAACGCAAATCCAGTGTGGGAGCGGGCTTGTTCGCGAAGCTTCAGACGATTAAACGCGGGAAGCAAACAACGCCTGATGATCGCGGCACTGCTGCGCCGTCAACATGAACACGCCATGACCGCCGCGCTCGAAATCGAGCCAGGCGAAGTCGACCTCCGGGTATAGCGCCTCGACGTGAACCTGGCTATTGCCCACTTCAACAATCAGCAAGCCCTTCTCAGTCAGGTGATCCGCCGCTTCGGCGAGCATGCGGCGCACCAGGTTCAAACCATCGTCGCCACAGGCCAGGCCCAGCTCGGGTTCGTGCTGGTACTCCTGCGGCATGTCGGCGAAATCCTCGGCATCGACGTAAGGCGGATTCGACACGATCAAGTCAAAGCGCTGCCCCGGCAAACCGTCGAACCCATCGCCCTGAACCGTGTATACCCGCTCATCGGCGCCATGACGCTCGATGTTCTTATTGGCCACTTCCAGCGCTTCGAACGACAGGTCGGCCAGCACCACTTCGGCGTTCTGGAACTCATAGGCACACGCGATACCGATGCAACCGGACCCGGTGCACAGGTCGAGAATCCGCGCAGGTTCGGCGCCGAGCCACGGTTCGAAACGCTTTTCGATCAGCTCGCCAATCGGTGAACGCGGGACCAACACACGCTCGTCGACAATGAACGACATGCCGCAGAACCAGGCCTCGCCCAGCAGGTAAGCAGTCGGGATGCGTTCCTCGATACGGCGCTTGAGCATGCGCTGCAGTTTGACGATCTCGTCCTCTTCGAGGTTGCAGTCGAGGTAACTGTCAGCAATTTCCCACGGCAGGTGTAACGCGCCCAACACCAGTTGACGGGCTTCGTCCCAGGCGTTGTCGGTCCCATGGCCGAAAAACAGATCCTCCCCATGGAAGTGGCTGACGGCCCAACGGATATGGTCGCGCAGGGTACGAAGACGGGAAGTGATCACGGGGGCAAACTCCAGAAAAAACGACTGGCGATTCTACCAGCCAAAACGCGCCACGACGACGCAGGAAAAACATCGGCTCAGAGGTAGGACACTTCCATTTTTCGCGTTTGCTATTGAACAAAACGAGTATCTTGACAACGCTGCGGGCCAGCAACGACGGCCCCTGCGATGGAAGCGATTCACAGAAGCGCTCAGCCAGAGGACAATGTCGCAAAAGCCCCACCCGAAGGAGCCCCAGAATGTCCGTTCCACAAACGATGTTTCAACTCAGCGGCCGCGGTTACGCAGCAGCCAAACTGGGTCACGCGACCCTTGTCATCATCGATGCCCAGAAAGAATACCTCAGCGGCCCCCTGGCCCTGGTCGGCATGGATGCTGCCGTCGCGAACATCAAGCAACTGGTGAGCGCTGCCCGCGCAGCCGGCCGGCCCATTGTGCATGTACGCCACCTCGGCACCGTCGGCGGGTTGTTCGACCCACAAGGCGAACGCGGTGAGTTCATCCCGGGCCTGGAACCACAGGCCGACGAAACCATCATCGGCAAACTGCTGCCGAGTGCGTTTCACGGCACCGAGCTGCTGGAGCGCTTGCAGAACCTGGGTTCGCTGGACCTGATCGTGTGTGGTTTCATGAGTCATTCCAGCGTCAGCACCACTGTGCGCGCCGCGAAAAACCTGGGCTTTCGTTGCACCTTGGTTGAAGACGCCTGCGCAACCCGCGATTTGCCTTACAAGGGCGGCGTGTTGAGCGCAGACCACGTTCAGCAGACCGAAATGGCGATCATGGCGGATAACTTCGCCACCCTTGCCCTGACTCAAGATCTGATCTGATCGACGCTTGATGAGCGGTTCATGCCGCCGCTCATCCGCAAAAGCCTCTCATTAGCTGTAAATGTCATAGCCTCAGGAACATCCCGGTCAACTCCCGGTCGAAGGGCCGATACCCATTGAGGAAGGTCGGAATGAAGTTATCCGATGGTTTTGACGCACGCCGCTTGCGGCCCAAAGGCCAAAGCAACTGGCGTTTTCGATTCGGCGCAGCCTTTGCTGCCTTGCTGGCGACCTGCGGTGTGTTGCTGGCGATGGCCGGCGCCGCCAGCCTGCTGGGGCGCCCGCCGGCACTCGGCGAACTGAACGCCAGCCCGTTGGGCTCGGCAATCATTCTGGCGGTCGGTCTGTTCCTGCTCTACCTGGGCGTCTGGCTGTGGCGGCGTTGCCGTCGCCGCGCGCGCCAGTCGCGAGAGCTGAACATGTCCCCGCATTTGATGAAAAAACACGACTGAATTGATGGCTCGGCCCGCTTCGGGCCCCAATTGTTATCGATCGTGTCTCGACTTGGGTAAACTGGCCGCCCTTCGCGGAGGCTGACATGCAAGACGACGATTTTTCCCTGTTCAAAAGCGCGATCCAAGGCGTCAAGCCGATCAAGCACGACCGCGCCGAAACCGGCAAACCCAAGGCTGACCGCGCGCAGATCGCCAAGCTGCGCCAGGCTGCCACCGTGCGCACAGACGCCACCACCGTTGACGGTCTGTCCGATCAGTTCGTGATCGACGTCGGCCCGGAAGACGAGCTGATGTGGGCGCGCGACGGCGTTCAGGAAAGCCAGATGCGCAAGCTCAAGATCGGGCAGATCCCGTTCGAAGGCAGCCTCGACCTGCACGGCATGAGTGTGGAGAAGGCCCGGGAAACCCTCTGGGCGTTCCTGGCCGAAGCGACCAAATTCGAAATCCGCTGCGTGCGCGTCACCCACGGCAAAGCCGTGCGCCTGGACGGCAAGCGGCCAATGATCAAAAGCCACGTCAACACTTGGCTGCGCCAGCATTCACAAGTGCTCGGCTTCACCTCGTGCCAGGCCAGACACGGCGGCGCCGGAGCGGTTTATGTGATGCTTAAACGAACGATGATGGAAGGTCGCGACGAGTAAAGTCGTTGCGCCACGCTGGTTTGGCTTAGGCTGACCACTCAGTACAGGGATCCCGGCTTGCAATGATATGGGAGCTCCCGTAATACTTCGCAGATGGAATTCAAAGATAGACTCAAAACAGCCCGCCAACACGCCAGGCTCAATCAGACCGAGCTGGCCGAGCGCGCAGGGCTGACGCAAACCTCAATCTCCGACCTCGAGCGCGGAAAATCAAAGGCAACAGCCTTTGTTGCCCAGATCGCGTCAGTGTGTGGCGTATCACCAATGTGGCTGGCTGAAGGTGTCGGTGACATGCTTAAAGGCGTGTCCGATGCCGCTCCGTTGAATCGCCCCCCTCCAGGCATTTCGATGTCAGACATCGAGCCTTGGGACGACAACACCCCCCTGGATGACGATGAGGTGTATGTCCCCTTCCTGCGTGAAGTCGAGCTGGCGGCTGGTTCAGGCCGTTTCGTGATCGCAGAGAACGACAGCACCAGGCTGCGCTTCTTCAAGAAAGACCTGCGTCACAATAACGTGCAGTTCGACAACGCCAAGTGCGTGGTGGTGAGCGGGAACAGCATGCTCCCGGTTCTGCGCGACGGCGCCACCGTTGGCATGAACATCGGTAAGAACTCATTGGGCGACATCGTCGACGGCGACATGTATGCGATCAACCACAACGGCCAACTGCGCGTGAAACAAGTCTACCGACTGCCAACCGGCATCCGCTTGCGCAGCTTCAACCGTGACGAGCATCCGGACGAGGACTACACCTTCGCCGAGATCCAGGAACAGCAGATTGCGATCCTGGGCCATGTCTTTTGGTGGGCAATGTATTCGCGGTGAACCGGATTGCGGTGATGCGTGACGTTCAGTGCCATGACACACAATACGGCAAATCGACGCCAACAAGTAGCCCGCCAAGTGCGGGCTTTTTTTGCACCTGAAATATAGGCACGGAATAAAATATGGGAATACCCGTTTACTTGGAATATGGGAAAGCCTATATTTGTTTTCAAGCCAACGGGAAATCGATCGGAGGCTGCCAACTATCACTTCTGCCCATTCACTGAGTGGGCAGTGGGATGTAGGCCTGCATCAAACACAAGGCTCACCAGAGCCAAAAGCGACATCAATGGACTGAGGCAAAAACCATGACTGTAGACATCAGCAACTTCACCATCGCTACCCCGCTGCCAATCTCCGACACCAACCCGATTGCACTTGAGCTCATCGGCTGGCGCGCGCTGATCGAATGCCCCGACGTCATCTCGATGCTTGATGATGGTTCGCTGCAGATGACGGCGCCGACACTTGGAGCCTCGAGCAAGAGCACACATCGAACTCGCTGTGAGTGGAAGGAGCCAGGTTACTGGCTGTTCTCCAGCGCGGCGGACCACTGGAACCGCCAGGAAATGCGACTGACCAAAGTCAACTCGCTGCAGAAAGTCGTGATTGGCCAGATTCATGTGAAGGGTTCAGAACGACCTCCGGTAAAGGTGTTCTGGAACAAAGGAAAAATCACCATGGGTTTCCGATCAAGCTACCTTCAGGACGATCCGGTCAACTCGACGGTGTTGGAGAACGTACCGCTCGGCGCACTTTTCAAAATCAACATTCACGCCAACTCGAGTGGCGCCGTTTCTGTATCGGCCAGCTGTAACGGCGTCAAATCCACGTCCGCGATCATGCGTCTGGACAACACCTGGGACACGAAAACTCTCGCCTTTCACGGCGGTGTGTATAACCAGATCGATTACTCCGACACCACTGACCCGCTAGACGGTTCTGTCTGCATCATCAGCGACCTGTCGATCACCCACGCCTGATACCACCTGCTCGGCCAGATGAGCAAAACAAGGTTCAGGGAATCATCACTGCTGCAGCCTGGCGACAGGTTGTAGCGGGATGCGGATAAAATCCGACAGGCCCGCGTGACCGACAAAACACCTACGGACCGCAATGACCGATTTTGGGCTTCGCGCCCGCTGGCAATACAACTGCCGTCACACATACGCTACCATGTGCCCCATGTCGGGGATGAACCCTGCGTTTATTGCCACTCAACTCGGTCTTGGCGTTCAGATATTGCTATCGACCTGCCCCCGATGGAGCAACTCCAGCAGCGATTGGAGTGAACCCGGGAAGCCTGAAAAGAGCTTGATTGGCACACAATTGGTACAGACAGAAACAGTACCCCTCTGAAACCCTTATGGAATCAGCCTCTGTGACACTGGAACAGAATTACACCGCGATTCTCGGCCAATTGGGCGAGGACGTCTCCCGCGAGGGCCTGCTCGACACGCCCAAGCGTGCCGCCAAAGCCATGCAGTACCTCTGCCGCGGCTATGAACAGACACTCGAAGAAGTCACCAACGGTGCCTTGTTCAGCTCTGACAACAGCGAAATGGTGCTGGTGAAAGACATCGAGCTGTACTCGTTGTGCGAACACCACCTGCTGCCGTTCATCGGCAAGGCCCACGTTGCCTACATCCCGAGCGGCAAGGTGCTGGGGCTGTCGAAAGTCGCGCGGATCGTCGATATGTACGCCCGCCGTCTGCAGATCCAGGAAAACCTCAGCCGCCAGATCGCCGATGCGGTCCAGCAAGTCACCGGCGCCCTGGGCGTTGCGGTGGTGATCGAGGCCAAGCACATGTGCATGATGATGCGCGGTGTGGAGAAGCAGAATTCGTCGATGATCACTTCGGTGATGTTGGGTGAGTTCCGCGAAAACGCGGCTACCCGCAGCGAGTTTCTCAGCCTGATCAAATAATTGGCAACACAAGGAAAACCGGCATTCATCGCCGGTTTTTTTTCGTCTGTGAAAAATCAGGTAAGCTGCGCGCCTTCTTTCGCCCCGTGAGGCTTATACCGTGTTCGTAAAAGCGCTTCGTGTCGGCCTTGGCCAACTGATCATCTTCATCGATTTCATCACCCGCCCCGGCAAGAAGCAGCGCCCCGCTGCTGCTCAGGCCCAGATCGAAACGGCTGCCAAAAGCCTGACCCTGTATCAGTTCCACGCCTGCCCGTTCTGCGTGAAAACCCGCCGCACCTTGCGTCGCTTGAACGTGCCAGTGGCGCTGCGTGATGCGAAGAACAACGAGCAGGATCGCCAGGCCCTGCTGGAACAGGGTGGCAAGATCAAGGTGCCGTGCCTGCGCATTGAAGAGAATGGCCAGACCACCTGGATGTATGAATCCAAGGTGATCATTGATTATCTGGATAAGCGGTTTGCGGCAGCCTGAGGTTTTGGCGGTGTCCTTACGGACGCCACAAAATCCAGACAAATATAAACCGGCCCAATGGCCGGTTTATTTGTTTCTACCCTCCCCTCAAGCTGCGTTCGCCGCCTGCGCCTGACGCACCACCGCCGCCAATCGCTGCAGCCCTTCATCCAGCCGCGCCGGATCGATATGGCTGAAGTTCAGCCGTAGATGCCCCGGATGGTTATCCGGCTCGGGAAAAAACGGCTCACCCGGCATGAACGCCACATCCGCGACCAACGCTGCCTTGAGCAACGTCCGCGTATCCAGCGGTTGCTTCAATGTCAGCCAGAAAAACAGCCCACCCTGCGGCACGTTCCAATCGGCCAGATCAGAGAAATGGGTTTCCAGCGCCGACTGAAACGCGTCCCGCCGAACCCGGTAGAAGTCCCGCAACTCACTCAGGTGCTGCTGGAATTTCTCTGTACCGATCCATTGCAGCGCTTGCCACTGGCCAACCCGATTGGTGTGCAAGTCGGCGGATTGCTTGAGCTTCAGCAAGTGCGGAAACAGGTCAGGACTGGCAATCAGGTAACCGACGCGCAACCCCGGCAACAGGGTTTTCGACACGGTGCCAGTGTAGATCCAGCTGGTCTTTTTCAAACGACTGACGATCGGCGTGGCACTGCCGCCGTCGAATGTCAGCTCGCGGTACGGCTCGTCTTCGATCAGGGTGACACCGAACTCATCCAGCAAGGCTGCCACGGCGTCGCGCTTGGCTTCGCTGTAGCGCACCGCCGATGGGTTCTGAAAGGTCGGGATCAAGTAGATGAACGCAGGGCGGTGCTTTTCCAGGCGCGCGCGCAGTTCCACCAGATTCGGACCATCGGCCTCCAATGGCACGGTGATGCAGTCGGCACCGAACAGTTGAAAGATCTGCAACGCGGCCAGGTATGTCGGCGCTTCAAGCAGGATCTCGGTGCCTTTGTCGATGTAGAGCTTGGCCGCCAGATCGAGGGTCTGCTGGGAACCGCTGACCACCAGCACCTGGCTGGCCTCACACGGCACGCCCAATGCTCGCGCCTGCGCCGCCAACGCTTCACGCAGCGCTGGCTCGCCTTCGCTCATGCCGTATTGGCCCATGGACAGCGGCATGTCGGCCCATTCGACGGCTGGCAACATGGCTTCGGCCGGCAGGCCGCCGGCGAACGACATCACTTCCGGCCGTTGGGCTGCGGCAAGGATTTCACGGATCAGAGAACTTTTAAGGCGCGAGACACGTTCGGAAAAAGCCATGGGGGTCACCGGTAGCGAGGCCAGAGGAAAATAAGTCAAACTGGTTGACCGAAATTACGATAACCCGAACGGATACGTCAACATGCTTGACCTTAAAAATCCAATATCCCAACAGCAGGCCATGGAAGCGTTTTTCTTCGGCTACCAGGCGTTTACCGCCAAGGCCGACGAAATGCTCGAGCGTCGCGGCTTGAGCCGGGTGCATCAACGCATCGTGTTTTTCATCGCCCGCTACCCGAACCTGAGCGTCAAGGAATTGCTGGCGTTGTTGGGTGTGAGCAAGCAGGCGTTGAACATTCCGTTGCGGCAGTTGGTGGAAATGCATCTGGTGGACAGCGTTGCGTCCGAGACCGACAAGCGTAAACGGTTGCTGCAACTGACCGGGGATGGCGCACGGTTTGAGCAGTCGTTGAGGCGCGAGCAAGTGAAATTGCTGGAGCGGGTGTTCGCCGAAGCTGGAGAGGTGGCGGTGAATGGGTGGTTGGCGGTGAATCTGGCTCTTGGGAAAAGTCAGGCTGTTGTTGATTGACTGTTCTGCCCCCATCGCCAGCAGGCTGCTCCCACAGTGATCTGTGGTTTACACAGAACCTGTGGGAGCCAGCCTGCTGGCGATGAGGCCCTCGAAGCCCATATATCCCTATCAGCGAACTTTTCGTCTACAAAATCAAAAACATTATTTGCATTATTTGTATACAAAAGCATAATCCACTGCGTGCGAGTTCCTGACTAACAGGTCAACAAATTCGCGAATGCCTCAAAGGGCCGCTGCCACCCTCATGGGTCCGGCCCTGGAAATAACAATAAAACTCTTGAGGAGTACTCGCTGTGGAAAGCCGCAAATCCGAAGCCCCGACGCTCGAACTCTCGCCGCCATTACGCAATGGCTGGCTGGAGCGCATCTTCAAACTCAGCTTGCACGGCACCACGGTGAAGACCGAGCTGATTGCCGGTCTGACAACCTTTATCACCATGGCTTACATCATCTTCGTCAACCCCAACATCATGGCTGACGCCGGGATCGATCACGGCGCCGCGTTCGTAGCCACCTGTATCGCCGCCGCGCTGGGCTGCCTGCTGATGGGCCTGTACGCCAACTGGCCGGTCGGCCTGGCGCCGGGGATGGGCTTGAACGCCTTCTTCACCTACACCGTGGTCGGCACCATGGGCTACAACTGGGAGACCGCCCTTGGCGCGGTGTTTGTTTCCGGGGTGTTGTTCATGATCCTGACCTTTTCCAAAATCCGTGAATGGCTGCTCAACAGCATTCCGGTGAGCCTGCGCTTTGCGATGGGCGCGGGGGTCGGTTTGTTTCTCGGGCTGATCGGCTTGAAAACCGCCGGTATCGTCGTCGATAGCCCGGCCACCCTGATCAAGCTTGGCTCGTTGCGCGAACCTGGACCGCTGCTGGCCGCCATCTGCTTCCTGATGATCGCCGTGCTCAGCTACCACAAGGTGTTCGGTGCGATCCTCATCAGCATCATCACCGTGACGCTGGCCGGTTGGGGCCTGGGCCTGGTGCATTACGAAGGGATCATGTCGGCACCGCCGAGCCTGGCACCGACCTGGATGGCCATGAACGTCGCCGGCGTGTTCAACGTCAGCATGATCAGCGTGGTGCTGGCCTTCCTCTTCGTGCACATGTTCGACACCGCCGGCACCCTGATGGGCGTCGCCCAGCGCGCCAACCTGGTGAATGCGGACGGCCGGATTGAAAACCTTTCCCGTGCCATGAAAGCCGATAGCGCCTCCAGCGTATTCGGGGCGGTAGTGGGTGTTCCTCCGGTAACAAGCTATGTGGAAAGTGCCGCGGGCGTCGCCGCGGGTGGTCGGACTGGTCTTACCGCAGTGACCGTAGGTGCGCTATTTATTGCAGCCATGTTTTTCGCCCCGCTGGCTGGCATGATCCCTGCCTATGCCACCGCCGGCGCGCTGATTTATGTAGCAATGCTGATGATGGGTGGCATGGCGCACATTGAATGGGACGAAGCGACCGACAGCATTCCGGCGATCGTCACCGCGATCATGATGCCGCTGACCTTCTCGGTCGCCGACGGAATTGCGCTGGGCTTCATCACCTATGTGGCGCTGAAGGCCGGCACCGGCAAGTACAAGGACATTTCCGTCAGTCTGTGGGTGCTTTGCGCGATCTTCATTGCCAAGTTCATTTTCTTGTAAGCCGTACACGATTCAAAAACAGTGGTTCAAAACAGCCTCACCCCGTCGGGTGAGGCTTTTGTGCAAATGGAGGAAAGTGATGAGTCTGGAAACCTGGCTGCTGTTCAGCGGCGCTGCGCTGGTGGTGATCCTGATCCCGGGGCCCCTGTCTTTGCTGATGATCAGCAACAGTCTGAATTACGGCTTGCGTCGTTCTTACCCGGCGTTTCTGGGTGGCGTGTTTGCTTCGATCTGTTTGCTCAGTGCGTCGGCACTGGGGTTGGGCGCGTTGTTGCTGGCGTCGGAACAGCTGTTCAGCGCGCTGAAAATCGTCGGTGCGTTGTACCTGTTCTACCTCGCCTGGCAGAGCTGGCAGCAGTCGCGCCTGCCATCGGTCGGCGCTGAAGTGCCTCAGGCTGCGCCGGTTCCACGCTTCCGTGCCCTGTTCGGGCGCGCGTTCATGTTGGGTGCCAGTAATCCGAAAGACATTCTGTTCTTTGCCGCTTTCCTGCCGCAGTTCTTGAGCGCCGAGCAACCGTTCCTTCCGCAGTTGCTGGTAATGATCGCGACCTGGACCGTGCTGGATCTGCTGTGCAAATTGGCTTACGGGCTCGGTGCGCATGGTGCGGCGCGGTATCTGCGCAGTGGCAAGGGGCAGAGCTGGTTTAACCGGGTGAGTGCGGGGTTGTTCAGTGGTGCAGGGGCTGCGTCGCTGTTGAGCCGTTAAAGACCAAAAGCTCGCAGCCTCCTTGCACTCGACAGCTCCTACAGCGGAATGCGTTTCCATGTAGGAGCTGTCGAGTGCAAGGAGGCTGCGAGATTTTTTCTACAGGCAAAAAAAAGCCCGCAGTGTGAGCGGGCGAAAGACCAAAGAAGCTATATGCGCAGTCGCTTCTCGGAGGAGGCAGCTGCTTGGGGGATCAGCTGCCGCGGTACGTGGAATAGCTGTAGGGCGAAATCAGCAGCGGCACGTGATAGTGATCCTGCTCCGCAGAGATGCCGAAACGCAGCACCACCACATCCAGGAACGCAGGCGTAGGCAACTGAACGCCACGGGCGCGGTAGTAATCGCCCGCATGGAACTGAACCTGATAGACCCCGGTGCGGTAGTCATCGCCCTGCAGCAACGGAGCATCGACACGGCCGTCGCTGTTGGTGATCGCGCTGGCGACCAATTCCAGTTGCGAGCCCTCAACGCGGTACAGCTCGACCTTGATCGAGCTGCCCGGGCAACCGTGTGCAGCGTCCAAAACGTGTGTAGTCAAACGTCCCATTGATTCTGCGCGCCTGCCTGCGTAGAGCAGTCAGACCTCGCGCCTCCTGAAGTCAGTTGAAAAGGAGACCGCACCGATTCGGAGCACGAAAAGCTGCGGCGAGCGACTGATTAAGACACTTTTAATAAAAATTGTACACAATAAAAACGACATTTTTCGCCTGACTACCGCCATTCCGGATTTGCCAGCGAATCCGCGGGTAAACCATGCGACCCGAGGACCTTCCATCCATTAGCTGACCAATCAGGCAGGTTTCTTGCAATAACCTGTGAAGATGACAGTTGATGAAAAATGCGAAAATTCAGGCTTACAAAGTGGATATAAAGTTGTATACAATCAGCCCATCGCTGTGACGCCAGCCTGACTTCCCACTTGCAGGCACGCCACACAAACTGTCAACGAACAAGAAGGAAGACTGCAGTGAGCGCTGACTACCCACGCGACCTGATCGGTTACGGCAGTAACCCTCCTCACCCACACTGGCCGGGCAATGCCCGCATCGCCCTGTCCTTCGTCCTGAATTACGAAGAAGGCGGCGAGCGCAACATCCTGCACGGCGATAAAGAATCCGAAGCCTTCCTGTCGGAGATGGTCTCGGCGCAGCCGCTGCAAGGCGAGCGCAACATGAGCATGGAATCCCTTTACGAGTATGGCAGCCGTGCCGGCGTCTGGCGGGTTCTGAAACTGTTCAAGGAATTCGACATTCCGCTGACCATCTTCGCCGTGGCCATGGCCGCCCAGCGTCACCCGGACGTGATCCGTGCGATGGTCGATGCCGGCCATGAAATCTGCAGCCACGGTTACCGCTGGATCGACTACCAGTACATGGACGAAGCGCAGGAACGCGAGCACATGCTCGAAGCGATCCGCGTCCTCACCGAAATCACCGGCGAACGCCCACTGGGCTGGTACACCGGTCGCACCGGGCCGAACACCCGTCGCCTGGTGATGGAAGAAGGCGGTTTCCTCTACGACAGCGACACCTACGACGATGACCTGCCCTACTGGGAACCGAACAACCCGACCGGCAAGCCGCACCTGGTGATCCCCTACACCCTGGACACCAACGACATGCGCTTCACTCAGGTCCAGGGGTTCAACAAGGGCGACGATTTCTTCGAATACCTGAAAGACGCGTT
Organism: Pseudomonas sp. IT-P100; assembly: GCF_949767185.1. Classification (NCBI taxonomy): domain Bacteria; kingdom Pseudomonadati; phylum Pseudomonadota; class Gammaproteobacteria; order Pseudomonadales; family Pseudomonadaceae; genus Pseudomonas; species Pseudomonas sp. IT-P100. Next base: position 191,149 of record NZ_CATKQK010000055.1, read on the forward strand.
CGACGTGCTGTACGCCGAAGGCGCCGAAGCGCCGAAAATGCTCTCGATCGGTCTGCACTGCCGCCTGATCGGCCGTCCAGCCCGACTGGCCTCGCTCAAGCGCTTTATCGAATACGCTAAAAGTCATGAACAGGTGTGGTTCAGCCGCCGCGTCGACATCGCTCGCCACTGGCACGAAACCCACCCGTACCAAGGGGCTGCAAAATGAGCCAGTTCCAGACACTGAAACCCTCGACCCTGAGCCGCGACGCATTCGTCGCCGCTTTCGCCGACATCTACGAACATTCGCCATGGGTGGCCGAGAAGGCCTTCGACCTGGGCCAGGACGCCTCGATCGACGAGATCGAAACCCTGCACCAGCGCATGAGCGACATCCTGTTGAGCGCCGATCAGCAACGCCAACTGGCCCTGATCAACGCTCACCCGGACCTGGCCGGCAAAGCTGCCGTTCAGGGCCAACTCACCGAAGCCAGCACCAATGAACAGGCTGGCGCCGGTATTCACCAATGCACGGCCGAAGAGTTCCAGCGCTTCACCGAGCTGAACGACGCCTACAAGGCCAAGTTCAAGTTTCCCTTCATCATGGCGGTAAAAGGCAGCAACCGGCATCAGATCCTCGCGGCGTTCGAAACGCGCATTCACAACTCGGCAGATACCGAATTCAAATGCGCGCTGGCGGAGATCAACAAGATCGCCCTGTTCCGATTACTGACCCTATAGCGACCTTGGCCCGAGCGACACTGAACGCATACATCGCCCAGGGCCCTGAGAGCATCCCAAGCCAACTAATTAAAGGCAGACAAGAAGAATGAAAGCTTACGCCGTACCTTTCGAGAAGTTCGTCAACCTGGCCGACGCCCGCCTGGGCACCAAAATCATCTCGGTCACCGATGACTGGTTCGCAGACGCCAACCGTCTGTTCCAACCGACCCCGGCCGTGTGGAAGGAGGGCGTGTTCGATGACAACGGCAAGTGGATGGACGGCTGGGAGTCGCGCCGCAAGCGCTTCGAAGGCTACGACAGCGCCGTGATCCGCCTGGGCGTGCCCGGCTCGATCAAAGGCGTGGACATCGACACTTCATTCTTCACCGGCAACTTCCCACCGTCGGCCTCCCTGGAAGCCTGCTTCCTCGCTTCGGGCGAACCGGACGAAAACACTCAGTGGACTGAAGTACTGTCGGCCGTCGAGCTCCAAGGCAACAGCCATCACTATCACGAAATCAATAACGACCAGGCCTTCAGCCACCTGCGCTTCAACATCTATCCGGATGGTGGCGTGGCCCGTCTGCGTGTGTACGGCATTCCGTTCCGCGACTGGTCCGCTGTCGGCGACAACGAGCAGGTCGACCTGGCCGCAGCCCTGAACGGTGGCCGCGCCCTCGCCTGCTCCGACGAACACTTCGGCCGCATGAGCAACATCCTCAACCCGGGCCGTGGCATCAACATGGGCGACGGCTGGGAAACCGCACGTCGCCGTACGCCGGGCAATGACTGGGTGATCGTCGCGCTGGGTCATGCCGGCGAGATCGAAAAAGTCATCGTCGACACCCTGCACTTCAAGGGCAACTACCCGGACACGTGCTCGATCCAGGGCGCGTTCGTCAAGGGTGGCACCGACAGCCAGATCGAAACCCAATCGCTGTTCTGGCGTGAACTGCTGCCGGCGCAGAAACTGGAAATGCACGCCGAACACACCTTCGCCGAGCAGATCAAGGCACTGGGCCCGATCACCCATATCCGCCTGAACGTGTTCCCGGACGGTGGTGTGAGTCGCCTGCGCGTATTGGGCAAGGTCGCTAAATAAGCGCAAACCCATCGCCAGCAGGCTGGCTCCCACATTTGGAATGCGTTCCCCTGTGGGAGCCAGCCTGCTGGCGATAGCAACAGAACCAACAACACAGAATTCGGATAAAAACAGCATGCGCACACTGACGATTGAACCGCTGACCAAAGAAGCCTTCGCCCCTTTCGGTGACGTGATCGAAACCGACGGCAGCGATCACTTCATGATCAACAACGGTTCGACCATGCGCTTTCACAAACTGGCGACGGTGGAAACCGCCACGCCAGAGGACAAGGCGATCATCAGCATTTTCCGCGCCGACGCGCAGGACATGCCGTTGACCGTCTGCATGCTGGAGCGTCACCCGCTGGGCAGCCAGGCTTTCATTCCGCTGCTCGGCAACCCCTTTCTGATCGTGGTCGCGCCACTTGGCGATGAACCTGTATCAGGCTTGGTCCGCGCCTTCGTCACCAACGGCAGGCAGGGCATTAATTACCATCGCGGCGTTTGGCACCATCCGGTGCTGACGATCGAAAAGCGGGATGACTTCCTGGTGGTTGATCGCAGTGGCACAGGCAATAACTGCGATGAGCATTTTTTCAAAGAGGATGAGCGTTTGATCCTCGCCCCCCACCAATAAGAGAAGGTCCGATCACTCGACAACAGAGTGACGGGCGAGAGGTAAAGACTGTGGAAGCACATCTGTTGGAATGGCTGAACCTGAGCGTGCGCTGGGTTCACATGATTACTGGCGTGGCCTGGATCGGTGCGTCGTTCTACTTCGTCTGGCTGGAGAACAACCTCAACCGGGTCAACCCGAAAAGCGGTCTGGCCGGTGATTTGTGGGCGATCCACGGCGGCGGTATCTACCACCTGGAAAAATACAAACTGGCCCCACCGACCATGCCGGACAACCTGCACTGGTTCAAATGGGAGGCCTACTTCACCTGGCTGTCGGGGATCGCGCTGCTGTGCGTGGTGTTCTACTCCAACCCGACGCTATACCTCTTGGCACCAGGCAGCAGCCTGACCGGCCCTGAAGGTGTTGCCCTGGGCATCGCTTCGTTGTTCGTCGGCTGGTTCGTCTACTCCTTCCTCTGCGACTCGGCCCTGGGCAAACGCCCTGCCCTGCTCGGTTTCATCCTGTTCGTGCTGATCATTGGCGCCGCCTACGGCTTCAGCAAAGTGTTCAGCGGTCGTGGTGCGTATCTGCACGTCGGCGCGATCATCGGCACCATCATGGTCGGCAACGTGTTCCGCATCATCATGCCGGCGCAACGCGCACTGGTGGCGGCGATCGCCGAGAACCGCACGCCGGATCCGGCGCTGCCGGCCAAAGGCTTGCTGCGTTCACGGCACAACAACTACTTCACCTTGCCGGTGCTGTTCATCATGATCAGCAACCACTTCCCGAGCACCTACGGCAGCCAGTACAACTGGCTGATCCTGGCCGGGATCGCGGTGCTGGCAGTGTTGGTGCGTCACTACTTCAACACCCGTCATGACAGCCACAAGTTTGCCTGGACCCTGCCCGTCGCTGCCGTGGGCATGATCTGCCTGGCTTACGTCACCGGCCCGGCGCAGATGCCGAGCGCACCGGAAGTGGCGAAGGCTCCTGGCACCATCGAGTACCAGCCGTTGCCGGAAACCGCCGTGGGCGGGGGGGCCAAACCCGCAGTCGCGAAACCTGCTGAAGCACCGGTCCAGGCGTCAAACGCCGGCCCGAGTTTCGACAAGGTGCACAGCGTGATCCAGGAACGTTGCTCGGTCTGCCACTCGGCCAAACCGACCAGCCCGCTGTTCAGTGCAGCACCGGCCGGCGTGATGTTCGACACCCCCGAGCAGATCCGCCAGAACGCGGCGCGCATCCAGGCACAAGCCGTCACCAGCCAGATCATGCCACTGGGCAACATCACCCAGATGACCCAGCAGGAACGTGACCTGATCGGCGCGTGGATTGTTCAGGGAGCTCCGACCAACTAAGCGTTGAAAAGCTTCGCGGGCGATCCGACTTGCCCGCGAATGACCGCGCCGCGGTCAACCCTGATGCACAAAATCACAAGAATAAAAAAGATCCGAGGTGTTGCATGTCCGAGCTATCCGAAGCGCGCATCCCCGACGCACCCGCCATTCAGCGTTTGCCCCTTTTGCAACTGATCCTGGTCGGTCTGCAACATGTTTTGCTGATGTACGGCGGCGCCATCGCGGTGCCGCTGATCATCGGGCAGGCCGCAGGCCTGAGTCGTGAAGAAATAGCCTTCCTGATCAATGCCGACCTGCTGGTGGCCGGCATCGCCACCATCGTCCAGTCGCTGGGCATCGGCCCGATGGGCATTCGCATGCCGGTGATGATGGGCGCCAGTTTCGCCGCGGTCGGCAGCATGGTCGCCATGGCCGGCATGCCCGGCATCGGTCTGCAGGGGATCTTCGGCGCGACCATTGCCGCCGGCTTCTTCGGCATGCTCATCGCGCCGTTCATGTCCAAAGTCGTGCGTTTCTTCCCGCCTCTGGTAACGGGCACCGTCATCACCTCGATCGGTTTGTCGCTGTTCCCCGTGGCCGTCAACTGGGCAGGCGGCGGTGCGGGTGCCGCTCAGTTCGGTTCACCGATTTACCTGGCCATCGCCGCGCTGGTGCTGGCCACCATCCTGTTGGTGCATCGTTTCATGCGCGGTTTCTGGGTCAACATTTCGGTATTGATCGGCATGTGCCTCGGTTATGCGATCTGCGGTGTGATCGGCATGGTCGACCTCAGCGGCATGGCACAGGCGCCATGGGTGCAGATCGTCACACCGCTGCATTTCGGTATGCCGAAGTTTGAACTCGCACCGATCCTGTCGATGTGCCTGGTGGTGGTGATCATCTTCGTCGAGTCCACCGGGATGTTCCTCGCACTGGGCAAAATCACCGGCCAGGACGTCTGCCCACGGATGCTGCGTCGCGGCTTGTTGTGTGATGCCGGCGCGTCGTTTTTCGCCGGGTTCTTCAACACCTTCACCCACTCCTCGTTCGCGCAGAACATCGGCCTGGTGCAGATGACCGGCGTGCGCTGCCGCTCGGTGACCATCGTTGCCGGCGGCTTGCTGATCGTGCTGAGCCTGCTGCCCAAGGCAGCGTTCCTCGTGGCCTCGATTCCGCCAGCGGTATTGGGCGGTGCAGCCATTGCGATGTTCGGCATGGTCGCCGCCACCGGAATCAAGATTCTTCAGGAAGCCGACATCGGTGACCGTCGAAACCAGTTGCTGGTGGCGGTGAGCATCGGCATGGGATTGATACCGGTGGTGCGTCCGGAGTTTTTTGCGCACCTGCCACTGTGGATGAGTCCGATCACTCACAGCGGCATCGCCATGGCGACGTTGAGCGCGCTGGCGCTGAACCTGCTGTTCAACATCCTCGGCGGCCGCGAACGCGCGGCGATCAACGACTGCCACGCGCACCCGCACTGATCGAACTCTGTGGCGAGGGGATTTATCCCCGCTGGGTCGCGAAGCGGCCCCAGCATTCTCTCAAGCAAACCGCATTCGCCTGTTTTACGGCTGCTTCGCAGCCGAACGGGGATAAATCCCCTCGCCACGAACAATAAAAACAAGAGGGAGCAACAGATGATTCGGACACAAAAAAACATGCTGTTGGCCGGCGGCCTGTTGGCCGCGAGCCAAGCCATGGCCGGCGATCTGCTGCTGTGGCAGACCAACAGCCTGAGCTATCTGTATGGCAAGGATTTCGCGGTCAACCCGTCGATCCAGCAGACGATAACTTTCGAACACGCCGACCGCTGGAAGTACGGCGACAACTTCCTGTTCGTCGACAGCACTTACTACAACGGCGAGAAAGACCGGAATAAAGGGGTGCACGCCTATTACGGCGAGTTCAGTCCACGCCTGTCTTTGGGCAAAATCCTCGACCGCCGTTTCGAATTCGGCCCGATCAAGGACGTGTTGCTGGCCATGACCTACGAGAATGGCGAAGACGACACCGAGGCCTATCTGATCGGCCCCGGTTTCGACCTCGCGGTACCGGGTTTCAACTATTTCACCTTGAACTTCTATAACCGCCAGACCGAAGGCTCGCGCCCCGGCGACGATGTCTGGCAGATCACGCCGGCCTGGTCCTACACCCTGCCAGTGGGCAATTCGAGCCTGTTGATCGACGGCTATATCGACTGGGTCGTGGATAACGACCAGAACTCACATGGCACCTACCACGCCAACCTGCACTTGAACCCACAGATCAAATATGACCTGGGGAAGTCCTTGGGCTGGCGGGAGAAACAAGTGTACGTCGGCGTCGAATACAGCTACTGGAAAGACAAATACGGCATCGAAAACAACGCCAACTTCGACACGAATGAGAACACCACCAGCCTGCTGGTGAAGGTGCACTTTTAAGATGACCCGCAACCGTGCTCCAAACCTGTCGTCGGTGCGCTGTTGCGGGGCACTTGAGACCTGGCCAAGGAGTCAGTATTCTCCGCGGCCGCCCGAATCCGCTTTAAAAAAAAGCCCGGATTTAATTCCTGACCAGAAAGCCAACTTATCCCGGCCCTGGACGGTAACAAGGCATTCCAACCCCCCTCTCAATCGACGGCTCTTGAGCCGCCGAACGGGAGTTTTTTTGCTTTTCGAAAGCCTTGGCGCAGCGCTTGCCGACAGCACTGAAGCTCACCGATTGGATGATTTTTTAACGCTACAGATAAAGGCGCCACACCAGAGCGCCGATCTTAAAAAAACAACGTGAAACACCTACTTTTGGGAGCAACCGAATGAAACGTACGTGCACTAGCCTGATGCTGGCGGGATCCTTGCTGGCCGGAGGCCAGGCCATGGCCGGCGACTTGCTGCAATGGCAGAACAACAGCCTGACCTACCTGTATGGCAAGGACTTCCAGGTCAACCCGCGCATTCAGCAGACCGTGACTTTCGAACACGCCGATGGATGGAAATACGGGGATAACTTCTTCTTCGTCGACAAGATCTTCTACAACGGCGAAAAGGATTTCAACGTCGGCCCGAACACCTATTACGGGGAATTCAGCCCACGTATTTCCCTGGGCAAGGTCCTGGACCAGAAGATAGGGTTCGGTCCGGTCAAAGACGTGCTGCTGGCCATGACCTACGAGTTCGGTGAAGGCGATACCGAGTCCTACCTGATCGGTCCGGGTTTCGACCTGGCGATCCCGGGCTTCGATTACTTCCAGCTGAACTTCTACAACCGTCAGACCGAAGGCCCACGCGCCGGGGATAACGTCTGGCAGATCACCCCGGTCTGGTCCTACACCATTCCCGTGGGTGACTCGAACATCCTGATCGACGGTTTCATGGACTGGGTGGTCGACAACGATTCGAACTCAAAAGGCGACTACCACGCCAACCTGCACTTTAATCCGCAGGTTAAGTACGACTTGGGTAAAGCACTGAACATTGGCGAGAAGCAGTTGTATGTGGGGGTGGAATACGACTACTGGAAAAACAAGTACGGAATTGAAGACAGCCAGTACTTCAAGACTGATCAGAGCACGACGAGTTTCTTGGTGAAGTTTCACTTCTGATCAAAACTGATTAATAGATATCGCCCGGCAGCCAAGATACCGGGCGAACATCTTCGACGTCGCCGACCTTAGTAGTAAGCGCTTAGAAGCCGCTTCGATGAATTCCCTAAGCGTTGCTCAAAAACATCAAAATCAATAGGTTCTCCCGTACGCATATCGAAGACATTGTCCGGTAAAACGATCGTTGACCCAAAAGTTCCATTACCCACCGCTATCTTCGGAGGGGTCACTTCTTTCATTGAAACCTTTACATAGCTTTGCTTCTGCCCCTCAAGCAATACATCCAATAGTTCTACGGACATAATTTCAAACGCTGCACCGGGATTTGCCAGTGACTCAGATTCATAGAAAGGATAACCGCTTCGCGGGGATAAAGGAGATATGGGCTTAGGACTAAAATGCTGATTGACTTCAAAAATCACAGAAGTCTCGTCAAACTTACGACTTTCATCATTTGAGTGAAATCCCGCAAATTCTGCGGCAACGATAGGATTTTCGGTAAAAGAGGCGAAATCAGTATTGATCAATATATTCCCGACCCCCAATCGACCTTGCCTGAAAAAAGCACCCGACGTCCCTCTGCGCCCTGATCCCCCCCGATACAGTGTTACATCACCGGTGTGAGGAAGCGCGCTAACTATATCAGCCAAGTCATAAACGCGAGATACATTGTCGCTTGCTACGCGAGCATCTTTAGGAAAATAACTCTCGGAATACTCTCTCTCTTCCCCTAACCTTAGGTAGTCATTGACAAAGTACCCTGAGTCCGCGGCATAAGCCTCCAGATAAGTACGCTCATGCTTATCCGGAACTATATTTGACTCCTTTAGCAAAGTTGTCTGTCGTGCACTTACAGCCGCCCCTTTAGTTTCCCTTGCTTTTTCATGATTGCTTACAAGAAGAAGATCATTAAAATCTGTCCCCGACAAACCATCCACGTCCTTGAGCGTCAGCGGGTTATTTAAGACATATCCAAATAAATTCAAACCGTTTACAAACCAGGCAGGATCTGGACTCACCCACCGCTGCAACCACGGTGCGCAGTACCGATACCCATAATAATAAAGCCCCGTCGCATCCCGCTCTTTACCCGAATAACGAATCGTCTTGTACTTGCCTTCCGTCTCGCTTGCCCCCGCCCACAACGCCGTCCCGCCAAACGCGTAATAAACCTCCCGACTCAGCACGCCACCCTGTTCATCCAACTCCAGCGTGCTGGAATTCAGGTGATTGCTCAGGCAAAACCGCAGCTGGTAATCAGGAACATCGCGAGGCAACTTCGTAACCCAGTGCAAGGCTCGAACCTGACTGCGCCCGGTTTCGACACTCACGACGTGCCGTTCTTCGCCAGTCGCCGAATCACGATAAATTTCCAGCCCCGGCAAGTAGAGAACTTCCGCCCGCAACGTACGACTCGCAGCCTGGGTCAGTCGGACCTTTCGCAGTCGATGCCCGGGACTGTCGTAGCAATAACATTCGGTATCGTCAGGGCCGTCGCCACGCCTGACCAGCGTGACCCGGCTTAACTGATTGCGAATGTCCCAACCCATCTTTTGGCCGCGCAACAACGCCAGTTGATTGCCATTGGCGTCGAAGCCGTCGACCAGATTGGCTTTATCCGCAACACTGCGATTGCTGTCTGGCGAGGTAAACATCTCGAAGGTTTCTGCACCGCTGTGATGGCGGGTTTGCAGATTACCTGCTGCGTCGTAGTTGAAGGTCTGGATGTAATTGCGCAACTGGCTGGGATCCAGCGGCGGGGTTTGCCACGACGGCAACGCTGGGCCGTAGCTCGGCTGACTGACTTCGCTGCCGGTGGCTTCGATCAGTTGGTGAAGGCTGTCGTAGGTGTAGCTACAGACCGGATCGATTCGCTGATTGTTGAAATGACGCGTCAGTTGAGCCTTGTCTTCGATGCTGGTGATGTTGCCCATCGGATCATATGCATAATTAAAATCCTGAAGCGGCTTGCCCTCGACATTGCAAGATTGCAATTGCAGGAGGCGCCCGTCTTCACCTGCGTAACGGGCGGTGGTGGTGACGCCATTTCCAGCGCATTCGCTGACGACCCCGCCCAAGGCGTCGTAGCGGATCTCACTGACCAGCAAACGCGGCTCTTCCAAGGGCCCTGCCAGCTTCAGTCGGGCCTCACGTAATTGCCCTGCCCGGTCGTAAGTGAACGATCTGACGTTATCCATGGCATCAGTCTGACTTCGCATCTCCCCCAAAGGACCGTACAGCTGCGTCGTCTCGAACACTTCGTCTTCCAGTCCGGCATCGGCGAACGCGGACGACCAATCCGTCGGCTCCAGATCGCGCAGGAAACGCATTCGCTCCGACAGCAGCAAACCACCCACTCCGTATTCGCAGAGGCGCCGACTGCCGGCCGGGTGGTCATGGCAGATCAGTTGTCCGCATTGGTTATGAACGGCGAACTCGTCATCGGCAGCACCATAGGTGAACCGATCAGATACCCGCGGCAGCTCGTCTGCCATCTGCTCAGTAACAGTTATTGCACGCTGAAGCTGATCGAATTCAGTGTGACGTTGACCGCCGCGACCATCCCAGGACGAGCAAACCGCATCCGCCTGATTAAACAAACTCAGTCGCCAACCGGCATCGACGCTGTCCACCAACAATGGCCGGCCCTGCAAATCGAATCCGGATTGAAGATTGGGTTTGGGTGCTGTTAACCACAGCCGTGGGTCCCAGGCAGCGAATGGCCGCCCGGCAGGATCGAAGTGGTTACGGGTAATGCGCGTATCAATCGATGTGTTCAGCGGATGACGACAATAAGCGACATTTCGCACCGCCAACACGCGCGGGTCCGTCACCGTCACTGTTGGCGTGTGAGCATCGATCCATTGCGCAGCAGCCATCTTGCAACCCTCTGCCGGAGGGCTTCAATCTGATCGTAGAGGCAAGTAAATGTCTACTGTCACAACTGACAGCTCAAGCGACTTCAGGCACCGTTAGCCCAAGAAACCGACTCAACTCATCCCGCTTGGCCAATGCATCCCGCCGCCCCAGATCAATCAACTCGCTGCAATACCCCGCCTCGAACAGCAAGTAACTCAACACCCCCGCCCCGCTGGTCTTGGTCGCCCCCGGCCCGCGCAGGAACAGACGCAACGCCGCCGGTAACTCCTGACGGTGACGCGCAGCAATTTCATCAATCGGCTGGCTCGGCGAAATCACCAACACCTCCACCGGCGCTACGCCGAGCGCACGGGTCGGCGTGCCATCGGGCATCAGGTGACTGAACTGGTTCAGGCGCTGCAGCAACTCGATGTCGCTTTCCAGGCTGTCAATGAACGTACTGTTGAGCATGTGCCCGCCGATCTGCGCGAGCGTCGGTTGCTGGCCGGTGTAGGCGCGTTGCAGCGGTTGCTCGGGGTCAACGCCGCGTGGGTTGCCGCTGACGCCCACCACCAGCACGCGATTGGCGCCCAGGTGCAGGGCCGGGCTGATCGGCGCGGATTGGCGTACCGCGCCGTCGCCGAAATATTCTTCGCCGATTTTCACCGGGGCAAACAGTAATGGGATGGCGGAGCTGGCGAGCAAATGGTCGACGGTCAATTGCGTCGGCACGCCGATTCGTCGATGACGCAACCAGGCGTCGATGGTGCCCCCGCCCTCATAGAACGTCACGGCTTGTCCGGATTCATAGCCAAACGCGGTGACCGCGACGGCCTGCAACTGCTTGTGCGCAATGGCTTCGGCGATGCCGGTCATTTGCAGTTTGTCGTTGAGCAACCCGCGCAGCGGCGAGCTGTTGAGCAAGGCCACCGGCACCTGAGCGCCGATGCCGAGCAAACTGTGGCTGACAAACCGACTGGCCTGATGAATCACCCCCGGCCAATCGCTGCGCAACACCAGGTGACTGCGGAAACCCTGCCAGAAGGCTGTCAGACGCTCAATCGCGCCCCGGAAATCCATCGCGCCGCTGGCCAGACTGACGGCGTTGATCGCCCCGGCCGAGGTGCCGACGATTACCGGGAACGGATTGTCTGCCCCCAGCGGCAGCAGTTCGGCAATCGCCGCCAATACGCCGACCTGATAAGCCGCCCGAGCCCCGCCGCCGGAAAGAATCAACCCTGTAACCGGTTCAGCAGGACTCATCGCAACGCTCCATGGTGCTTGATGGGATAGGGGTTCAACCGCGTTTTGCGTACAGCTTGGGCTCGCCCGGCGGACGGCTCTTGAAGCGGCGATGGGCCCAGAGGTATTGCTCCGGGCAGTCGCGCAGCACGCCTTCGATCCATTGGTTGATCCGCAGGCAATCGGCTTCTTCGGTCTCGCCGGGGAAACCCTCGAGCGGCGCATGGATCACCAGTCGATAACCGCTGCCGTCCGCCAGACGCTCCTGGGTGAACGGCACCACCAGCGCCTTGCCCAGCCGCGCAAATTTGCTGGTGGCGGTGACGGTCGCCGCCTGAATGCCGAACAGTGGCACGAAGATGCTTTGCTTGGCGCCGTAGTCCTGATCCGGTGCGTACCAGATCGCACGGCCGGCCCGCAGCAACTTGAGCATGCCGCGCACGTCTTCGCGCTCCACGGCCAGCGAATCGAGGTTATGCCGTTCGCGGCCACAGCGCTGGATGTAATCGAACAACGGATTCTTGTGCTCGCGGTACATGCCATCAATGGTGTGCTGCTGACCGAGCAATGCCGCGCCGATTTCCAGCGTGGTGAAATGCACCGCCATCAGAATCACGCCCTTGCCGTCGCGCTGGGCTTTCTTCAGATGTTCCAGCCCTTCGACGTGGGCCAGTTTCGCCAGACGCTCCCGGGACCACCACCAGCTCATGGCCATTTCAAAGAAAGCGATGCCGGTGGAGGCAAAGTTTTCCTTGAGCAGGCGTTTGCGCTCGGCAGCAGACTTTTCCGGGAAGCAAAGTTCCAGATTGCGCCTGGCAATGCGCCGTCGGTCGCCCGCCGCGCGATACATCAATGCGCCGAGGGCGCGGCCGATTGACAGCAACGCCGGATACGGCAATTGAACAATCAGCCACAACAGCCCCAGCCCACACCACAGCGGCCAGAAACGCGGCATAAGAAATGTTTTTCGAAAACGCGGGCGATCCATTAAAGCTTCCGGAAAGACGATGGCCGCGCATTCTACATCGTTCGACCCGGCTTGCGGCTGGCGAGCGTTCTCGTTATAAGTCTCGGCACTTTTAGTGACAAGCCGTTGTATGCCGACCATGAGCCAAACCGACCTGCTAGACCAAGATCCCGTGTTCCAGTTGAAGGGCAGCATGCTCGCCATTACGGTGCTGGAGCTGGCCCGCAACGACCTCGAGAGCCTCGATCGGCAACTGGCCGCCAAGGTCGCCCAGGCGCCTGGCTTCTTCAGCAACGCACCGTTGGTACTGGCGCTGGACAAGCTTCCGGCCAGCGAAGGCGCGGTCGATCTGCCAGGCCTGATGCGCGTCTGTCGCCAGCACGGTCTGCGTACGTTGGCGATCCGCGCCAGCCGTATCGAAGACATCGCTGCCGCCATCGCGGTCGACCTGCCGGTGCTGCCACCGTCCGGCGCCCGCGAGCGGCCGCTGGACCCGCTTGAAGGGGCCGTTGCGAAAAAACCGGAAAAACCGCCGGAACCGACGATCAAACCGACGAAAATCATCACTTCGCCCGTGCGCGGCGGCCAGCAGATTTATGCACAGGGTTGCGACCTCGTCGTAATCTCGTCGGTCAGCCCGGGGGCGGAACTTCTCGCCGACGGGAACATCCATGTATACGGCCCGATGCGCGGTCGCGTACTGGCCGGGGTCAAAGGCGACACGAAAGCCAGGATTTTCTGTCAGCAAATGAGCGCTGAACTGGTCTCCATCGCAGGCCACTACAAGGTTTCGGAGGATCTGCGGCGCGACCCTTTATGGGGTGCCGGCGTACAGGTCAGCCTGTCGGGCGATGTGTTGAACATCATTCGGCTTTAACGGATACTGCCGCATTTTCCAAGCATCTCTAAAACGTAGCGAATACGGCTCAAACGAAGTAGGAAAAAGGCCAAAAGCAGTGTTTATCGAAGGTAAGCGCCGTTCTGGACCGGATTCCAGCCAAGGCTGTCCGACTGCAGTAGTTTTTCTAGAGATGTTTTTCAGGGGCTAAATGTCCTTTTTCCTTAGGGGTGAAACACCTTGGCCAAGATTCTCGTGGTTACATCCGGCAAGGGTGGTGTGGGTAAGACCACCACCAGTGCTGCTATCGGTACCGGCCTCGCACTGCGCGGTCACAAAACAGTTATCGTCGACTTCGACGTCGGCTTGCGTAACCTCGACCTGATCATGGGTTGCGAGCGTCGCGTCGTGTACGACTTCGTCAACGTGGTCAACGGCGAAGCCAACCTGCAACAGGCCCTGATCAAAGACAAACGCCTGGAAAACCTCTACGTACTGGCCGCCAGTCAGACCCGCGACAAAGACGCGCTGACCGTCGAAGGCGTGGAAAAAGTCCTGATGGCGTTGAAGGAAGACTTCGAATTCGTGGTCTGCGACTCCCCGGCCGGCATCGAGAAAGGTGCTCACCTGGCCATGTACTTCGCCGATGAAGCGATTGTCGTGACCAACCCGGAAGTCTCCTCGGTTCGTGACTCGGACCGCATGCTGGGCCTGTTGGCCAGCAAGTCGCGTCGCGCTGAAAACGGCGAAGAGCCGATCAAGGAACACTTGCTGCTGACCCGTTACAACCCGCAACGCGTCAGCGACGGCGAAATGCTCGGCGTCGAAGACGTCAAGGAAATTCTCGCCGTGACCCTGCTGGGTGTGATCCCTGAGTCCCAAGCGGTACTCAAGGCGTCCAACTCCGGCGTGCCGGTGATCCTCGACGACCAGAGCGACGCCGGTCAGGCGTACAGCGATGCCGTTGAACGCCTGCTGGGTAAAACCGTGGAGCATCGGTTTCTCGATGTGACGAAGAAAGGATTCTTTGAGCGTCTGTTTGGAGGCCGGTAATGAACATTTTTGACTTCTTTCGTGCTAACAAGAAGCCAAGTACCGCCTCGGTAGCGAAAGAGCGTCTACAGATCATCGTGGCGCATGAACGCGGCCAACGCAGTACGCCGGACTACCTGCCCGCCTTGCAGAAGGAATTGGTCGAGGTGATCCGCAAGTACGTCAATATCGGGTCCGATGACGTGCACGTCGCCTTGGAAAACCAGGGTAGCTGCTCGATTCTGGAACTCAATATCACCCTGCCAGATCGCTGAGTCGATCCGGCAGGAGCCACGGCGACTCAGGCCCCCTCTGCCAATGGAGGGGGCCTGAGTCGCCGTTGGCGTTTGTTACGAGGCTGTTTTAATGCCGCTGTCCAACATCCGTATCATCCATCAGGACGCCGCCGTACTGGTGGTGGATAAACCGACCCTGTTGCTGTCCGTCCCCGGCCGGGCCGATGACAACAAGGATTGCCTGATCACCCGCCTGCAAGAAAACGGCTACCCGGAAGCCCGCATCGTCCATCGCCTGGACTGGGAAACGTCCGGCATCATTCTGCTGGCCCGTGACCCGGACACCCATCGCGAACTGTCTCGGCAATTTCACGACCGCGAAACCGAGAAGGCCTACACAGCCCTGTGCTGGGGTCAACCGGAGCTGGACAGCGGTAGCATCGATCTGCCGTTGCGCTACGATCCGCCGACCAAACCGCGCCACGTGGTGGACCACGAGTTCGGCAAAAACGCCCTGACGTTCTGGCGCGTACTCGAACGTTGCGGCGACTGGTGCCGGGTCGAACTGACACCAATCACCGGCCGCTCCCATCAGTTGCGCGTGCACATGCTCTCCATCGGCCATCCGCTGCTGGGCGACGGCCTCTATGCCCATGAGCAGGCGCTGGCCGCCTGGCCACGGCTGTGCCTGCATGCGAGCATGCTCAGCTTTACTCACCCGCAGAGCGGCGAACGCTTGCGCTTCGAGTGCCCGGCACCGTTTTAAGCGCAGGCTGACAGGCAGTCGCCCGTTTTAGCAAAAGGATTTTATCCCGATGAGTTGTACTGTTTCCCCTGCAGCACCTGTCAAGAAAACCCGACATCAACTGCTTTATCTGATCTACGGCAATCAGGATGTTTACCGACGCGAAGCCAAATTCAGTATTTTGACTGCGCTGTCCCATTCGAAAAACGGCAAGCTTCCGAGCATCAGAATCCTCACCGACCGCCCCGAGGACTACGCCGGCTGGCCGGTTGAAACCGTCATGCTGACCCAGGAAACACTGACCCTGTGGCAGGGTGAAAACGGCTACCACCATCGCCGCAAGGCCTGCGCCATGGCGGAAGGCCTCAAGCTCGCGGAAAAAACCCTGTTCGTCGACACTGACACGCTGTTCACCAGCGACCCGAACCAGATCTTCAATCAGATCAAGCCCGGGCACTACCTGATGGATCGCCTCGAATACTGCTGGCGGGATGTCTGCAAACGCGACGAATACGTGAAGCTCGGCGAATACCTGCGCACTCACGGCATCACCGCAGACGACGGTTTCAAGCTGTACAACAGCGGACTCTGCGGCCTGACCGACCGCGACGCGCCCCTGCTGGCAGCGTCGATCGAATTCATCGACGAATGGACCCGTGACAGCTTCGATATTCACACGATCGAGCAAATCGCCCTGTCGTTCGCGATGCGCGACAAGCCGGTGCGCGAAGCGAGAAAGTACATCTACCACTACTTCGCGGAAAAACGCTTTTTCCATGGGATGCAGGCGTTTTTCTTTGCACAGCATGGGGAGGCGTTCAGCCCCGAGCTGGTGGAGTGGTGCCGCGATGTACCACGGGTCAAGCCGTACCCGTCCGCCTGGCAGCGACTGAAAATCAAATGGAAGCTGCGCAACCATAAAGGTGCGCTGAAAAAGATCGGTCGCGACCTGCTATATGGAAGCGCTGCACCCGATCACCCCTACTACACGGCATGCCGACACGAATGGTGGGAATCCGCCTCGCGGGAAATTTTTCGCTGGGACGAAGCCCGTCGGGAGGCACTCTTGGGTACTCATCACAAGGGCTGGCCGAAACAATTGCCCAAACCGGACAAGCCTGAAGACGAGCAGATCATCATGTCCTACCTGAAAAAACGGGTCGCAGCAGCGGGTTGACGACTGTGGCGAACGTCACGCCCAAAGCCCCAAGCCAATACGTTAAACTGGCGCCATTGCTGTCTGGAGCTACTTATGCGCGAAGAGTTGAACCAAGGCCTGATCGATTTCCTCAAGGCCTCCCCTACCCCGTTCCATGCCACCGCCAGCCTTGTTCAGCGTCTGGAAGCGGCGGGTTATCAGCGTCTCGATGAACGCGAGCCCTGGTCCACCGAGGCCAACGGCCGTTACTACGTCACCCGCAATGACTCTTCGATCGTCGCCATCAAGATGGGCCGTCATTCAGCGCTGCACGGCGGCATTCGCCTGGTCGGCGCCCACACCGACAGCCCGTGCCTGCGGGTCAAACCCCAGCCGGAACTGCAACGCCAGGGTTTCTGGCAACTGGGCGTCGAAGTCTACGGCGGCGCGCTGCTCGCCCCCTGGTTCGACCGCGACCTTTCCCTGGCCGGCCGCGTGACCTTCCGCCGCGACGGCAAGGTCGAGAGCCAGCTGATCGACTTCAAGGCACCGATTGCGATCATTCCGAACCTGGCCATTCACCTCAATCGTGAAGCCAACATGGGTTGGGCCATCAACGCCCAGACCGAGCTGCCGCCGATCCTTGCGCAGTTTGCCGGCGATGAGCGTGTGGACTTCCGCGCCGTGCTCACCAACCAGCTGGCGCTGGAGCATGGCTTGAACGCCGACGTGGTGCTCGATTACGAGCTGAGTTTCTATGACACCCAAAGCGCGGCGGTCATCGGCCTGCATGGCGATTTCATTGCCGGCGCGCGCCTGGACAACCTGCTGTCGTGCTACGCCGGCCTGCAGGCCTTGCTGACGGCTGAAACCGACGAAACCTGCGTGCTGGTCTGCAATGACCACGAAGAAGTCGGTTCCTGCTCCGCGTGCGGCGCCGACGGCCCGATGCTTGAGCAGACCCTGCGTCGCCTGCTGCCTGATGGTGATGAATTCGTACGCACCATTCAGAAGTCCCTGCTGGTCTCGGCCGACAACGCCCACGGCGTGCACCCCAACTACGCCGACAAGCACGACGCCAACCACGGCCCGAAACTCAACGCCGGCCCGGTGATCAAGGTCAACAGCAACCAGCGTTACGCCACCAACAGCGAAACCGCCGGGTTCTTCCGCCATCTGTGCATGGCCGAGGAAGTGCCGGTGCAAAGCTTCGTGGTACGCAGCGACATGGGCTGTGGCTCGACCATCGGTCCGATCACCGCCAGCCACCTGGGCGTGCGCACCGTGGACATCGGCTTGCCGACGTTCGCCATGCACTCGATCCGCGAGTTGTGCGGCAGCCACGACCTGGCGCACCTGGTGAAAGTGCTGAGCGCGTTTTACGCCTGCCAGGAATTGCCGTAATCACCAAGCAAAGGAAATCTGCAGAGAATCCTCTGTGGCGAGGGAGCTTGCTCCCGCTCGACTGCCAAGCAGTCGCAAAACCGACGAATGCGGTCTGCCAGGAAGAACGCGATGGCTGGTGTTGGGGCTGCTCCGCAGCCCAGCGGGAGCACGCTCCCTCGCCACAATAATCCCGCGGTTCTCGCGGCTCATTCTGATACACATCACTACCGACCACCCAAAACCCACCTAGACTTGAAATACCCCCTTAGACAAGGCAGTCGCCCATGATCTCGATGTCTTCATTCCACGCCATGCTGATCCCGATTCTTGCCGGGATGATCCTGCTGGCCATCGGCTTCAATTTCCGTGACAAGAATGTCGGCGTGTTCGCGATGTGGATCGGCATGCTGACCATCCTCGCCACCGTCGTCTTCAAGATCCTCGCCAAACTCAACGAATAAATCCTCGCCCCTCGCTCGCATTGATTTTGGCGGGCTCGTACACTCGGTCGATCTGCTCCTTTCAAGGTTGACCGCCTAGTGTTCGCTCGTCTTTTTGCCCTGCCCTGTCTTTTCCTCGTCTGCCTCATGACGCTGCTGCCGATCACGCCTGCCGAGGCCGCCGGTTTGCCGAGCCTGCTCAACGGCTCCGCGAAAACCCAGCCGGAGGCGCAAGAACCTCTGGGGCAATCACTCGACGAAGTCATCAAGTCGCTGGAGAACGATCAGCAACGCAGCAAGTTGCTGGCCGACCTGAAGAAGTTGCGCGACGCCACCAAAAAAGCCCAACCGACCAAAGAAGAAGGCGTGCTGGGCCTGATCGGCGGAACGCTGGCCAATTTCGAAAAACAGTTCTCCGGCGCCGACAGCCCGCTTACGCGCTGGTCCGAAGAATTCAATCTGGCCAAAGACGAACTGATAGCACTGGCGCTACCGGTCAATGAATGGCTGCCGATCATTTTTGCCTTCGCCATGATCCTGATGATCTGGAGCCTGCTGGCCGCCGCACTGATCTGGCTCGGGCACCGGGTGCGGATGCGCTTCGGCCTGACCGAGGAATTGCCGCAACACCCCAAGGCCCTCGACATGCTGCGGTTTGCCCTGCGCAAACTTGGCCCTTGGCTGATCGCCCTGGTCATCACGGTGTACATGAGTTACGCCTTGCCCTCGTCATTGGGCAAAAGCCTGGCCATGGTGCTGGCCTATGCGTTGGTGGTCGGCACGTGTTTTTCGGCGATCTGCGTGATCGCTTTTTCCCTGCTCGACGGTCCGCATCGTCACCGCGCCTTGTACATCCTGCGGCATCAGGCCTTTCGGCCGTTGTGGCTGATCGGCAGTTTCGCCGCGTTCGGTGAAGCCCTGAGCGATCCGCGACTGGTGACCAGCCTGGGCAGCCACCTGGCGCACACCGCCGCCACCATCGCCAATGTGCTGGCCGCGCTGTCTACCGGCCTGTTCATCCTGCGCTTCCGGCGCCCCATCGCCCACCTGATCCGCAACCAGCCGCTGTCCCGGCGCCTGACCCGCCGCGCCCTGAGCGACACCATCGATATTCTCGGGACCTTCTGGTACGTGCCGGCGCTGGTACTGGTGGCCATCTCGCTGTTCGCCACCTTCGTCTCGGCCGGCGACACCAGTACCGCACTGCGTCAGTCGCTGATCTGCACCGTGCTGCTGGTGTTGTGCATGGTCATCAATGGGCTGGTGCGTCGCCATGCGCTGAAACCGCAACGTGGCGTGAAGCGTCATGCGCTGTATTCCGAACGCCTGAAAAGCTTCTTCTATACCCTTGCCCATTTGCTGGTGTGGCTGGCATTCATCGAACTGGGCCTGCGCGTCTGGGGCATGTCGCTGATTGCGTTCACCGAAGGTGAAGGCCATGAAGTCAGCGTCAAACTGTTCAGCCTCGGCGGCACGCTGATTTTTGCCTGGCTGATCTGGATTCTCAGCGACACCGCGGTGCACCACGCCCTCACCCGCTCGCGCAAAGGCCTGGCCAATGCCCGCGCGCAGACAATGATGCCGCTGATCCGCAATGTGCTGTTCGTGGCGATCTTCATCGTGGCGTTGATCGTCGCCCTGGCGAACATGGGCATGAACGTCACGCCATTGCTGGCCGGCGCCGGCGTCATCGGTCTGGCCATCGGTTTCGGTGCACAGTCACTGGTCGCCGACCTGATCACCGGGCTGTTTATCATCATCGAAGATTCCCTGGCCATCGACGACTACGTGGATGTCGGCGGCCACCTCGGCACTGTCGAAGGCCTGACCATTCGCACTGTTCGCCTGCGGGACATCGACGGCATCGTCCACACGATTCCGTTCAGCGAGATCAAAAGCATCAAGAATTACTCCAGGGAGTTCGGCTACGCGATCTTCCGCGTGGCGATCCCCTCGAACATGGACATCGATAACGCAATCAAACTGATGCGCGACGTCGGCCAGAAGATGCGCAACGATCCGCTGCAACGGCGCAACATCTGGTCGCCGCTGGAGATTCAAGGGGTCGAGAGTTTCGAGTCCGGCAACGCGATACTTCGGGCACGATTCAAGACCGCGCCGATCAAGCAGTGGGAAGTCTCCCGCGCCTTCAACCTGTCCCTGAAACGTCACCTGGACGAAGCCGGGCTCGATCTGGCGATGCCGCGCATGACCGTGCAAGTGGTGACGGCGGGTGGCGGCCCGGCAACAGAATAACCGCCGCGACCCGATCGCCTGTAGCAGCTGCCGAGCCTGCGAAGCAAACCTGTGGCGAGGGAGCTTGCTCCCGCTGGGTCGCAAGCGCCCCCCCTCTCTATCTGAAAAGAAGGGGACTGCTGCGCAGTCCAGCGGGAGCAAGCTCCCTCGCCACAGCGCTAATCTCAGGCATAAAAAAATCCCCGAACCAGTCGGGGATTTTTTATGTTCGATCAATCAACCCGAAGGCGGATCAATCTTCGCGATAGCGACGCAGCTTCAACTGCTTACCGGCAACGCGAGTGTCCTTCAGCTTGGTCAGCAGACGCTCCAGACCATCTTCCGGCAGCTCGACGAGGCTGAAGCTGTCACGCACCTGGATGCGACCGATGGCTTCACGCGCCAGACCACCCTCGTTGAGGATGGCGCCCAGCAGGTTCTTGGCAGCGATACCGTCACGCGCACCCAGCGCGGTACGGCAACGGGCACGACCTTCGGCCAATGGAACCGGAGCGCGACGCTCACGATCACCACGGTCCGGACGATCACCGGTACGCTCTGGACGATCGCCACGCGGTGCGTTGTTCGGCACCAGTGGACGTTCTTTCTCGATCGCAGCCAGGGTCAACGCCTGAGCATTGGTGGCCTTGCGCAGCAGAGCAGCGGCCAATGCACGCGGAGTGCAACCGATATCGGCAGTCAGGCGATCCAGCAGATCACCGTGAGTCGACTCGGCATCGCCAACCAGCGGCGACAGGCTGTTGGTCAGTTTCTTGATGCGCGCATCGAGAACTGCCTGAGCGTCCGGCAGGCGGACTTCGGCAACTTTCTGACCGGTTACACGCTCGATCACTTGCAGCATGCGGCGCTCGCGCGGAGTCACCAGCAGCAGTGCACGACCTTCGCGACCGGCACGGCCGGTACGGCCGATACGGTGAACGTAGGACTCAGGGTCGTACGGCATGTCAACGTTGAATACGTGAGTGATGCGCGGAACGTCCAGGCCACGAGCAGCAACGTCGGTCGCCACAACGATGTCCAGACGGCCATCCTTGAGGGAATCGATGACGCGCTCACGTTGGTTCTGGGCAATGTCACCGTTCAGCGCAGCGGCTTTGTAGCCTTTGGCTTCCAGGGCGCTGGCCAGGTCCAGGGTCGCTTGCTTGGTGCGCACGAACATGATCAGGGCGTCGAAGTCTTCGACTTCCAGCAGGCTCAATACAGCCGAGGTCTTCTGGTCAGCGTGAACCAACAGGTGAGCCTGTTCGATCGCGGTAACGGTCTGAGTCTTGGTCTGGATCTTCACGTGTTGCGGATCGCGCAGGTGGCGTTCGGCAATGGCGCGGATCGACTGTGGCAGGGTGGCCGAGAACAATACGGTCTGACGGGTCGCTGGCAGAGCCTTGAAGATGACTTCCAGGTCGTCCATGAAGCCCAGCTTGAGCATTTCGTCAGCTTCGTCCAGAACCAGGTGGTTCACGGTCGACAGGACTTTTTCGTCGCGACGCAGGTGGTCGCACAGACGGCCCGGGGTGGCGACAACGATCTGTGCGCCGTTACGGATTGCTTTCAGTTGTGGGCCCATAGGCGCGCCGCCGTAAACGGCCACAACGGTTACGCCCGGCATTTGCTTGGCGTAGGTTTCGAAAGCGGTTGCTACTTGCAGCGCCAACTCACGGGTTGGCGCCAGGATCAGGGCTTGCGGCTCGCGCTTGGCAGGATCGATGCAATGCAGGATCGGCAGGGCGAACGCGGCGGTTTTACCCGTACCGGTTTGCGCCTGACCAATCATGTCGTGACCGGCCATGATGATCGGGATCGATTGCTGCTGAATAGCCGAAGGCTCTTCGTAGCCAGTCGCGATGACGGCTGCAAGAATATTCGGATTAAGATTAAAAGCGGCGAAGCCGCCGGTTTCCTGGGTCATGGGTCTGCCTCTAAGTGCATCCGCAAAGACCCATGCTCCAAAGCTGCGCATGCCGTGTAAGACTCAAGAGTCGCCCTGGCTGCTTTGTCGGCGGGGATTTGCGAAAACGAATGAATGAAAAAGATTCGTCAAGGGAGAGTCCGCTGTGCGGACGTGCAGCCGAAGCTGACTTCGGGGAATTGCGCTACCTAAACGCGGCCCGGTTAAAGGCCGGCGCGCACTATACCGGAATTCGCCCAAAAAGGGAGCATTATTTGTCGGAAATCTGACGCATACACCGTTATGTCACAGGCTTTGCAGATAATCGTGCAGCAGTCTATTTTTCAAAGGCCCGGCCCTGCTGGCGATGGCGCTAAAACGGTTCCCCCTTGTGACGCAGTCCTGCAGTCTCAAACCCCTTCCCGCTCGAGGAATTGCGTGATGAATCAACCCGTTACCAGCCGTGTGACCTGCGAACGGCACGGCCATGTCCTGTTGATCGGCCTGGATCGGGTGGCCAAGCGCAACGCCTTCGATCTCGACCTGCTCAATGCCCTCAGCCTGGCCTACGGCGAATTCGAGGCCGACAGCGAGGCGCGGGTGGCGGTGGTGTTCGGCCATGGCGAGCATTTCACTGCCGGGCTCGACCTGGTCAATGCCAGCGCAGCGCTGGCCGAAGGCTGGCAGGTGCCGCCCGGAGGGTGCGATCCGTGGGGGGTGTTTGCAGGTCCGCGCGTCAGCAAACCGGTGATCGTCGCCGCACAAGGTTATTGCCTGACCATCGGTATCGAGCTGATGCTGGCCGCCGATATCAACCTGTGTGCCAGCAACACCCGATTCGCCCAGAAAGAAGTCCAACGCGGGATCTTCCCGTTTGGCGGCGCGACGTTGCGCCTGCATCAGGTTGCAGGCTGGGGCAACGCCATGCGCTGGCTGCTGACCGGCGATGAGTTCGATGCCCATGATGCGCTGCACTTGGGCCTGGTGCAGGAAGTCATGGCCAGCGAGGATTTGTTGCCGCGGGCGATTGAACTGGCTGAGCGGATTGCCCGGCAGGCACCGCTGGGGGTTCAGGCGACGCTGATGTCGGCGCGGCAGGCACGTTATGAAGGGGAAACCGCGGCGGCGCAGGGATTGCCGGCGCTGGTGAAGAAGCTGTTGGCGAGTGAGGATGCGAAGGAAGGTGTGCGGTCGATGATCGAGAAGCGGCCCGGCGTGTTCAAAGGCTGCTGACAAGACGGCTTTTGTGGCGAGGGAGCTTCTGTGGTGAGGGGATTTATCCCCGTTGGGCTGCGAAGCAGCCCCAAAACCAGCGCCATGGCCATTCAGGCAGACCACATTCGCCGACTTTGCGACCGCTTCGCGGTCGGACGGGGATAAATCCCCTCGCCACAAGTGATCACACCCGCATCAGCTCGCCGGGCGAATCGCCTTGATCAGCGACTGCAACGAATACCCCAACCGCGGCGCCAGCTCTTCGGCCCGCGCAACCAATCCGTCCATGTCCAGGTCCTGATCCAGTTCCGAAGGCACAATCAGAATCACATTGCCCTCCTTCACCGGCAGCTCCCAGTAATGCCGATGATAAAGCCCGCGCAACAACGCCGCGCCCAATGGTTTGCCGTCGTCGGTGGCCCATTGATTGATCACCAGCCAACCGCCCGGATTCAGGCGTTTCTGACAATTTTCCAGAAAACTCCAGGCCAGGTGCCCGACACCCGGCCCGACATCGGTATAGAGGTCGACGAAAATCAGGTCCGCCGGCTCTGCCGTCGCCAGCAATTCCAGTGCATCGCCAACCCGGATGTACAGTCGAGGATCGTCATCCAGCCCAAGGTATTCGATGGCCAGGCGCGGCACGTCGGGGCGCAGTTCGATGGCCTCGACATCTTCCAGCGGCAGGAATTTCAGGCAGGCCTGGGTCAACGTGCCGGCACCGAGGCCGAGGAACAGCGCGCTTTCCGGCTGCCCGTGACACAACGCACCAACAAGCATTGCCCGGGTGTAATCGTATTCGAGCCAGCTCGGGTCGGCGGTGAACACACAGCTTTGTTCGATGGCATCACCGAACTCGAGAAAACGGTAATCGGCCACTTCCAGCACACGAATCACACCGAACTCGTCCTGTACCTCGGCGAGCAGATGCTCGACGCGCTCCTCAGTCATTTCGTCTCCTGATCGTTACCAGGCCCGGCAACGTAGTACACCGCAACATGAGGCGGCAAAAGCGCGATTGTCCGCGAAGCGACGGGAACAGGTCACGCACTAATTTGCTGATAACATGAACACCCGAGCGTAAAACAACCGAGACCGTGATGAGCCAACCCTGGAGCCCTGACAGCTGGCGCGCCCTGCCGATCCAGCAACAACCTGTTTATCCCGACGCGGCACATTTGCTGCACGTCGAGCAAACCCTGGCCAGCTATCCGCCGCTGGTGTTTGCCGGTGAAGCCCGGGAATTGCGCCGTCAGTTTGCCGAAGTGACACAGGGTCGCGCATTTCTGTTGCAGGGCGGCGACTGCGCCGAAAGCTTCGCCGAGTTCTCCGCCGCGAAAATCCGCGACACCTTCAAAGTGCTGCTGCAAATGGCGATCGTCATGACCTTCGCCGCCGGCTGCCCGGTGGTCAAGGTCGGGCGCATGGCCGGCCAGTTCGCCAAGCCGCGCTCGGCCAACGACGAAACCATCGACGGCGTGACCCTGCCGGCCTACCGGGGCGATATCGTCAACGGCATCGGTTTCGACGAAAAAAGCCGCGTTCCGGATCCGGAGCGGCTACTCCAGTCATACCACCAGTCCACCGCCACCCTGAACCTGCTGCGCGCCTTTGCCCAGGGCGGTTTTGCCGACCTGCATCAAGTTCACAAGTGGAACCTGGACTTCATCGCCAACTCGGCGCTGGCGGAAAAATACAGCCACCTCGCCGACCGCATCGATGAAACCCTGGCCTTCATGCGCGCCTGTGGCATGGACAGTTCGCCGCAATTGCGCGAAACCAGTTTCTTCACCGCCCACGAAGCGCTGCTGCTGAACTACGAAGAAGCCTTCGTGCGTCGCGACAGCCTGACCAACGATTACTACGACTGCTCGGCGCACATGCTGTGGATCGGCGACCGTACCCGCCAACTGGACGGTGCGCACGTCGAATTCCTGCGTGGGGTGAACAACCCGATCGGGGTCAAGGTCGGCCCGAGCATGAACCCGGAAGACCTGATCCGCCTGATCGACGTGCTCAACCCGGACAACGATCCAGGCCGCTTGAACCTGATCGCGCGAATGGGCGCGAACAAAGTCGGCGATCACTTGCCGGCACTGATCCGCGCAGTGCAACGTGAAGGCAAACAGGTGCTCTGGAGTTCCGACCCGATGCACGGCAACACCATCAAGGCCAGCAGCGGCTACAAGACCCGCGACTTTGCGCAGATTCTTGGCGAGGTGAAGCAGTTCTTCCAGGTTCACGAAGCGGAAGGCAGTTATGCCGGTGGCATCCATATCGAGATGACCGGGCAGAATGTCACCGAGTGCATTGGCGGTGCGCGGCCGATTACCGAGGACGGGTTGTCGGACCGGTATCACACCCATTGTGATCCGCGAATGAATGCTGATCAGTCACTGGAGCTGGCGTTTTTGATTGCCGAAACTTTGAAGCAGGTTCGACGGTAGTTTTTGATCGCCTGATGTACCGCTATCGCTAGCAGGCTAGCTCCCACATGGTTTTGTGTACGACACAGATCCATTGTGGGAGCCAGCCTGCTGGCGATTAGCCCAGATTAGTCACCCATCTATCTGTGCCAATGCCACCCGCAACCGCGCCGCACTCGCCCGCGGACAATTCAACTGAACCCGCTCCAACCCCAACCAATCCGCCATCCGCCGCAAATTGACCGCCAACGCCAGCATCCCCTCCTCGTCCAGCCCCGCTTCTTCCTCATGCACAGCATGCACTGCGAGCCGCCCCAATGCCCGTTCCGCGCGCAAATCCACCCGTGCGGCAATCCGCTCGTTGTGTAAAAAAGGCAGCACGTAATAGCCGTAGACCCGCTTGTCCGGCGGCGTGTAGATCTCCAACCGATAGCGAAAATCGAACAAGCGCTCGGTGCGACTGCGCTCCCAGATGAGCGAGTCGAACGGTGAAAGCAAGGCGCTGGCTTCGACCTTGCGCGGCACTTTGGGCTCCGGCAGGCAAAATGCCGGTTGCCGCCAACCCTGAACCTCGCAAGTCAGCAATTGCCCCGTTTCCACCAATTCTGCCAAGCGGGGACGCGCATCACCGGGGCTCAGGCGAAAGTAGTCGCGCAAGTCCTTCTCCGTCGCCACCCCCAAAGCATTCGCGGCATGCAGCAACAGCCCGCGCTGGGCCTCGTCCTCCGAGAGCAACGGCTGCTGCAGAATCGCGGAGGGAATGACCCGCTCCGGCAAATCATAAAGTCGCTCGAATCCACGTCGCCCAGCCACGGTCACCTCACCAGCGGCGAACAACCACTCCAGCGCATGCTTTTCCGCGCTCCAGTCCCACCAAGGTCCTGCCCGCTCCTGGCGCGTCGACAGACTCCCGGCACCCAGCGCGCCGAGCTCCTGAACCGAGGCCAGCACACGGCGAATGGTGTCCTGCTGCTCACGCCCGAATCGCGCCAGTTGCTGATAGATATCTTCACCCCGGGTCGCCCGCCGCATGCGCCAGCGCATCAACGGGTACATCGACAGGGGCAGCAACGAGGCTTCATGGCCCCAGTATTCGAACAACGTGCGTCGACGGCCCGAACTCCAGGCAGCCTGGTCGAGCAAGTCGGATGAGTAGTTGCCGAGGCGGGAAAACAAGGGAAGGTAGTGCGAACGCACCAACGCATTGACCGAGTCGATCTGCAAAATGCCCAGCCGCTCGATCAGGCGATTGAGCTGGACCGCTTTGATCGTCGCCGGCGGCTGGCGCCCATTGAACCCTTGGGCGGCCAGCGCCAGGCGTCGAGCCTGTTTGATGGAAAAGGACAGCGTTGCGGGCATGAACATCTCCTTGTCTGCTCGCAACCTACCTTACCGGGAGACGGTTTGTGTAGTTGTGGGTTACTCATTTGTGCATCGGGTCATCCCAGAATGGGCGGATGGTTTCGTGCTCGACATCCGCACGACTGAGCCCTATGTCCTTCAGCGCTTCGTCGCTCATGCCCGCCAACAACTCGCGTTCACGGTGCAATTCGTACCAGCGACTGATTTTGTGCAACAGATCTGTCACCACATGGATGGAATGTTTTTCTACTTCGACATAGCCTTTTTGACCTTTCATCTTGTTGCCCTCCGTTTGGGATGGCTCAAGTGTCGCGCCGGAGCTAAGATCAATCCAACGAATGTTTCTGATGCAATACATCTCGGAGATTGATCAATGTCCGCCTTCCCAAGTATCGATACCGAAGTGCTGCGCACCTTCGTTGCCATCGCCGATCAGGGCGGCTTTACCCGCGCCGGCGAGCTGGTGAATCGCACGCAGTCCGCCGTGAGCATGCAGATGAAACGGCTGGAAGAGGATGTGTTGCAGCGCCAGTTGTTTCAGCGCGACGGCCGTCAGGTGCGCCTCACCGCTGAAGGCCAGGTGTTGCTGGGCTACGCGCGGCGCATCCTCAAGCTGCACAGCGAAGTGTTCAACACGTTGCGCGAACCGCACATGGTCGGCATGGTACGCATCGGCACACCCGACGATTACGTGATGCGTTTTTTGCCGGGCATCCTGCGGCGATTTGCCCAGTCGTATCCGCTGATCCAGATCGAAGTCCACTGTGAATCATCAAAACAATTGCTGCTGCGCCAGGACCTGGACCTGTCCATCGTCACCCGTGAGCCGGGCAACGAGATCGGGCAACTGCTGCGCAAGGAACGTTTTGTCTGGGCCGAAGCGCAATGCTTCAGTGCCCATGAGCAAACGCCGCTGCCGCTGGCGATGTTCAACAGCGATTGCTTCTGCCGTTTATGGGCCTGCAATGCCCTCGATGCCATGGGCCGCGATTATCGCGTGGCCTACAACAGTTCAAGCCTGTCGGCGATCATGGCGGTGGTGAGTGCCGGCCTGGCCGTGACCGCACAACTGGAAAGCCTGATCACCCCCGACATGCGCATTCTCGGTGAAGCCGAAGATCTGCCGATTTTGCCCGAGGCGAGCATCATGCTGGTGCGCAACCTGCACAACCCGTCGCCGATTACCGAGTGCCTGGCCGAACACATCGTCGAAGGGTTCAAACTTTAAAGGCGAGCATCACCGCACACAGCACCAGGAAGCCACAGAACAGCGCGCGCAGCAGCCGCTCCGGTATGGTGTGGGCGATCTTCACGCCCCAACTGATGCTCAGCAGACCGCCGATGGCCAACGGCACACCGATCATCCAGTCCACTTGATGATGCACGGCATAAGTCACCAGCGTGACGCCCGTGCTGGGTAACGCCAGTGCCAGCGACAAGCCTTGGGCAACCACCTGGCTGGTGCCGAACAGGCTGGTCAGCACGGGCGTTGCCACTACCGCCCCACCCACACCGAACAATCCACCCATGGTCCCGGAAGCCGCGCCGAGCACGCCCAGCCATGGCCATGAGTAATTCATCTGCGAACTGACCGATACATTGGCGTAGAACATTCGCACCAGGTTGTAGGCCGACAGTGCGATCAGGAATGCGACAAATCCTACGCGCATGGTTTCCGCATCGATGCCCACCGCCCAGATCGACCCGATCCACGCAAAGCAAAAACCCATCGACGCCAGCGGCAGCGCGTGACGCAACTCGATTTTATTGCGCTGGTGATAGCGCCACAGCGCCAGCATCACATTCGGCACCACCATGACCAGCGCAGTGCCTTGGGCAATCTGCTGATCGAGCCCGAACAACACCCCCAGCAACGGAATGGCGATCAGCCCTCCGCCAATCCCAAACAACCCGCCCAGGGTTCCCAGGGCGGCACCGAATACCAGATACATCAAAAATTCAATCACGGCCAATGTCCTCTCATCTCAGGCGATCCATCCTACGCAGTCGGCGCTGGCGGGGAAACGCATAGCAACGCACAATGGCTGTGCCAACTTTGCATAAGCACTGACTACGCCATGAACCCCAATCAGTTAACCGAACAACTGGGCCTGTTCCTCGATGTACTGGAAACCGGCAGTTTCTCCGGCGCATCCCGCCGTTATCCGCTGACACCGTCGGCCGTGGCGCGGCGCATCGACAGCCTGGAAAACGCCGTCGGCAGCCAGTTGTTTATCCGCAGTACCCATGCCGTGCGCGCGACGCCGGCCGGGTTGGCATTCGCCGAACGGGCGCGGCGGATTGTGGCCGAACTGCAACTGGCGCGGGCCGAAGCGGTGTCCCTGAGCAGTGCGCCGGAAGGCCTGATACGGATCGACGCCCCCGCCGCGTTCGGCCGGCGGCACCTGGCGCCGGTGATCGCTGATTTTCTGGTGCTCTACCCCGGTCTCGATGTGCAACTGCACTTGATCGACAGTTTTGTCGACATGCAGGGTTTGAACCTGGGCAAGGTTGATCTGGTGCTGCGTACCGGGCAAATGGCCGACACCCGACTGGTAGCCACACCGCTGGCGAGCATGGTGCGCATCGCCTGCGCCAGCCCCGACTATCTGAAGCGTCGCGGCGTACCGACCGACCCGGCGCAGTTGATTGAACACGACGGCCTCGACTGGGATGGCCTCGCCCCACCCTTCGCCTGGCGTTTCGAGCGGGATGGGCAAATGCAAACGCACCGCCCGTCGCGCATCCGCATGAGCGCCAACAATGCCGAGGCGCTGGCCTGCGGGGCATTGGCCGGGTTGGGTGTCGCGCATCTGCCGACCTGGCTGACCAGCGAATATTTGTTGCGTGGTGAGCTACTGCCCCTGTTTTGCGAAAATGGTCTGCCACCTTCGGACACCACCGGCATCTATGCCTTGCGCCTGGAGCAGCAGCCCAATTCCCGCAGTCGTTTGTTGCTGGAATACCTGAAAACCCGCTTCAGTCCGATTCCGCCATGGGACCTGGCGCTGCAAACCGACCTGGACCGGCACTAGTCCAGAATTGTCTGGCGCATTAAAGATTCGCCCGCTAGATTTATGACGATCACTGATCAAGGCTTCGAAATGAACACCGAGCGCAACACCTCCGATAACTGCGACGCCCTGCTGCTGGATAATCAGGCCTGCTTCGCCCTGCATTCCACCTCGCTGCTGATGACCAAGGTCTACAAGCCGCTGTTGCAAGCGCTGGGCCTGACCTATCCGCAATACCTGGCGATGATGGTGTTGTGGGAACAGGACGGTTTGACCGTAGGCGAAATCAGCACGCGCCTGCTGACCGATCCTGGCTCACTGACGCCACTGCTCAAACGCCTGGAAGCCGAAGGCTTGCTCAGCCGCACCCGCAGCCGCGAAGACGAGCGAGTTGTGATTGTCGAACTCACCGAACAGGGTCGCGCCTTGCGGGACAAGGCTCGCGGAGTTCCCCAGTGCATCCTCGGCGCCAGCGGGATGACGCTGGAGAGACTGCAGAAACTGCAGGCAGAGCTGCAAGTGCTGCGGAGCAATCTGCAAGACAGCCTGTAATCTTCAAACCATCACACATCCATGTGGGAGCGGGCTTGCTCGCGAATGCGGTGTGACATTCAGCACATGTGTTGACTGACACACCACATTCGCGAGCAAGCCCGCTCCCACATTTTTTTTGTGGTGACCTCGGGACTCCGCTTCATCTGCCCCTCGCCTCGAAAAAATTTACTGCCCGAAAATCCTGCCTGAACCGCTCTAATTCAATAGTCTTGCCGGCAATCACTCCCGGGCCTCACCACGCTCGCCAAACTTTTTTCAAAATTTATCTTGCGCGCAAAATATTAGCGCGATACATTCACCTCGCACTTACTTAGCGCGCAAACATTTAGCGCAAACAAACAAATCCAAACGAGGCGTACACCATGCAAACTCTCTACACCGCAATCGCAACTTCCACTGGTGGCCGTGACGGTCGTGCGGTTTCCAGCGATAACATCCTCGACGTCAAACTCGCTACCCCGAAAGAACTCGGCGGTGCTGGCGGCGCAGCCACCAACCCTGAACAACTGTTCGCCGCCGGTTACTCGGCCTGCTTCATCGGCGCGCTGAAATTCGTCGCCAGCCAGACCAAACGCAGCATCCCGGCCGACGCATCGATCACCGCCCATGTCGGTATCGGCCAGATTCCTGGTGGTTTCGGTCTGGACATCGATCTGCACGTCAGCCTGCCAGGTCTTGAACAAGCCGATGCGCAATCCCTGGTCGATGCTGCCCACCAGGTCTGCCCGTACTCCAACGCCACCCGTGGCAACGTCGATGTGCGCCTGCACGTTACCGTCTAACTGCTGATTCCTAGACCAAACAGGAAACGAACATGAACACTTTCAGCAAAGTCTTGACCGGTACCCTTCTCGCCCTGTCCATCCACAGTGCATTCGCGGGCGACGGGGTTGAGCACAACACCCAGGCGTTCCTCGATGTTCTGAATGCCGGCACCGGCAAACCGATGGAACAGCTTTCACCGAAAGATGCCCGGGCCATCTTGGTCGGCGCGCAAGCCGGGGTGGAATTGACGCTGCCAAAAGCGGACGTCAGCCAGAAGACCATTCAAGTCGACGGCCAACCCATCAGCCTGACCATCGTCCGTCCGGCCGGGGTGAAAGGCGAGCTGCCGGTGTTCATGTTCTTCCACGGCGGCGGCTGGGTGCTGGGGGATTTCCCGACCCACGAACGCCTGGTTCGGGATCTGGTCACGGGTTCGGGGGCGGCGGCGGTGTTCGTCAATTACACCCCTTCGCCGGAAGCGCATTACCCGGTGGCGATCAACCAGGCTTATGCCGCGACCCAGTGGGTGGCTGAGCACGGTAAAGAAATCAATGTCGACGGCAAGCGCCTGGCCGTGGCCGGCAACAGCGTCGGCGGCAACATGGCGGCCGTGGTTGCGCTGATGGCCAAAGACAAAGGCACCCCGGCGATCAGGTTCCAGGTGCTGCTGTGGCCGGTGACGGACGCAAACTTTGAAACGGCGTCTTACAACCAGTTTGCCGAGGGGCACTTCCTCACCAAGAACATGATGAAGTGGTTCTGGGACAACTACACCACTGACGCCAAGCAACGTAACGAGATCTACGCTTCGCCACTGCGCGCGACCACTGCCCAGCTCAAAGGCTTGCCACCTGCGCTGGTGCAAACAGCCGGCGCCGATGTGCTGCGCGATGAAGGTGAGGCCTACGCCCGAAAACTCGACGAGGCCGGCGTGCCGGTGACGGCGGTTCGCTACAACGGCATCATTCACGACTACGGCTTGTTGAATGTGGTGAGCCAGGTGCCTGCGGTGCGTTCGGCGATGTTGCAAGCGTCTGAAGAGCTTAAGCAACACCTGAAATAAAGCAAAAAGCAAAAGATCGCAGCCTCGTTTCACTCGGCAGCTCCTGCAAGGGAATACAAAACTCATGCAGGAGCTGCCGAAGGCTGCGATCTTTTGATCTTGATATTCGGCCACAAAAAAGCCCGACTCAATGGTCGGGCTTTTCATTCCTGAAGCGGTGCTTATTTAGCACGGCCTTTGTAGGAACCGCCTTCGCGGGTATCGATCTCGATCATGTCGCCGATTTCGATGAAGTCAGCAACCGACAGCTCGGTACCGTTCTTCAGTTTGGCAGGCTTCATCACCTTGCCGGAAGTGTCGCCGCGAGCGGAACCTTCGGTGTAGTCAACCTGACGCACGATAGTGGTCGGCAGTTCTACGGAAACCAGACGCTCTTCGAAGAAGATCGCTTCGCAAACATCGGTCATGCCTTCTTCAACGAAAGGCAGAACGGCTTCGATGTCTTCAGCGTTCAGCTCGTACATGGTGTAGTCGGTGGTGTCCATGAACGTGTAGGTGTCGCCGCTGATGAAGGACAGGGTCGCTTCTTTGCGGTCGAGGATTACGTCGTCCAGTTTGTCGTCGGCGCTGTAAACGATCTCGGTCTTGTAACCGGTCAGCAGGTTTTTCAGCTTGGTCTTCATGATCGCGCTGTTACGACCAGACTTGGTGAATTCAGCTTTCTGAACCAGCCAAGGATCGTTTTCGAGACGGATCACGGTACCGGGTTTCAGTTCTTTACCAGTTTTCATTGCGAATATCCGAATTTGGATGGGATTTACAAAAATCTAGGCCGCGTATCATATCCAATTTAGGTAAAACTGTACCAGCGCCGCGGCAAGATCTGCCTGCAAGGCTTGTTCCAGACACCACGCTTCGGCATGTTTTTGCAGTTCCGGCCAGTGTTCACGGGTTGTCAGCCAGTGACCCGACATATCATGCCCGGCATTCCACGCACGCCAAAGACCGCTGATCGCCTCGCGGGCGGGCGCAGACAGGCCTTTTGTGTACAGCGTCAGGAACGCTTCGAGCTTGTCCAGGTGAATGTCTTCGTCCTGCCGATAGATGTGCCAGAGCAGTGGCCGGCCCGCCCACTGAGCGCGGACAAACGAATCTTCGCCGCGCACAGCATTGAAATCGCAGCACCAGAGCAGGTGATCGTATTGCTCCTGTCGGACGAACGGCAGCACTTGCACGGTCAAGGCCTCGCGCACATGCACGGCGCCCGCCGCCAATCCCTCGACACCGAGCCAACGCTCGACATCACCCAGAATCCGCCCTTCGGGCACCAACAGATGCGTCGGTGTCGAATCGGCAGCCATCACATCCAGCCAGCTCGCCAGGCCGCTATTCTCATAGGCGAACAGCGAGATCAGCTGTGCACCTGGCGCGCGATCAATCCCTAACCCTTGCAGGAATTTTCGCTGAGCCTCGGGGCTTTGCTGAAATTGCCGGCGTCGCTCGAGCAATCCGCTTTCACGCAGCAAGCCACCGGTGCCCTTCTGGAAACCCGGAAAGAAAAAGTACTTCTGCACACTTTTGTATTTTACCGACGGCAAACCGTGGCAGCCGATAACCCAGTCTTCAGCACTCAGGTAATCAAGGTTCATCCACAACGGCGGCTTTTCCCGCGCGGCCATGGCGTCCATGTAGCCGCTCGGCAGCTGGCAGGCGAATGCGGCGATCACCACATCGGCGGCGTCGGTGGGTAACCAGTCGGCTGGCCATTGCCGGACTTCGACACCGTCCTGCCATTGCTGCGCGACATGGATGTCGATCTGCGGACAGAGTCGCTCGAAGGCCCGCAAGTCGTCGACCCACAAACGCACCGCCAGCGAATGCTCGGTGACCAGTTGTCGGGCCAGGCGCCAGGTCACGCCGATGTCGCCAAAGTTGTCGACCACGGCGCAAAAAATATCCCAGCGGGTTTTCAATTGAGGCATTCCAGGCTCCCGTTGGCAAAGGCGCCGATTGTCCGCATAAATTACTCCGTGCAGAAGAGCCGACGGCGATTAATCTTCATGCGACAATCGCCACTCGCCCGCGACCACCCGCCAGGAGGCAGTCATGCCCTACCGCCCCAACCCGCGCCGCCGCTTGCCGATTCAGCTCAATGCCCTGCAACTGACCGGCAGCATTGCCCTCGGATTGTGGCTGGGATTCCTGGCTATTGCGCTGACCTGCTGGCTCGCTTCCCGACTGTTGTTCAACGAGCAATTGGCGCCGGTCGCGCAAGCGATAGAGCAACTGGCGAAACCACCTGTGGTCGCGCAACCGGTTCCGGACATTCCACCCCAGAGCCCGCTGTTCGACCAATACGAAGAGAACCTGCGCAAGAACGAACAGCAGCAACGACTGGATCAGGCCCGCAGCACCCGCCGCAATCTGGCCAATCCGAAATGCCAGTTCTGGCTGCAGCAGGACCAGACCGCGCCAAGCGAAAAAAGCCGCGCCAACGTTCTGCAATTCTGCGATTGACCATGAATAAACAAGCCGTCCACCAATTGATTCTCGACAAGCTGCGAGTCGATCTCGACATCGCCGAACGTGCCGCGCAAACCGCGTACGAAACGGCGACCCACGAAGAAAACATCGCCGAAAACAAGTACGACACCTTGGGACTGGAGGCGTCATACCTGGCGGCCGGGCAGGCGAAACGGGTCGAGGAAATCAGGCAATCGCTGGCGCTGTGCCAGAGCCTGACGCTACGGCCTTACGACGATCAACGCGGCATCGAAGTCGGCGCCCTGCTGGGTCTGGAAGACGAAAAGGGTCGTGAACAATGGCTGTTTCTGGCCCCCGACGCGGCAGGCTTGAAGGTCGATCTTGTCGGGCAATGGATTACCGTCATCACCCCTCGCTCACCGCTGGGCAAAAGCCTGCTGGGCAAGTTCGAAGGGGACGAGGTGGAGATTCTGGTGGCGGGCGCTCGGCAACAGTTTTCTGTCACCGAGGTGGTGTAAACCGTAGATTAGTGAACGGGCAGTTCGACGCCGTCGAACAGCTCTTCCAGTTCCTGCTTGTTGTGGCACTGAATGGCTTTGGCCATGACTTCGCGGGTCAGGTGCGGGGCGAATTTCTCGATGAAGTCGCACATGAAGCCACGCAGGAAGGTACCGCGACGGAAACCGATTTTGGTGATGCTGGACTCGAACAGGTCGCTGGCATCGAGCATCACCAGATCGCTGTCGAGTTTTGCATCAACCGCCATTTTCGCCACGATGCCCACACCCAGCCCCAGGCGAACGTAGGTCTTGATCACGTCGGCGTCGGCGGCGGTGAACACCACTTTCGGCGTCAGGCCGCGATGGCTGAAGGCTTCGTCGAGTTTCGAACGACCGGTGAAACCGAACACGTACGTCACGATCGGGTATTCGGCCAGTGCTTCAAGGGTCAGCTTCGACAGCTTGGTCAGCGGGTGGCCCTGAGGCACGACCACGCAACGGTTCCAGCGGTAGCACGGCATCATTACCAGGTCACCGAACAGCTCGAGGGCTTCGGTGGCGATGGCGAAATCGACGGTGCCGTCAGCGGCCATTTCGGCGATCTGCATCGGCGAACCCTGGTGCATGTGCAGCGCAACGTCCGGGTATTGCTTGATGAAATTGCTGATCACCGGCGGCAACGCGTAACGCGCCTGGGTGTGCGTGGTGGCGATCGACAGGGTGCCTTTCTTCTCGTTGGAGAACTCCTGGGCGATCTGCTTGATGCTTTCAACCTTGCGCAGGATCTCGCCGGCGGTGGTGATGATGCGCTCGCCGGCTGGGGTGACGCGGGTCAGGTGCTTGCCGCTGCGAGCAAAGACCTCGACGCCCAATTCGTCTTCCAGCAGACGGATCTGCTTGCTGATACCCGGTTGCGAGGTGTAAAGGCTTTGGGCTGTAGCGGAAACGTTGAGGTCGTGGTGCGCCACTTCCCAGATGTAGCGCAGTTGTTGAAGCTTCATATGAATCCCTCAAAGCAGGTAGACGCCACGGGCATCAGCGACGGTATATAACTATATTAATGGCTTGAAGAATAAATCTAGAACTTTTTTATCAGAACGCCACTATTCGTGTTCTGTGTCCTGTCTCGTAAATACGTTTCTCTTTTGACGAGTGGCTGTTGCTGCCAGGCAAGGCGCCGCGATGACTCATAGCCCGCTATGGCGAGGAGCGGCAACGCAGCATGGCAGAAACAGACGCCGTCAAAAAAGAAACAGTATTTGCGAGGCAGGACACTAACGATCCCCTTGGCGACGGCGTTCCACCAGCGGCACCAGATAGACCGGGACCCGAGCCAACTGCAACACCCGCGCTGCGGTCCTGCCCAAAGGCGTTTCCGCGCCAGCACCATGGCTATGACTACCTACGATCAACAA
The DNA here is from genome assembly GCF_949767185.1 of Pseudomonas sp. IT-P100. NCBI lineage: Bacteria > Pseudomonadati > Pseudomonadota > Gammaproteobacteria > Pseudomonadales > Pseudomonadaceae > Pseudomonas > Pseudomonas sp. IT-P100. The sequence continues at coordinate 228,243 of NZ_CATKQK010000055.1, forward strand.
ATCCACGGAGAGTTTCTGCGCCTGGTCGAGAATCACCTGCGACGGATCGCCCTGAAGCACCCGCACCGCCTGAATCCGGTCCAGATCGTGCGCCCCCTCGTCCCCCAACTCCTCACGAAAACTGTCGAGCACCCGTTGCTCGATATTGGCAATGACGGTGTTCAGGCCCTGACTGTGAAACTCGTTCAACGCCTGTTCATCGAGGTAACTCTGAAGCACCGATTCGGCAAACAAACCCATCGGCTCAACCGCGTGCACCACATACAAGTCAGCATCGAATGTTCGAGCCAGCTCCAGGGCATGCTGCATCACTAAGGGCGCGTACAGGCCGAGGTCAGTGGCATACAGCATCGAACGAATCATATGACCTCCTCGAGTGCCAACATGGCGGAGATTGATTCAGCTTAGCAGTGCCTTGGCGAGTACGACGTCTCGCGTAACGCGTTGAACGGCGGGGTTAAACCTTTTGCTCGTTGCTTATGCCATGGGGCACATGGCCGGTAGCGACCACCTCACGAGCCAACTCGCAATGGCCGGCCTGATCGTCGAAAAACACGTCGGCGGCAAAGGCTTCGAGGAAAGCGGACTTGGTCAGGCCGCCGAGGAACAACGACTCATCCAGGCGAATGTCCCACTCGCGCAACGTGCGGATCACCCGCTCATGGGCCGGCGCCGAACGGGCGGTGACCAGCGCGGTGCGGATCGGACAGGCGTCCTCCGGGAACTCACGCTGCAACAGATTGAGCGCCGCGAGAAAGCCTTTGAACGGCCCACCGCGCAGTGGCTCGCGGGCACTTTCGCGCTCGCTGGCCTGAAACGCCTCCAGGCCGCCCGCCTGATAAACACGCTCCGACTCGTCGGAAAACAGCACCGCGTCACCGTCGAAGGCAATGCGCAATTCATCGCTCGCGGCACGGCTGGCACCGCCCGACAGAATGGTCGCCGCAGCGAAGCCGGCATCCAGCGCACTGCGCACGTCTTCGGCGTGGGTCGACAGAAACAGGTCGCAACCAAACGCTTTGAGATACGGGTACGGGCTGCGCCCACCGACAAATGCCGCACGGGAGATCGCCAGTCCGTAATGGTGAATAGAATTGAACACCCGCAGCCCGGTGTCGGCGCTGTTGCGCGACACCAGGATCACTTCGACCCTGGCGCGGCCGAGGCGGGTATTGAGGCTGAGGAGTTTTTCCACCAACGGGAAGGCATCACCGGGCTCGAGGATTTCGTCTTCGTGTTCGATCTGATATTGCCGATAGGCCTCGACACCGCTCGACAGGTAAACCTTGTGGCTTTCGCTCAGGTCGAACAACGCGCGCGAAGAAATCGCCAGCACCAGTTTGTCGTCAATCGTCTTTGCCATGCCCTTCCCCCTCGGGTTGATCGACTCAGGTATTCCGTCGATGGATAAAACTCAAACTGCGATACAACGCTTCTATTCGCGGCAGTTCGCAACCGGCGGCCTTGGCTGCCGCCAGTGGCCGGGCGTAAATGGCCGCCAGCTCCAACGGTCGCTTGTGCAGAAAATCGTGGTACATGCTCGGCCAGTAGTCCGGCATTTTTTCGGTCATCATGAACAGATAGTCCGCGTAACCCGCCGGCATGTCGTGACCACAGGCCTTGGCGCCCTGAACCACTTCGGCCATCAAGGCCTTGATCAGTTCCCGGCTGTCGGCATCGGTCATCAACGGTGTGGTGCCCGCGCCAAGCAGCACCGACAGGCCGTTGTAAGGGATATTCCAGACCAGTTTCTGCCAGCGCGCCTGATGCAGGTTCGGCATGGCCTGGGAGTCGATGCCGGCGCTGCGGAACAACCCGGCGCCTTCCTCGACAATTGCCATTCGCGCCTGTTCATCGGTGGCGGGGCCACTGTGGTAGCCGACGTTCACCGCGCCGAGGGCCTGATGAGTGATCGCACCCGGGCCCGTGCGATGGACGCAGATCAGGCAGAGTCCGCCGAGCAGGTGCAGGGAATCCGGGAGCAAGGCTCGCAGACTGTCTTCGACATCCAGGCCGTTTTGCAGCAACAGCACCCTGGCGTTCGGTGCCGCCGCTTGAATGATCGCCGGCGCCAGACCGGCATTGCTGGTGGTCTTCGCGCCCACCAGCAGCCAGTCGCAGGGCGGCATGTCTTCGGCCGACGAATAGGCCTGAACCGGATTCAAGGTCAGCGCACCGTGCACCGCGCTGTCGAGTTGCAACCCGCGTTCGGCCACCGCCGAGAATTCGCTGCGCAACAGAAAATGCACGTCGAAACCGGCACGCGCGAGCATCAACCCGTAGAAACCACCGATTGCACCGGTTCCGATAATACCGATGGTCGGCCTGGCAACTGCACCCGTCATGGCAACTCCTCTGCTGTTCTGGTCAGCGCCTGCCCCACGGCCGCATTGAGCTCGGTGCTGGTCAGGCGCGATTTTATTGCTCCGAAAAACTCACCGTCGCGCACCACAAACAGCGCCGGCAAATGAAAGACCTGATAACGCTCGACCACCCCGCCATTGTCCCCGGCATCGATCCAGCACAAACGATCGACCTGCAGATCGAGCCTTGGCAATTGCTCACGGGCAAAACGGCAGCTGGCACAGCCGACGCTGGTGAATATAACCAGCGACACCCCGCTCATCGCCAGCAACCGTTGGTCGGCGTCGAAATCGGTCAGTTCCGATTCGGCCACTATACTGGGGGAAACAATGTCAGATGGCCGACACATGGAGTCCGTGCTCATGGGACGTTTTATTCCTCATCCTGACGATGTGCCCGTCGAATTAACGTTGCTCAAACCTGAGTGTATTTCACGGCAACAGCTGCACACTATCAGCCTCGGGGGCATGGCTTGCAATTATCACCGCGCCTGGCGTCACGGCACGGCGCTGGAAGTTCGCATCCCGACCTTGAACCCCGATTTGCGTTTTCTGGGCTACGTCGCCTGGTGCCTGCGACGCAAACACGGTTATCTGGTGGGCATTGCCTTTGTTGACGAGCAGATGATGTTCAGTGCCCGAATGGGCGAACAGGTGTGCCAGATCGAACGTTACTGTCGCCTGCATGACGCCCACGACGACCTGCAGGAAACCCAGGCGCTGGCCCTCGAATGGGTCCAGCAGCACGCCGACGAGTTCTCCCACGATACGGTTCGCAAGGCATTTGCACAGGCGGTGATGGATTAAGGGACGTTATCAATTCGTTGCGAATGCCCCTAAAACCGCTGTCTGCCCATTGTCGAGCCACGGTGTAACGCGCTAAGGTTCCGCTCCCGACGCGCTTAATTTGCTGTGCTCCGCCGCGCGGGTTCGCTGGCGGCCGGCACCCGTGACCTGACGAGTAAACGATGGCTGATTTACCGATCAACGACCTAAACGTCGCCTCCAACGAGACGCTGATCACTCCCGATCAGCTCAAGCGTGATATCCCTCTGAGCGACGCTGCCCTGCGCACCGTCACCAAGGGTCGCGAAGTCATTCGCAACATCCTGGATGGCACCGACCACCGCCTGTTCGTCGTCATCGGGCCGTGCTCGATCCACGACATCAAGGCTGCCCACGAATACGCCGAGCGCCTGAAGGTATTGGCGGCGGAAGTGTCCGATACCTTGTATCTGGTCATGCGCGTGTATTTCGAGAAGCCACGCACCACCGTCGGCTGGAAAGGCTTGATCAACGACCCGTACCTGGACGACTCCTTCAAGATTCAGGACGGTTTGCACATCGGTCGTCAGCTGCTGCTGGACCTGGCCGAGATGGGCCTGCCGACCGCTACCGAAGCCCTCGACCCGATCTCCCCGCAGTACCTGCAGGACCTGATCAGCTGGTCGGCCATCGGAGCGCGCACCACCGAATCCCAGACTCACCGTGAAATGGCCTCCGGCCTGTCTTCGGCCGTCGGCTTCAAGAACGGCACCGACGGCGGCCTGACGGTGGCGATCAACGCCCTGCAATCGGTTTCCAGCCCGCACCGTTTCCTGGGCATCAACCAGGAAGGTGGCGTGTCGATCGTCACCACCAAGGGCAATGCCTATGGCCACGTGGTGCTGCGCGGCGGCAACGGCAAACCGAACTACGATTCGGTCAGCGTCGCACTGTGCGAGCAAGCGCTGAACAAAGCGAAGATCAAACCGAACATCATGGTCGACTGCAGCCACGCCAACTCCAACAAGGACCCGGCACTGCAACCGCTGGTGATGGAAAACGTCGCCAACCAGATCCTCGAAGGCAACCAGTCGATCATCGGGTTGATGGTCGAAAGTCACCTGAACTGGGGCTGCCAGGCCATCCCGAAAGACCTCGCCGACCTGCAATATGGCGTGTCGATCACCGATGCCTGCATCGACTGGTCCGCTACCGAAAACACCTTGCGCAGCATGCATGCCAAGCTCAAGGACGTGCTGCCGAAACGCGCCCGCACCTGATCACTTTTCAGCGCATAAAAAAACGCCGGGCTATAAACCCGGCGTTTTTTTATGCGTTCGTTTTACTGGCTCAGCTTGGCCGCATGCCGCTGGTGACGCTCCATGTAGCGCTCCACGTAGGAACACGAAGGAATGACGGTGTAGCCCATTTCCTCGGCGTATTCCAGTGCCTTCTCGGTCAAGGCTGCCGCAATACCGCGACCACGCAAGGCATTGGGCACGAACGTGCGATAGATATCCAGGGTCTGTTTCCCGAGATCCATATAGGTCAGGTAGGCACGATGACCGTCCACATTGGTCTCGAACTGATGACCAGCCTGGTCATGGTGGATGGACAACGCCTCACTCATCACTACTCCTCGCGGGTCTTTGATTCCGACCCCTACCTTACCGATGTTTTTCCGGCGAAGGAACATCTACGCCACCCCGTGCCTGAATGGACACCGAGAAGAACAGCACCGATCTCGCGCAACCGAGCACGTATCAAATAGTAGGCACCATTGGCAGAAAATGCTCAAGGTACGCTCGTCATCATGCAAGGTTGGGTCGGTGCTGCTCCGGGGTTACGCAGGGGCGTGCTCGACCGAAGATCCCGGGTGGTCGATCGCCTGAACATTGCCGGATGTTGAGACTTAAGACGAGCGCCCTTCTTTTAAGTCACCTCAACTAGGAGAAAGATATGAGAGGTGCACCGCAAATCCCGAACAAAAGTGTAGACGAATCCATGTAGACAGACTTTAGCCAAGACCGTGAAAACACTCGCGGCTGCCGGGAACTTTTTTGTGCCAACTCGCTCAGCGCGGGCTTTGCAGCTGGATATTTTTTAATCAAATGCAAGTAAAAGTTGCTCGAAAAAGAATCAACGCCTACAATTTTTTTGGCTTCTTGCTTTACGTCAGTTTACTTACGACAAGTAATGGGTAGTATGTACGCCGGCTATTTCCTCACTCTGAGGAGACAGCTACTTAATAGAAAGTCCTTGAAGGGGAACACGATGAACAACGTTCTGAAATTCTCTGCTCTGGCTCTGGCCGCAGTTCTGGCTACCGGTTGCAGCAGCGTATCGAAAGAAACCGAAGCACGTCTGACCGCTACTGAAGACGCAGCTGCTCGCTCCCAGGCTCGTGCAGACGAAGCTTACCGTAAAGCTGATGAAGCTCTGGCTGCTGCTCAAAAAGCACAACAGACTGCTGACGAAGCTAACGAGCGTGCTCTGCGCATGCTGGACAAAGCTAGCCGCAAGTAATAATCCTTCGGGATTGTTATCAAGCCGACCCATTTTTGGGTCGGCTTTTTTATGGCCGGTCGTTTTGTACCCGCCATAAAAAACCCGCCGACGCAGCCTGCATCGGCGGGTTCTGTTCAAGCCTTACTGCAGCGGGTCGAGCGGTGCACTCGTCACCATCGGCGCCGAGGTATTCGGCACTCCGATTTCCACCGGCAGACCATCTTCGGCAGCAACCACGTCGCGGACCACATCCCAGTTCATGCGCAGGTTGTTGGTGATGTCCTCACGCTTGAGCATCGCGTTGATCACCGCAGTGTGTTTGTCGACCACAGAAGGGTTGCCCTTGTCGTCCAGCGGCGTGTGCGCTTCCAGATAGACCTTGCCGCCACTGACACCGAACTTGTACGGGTCGCTGATAATGCGCACCGACGTACCGACCGGCACCATGCTCGCCATTTCCAGCACGTTGTTGTTGAACATGCGGAAGCAACCGTGGCTGGTGCGCATGCCAATCCCGAACTTCTTGTTCGAGCCGTGGATCAGGTAACCCGGCGTACCCAGGTTGAACTTGAACGGCCCCAGCGGGTTGTCCGGGCCGGCCGGCACGACGTTTGGCAACGGATCACCGTCTGCAAGGTGCTCGGCCTTGATCGAGGCTGGAGGCGTCCAGGTCGGGTTCGGCGTCTTGGCCGTGATGGTGGTGTGAGCGATCGGTGAACCCCAACCCTCGCGACCGATACCCAGCGGGAAGGTGTAGACCACATTCCGGCCTTTCGGATAGTAGTAGAGGCGATATTCAGCCAGGTTGATGACGATACCTTCACGCGGTCCTGGCGGCAGGATGAAACGCGTCGGCAACACGATTTCGGTACCGGCGCCCGGCAGCCATGCATCGACGCCAGGGTTGGCCGCGACCATTTCCGAATAACCCAGATCGTAAGTGGTGCCAAGGTCGGCGAAGGTGTCTTCGTATTTGGCCTTGATGACCTGAACCTGGCCGACGATGTCTTCACCGGGCGGTGGCAGGGGCAACTCCAATGCGGCTACGGGACCTGCCACACAAAGGGCGGCAAGAGACAGGCAGCGGGTGACGGCAGGAAAGCGCGGCAACATCCGGTAAATCCTTCGCAGGGTCAGGGGATAAAAACGGGATTGTACACCGGCGCCCGTAAATTCGGGGAGTCGGCCGATAGCACGCTATCTTTATTGCCTCAAAGCTCGAAGCGCAGCTCTGGCCAGATCGGCGAAGTGCCGCGTTTCTGCGATTCCAGAATCGCCCGGCACAGCGAGCACAGGCGCTGGTCCTGGAAAACGCGGCGGTCGACGCTCGACCAGCGCGGTTGCGCCGGAAGCAGACTGCCACACAGGGTTCGATCGGCCGAGCCACCCAGCTCCAGTTGACGGGTCACCAGATGTACCCGCACTTCCTGGCAGGCGAACAGATCCAGCTGTTCGTCAGGCTCGATCAGTTGGTAGGCAAAAAGTGACCAGGCGGGACGCGGCATCGGGGGCTCCAAATCGGGGGCGCCACCTTAGCCGAAACGCCGCCGCTAGAAAAGCGTCAAAGCAGCGGTTTCAGTGTCGGCCAGACATTTTCCAGCAACTTGTCCTGAGCCCCCGCAGCGGGGTGCAGGCCGTCGGCCTGCATCAGGTCTGGATGACCGCCCACGCCGTCGAGAAAAAATGGCACCAGCGGGATTTTTTTCTCGGTGGCGACGTTGCTGTATACCTCGGCGAAGGCCTTGGTGTAGCGCGCGCCGTAGTTGGGTGGCAGTTGCATGCCGAGCAGCAGCACCTTCGCCCCACTGGCGCGGGAGCTGTCGATCATCGCTGCAAGGTTTTGTTGCAATTGCGTTGGCAGCATTCCGCGCAGGCCGTCGTTGCCGCCCAACTCGAGGATTACCAGCTCCGGTTTATGCTCTGCAAGCAGCGCAGGCAGGCGCGCCTGGCCTCCGGCACTGGTGTCGCCGCTGATGGATGCGTTGACCACCTTATCGTCGAAACCTTCGCGCTTGAGCCGTTGCTCAAGCAACGACACCCACCCAACGCGGGTATCCAGTCCGAAACCGGCGCTGATACTATCGCCAACGATCAGGACTGTACCCGCCGCTGCGTTCTGGGCCATGCACATCAGGGCCAGGCCAGCACTCAAAAACCACACACGCATCGGATTCTCCATGGGCGCAAGCATTCTCACCGCGAAGAACCTCAGCAAAGTGGTTCCCAGCGCGGAAGGTGAACTGACTATCCTGCACGAACTCAGCCTGGAACTGAACAAGGGCGACAGCCTGGCCATCGTCGGCGCGTCCGGTTCAGGCAAATCCACCCTTCTCGGCCTGCTCGCCGGCCTCGACCTGCCGAGCAGCGGCGAAGTCACCCTCGCCGGCCAAAGCCTGAGCAATCTCGATGAAGACCAGCGGGCGCGAATTCGCGCCGAACACGTGGGCTTTGTCTTTCAATCATTCCAGCTGCTCGACAGTCTCAACGCCCTGGAAAACGTCATGCTGCCACTGGAACTCGATGGCCGCAAAGACGCTCGCGAGCGCGCCACCGAATTGCTGCGAAGGGTTGGTCTCGGCCAGCGCCTGACCCACTCGCCACGCCAGCTCTCCGGTGGGGAACAGCAGCGCGTGGCGATTGCCCGTGCGTTTGCCGCCGAGCCCGATGTGTTGTTCGCCGACGAACCCACCGGCAACCTCGACAGCCATACCGGCGAGCGCATCAGCGACTTGCTGTTTGAATTGAACAAGGAGCGCGGCACGACCCTGGTGCTGGTGACTCACGATGAACGCCTGGCACATCGCTGCCGGCGCCTGATCCGACTTGAAGCCGGCCTGCTGGTCGCCCCTCTGGAGCCTTGATGGCACGCTTGCCGCTGTTGCGCCTGTTCAGTCTCGCCATTCGCCAATTGCTGCGCGACGCTCGCGCCGGCGAATTGCGGGTGTTGTTCTTCGCCTTGCTGGTGGCGGTGGCGGCGAGTACCGCCATCGGTTACTTCGGCGCTCGCCTGAATGGCGCCATGATGCTGCGTGCCACCGAATTCCTTGGCGCCGATCTGCTGCTTGAGGGCAGTTCACCGGCGCGGCCCGAACAGATCAGAAGCGGGACTGAGCTGGGCCTTGAACATGCGCAAGTGGTGGAGTTCTCCAGCGTCATCGCCACCGACAACGGCATTCAGCTGTCCAGCATCAAAGCCGCAGACGAGGTCTATCCCCTGCGCGGCGAACTGAAAAGCGCCCCCGCCCCCTTTGCTCCGGAAGAGACCGGGGGCGGACCGAAACCCGGCGAGGCCTGGGTCGAGGCACGATTGCTGACCGCCCTGGATCTGAAGATCGGCGACAGCATCGACGTCGGCATGCGCACTCTCAAACTCGCGCGAGTGCTGACTTACGAACCGGATCGCGCCGGCAATTTCTACAGCCTGACGCCGCGCGTGCTGATCAACCTCAGCGACCTCGCCGCCACCGGCGTGGTGCAACCCGGCAGCCGTGTCAGTTACCGCGAACTCTGGCGCGGCAAAGCCGAAGCGCTGGAAACCTATCGCCAACTGATCAAACCCGGCCTCGCCGCCAACCAGCGCATCCAGGATGCCCGCGATGGCAACCGGCAGATTGGCGGCGCGCTGGGTAAAGCCGAACGTTACTTGAACATGGCGAGCCTGGTGGCGGTCCTGCTGTCCGGGGTGGCGGTGGCGCTGTCGGCAACGCGTTTCGCCACCCGCCGCTTCGATGCCAGCGCGCTATTGCGCTGCCTGGGGCTGTCCCGCCGGGAAACCATGGTCCTGTTCAGTTTGCAGCTGACGGTGCTCGGACTGTTGGCCAGCATCAGCGGCGCGTTGATCGGCTGGCTGGCGCAGCTTGGCCTGTTCGCGCTGTTGCATGATTTGTTGCCCACCGACGTTCCACCGGGCGGCCTGTTTCCGGCCATCGCCGGGATCGGCACCGGGCTGGTGGCGCTGGCCGGTTTTGCCTTGCCGCCCCTCGCGGCGCTGGGCCGGGTTCCGCCATTGCGGGTATTGCGCCGCGACATGCTGCCGATTCCTTCCAGCACCTGGATGGTCTACGGCGTGGCCTTGGGCGCTCTCGGGCTGATCATGTGGCGCCTGAGCCTCGACCTGCTGCTAACCTTCGCCCTGCTCGGCGGTGGCGTGATTGCGGCGCTGGTATTGGGCGGCTTGCTGTTGCTGCTGCTGAAAAGCCTGCGCCGGATGCTCGCGCGTGCTTCGTTGCCGTGGCGTCTCGGGCTGGGCCAATTGCTGCGTCATCCACTGGCTGCCGCCGGACAATCCCTGGCCTTCGGTTTGATTCTGCTGTCCATGGCGTTGATCGCCTTGCTGCGCGGTGAGTTACTCGACACCTGGCAAAACCAGTTGCCGAAAAATGCGCCGAACTATTTCGCGCTGAACATCCTGCCGGCAGACAAACAGGCCTTCACCGATCGCCTGATCGAACTGTCAGCCCAATCGGCGCCGCTGTACCCGGTGGTGCCGGGACGGTTGATCAGCATCAACGGCGAGCCGGTGCAGGAGATCGTCAGCAAGGACTCGGCCGGAGATCGGGCAATCCAGCGCGACCTGAGCCTGACCTGGGCGGCGGACCTGCCGACGGGCAACAAGCTCACCGCGGGAAACTGGTGGAGCGAACAGCCTGCGGATGACATTCCCGGCGTGTCGGTAGAAGGCAAAGTGGCCGAAAGCCTGAAACTCAAGCTGGGCGATCACATGGTGTTCACCGTCGGTGGGGTCAATCGCGAAGCGAAAGTCACCAGCCTGCGGGAGATCAACTGGGACAACTTCCAGCCGAACTTCTTCATGATCTTCCAACCTGGGACATTGAAGGATTTACCAGCGACTTACTTGACCAGCTTCTATCTGGCAGCCGGTCATGACCAGCAGATTGTCGACCTGTCACGCGCCTTTCCGGCGGTGACCATCCTGCAAGTCGAAGCGTTGCTTGCGCAACTGCGCAGCATCCTCGCCCAGGTCACTCTGGCGGTGGAATACGTGCTGTTGTTCGTGTTGGCGGCGGGGATGGCGGTGTTGTTCTCGGGCCTGCAAGCGACGCTGGATGAACGCATCCGTCAAGGCGCCTTGTTGCGCGCGCTGGGGGCTGAGCGACAGTTGCTGGTCAAGGCCCGGCGAATCGAGTTCGGCCTGCTCGGCGCGGTCAGCGGATTGCTGGCAGCGCTGGGTTCGGAACTGGTGAGCCTGGTGCTGTACCGTTACGCGTTCGACCTGCCCTGGCATCCGCATCCATGGCTGTTGGTACTGCCATTGATCGGTGCTGCGCTGATCGGCGGTGCCGGCGTGTTCGGTACCCGTCGAGCCTTGAACGCCAGCCCCCTGACAGTGTTGCGCGAGGGTTGATAGACTCAAGCCTCCTCAATCACAAGAAGTTGCCATGAGCCGTTATCGCCCTCCTCGCACAGCTGGCACCGCGCTGATCACCCCGGAAGGTGAAGCGCGGATGCGGGCCGAGTTCCATGAGCTCTGGCATGTGCGCCGACCGCAGGTCACGCAATCGGTCAGCGAGGCCGCAGCGCAGGGCGATCGCTCCGAAAATGCCGAATACACCTACGGCAAAAAGATGCTGCGCGAGATCGACAGCCGCGTGCGTTTTCTGACCAAACGCCTGGAAGCACTCAAGGTGGTCAGCGAAAAGCCCAGCGATCCGAACAAGGTTTACTTCGGCGCCTGGGTCACGATCGAGGACGAGGACGGCAAGGAGTCGCGTTATCGCATCGTCGGCCCGGATGAGCTGGACTTGAAACTGGGCCTGATCAGTATCGACTCGCCGTTGGCACGCGCCCTGATCGGCAAGGCACTGGACGCCGAAGTTCGAGTCCAGACGCCGACCGGTGAGCAATGCGTGTACATCGTGGCGATTGAATACCCCTAGGCCTCAGCGGCGGGTGATCAACCCTTGTCGGGCCACGCGGGTCAGTTGCTTGATCATTTCAGGCGCGTCTTCGAGACTGGGTGACTGAATCACCGCCAGGTCGAAGCTGTCGCTGGCAAATCGGGCCAGTGACTCACTGTCTTCGACAAACTGGATCAGGAACGCTGCAGGCCCGCCGGTGCGACGCGGCCAGCCATCCAGATAACGCAAGAGCGTCGGCTGATGTTTGCCGCCAAGCAGGATTTTTGGATTGCGCTGGGTAAGGTGTGCCGTGATCGGCGCGGGGCGTACAACGGGGTTTAGTGCATTCATCGTGTCGTGTCTCTGCCTCAAAAGTCTGCATGGCAGGTGAGAGGCAACACCGAACCAGCGCTTTAGCGGTATTTCGAAGCCTGTTTCAGGCTTCTATCGGCAACTGAATGAGTCACCTGGCGCCCCGCAAGTAGCTGTTTAAATCGGCGCATGAGCAGCATCCTAGAGAAGCTGACTGGACAGTGTCAAGAATGACGCACAACAAAAAGGCCCGCGCAATGCGGGCCTTTTTGTTGAGCCAGAGCGGTCAGCCAGCGATGGCGCGGTCGGCCGACAGTTTGCCGGCGCCTTCGATCAGCACGGCGATGCTGCCACCGAGCAGGGCCAGGGCGAATTCATAACCGTTGTTGGCCATGAACAAACCGTTAGGAAGGTGCACCGAGAAGATCGCCACCAGCGAGAGGAAAGCCAGGCCGAGGGCCGCTGGACGGACCAGCAAGCCGATGATCAAGGCAAGACCGCCGAAGAACTCAGTACCACCCGCCAGCGTCGCCATCAGGTAGCCCGGTGTCAGGCCGATACTCTCCATGTACTGCGCGGTGCCGGCCAGACCGTAACCACCGAACGCCCCAAAAAGCTTCTGCGCGCCGTGGGCTGCGAAGATGATGCCGACGAAGATCCGCAAAACAGTCAGGCCGTAGCCAGCGCGGGTAAACAGTACCTTGTTGATCAGTGAGCTCATGCTGTGTCATCCATTGTGAGTTTGTGTGTTGGTTGGCCGCCATATTAATCAATAAATCGAATGTTAAAAGCGCAATTTTTTCGTCATAACAATCAGTTTAGTCGATTATTTCCGTGAGGCCACTTTCTGCCCCTGGGGCTCCAACGACTCCCGTTCCCGATCGAACGCCAGGTAATACTTGTTCACGCTATTAACATAGCTGACGGGACCCATTCCCACCTGCTCCATGGCGATCCGCTCGACCTGGAAGAACCACTGATTGGGATTCAAACCACGCCGCCGCGCCTCGGCGCGCATGCCCTGAACCCGCTCCGGCCCGATGTTGTAGGCCGCCAGCACAAACGCCATGCGCTCACGCTCGTTGAGTTTGGGGCTGGCAAAAAACTTGCGGCGGATCATCGCCAGGTACTTGGCACCGGCCTGCACATTGGCATCGAGATTCTGAATGTTGCCGACCCCCACCCGCTGGGCCGCCGACGGGGTGATCTGCATCAGGCCGGTGGGGCCGCTACCGCTGCGGGCATTGGGTTGGAGCGCGGATTCCTTGAATGCCAGTGCCGCCAGGTTCAGCCAGTCCATGCCTTGAGCATCGGCGTGCTTCTGCAGTACCGGCCGGAGTTTTTCCAGGCGCTGGCGATCAGCCTTGGCCAATGGATAGTGCACTTGATACAAGCGACGATAGATCCTCAGGAAAGCCACATCCTGGTCCGATGGCTTTTTGTACCCAATGAGGAAGCGGTCGATGCTTGCCCGCAGCATCGACGCATCGCGGCGCACAAACCAGAACTCTTCCCCTGGCTCGCTGATCAGCACCTGCCGATCAAAGCGCAGCTTGGGCAGGATCTTGCCCCAGCGCTCGGCAATCGGTTGCTCGACAATGGTCAGGTGAAAGATGCCGCCCTGAACCATTTCAAGCACGTCTTCAACCGCCAGGCTCGGATCGACCCACTCGATTTTCACTGGCGCCAGCTTGTGCAGGGCGAGTTTTTGATTGATCTGACTGATCGCTTCCCCGGCGGCACTGCCGGTGGGCAATGCCAGGGTTTTACCGGAAAGTTGCTCAAGGTGGGTGTAGCGCTTCTCGCCTTTGATGCCGACCAGCACCAGCGGGATGTTGCTGGCAATAGGCTCACTGGCGCTGACGGCGTAACCCGGTTGCAGATCGAGCAATTCCCCCGGCGCAACCAGATCGCCCTCCCCGCGCTGTAATGCGCCAAGCAGTTGATCCTTGGCTTTGGGGATAATCTTGAGGGTGACTTCCTGACCGTCGCGGGCGTGGCCATTGAGGTATTGCTCGAAAGCACGCAACCGATGGTATTCGACGCCGATGGCCTGGCCCTGGACTTCGCCGGAGCTGTTGCGGCTCTGGTTGACGAGCACCTTCAGCACCCGACTGCTGCGGATTTCCTGCAGATCGCGCACCTTGACCGCCGGCACGGCTTGCAGCGGGCCGGCCAGACGCGCAACCGCGGGCATCGGCAACAGCAGAGAACCACACAGCAGTATCAAAATCGAGGGACGTGTCATCCACTCTCCGGAAAGAATACTGGGCCGATTTCAAAAATCTCCATGAAACCGAACGACAGAAACAGAGCGCCTTGAGCGCTGGCAAAGTGCGAAAGACTGGCACAGTGATGGCACGCTGACCACCCCGGCTTGCCTCGCGGCATCAAAAGACAGCTTTAACTCGTTGTAGTTCTTGGCTTTTCTTATAAATCTACAGCTCTGATATGCTTTCCAGCCTTTGGTCCGAGGTAGCACCATGCAACTCATCGATATCGGCGTCAACCTGACCAACCCCAGTTTTGCCGGCAAGCACCAGGCTGTACTCGACCGCGCGTATGCCGCCGGGGTCTGCCAATTGGTGCTCACTGGCACCAGTGTCGAGGGCAGTGAACAGGCGCTGGAGCTGTGCCAGCAACTGGATGACACGGCGCAACGGCTGTTCGCCACCGCCGGCATTCATCCGCACTCGGCCAGCGACTGGAACGCCGACAGCGCCCAGCGTCTGCGCAGTTTGCTCAAAGAGCCAAACGTGGTGGCCGTAGGTGAATGCGGCCTGGATTTCAATCGCGATTTCTCCCCGCGTCCGCAACAGGAAAAAGTCCTGGAACAACACCTGGAAATGGCGATCGAGCTTCAACTGCCAGTATTCCTCCACGAGCGCGACGCCAGTCAGCGTCTTCTGGAAATTCTTCGGGATTATCGAGATCAGTTGCCGGCCGCCGTGGTGCATTGCTTCACCGGCGAGAAGAAAGCGCTGTTCAGCTACCTCGACCTGGACTTGCACATCGGCATCACCGGCTGGATCTGCGACGAGCGTCGCGGCACGCATCTGCATCCGCTGGTGAAAGAAATCAAGCGCGGGCGGTTGATGCTGGAGAGTGATGCGCCGTATCTGTTGCCGCGCAGCTTGCGGCCCAAGCCGAAGAATGGCCGTAACGAACCGGCGTATCTGACTGAAGTGTTGCGGGAAGTGGCATTGCATCGCGGGGAAAGCGAGGAAGAACTGGCGGCTCACAGCACCGCGTGTGCGCGAGCCTTTTTCGGGCTGCCTTTAATAGCAGGATGACGTATCGCGGGCCTGAAGCAGGCCCGCGATACAGCGGTCTTAGTGACTGCTGCGCATCATTTCCTTTGGCACGTACTTGCCGATCTCGAACTTGCCGATCGCCGCGCGGTGAACTTCGTCCGGGCCGTCGGCCAGGCGCAGGGTGCGCTGCATCGCGTACATGTAGGCCAGCGGGAAATCGTTGGAAACCCCTGCCCCGCCATGGATCTGGATCGCCCGGTCGATAACGCGCAAGGCCACATTCGGTGCGACCACCTTGATCTGCGCGATTTCGCTCTTCGCCACTTTGTTGCCGACGGTGTCCATCATGTACGCCGCTTTCAGGGTCAGCAGGCGAGCCATGTCGATTTCCATCCGCGAGTCGGCGATCTTGTCGATGTTACCGCCCAGACGCGCCAACGGTTTGCCGAACGCGGTGCGGTTCACCGCGCGTTTGCACATCAGTTCCAGTGCACGCTCGGCCATGCCGATCGAACGCATGCAGTGGTGGATCCGGCCAGGGCCAAGGCGACCCTGTGCGATTTCAAAGCCGCGTCCTTCACCCAACAGAACGTTTTCGTACGGCACCCGCACGTTTTCGAACAGCACTTCGGCGTGGCCGTGTGGTGCATCGTCGTAACCGAACACCGGCAGCGGACGGACGATCTTCACGCCAGGGGCATCCACCGGCACCAGAATCATCGAATGCTGGGCGTGGCGCGGCGCGTCGGGATTGCTCAGGCCCATGAAAATAAGAATCTTGCAGCGTGGATCGCAGGCACCCGAGGTCCACCATTTCTTGCCGTTGATCACCCACTCGTCACCGTCACGCACGGCGCGGGCGGCCATGTTGGTGGCGTCGGAGGAAGCCACGTCCGGCTCGGTCATGGCGAACGCCGAGCGGATCTCACCGCGCAGCAACGGTTCGAGCCAGCGTTGCTTCTGTTCTTCGTTGGCGTAACGCACCAGTACTTCCATGTTGCCGGTGTCGGGTGCCGAGCAATTGAACGGCTCGGGGCCCAGCAGCGAGCGGCCCATGATTTCTGCCAATGGCGCGTATTCGAGGTTGGTCAGGCCGGCGCCGAGTTCGGACTCAGGCAGAAACAAATTCCACAGGCCTTCGGCCTTGGCCTTGAGTTTGAGTTCTTCCATGATCGCAGTCGGCTGCCAACGGTCGCCCTCGGCAACCTGGCGTTCGAACACGGCTTCGGCGGGATAAACGTAGGTGTCCATGAACGCGGTCACGCGCTCACGCAGTTCTTGCACCTTGGGCGAATAAGCGAAATCCATGAGCAGCTACCTTCTTGAGGGAGGTTGTTTAGGTCATGCAATCGATGCTAGAACAGCTACGAAAATTTACCTAGCCTATTCTCGGCGTGTATTAACATTCATCACCGATATATGATCGGGTGATTGCCGAGGCCCACGGCCTCATCAAAACGCCCCAACAATAAGAGTGCAGCGCAATGAATCTGAGCAAGGTCGACCTCAACCTTTTCATCGTCTTCGACGCGATCTACACCGAAGCCAACCTGACCCGCGCCGGGCAGATTGTCGGCATTACTCAGCCTGCGGTCTCGAACGCTCTGGCCCGCTTGCGCGAGACGTTCAACGATCCGTTGTTCGTGCGTACGGCCCAAGGCATGGTGCCGACGCCGATGGCGCAAAACATCATTGGTCCGGTGCGCAACGCCCTCTCGCTGCTGCGGGTGTCGGTGCAGGAAAGCCGCATCTTCAACCCGTTGCAGGCAGTCAAGACGTACCGCATCAGTATGACCGACCTCACCGAAGCGGTGATCCTGCCGCCGCTGTTCCAGCGCCTTCGTCGCCTGGCGCCAACGGTCATCATCGAAAGCTTTCTGTCCAAGCGCCGTGAGACCACCAAGGAACTGGCGGCCGGGCGTCTCGACTTTGCGGTGGACGCGCCGCTCAACACCGACCCGCAGGTGCGTCACGTCAAGCTGATGGAAGACCGCTACGTGTGTGCCATGCGTAAGGGCCATCCGCTGGCGGGCAAGGAGAAATTCACCCTCGATGATTACCTGTCGCTGACCCACATCCATATTTCCAGCCGCCGCAGCGGTCTCGGCCATGTAGACCTCGCGCTCGGTAAAATGGGCATTCAGCGCAAGATCGCCTTGCGTTCCCAGCACTACCTGATGGCGTCGCAGGTGTTGCAGCAGACCGACATGGTCATGACCGTTCCGGAACGCTTCGCCCGTCGTCATGATTTGTATTCAGTGAACCTGCCGGTCAACGATGTACCACCAGTGGAAACCCACCTTTACTGGCACGAAAGCACCGACCAGGACCCGGCCAACCGCTGGATGCGCGAGCAGATGATCGAGCTGTGCCAGCAGGTGACGGCGCATGAGAAGAAGCTCGATAAGGTGTAAGGCAATGCACCGAGTTATCGCTAAATCGCAGGCAATTCGAAGAGGCCAGGGGTAACACCACAGAACCCCGCCCCTTGACGTATACGTCAACCTGCCTTTAGCTTAGCGCCATGACCTTTTTCGAGCGCTTCCATGAGCAGCCAGACCTACAGCATCTCCGACCTCGCCCGCGAACTCGACATCACCACGCGGGCCATTCGATTTTATGAAGAGCAAGGCCTGCTCAGCCCCGAGCGCCGTGGCCAGGAACGCATCTATTCGCCCCGGGACAAGGTCAGCCTGAAGCTGATTCTGAGGGGCAAGCGCATAGGCTTCTCCCTGGCCGAATGCCGTGAGCTGATCGAACTTTACGACCCCACCGGCGGCAACCAGAAGCAGCTGCAAACCATGCTCAACAAAATCGCCGAACGCCGCGAACAATTGGAACAGCAGATGCTCGACATCGAGCAGATGAAGCTGGAACTGGACACGGCGCAGGAGCGCTGCACCCAGGCTCTGGAAGAAACGATGAAAAGCCAGTCGGTGGTTCAGTAGGTCAACACATTCCTCTGTGGGAGCTAGCCTTTGTGGCGAGGGGATTTATCCCCGTTCGACTGCGAAGCAGGCGTCAACTTATTCATGCAGTTGGACTTTGAAGGGCGGGGCCGCTTCGCGACCCAACGGGGATAAATCCCCTCGCCACAAACCCGCTCCCACAGGGTCAGTGCCAACATTCAGACAATCAGCACAGGTCGATTCCCATGTCTCTTCCAACCCACGTACGCCTGGTCGAAGTCGGCCCCCGCGACGGTCTGCAAAACGAAGCCCAACCGATCAGCGTTGCCGACAAGGTGCAACTGGTCGACGCGCTGACCGCTGCCGGCCTCAGCTATATAGAAGTCGGCAGTTTCGTCTCGCCCAAATGGGTGCCGCAGATGGCCGGCTCCGCCGACGTCTTCGCGCAGATCCAGCGCAAACCGGGCGTGACCTACGGCGCCCTCGCCCCCAACCTGCGCGGGTTCGAGGATGCGGTCGCCGCCGGGGTCAAGGAAGTCGCGGTGTTCGCCGCGGCCTCCGAAGCCTTCTCCCAGCGCAACATCAACTGCTCGATCAATGAAAGCCTGGAGCGCTTTGCGCCGATCATGGAGGCTGCCAAACAACACGGCGTCAGCGTGCGCGGCTACGTGTCGTGTGTGCTGGGTTGCCCGTATGAAGGTCACGTCGCACCGGAACAGGTTGCCCGGGTCGCCCGGGAGCTCTACGGCATGGGCTGCTACGAAATCTCCCTGGGCGACACCATCGGCACCGGCACGGCAGGTGCGACGCGCAAGATGTTCGACGTGGTGTCCGCCGACGTGCCGCGGGAAAAACTCGCCGGGCACTTCCATGACACCTACGGCCAGGCCATGGCCAATATCTACGCCAGCCTGCTCGAAGGTATCGCGGTGTTCGACAGCTCGATCGCCGGTCTCGGCGGCTGCCCGTACGCCAAGGGCGCCAGCGGTAACGTTGCCACCGAAGACGTGGTTTATCTGTTGAATGGCTTGGGCATCGACACCGGTATTGATCTGGACGCCTTGATTCTGGCTGGCCAGCAGATTTGTACAGTACTGGGCCGTCCGACCGGTTCGCGCGTGGCCAAGGCTCGTAGCGCGCAATAAGTGCGCGGATGTGTCCAGGTGTTACCGCCATGTCGAAATGTGGGGGCTCAACCGAGTAACACGGAAACAAATTGTCGGGTTCTGACTGAGTGAAAAATCCGACAAAAACTTAAACCGTTGATTTTAAAGAATTTTTAAAAGTTGGCACGGCTTCTGCTATCTCTATGGCATAACAAGAATAAAAAGCAGCAAACCAATAAAAATAAGACGAAACGACTCTGACATAACAAGAACAACACGGCAGAGACGCAGCTAACAGATTTTTTTGGAGAAGGTGTGGTTTTCAGGGTGCTTTTCGGAGTAACCCGCAACCGGGCAGAGAACAATAAAACTACCTTCAGGTAGCTCCCGAACTGGTTGGATCGCTCAGCGAAAAAGCAGATCAGCGCTCAAAAAAATACGTTTGCTCTTGATCCCGGATGGGGATCGATAAAAACAGCGGTAAAGGGTCACGGTTACCAAAAACAAAAACAGACCGCCCCTCAATAATAAAAAAAGAGCACACGCAACGAAAATTAAAGGGGAGCTTCGGCTCCCCTTTGTGCTTTCTGCGATTCAGGTTTTCCCCCAATCAAAATGTGGAGCGGGCTTGCTCGCGAATGCGATGCATCAGTCGACACATTCATTGACTGACACACCGCCTTCGCGAGCAAGCCCGCCCCCACATTGGTTTGTGATCAACCCTACTTGATGCGCAACTCCTCGATACTGATCTCGCGCATCCGGAATTTCTGGATCTTGCCAGTCACCGTCATCGGAAAATCCTCGACGAACTTGAAGTAACGCGGCGTCTTGAAGTGCGCGATGCGTTCCTTGCACCAGGCTTGCAGCTCCTGCTCCGTGGCGCTGTGGCCCGGGTGGAACTTGATCCAGGCGACAATCTCTTCGCCATAGCGCGAACACGGAATGCCGATCACTTGCACGTCCGCCACCGCCGGGTGGGTAAAGAAGAACTCTTCCAGCTCCCGCGGGTAAATATTCTCACCGCCGCGGATGATCATGTCCTTGTTGCGTCCGGCAATGCACACATAGCCTTCTTCATTCATGCTCGCCAGATCACCGGTGTGCATCCAGCCGGCCTGATCGATGGCTTCGGCGGTACCTTGCGGGTTATTCCAGTAGCCAAGCATCACGCTGTAGCCACGGGTGCAGAGTTCGCCGATGGTGCCGCGCGGCACCAGGTTACCCGCCTCGTCGATGATTTTGCTTTCAAGCTGCGGCTGGGTGCGACCGACCGTGGTGACTCGCAATTCCAGCTCGTCTGAAGGACCGGTCTGCAAAGACACCGGACTTGTTTCTGTCATGCCGTAGGCAATTTGCACTTCACTCATGTGCATTTCATTGATGACCCGGCGCATCACTTCGATCGGACAGGTCGCGCCGGCCATGATTCCGGTGCGCAGGGTCGACAGGTCGAACTCGGCTCGCTGCGGCTGATCGAGCATTGCGATAAACATGGTCGGCACGCCATAGAGTGCGGTGGCTTTCTCCTCGGCGACAGTGGTCAGGGTCAGCAACGGATCGAACGCATCATTGGGGTAGATCATGGTGCTGCCGTGGGTGATGCAGCCGAGGTTGCCCATGACCATGCCGAAGCAGTGATACAGCGGCACCGGGATCACCAGCCGATCCTGGTCGGTCAGGCCGAGGCTTTCGCCGACCATGTAACCGTTGTTGAGGATGTTGTAGTGGCTGAGGGTCGCGCCCTTGGGGAAACCGGTGGTGCCGGAGGTGTACTGGATGTTCACCGGTTGATCGAAGTGCAGGCTGTCCTGACGCTCGCGCAACTGTTCGGCGGACACGCTGGCCGCGAGATCGGCCAGTTGCGACCAGGGCAGGAAACCCGATGGCGGTTGCGCATCCAGGCTGATGACCCCGCGCAGGTCAGGCAGGCGTTCACTTCGTAACTGTCCGATGGATTGCTCAGCCAGCTCGGGCACCAGCCCTTGCAGCATGCCGTGATAGTTGGAGGTCTTGAAAGAGCCCGCACAGACCAGCCATTGGCAACCCGATTGCTTCAACACGTATTCGAGTTCAGAGCTGCGATACGCCGGGTTGATGTTGACCAGAATCACGCCGAGCTTCGCGCTGGCGAACTGGCTGATGCACCACTGCGCGCAATTCGGTGCCCAGATGCCGAGGCGATCTCCCGCTTGCAGGCCCAGCGCCAGCAATGCCCTGGCATGCAGGTCCACGGCGTCGGACAGTTGCTGCCAGGTGAAACGCAGCTGTTGATGACGCACGACCAGCGCCTCTCCAGCCGAGTACTTCGCGACGGTGTTATCGAACGCCTGACCTATGGTCATCGCCAGCAAGGCTTTGTCCTGAGCACCACGGGTGTAGCTGCGTTGCGGGCTTGCACTGGGTTGATCCATGACGACCCCTATTGTCTTTATTGTAGGAGCGAGGCTTGTGTGGCGAGGGAGCTTGCTCCCGTTCGGCTGCGCAGCAGTCGTGAAATCATCAGCCAGCGTGCTTTCTGCTACACCTGACTTGCCGATTTGCGACCGCTTCGCGCTCGGAAGGGAGCAAGCTCCCTCGCCACAGAATGCGACGCTGGTCTTTTCAGAACTGCCTCTACTCTCGCTCAAGTTGACGTTAACGTAAAGGGTGATTGACAGCCATTCGTCACAGGCTTACGTTAACGTAAAGGTGAGAGCTGCATCACGGCCCTCCCCGCCCTACAAAAAAGCCAAAAGGTGACCCATGAGCTACCCATCCCTGAACTTTGCCCTCGGTGAAACCATCGACATGCTGCGCGATCAGGTTCAGTCCTTCGTCGCCAAAGAGATCGCCCCGCGCGCCGCTCAGATCGACATCGACAACCTGTTCCCCGCCGACCTGTGGCGCAAATTCGGTGACATGGGCCTGCTCGGCGTTACCGTGCCGGAAGAGTACGGCGGTGCTGGCCTGGGGTACCTGGCCCACGTGGTCATCATGGAAGAAATCAGCCGGGGCTCGGCGTCGGTTGCCCTGTCCTACGGCGCGCACTCCAACCTCTGCGTCAACCAGATCAACCGCAACGGCAATCACGAACAGAAAAGCAAATACCTGCCGAAGCTCATCAGCGGCGAGCACATCGGCGCCCTGGCCATGAGCGAACCGAATGCCGGCTCCGACGTGGTGTCGATGAAACTGCGCGCCGACAAACGTGGCGATCACTACGTGCTCAACGGCAGCAAAACCTGGATCACCAACGGTCCGGACGCCAACACCTACGTGATCTACGCCAAGACCGACCTGGAAAAAGGTCCGCACGGTATCACCGCCTTCATCGTCGAACGCGACTGGAAAGGTTTCAGCCGCAGCAACAAATTCGACAAGCTTGGCATGCGCGGTTCGAACACCTGCGAACTGTTCTTCGATGACGTCGAGGTGCCGGAAGAAAACATTCTCGGCGTACTCAATGGCGGCGTGAAAGTGCTGATGAGCGGCCTCGATTACGAACGCGTTGTCCTTTCGGGCGGCCCGACCGGGATCATGCAGGCCTGCATGGACCTGATCGTGCCGTACATCCACGACCGCAAGCAGTTCGGCCAGAGCATCGGCGAATTCCAGCTGATCCAGGGCAAGGTCGCCGACATGTACACCCAGCTCAACGCCAGCCGCGCCTATCTGTATGCCGTCGCTCAAGCCTGCGAGCGTGGCGAAACCACCCGCAAGGACGCCGCAGGCGTGATCCTCTACAGCGCCGAACGCGCCACGCAAATGGCCCTCGACGCGATCCAGATTCTCGGCGGCAACGGCTACATCAACGAATTCCCGGCCGGTCGTCTGCTGCGTGACGCCAAGCTGTACGAAATCGGCGCTGGCACCAGTGAGATTCGTCGCATGCTGATCGGTCGCGAACTGTTCAACGAAACCCGCTGAGACGGAGCTGTCCATGGCTATCCTGCATACCCAGCTCAACCCCCGTTCGGCGGAGTTCGCGACCAACAGCGCGGCGATGCTCAAACAGGTCGACGCCCTGCACACCCTGCTCGCCCAAGTGCAGCAAGGTGGCGGCCCGAAAGCGCAAGAACGCCACACCTCGCGGGGCAAATTGCTGCCCCGTGAACGAATCAATCGCCTGCTCGATCCGGGCTCACCGTTTCTCGAGATCAGCCAACTGGCGGCTTACGAGGTGTATGGCGAAGACGTGCCGGCCGCTGGCGTGATCGCCGGGATCGGTCGTGTGGAAGGCGTCGAGTGCATGATCGTGGCCAACGATGCCACCGTGAAAGGTGGCTCGTATTACCCGCTGACCGTGAAGAAGCACCTGCGCGCCCAGACCATCGCCCAGCAGAATCGCTTGCCGTGCATTTATCTGGTGGATTCGGGCGGCGCCAACTTGCCGCGCCAGGATGAAGTGTTCCCGGACCGCGAGCATTTCGGGCGGATCTTCTTCAACCAGGCCAACATGAGCGCCATGGGCATTCCGCAGATCGCGGTAGTCATGGGCTCGTGCACTGCCGGTGGTGCCTACGTGCCAGCAATGGCGGACGAAGCAATCATGGTTCGCGAGCAAGCGACGATCTTTCTTGCCGGTCCGCCGCTGGTAAAAGCCGCGACCGGTGAAGTGGTCAGCGCCGAGGATCTGGGCGGCGCCGATGTGCATTGCAAGATTTCCGGCGTCGCCGACCACTACGCCGAGAGCGATGAACACGCCCTGGCCATTGCCCGGCGCAGCATCGCCAACCTCAACTGGCGCAAGCTCGGTGAAGTCCAGCAACGCACGCCCATCGCCCCGCTCTACAACAGCGACGAGTTATACGGCGTCGTGTCGGCGGACGCCAAGCAACCGTTCGACGTGCGCGAAGTGATTGCGCGACTGGTGGACGGCTCGGTGTTCGATGAATTCAAGGCACTGTTCGGGACTACGCTGGTGTGCGGTTTTGCCTACCTGCACGGTTACCCGATCGCGATCCTCGCCAACAACGGCATCCTGTTCGCTGAAGCGGCGCAGAAAGGCGCGCACTTCATCGAACTGGCCTGTCAGCGCGGCATTCCACTGCTGTTCCTGCAAAACATCACCGGCTTCATGGTCGGCCAGAAATACGAGGCCGGCGGCATCGCCAAGCACGGCGCGAAACTGGTGACCGCCGTGGCGTGCGCCAAGGTGCCGAAATTCACCGTGATCATCGGCGGCAGTTTCGGTGCCGGTAACTATGGCATGTGCGGGCGGGCCTACGATCCGCGCTTCCTGTGGATGTGGCCTAACGCACGCATCGGCGTGATGGGTGCCGAGCAAGCGGCGGGCGTTCTGGTGCAGGTCAAACGCGAGCAGGCAGAGCGCAGTGGCCAGGGTTTCAGCGCCGAGCAGGAAGCCGAGATCAAGCAACCGATCCTCGATCAATACGAGGAACAGGGCCACCCTTACTACTCCAGTGCACGGCTGTGGGATGACGGTGTCATTGACCCGGCGCAAACCCGCGACGTGTTGGCCCTGGCCTTGTCCGCGTCGTTGAACGCGCCAATCGAACCGAGCCGCTTCGGCGTGTTCCGGATGTGATCGGGAGAACCTCATGAGCGACTTCAACACCCTCGAGCTGCAGACCGACCCGCGGGGTTTTGCCACCCTGTGGCTGAGCCGCGAAGAAAAGAACAACGCGTTCAACGCTGAAATGATCCGCGAACTGATCCTCGCCCTGGACAAGGTCTCGGGCGATGCCAGCCTGCGGTTCTTGCTGGTGCGTGGACGCGGCAAGCATTTCAGCGCTGGCGCCGACCTGGCCTGGATGCAGCAATCGGCCGAGCTCGATTACCACACCAATCTCGACGACGCGCGGGAACTGGCGGAGTTGATGTACAACCTGGCCAAGCTGAAAGTCCCGACCCTGGCCGTGGTGCAAGGTGCGGCGTTCGGCGGCGCGCTGGGCCTGATCAGTTGCTGCGACATGGCGATCGGCGCCGACGATGCGCAATTCTGCCTGTCGGAAGTACGCATCGGCCTGGCACCGGCGGTGATCAGCCCATTCGTGGTGCAAGCCATCGGCGAACGCGCGGCACGCCGTTATGCGCTGACTGCCGAGCGCTTCGGCGGGCAGCGGGCGCGGGAAATCGGTTTGTTGTCGGAGAGCTATCCGATCAATGAGCTGGAACAGAAAGTCGATCAGTGGATCGACAATCTGCTGCTCAACAGCCCCGCGGCCATGCGCGTCAGCAAAGACTTGCTGCGTGAAGTCGGCAACGGCGCGCTGACGCCGGCGCTGCGCCGCTACACCGAAAATGCCATCGCGCGAATCCGCGTCAGCCCCGAAGGCCAGGAAGGTCTGCGGGCCTTTCTGCAAAAGCGTCCGCCGAGCTGGCAGGCCGAACCCACCCCCAAGGAGCCGCGTTGATGAGCGCACCTGTTATCACCTCTCTGCTGGTGGCCAACCGTGGCGAAATCGCTTGTCGGGTGATGCGCACCGCCAAGGCGTTGGGCCTGACCACCGTCGCCGTGCACAGCGCCACCGACCGTGAAGCCCGGCATAGCCGCGAAGCGGATATCCGCGTCGACCTCGGCGGCAGCAAGGCCGCCGACAGTTACCTGCAAATAGACAAACTGATCGCTGCCGCCAAGGCCAGCGGCGCTCAGGCCATTCATCCGGGCTACGGCTTTCTGTCCGAGAACGCCGGGTTCGCCCGGGCGATCGAAGCAGCGGGCCTGATTTTCCTCGGCCCGCCCGCCTCGGCCATCGATGCGATGGGCAGCAAGTCCGCCGCCAAGGCCTTGATGGAAACCGCTGGCGTGCCACTGGTGCCGGGTTATCACGGCGAAGCTCAAGACCTCGATACCTTCCGCGACGCCTGCGAACGCATCGGCTACCCGGTGCTGCTCAAGGCAACGGCGGGCGGTGGCGGCAAAGGCATGAAAGTGGTCGAGGACGTCAGCCAACTGGCCGAAGCCCTGGCCTCGGCCCAGCGTGAGGCGCAATCCTCGTTCGGCGATTCGCGGATGCTGGTCGAAAAATACCTGCTGAAACCCCGCCACGTGGAAATCCAGATTTTCGCCGACCGGCATGGCAACTGCCTGTACCTCAACGAACGGGATTGCTCGATTCAGCGTCGGCACCAGAAAGTCGTCGAAGAAGCCCCCGCGCCAGGCCTCAGCCCGGAACTGCGTCGCGCCATGGGCGAAGCCGCTGTGCGTTCGGCGCAGGCCATCGGTTATGTCGGTGCCGGCACCGTGGAATTCTTGCTGGATGCGCGCGGTGAGTTCTTCTTCATGGAGATGAACACACGCCTGCAAGTCGAGCACCCGGTTACCGAAGCCATCACCGGCCTCGATCTGGTGGCCTGGCAGATTCGCGTGGCGCGCGGTGAAGCGCTGCCGATGACCCAGGATCAGGTGCCGTTGATCGGGCATGCGATTGAAGTGCGGCTGTATGCCGAAGATCCGGGCAATGATTTCCTGCCCGCCACCGGGCGTCTGGAGTTGTATCGAGAGTCGGCTGAAGGTCCGGGGCGTCGAGTCGACAGCGGTGTTGAAGAAGGCGATGAGATTTCGCCGTTCTACGACCCGATGCTGGGCAAGCTGATTGCCTGGGGCGAGGATCGTGAGCAGGCACGCCTGCGCTTGTTGAGCATGCTCGATGAGTTCGCGATTGGTGGGCTCAAGACCAACATCAACTTCCTGCGTCGAATCGTGGGTCATCCGGCGTTTGCGGCGGCCGAACTGGATACCGGGTTCATTCCGCGTTATCAGGAGCAACTGCTGCCGGAGCCCTCGGAACTCAGCGATGAATTCTGGCAAGCCGCGGCGCAGGCGTTCGCCCAGAGCCACTCTCGTTCACCGCGCGTCGATGACCTGAGTTCGCCTTGGGCCAACAGCAACGGTTTTCGGTCCGGCCTGCCGACCGAAATCACCTTGCACCTGAGTTGTGAAGGTCAGGACCGCGCATTGACGCTGGGCGA
The DNA here is from genome assembly GCF_949767185.1 of Pseudomonas sp. IT-P100. Taxonomy (NCBI): domain Bacteria; kingdom Pseudomonadati; phylum Pseudomonadota; class Gammaproteobacteria; order Pseudomonadales; family Pseudomonadaceae; genus Pseudomonas; species Pseudomonas sp. IT-P100. The sequence continues at coordinate 255,235 of NZ_CATKQK010000055.1, forward strand.
CCGCAATGCCCAAAGCGCGCAACTCAAGGGCGAGCAACTGCTCACCGAACGCAACGGCGTGCGCCGCCAGCATCGGGCAATCCGCCGCGACGGCATTGTGTATCTGCAATGGGAAGGTGAATTGCGCCGCATCGAGGCCTACGACCCGATCAGCGCCGTCGAAGCCAGTCACAGCCATCACGGCGGACTGACCGCCCCCATGAACGGCAGCATCGTGCGGGTGCTGGTGGAGGCCGGGCAAACGGTCGAAGCCGGGGCGCAACTGGTGGTGCTGGAAGCGATGAAGATGGAGCACAGCATTCGTGCGCCACACGCCGGGGTGATCAAGGCGTTGTATTGCCAGGAAGGCGAAATGGTCAGCGAAGGCAGTGCGTTGGTCGAGCTGGAAGAAGCCTGACATCAAGATCGGTCCTACGCCTCGCGAGGACCGATCTGATCAGAACCTGGCCGTTGCCTGAACCACTACGCCGATGATTCGGCAGGCTTCAGTGAAAAGGGCTTTCGGATATGTCGGATTGAGCGGGACCAGGTAACGCTGCCCGCCCTCTTCGATCAGCTTGCGAAAGGTCGCCTCGGTGCTGTCCGGCCATTGGGCAATCACCAGTTTTCCGGGCTCCGGCACAATGGCCGGGTCCACCAGGATCATCATGCCCTCGGCGATACTGACGCCAGTCGGTGCGGTCATCGCATCGCCCGTCACCCTCAACCAGAACGCCGCGCCCTGAGCGTGGTAATCGGTCAGCTCGAATCGCGCCTTGTCGTACACCGTCGGCTCGCCGTCGCGCACCTCGCAGGATTCTCGCCAGTCACTGACCGGGTAGCGGAAGTACGGGTTGTACTTTCGCACCAGATCCTGGCTGTCCTCCTTCGACGTGTCCGGCTCGCGGATAACCAGCGCCACTTCGAGAAATTCCATGCCCAGCGCGTGTAATACCCGGTTCATGTCATCGATGCCCGGCTGGCGGCGTTTGTTCAGCCAATGGCCGATGCCGCCCTGGGACATTCCGAGGCGCTCGGCGAGTATCTCTTGAGTGACGTTGAGTTCACTCATCTTGGCCTTGACCAATTCAATCCATTTATCCATGTGCGGCACGATACGTGGGCGCCTCTCCCCATCAAAACACAAATTGTAGTATTTAAATTCTCGTCACAAATACACTTCGTACTAGGATTGGATCACGGATCTGAATCTATCACGGAGCTTGCCATCGCCATGACTATCCCCAGCAACGACCTGCCCGATCTGCAAATCGACACCTCCCTCACCTCGCCAAAAGGCTCGGCTGCCGCACAACGGGCACTGGATTATTACTTGAAACCAGCTGTGTCCGAGGAGGTGGAAGAAGAGCGCTTTTTCGAGGTGAACCGCAACGTCAGCAGCGAGGAAGCGCTGGTGCGTGCTTCAGATCTGCTGTGCTGCGCCGCGGCCACGGCATCCGAATCGGCGAATAGTCTGCACGGTGTCCACCGGGCCCTGGCATTTTCGACGGTGCATATGATCGATATGGCCAAGGCGCTGCTGGATCGGTCCCTGGACGAGGATCATCACGCATAAGAAAGGAGGAGTAATTCGAGGGCGCGAAAAGAATTTTCCAATCGCGCAGATAAAATCATTTGACTTGCAAACGAGAATGATTATTATTGCATGCAGCTGGTCGCGAGATCAGTCGATTGTCCAAGTGACCTTAGGTCGGTCTCCTGGACTATCTCCTCATCAGGCTAATCACGGTTTTTGACCCGGCTTTTTGCCGGGTCTTTTTTTTTGCCAGTTATTCTGGCTTGACCTTCAGGCTAATGAAGTCTTTATGTGCTGCAAATTCGATGGCGCGGATAATATCAAAAGAATATCTGTTGGCAAGAGAAGCCCGGCAACATTGGCCCAAACTCGCGAAAAATAGCACTTGAGAATCAATCGCGCAGTCTCTAAGCTGCGTCTGCGTCAAGGAGGACGCCCCCCGCTACACCCCGCAATTTCCCCCGGTTTTTCCCTTCCCAGCGTGTAAAGTAGCAGCCATAAAAATCATATTCAGGAATCGACTATGACCGTGGCTAAATCCTCTTTCAGCATCAGTGCAAACTTCGACAGCGGCAATATTGAAGTGCTGGATATCAGCAATCCGTTGCAAGCGTTGCTGGCCATCAAGCCTGACACCCGCAGCCAGCATTTCCAGTGGTTTCACTTCAAGGCCAGCGGGTTGCACGTCGGTCAGGAGCACTGGTTTCGTCTGAGCAATGCCAGCAAATCCTCATACAACAAAGCCTGGGATGGTTATCAGGCGGTGGCGTCCTATGATCACGTCAACTGGTTCCGGGTGCCGACCATTTTCGAAGGCGACTGCCTGCGTTTCAGCCTCGAAGCCACGGCGACCCACGCCTGGTTTGCCTACTTCGAACCCTACAGCCGTGGCCGCCATGACTGGTTGATCGAGCAGGCGCTGACCAAGGCCGGCACCGAACTGCTGGCCACCGGCAAAAGCGTTGAAGGGCGTGACATTCAGCTGCTGCGCAAAGGCACCGGTGCCGAAGGCCAGCGCAAGGTCTGGATGATTGCCCAGCAACACCCCGGCGAGCACATGGCCGAATGGTTCATGGAAGGTGTGATCGAACGCCTGGAAAGGCACGACGATCCCGTCCTGAACAGACTGCTGGCCAGCGCCGATTTGTACCTGGTGCCAAACATGAACCCGGATGGCGCCTTCCACGGTCATCTGCGCACCAACGCCATGGGCCAGGACCTCAACCGCGCCTGGCAGAGCGCCAGCCAGGAAGTCAGCCCGGAAGTCCTGTTCGTTCAGCAGCAGATGGAAAAATATGGTGTCGACCTGTTCCTCGACATCCACGGTGATGAAGAAATCCCTTACGTGTTCACCGCCGGTTGCGAAGGCAACCCTGGCTACACGCCGCGGATCGAAAAGCTGGAAACTCACTTTCGCGATCACTTGAAACATTTGACCAAAGACTTCCAGACCAAACACGGCTACACCCGCGACGAGCCGGGCAAAGCCAACATGACGCTGGCGTGCAACAGCATTGGCGAGAAATTCGACTGCCTGTCGCTGACCCTGGAAATGCCGTTCAAGGACAACGATGACGCACCGAACCCGCTGACGGGCTGGTCGGGCAAGCGGTCGAAGCAGTTGGGCAAGGATGTGTTGACGACTGTTGCGGATATGGTTGGCACCCTGCGCTAACCAAGATCTAAAGATCGCAGGCTTCGCCAGCTCCTACACGGTTCAATGCAGGAGTGGGCGAAACCTGCGATCTTTTGATGTTTACTCTGCCGCGACCCGCACGCAATCCTCAGGTCCCAACAAGCGCCCATCCTCGGCGCGCAACTCCAGTGCCCGGACAGGTCGACCATTATCCCGGTCAACCACCCGCGAGTGCGCCTCCCCGTCCTCATAAAAGAACGCCTCCCCCCACTGCCGCAAACCAATGATCAGCGGAAACAACCCTTTGCCCTTCTCCGTCAACACATATTCCTGATAGGCGCTGCCGTCCGATGCCGGCACCAGATCGAAAATCCCGTGGGTCACCAGCGTGCGCAATCGCGCCGAGAGAATATTCTTCGCCATGCCCAGACTTCGCTGAAACTCACCGAACCGGCGAATGCCGTCGAATGCATCGCGCACGATCAACAACGACCACCAATCGCCAATGGCATCCAGTGAACGGGCGACCGGGCATTCGGCGCTTTGCATGCTTGTGCGTTTGGCCATGACTGCGCCCTCGAAAACAAACGTGGTTGCAATATAAAACCAGTTTACTTACCGTACAACTGGTTTTATTTTGAAACCACATTGGGAGCCCGGCATGAAGCCCACTCAAACAACACTCAGCACCGGCGTTGTACTGCTGTTCGCCGTAGCCTGCGGCCTGGCCGTCAGTAACGTGTATTACGCCCAGCCCTTGCTCGATGCCATGGCCGAGGCATTTGCCATGGACCCGGCCACCATCGGCATCGTCGTCACGCTCACCCAGGTAGGTTACGGCGTCGGATTGTTGTTGCTGGTGCCGCTTGGCGATCTGCTGAACCGTCGACGTTTGATCGTCACGCAAACCCTGCTGTCGGCGCTGACCTTGTTGATGATCGCCCTCGCGTCGAATAGTACCTGGTTGTTGATCGGGATGACGTTGACCGGGTTACTGGCGGTGGTGACACAAGTGTTGGTGGCCTACGCCGCGACATTGGCCATCCCGGCGCAGCGCGGGCGCGTGGTCGGCGTGGTCACCAGCGGCATTGTTGTTGGCATTCTGCTGGCCCGGACAGTCGCGGGTGGGATGGCTGATCTGGCAGGGTGGCGGTCGATTTATCTGTTGTCGGCGGGGTTGACGCTTGTGATGGCGTTGCTGCTGTTTCGCGTACTGCCGAAACATGAGAACACGCAACCCGCCAGTTCTTATGCGACGTTGCTCGGTTCGGTGTTCACATTGTTCAAGGAAGAACCGGTGCTGCGTCAACGGGCGGTTCTCGCGTTGCTGACCTTCGCCAGCGCCATGGTGCTGTGGACACCCATGGTGTTGCCGCTGAGCGCCCCGCCGCTGTCGTTGTCCCACACGCAAATCGGATTGTTCGGACTGGCCGGTGCCGCCGGTGCATTGGCGGCTGCACGTGCCGGGCATCTGGCCGATCGCGGTTTGGGTCAATGGACCAGCGGGTTGTCACTGTTATTGATGCTGGTTTCCTGGTTGCCGATCGCCCTGACCCAATCCTCCTTGTGGGCCTTGTTGCTGGGTGTGATTACCCTGGATCTTGGCTTGCAAGCCGTGCACGTGACCAGCCAAAGCATGATCTACAGCGTGCGCCCCGAAGCCCAAAGCCGTCTTACCGCGGGTTACATGCTGTTCTATTCGATTGGCAGCGCGTTGGGTTCGATCGGTTCGACGGCGATGTATGCGTGGGGCGGGTGGCTCGGCGTTTGCCTGCTGGGGGCAGGTATCAACGCCGTGGCATTGGTCTATTGGTGGCGGACGCTGCCCACGAAAGCACACGAAACCTGTGGCGAGGGGATTCATCCCCGTTCGGCTGCGAAGCAGTCGTAATTTCATCCACTGCGGTTTATCTGACAAACCGCATTGGGGCTGCTTCGCAGCCCAACGGGGATGAATCCCCTCGCCACAATGGATTTCGGCAGATCAAATCAGGTGCGATCCTTGCCCCGCAACATGCTGTCCAGCACCTCATCACGCCGCACCCAACCATGAAACAACGCCGCCGCCAGATGCAGCAGCACGGTCAGAAACAGCAGATACGCCAGATACCCGTGCGCCTTGCGCAGGAACGCAAACAGCTGCGCATTCGCCGGCACGATCGAGGGCAATTGCAGCGAACTGCTGAGCATCACCGGGTCGCCCGCCGCCGAAATCATTGCCCAACCGAGCAGCGGCAGGATAAACATCAAGGCGTACAGCAAGACATGCGAAGCCTTGGCCGCCAGCGCCTGCCAGCCGGGCAAGTCCGCGGGAAGCGGTGGCTGTCGGGTTGAAAAGCGCACGCCGAGGCGCACGATCACCAGCAGCAGAATCGCAATGCCCAGCGGTTTGTGCAGATGGATCAGCCATTCATGACGCTCTGATACAGAAGCGACCATGCCCGCGCCGATGAACAGCATGGCAATGATCATCAACGCCATCAGCCAGTGCAGCAGTCGCGCCAGTGGCGCGAAGTGGTTCGGTTGGGCGCTCATTGTTGAGCCTCCTGTTTAGCGGCGGGCAGTTGGCTGACTTCACTGGTGCGGCGCAAGTAGGAACTGGCGTAACCGGCAGAACGAGCGGCGAGCAACGGGTCGTCGGAACCTTCAATACCGGATGGCAAGACCAGCGGGTCATAGTTGATGTCCCGGCATTCGCCATTGAGTTGCGGCTGGGTGCTTTCGAGCACCAGCGTGCCAGCGTTCACCACTTTGCGACCTTCAGGCCAGGTTTTGCTGGCGTCGTTCACCGGATCAGCGGGGTCGGCCAGTGTGATCTGGAGCTTCCAACGCAACGGTCCTGCGGCGATCCGCTGAACCAGGTCTTTCTCGAGGAAGTCACCGCCCTCTGGGGCCGTGGCACCTGCTGCGTCCTGTGCCACCGGCACCATGCTCCAGCGCACCGCTTGCCGTTCCCCGGCGGCGTTGACCAGGTAAAACGCATTGACGCTGTTGTAGGTTTCCGTGACGTAACTGGCGGACGGCTTGGCGGTTTTGATCCAGGCCAGGAACGGCGCTGCTTCCGGGTGCGCACCGAAGAACGCCGGCACCGCTGCCGGGTTCGGTTTGCCGGTGGCCGGGTCTGGCGACTGGGCCTGCTGCAATTGGTAAAACGCTTCAGGCGTGCCCACCGGGAACACCGGCATGCTGTTCATCCCGGTACGCCACTGCTGGCCGTTGGCCTGGGTGAAACGCAGTGCGAGACTGCGGATCGGCACGCTGTTGTCCGGTGCGTAAGGATTGCCGGCCGGCAACGCGAAACGCCCCACAACCGGAGTCCGCGCGTCATTGAACACCTGAGCGCTGGAATAACTGCGCGCTTCACCGCTGCTCTCGAAGTGCCCGATCACGCATACCCCTTTGGAGTGATTACGCCGGAACCCCGGGTGCACGCCATTGTTGGTTTCCAACACGTTGATCAGTTTTTTCGGCGTCAGGCGCTGTGGGTCAAAGGTGCCGTTGACGTAGGCAAAAGCCCCGGCCACGACAGCGATCACCACGGCAATGCCGGCCAGGCGCAACGTCAGGCTCGCGGCACTCAACGGTGGCCGGGTGGGCGGTGATGAGCGATCTACCATGAAAGACTCCAGGGCCATCGGCCACAAGTGAAAAGGATCAAGCAGACGAACGCCATGCGGGTTTATTCCATCGCGCGGTATTTATTTTTTCGAGCGTGGAATAACCTCGAGTCCCGGGCGTCTCCCTAGTCCAGCGTAGTGACTAGTCAGAATGTGATGAACGATATCGACGAACAACTGAGTGAAATCATTCCCAGATTGCGCCGGTTTGCCGTGTCGTTGACGCGCAACCCCAGCAGCGCCGACGATCTGGTGCAGTCGTGCCTTGAGCGGGCGCTGTCGAGCTGGAGCGAAAAGCGTCCCGAGGGCGACTTGCGGGCCTGGCTGTTTTCGATTCTCTATCGGCAGTTTCTCGACGCTCACCGCCGCGCTCGGCGTTATGCGCGGATGCTCGAATTCTTTACCGGACGGGACGATTCCCAACCGTCGGTAGAACGCACCGTGATCGCCCAATCGACCTTGCAAGCCTTCGATCAGCTCAACACCGAGCAGCGCGCCTTGTTGCTCTGGGTATCGGTCGAAGGCCTGAGTTACAAGGAGGTCGCCGAGATTCTCGACGTTCCCGTCGGCACCGTGATGTCGCGCCTGTCCCGCGCCCGCCAGGCCTTGCGCCAACTCAGCGACGGCGAAATCACCCGCCCTTCTCTGCGGAGACTCAAATGATCAGCATGCCCCCGAGCGAGCGTGACCTGCACGCGTATGTGGACCACCAACTCAATGATGACGACCGACGCCTGGTGGAGAATTTTCTGGCCGGTAACGTGGAAATGTCTGCACAGGTGCGCGCCTGGCAGCAGGACGCCCAGCAACTGCGCGCGGCCCTCAGTGGCGCATTGCAGCAACCGGCCAACCCGGACCTCGACCCGGCGCTGATTCGCCAACGCCTCAAGCGCCAATCACGCCGTCACCTGGCCAGCGCTGCGGTGTTGCTGATCGCTGTGAGCATCGGCGGAATCGGCGGCTGGCAGGCGCGGGAAATGACCCTTCTCAGCGCTGCGGCACCGATGGCCGATGCGATGCAGGCTTATCGGCTGTTTGCCCAGCAAGGCATGCTGCCGGCCGATTACAAGGTCAGCGACGACGGTGATATGCAGGGCTGGCTCGACCGTTATTTCACCCAGGCCCATCGCTTGCCGGACCTGTCCGGCGCAGGGTTCAAACCGGTCAGCGGGCGCTTGCTCAGCACCGAACAAGGGCCGGCGGCGATGGTGGTTTACGAGGATCGCAGCGGGCACAAAGTCAGCTTCTACGTGCGCCCGCCGGGACCGAGAAACTTCCTGCTGCCGAGGGGCAGTCGCAGTGACGGTGAATTACAGGCCGAGTATTGGTCGGGGAGCGGTTACAACTACGCGATGGTCAGCCCGACAGACACGCCTGCGGCGAAAATGCTCAAGCAAACCGTTCAGTTCTGAATACACCACCGTCCCCTGTGGGAGGATTGTTAACCGTATTCAACCCTGCCCGAAGACTTGAGATGGCCGGCGCAACAGCGGATCAAACGGATTGATCCGCGGCCCGATCAGCGCCGCTTCGCGCTTGAGCATGTCCACTACCGTGGGCAAACGATCCGGCCCGAGCCGATCACTCACGGTGGCAACACTCAACGCCGCCACCGCACGCCCTTCACGATCAAGAATCGGCACCGCCACACCAGCCATGCCCTGCAACACGCCGGTGTTGCGCCCGGCGTAACCGAGGGCACGCACGTTCTCGACTTCCGAGCGCAGGAACACCTCGTCATACAGGTGAAAATCCTTCAGCCGCGGCAAGTTGTAATGAATCACCGTGTCACGTTCCTCTTCCGGCAGGAATGCCAGGATCGCCAGACTGCCCTGCCCCACACCCAGCGCCACCCGCCCGCCGATGTCGCCGGTAAACGTACGGATCGGAAACGGCCCTTCACTGCGGTCCAGGCAGATCGCATCAAACCCGCTGCGCGCCAGCAAAAACAACGAATCCCCCAACGAGGCCGAGAGCCGCAGCAACGACGGCCGAACCAGCTCGCGCAGGTTTCCGGTGTTGCCGGCACGCGCTGCCAGGGCAAAAAAATCCAGGCTCAGGCGATAGCGTTTACTGCGCACGTCCTGCTCGACCATGCCCTCGTCCATCAGGCTGCGCAGCAGACGGTGCGTGGTCGGTTGCGACAAACCGATGCGCTGGGCCAGTTGCGTCACACGCTCGCCGCCCTCGACGGTGTCACCCAACGTGCGCAACACGGCAAACAGTCTTGAGACGGCACCGACGCCGACTTCATTTTTATTTTCATTCCGCTCAGTGGAATCATTCATGTTAATTCTCGACGATTAATTTACTCACTGAATGAAACTAAAAATAACCATCGATTCAGTGAAATAGGCCATTGAGCCCATCCTAGTCTTCGTCCTAATCTGCGTCCACAGGGGCGATTCGAACAACAGCGGCAGCCGACTCAAGTCGAGCGCCAACGCACCCGGCAACACCTTTCGTATCTGCCCATACAAAAAAGCGCGACCTCAGGCCGCGCATAACAATCTCAGGTGGAGCGCAGTTATGGCTTTTGTGCAACTTGAAGGACTCGGCAAACGCTACGGTGAGATCGACGCCGTCGTCGCCACCCACCTCTCGGTCGAGAAAGGTGAGTTCGTTTCCCTGCTCGGCCCCTCCGGCTGCGGCAAAACCACCACCCTGCAAATGATCGCCGGCTTCGTCGAAGTCACCAGCGGGCGCATTTTGCTCGACGGTCGCGACATCACCCACGCCAAACCTGCCAGCCGCGGTTTGGGTGTGGTGTTCCAGAGCTACGCACTGTTCCCGCACATGACCGTCAAAGACAACGTCGCCTTCGGCCTGCGCATGCGCAAGGTGCCCAACGGCGAGTTGCAGCAGCGTGTGGACCGGGTGCTGAAACTGGTGCGTCTGGACCAGCACGCCGAGCGTTACCCACGAGAACTGTCAGGCGGTCAGCGCCAGCGTGTTGCCCTGGCCCGAGCGCTGGTGATCGAACCGCCGGTGCTGTTGCTGGACGAGCCGTTGTCCAACCTCGACGCCAACCTGCGCGAAGAGATGCAGTTCGAGATCCGTCGCATCCAGCGCGAAGTCGGAATCACCACGTTGATGGTCACCCACGACCAGTCCGAAGCGCTGTCCATCAGCGACCGCGTGGTGGTGATGCAGGCCGGGCGCATTACCCAGATCGACGCGCCCTACACCCTTTACGAACACCCGCGCACCGAATTCATTTCCGGCTTCGTCGGCAAGGCCAATCTGCTGCCCGGCGAGCGTGACAGTGCGGGTGTGGTTCAGGTGCGCAGCGGCGGTGAACTGACCCTCAGCCTGCGCCCGGAAAAAATCGATCTGCGGGAAAAGGATCACGGCCGTCTGCAAGGCCAGATCGTCAGCCGCTTCTTCCTCGGCAGCCAATGGCTCTACGGCGTTTCCACGCCCCTGGGCGAGCTCTGCGTGGTGCGCCGCAACGATGGCTCGGCGCCGATGAACGAAGGCACGGCCGTCGGCCTGGACTGGGACGCGGCGCTCCTGCGGGTGCTGAGTGTCGACGAGGTGTCGGCATGAGCACGCTCGTCGCCCTTCGCCAGGGACGCCAGGGTTACCTGTTGTCGGCACCGGCGCTGGCGTTGTACGTCTGCCTGCTGGTGATCCCGCTGCTGCTGACGCTGGTGTTGTCGTTCAACGTCTTCGACTACAGCTCGGGCATCAACGGTAACGCCTACACCGTCGACCATTACAGCAGCCTGCTGGGTGACCCGTACTTCTACGAAATTTTCCTGCGCACGTTCTGGATCAGCGCCCTGACCACCTTGCTGTGCGTGGTGATCGGCGTGCCCGAAGCCTACATCCTCAGCCGCATGGGCGCGCCCTGGCGCTCGATTTTCCTGATTCTGATCCTCACGCCGTTGCTGATTTCGGTGGTGGTGCGCGCCTTCGGCTGGAGCCTGTTGCTCGGCGCCGACGGCCTGGTCAACCAGACCCTGCAAGCCTTCGGTGGCTCACCGGTAAAGCTGCTCTACACACCGTTCGCGGTAGTGATCGCGCTGGTCCACGTCATGCTGCCGTTCATGATCATTCCGGTCTGGACCTCGCTGCAGAAACTGGACCCCGCCGCCGAGCAAGCGGCGTTGTCCCTGGGCGCCAGCCATCTCACGGTGATTCGCAAAGTGGTGCTGCCGCAGATCATGCCCGGTGTGCTCTCCGGCACATTGATCGTGTTCGGCCTCGCCGCCAGCTCCTTCGCCATTCCCGGCCTGCTCGGCGGGCGCCGCATCAAGATGGTCGCCACGCTGATCTACGACCAGTACCTGTCGGAACTCAACTGGCCGATGGGCGCGGCCATCGCCGTCGCGCTGCTGTTGCTCAACCTGCTGATCATGCTGTCGTGGAACCGGATGATCGAAGGCCGCTACAAGAAGTCATTGGGATAACTCGTCATGTCCAAGAACGGTCCTTTCGCCCTGCTGTTCCATACCCTGGTGGTCGTGTTCATGTTGGCGCCGCTGGTGGTGGTGTGCCTCGTCGCGTTCACCCCGGAAAACACATTGAGCCTGCCGACCACGGAATTTTCCTTGCGCTGGTTCCGTGCGGTGTTCGAGCGCGCCGACTTTGTCGATTCGTTTTACAACAGCCTGATCCTGGCGTTCAGCGCCGCCAGTCTGGCGACGTTGATTGCAGTGCCGGCAGCGTTGGCGATTACTCGCTTCGAGTTCCCCGGCCGGGACTTTTTCAACGGCCTGTTCCTGTCGCCGATCATCATTCCGCACCTGGTGCTGGGGGTTGCCCTGCTGCGTCTGTTCGCGCTGATGGGCGTCAACGGCAGCTTCGCCTGGCTGATTTTTGCTCACGTGCTGGTGATCACACCGTATGTGTTGCGTCTGGTGCTGGCGTCGGCCATCGGCCTGGATCGCAGCGCCGAACACGCCGCGCAATCGCTGGGTGCCGGGCGCTTCACGCTGTTCCGCCAGATCACCTTGCCGATGATTTTGCCGGGGGTCGCCGGTGGCTGGCTGCTGGCGTTCATCAACAGTTTCGACGAGGTCACGCTGTCGATCTTCGTCACCTCGCCGGCCACGCAAACCTTACCGGTGCGCATGTACGTGTACGCCACCGAATCCATCGATCCGATGATGGCGGCGGTATCGGCCCTGGTGATTGCGCTGACCGCGGCGACCATGATTCTGCTCGACCGGGTGTACGGCCTGGATCGGGTTCTGGTGGGTAAACAATGAGGGCGCCATGGCTCTGCTGAAACGACTGGCCGAAGGCGATCGCCCGGCCCTGGACTTTACCCTCGACGGCCAACCGGCCAGCGGGCTGCTCGGCGACACCGTGCTGACCGCGGTGCTGACGTGCAGCGAGCATTTGCGCGGCAGCGATTTCAGCGCCGAGCCTCGCGCCGGGTTTTGCTTGATGGGGGCGTGCCAGGACTGCTGGGTTCGGCTGGGCGATGGCCGGCGGGTGCGCGCGTGTTCGACGTTGCTCGAAGCCGGCCAACACATCAGCCGCGAACCGGGGCGTGCCCTATGAACCCACCTTTCAACTGCCTCTCCCCAACCCCCTGTGGGAGCCAGCCTGCTCGCGATGACGGAGTATCAGCCTCCCCCATTTTTGAATGTGCCACCGTCATCGCCAGCAGGCTGGCGCCCACAGGGTTTCAGCGGTGGTCGGCTCAAGGGGGGTGGGTATGAAGTCCGTGGTGATCATCGGTGCCGGGCCGGCCGGGATTCGTGCGGCGCAGACTTTGGTTGCGCATGGCATACGCCCGATTCTGCTGGACGAAGCCGCACGCGGCGGCGGGCAGATTTATCGGCGTCAGCCGGCGAATTTCAAACGTTCGGCGGTCAAGCTGTATGGCTTCGAAGCCCGCAAGGCGCAGGCGTTGCATCAAACCATTGATGAGTTGCGCGACCAGCTCGATTACCGTCCCGACACCCTGGTGTGGAACGCCGAAGACGGTGCACTCGACACCTTGCACGAGGGCTGCGCGGCACGTCTGGAGTTCTCTCGGGTGATCGTCGCCACCGGCGCCACCGACCGGGTTTTGCCGGTACAGGGCTGGACGCTGCCGGGTGTCTATAGCCTCGGCGCCGCGCAGATCGCCCTGAAATTCCAGGGCTGCGCCATCGGTGAACGAGTGGTGTTCGCCGGCAGCGGTCCGTTGCTGTATCTGGTGGCGTATCAATATGCCAAGGCCGGCGCCAAAGTGGTTGCGGTACTCGACAGCTCGCCGTTCAGCGCTCAGGCCCGTGCCCTGCCCGTCCTGCTGTCGCAACCGGGCACATTGGCCAAAGGCATCTATTACCGCAGCTGGTTGACCGCCCACGGCATCCCGGTGCATCAGGGTGCAACCCTGAAACGCATCAACGGCGAACAACGGGTGCAGTCGCTGAGCTGGTCCAACTCAAGCGGCGAGCATTCGCTGGACTGTGATGCCGTGGCCTTCGCCCACGGCCTGCGCAGCGAAACCCAACTGGCGGATCTGCTCGGCTGCGCATTCGCCTGGAACCCGCTCAACCGCGCCTGGCTGCCGCAACGCGACAGCACCGGTCGCAGCAGTGTCGCCGAGGTTTACCTGGCCGGTGACGGCGCCGGCATCATGGGCGCCGACGCGGCGGAAATGGCCGGCGAACGCGCCGCCCTCGCCTTGCTCGAAGACAACGACTACCCGATCGCGCCGCAGCGTGGCAGGCAATTGGAGCAGGCACTTGGACGGATCGATACCTTCCGTCATGGTCTGGAACGCGCTTTCGTATTCCCCGAAAACTGGGCGGCCGATACCGCTGACGACGTAATGATCTGTCGCTGCGAAGAAGTGCGCGCCGGGGACATCCGCGAAGTGGTGCGCGAAGGCCATTGGGAAATCAATCGGGTCAAGGCCCATTGCCGGGTCGGCATGGGCCGCTGCCAGGGTCGGATGTGTGGTGCCGCGGCGGCGGAAATCATCGCCTGCGAAAGTCAGCGGGCGGTGTCCGGGATCGGTCGACTGCGAGCGCAGGCGCCGATCAAACCGTTGCCGTTTGGTCTGGAGATCGAACCATGATCGAAGTCGATGCAGTGATCATTGGCGGCGGCATTGTCGGGGCTTCCGCGGCGCTTTTCCTGAGCCAGGCGGGCCGTCGCGTGGTGCTGCTGGAACGGGATTTTTGCGGCTCGCATTCCAGCGGCGTGAACTACGGTGGCGTGCGCCGCCAGGGCCGACCGCTGTCGCAACTGCCGCTGTCGCAACGTGCCCACGAGATCTGGAGCCGGTTGCCGCAGTTGATCGGCATTGACGGCGAGTACCAGCGCAGCGGCCACTTGAAACTGGCGCGCAGCCTCGATGACCTGCGCGCGTTGCAGGACTATGCCGCCAGCAGTCAGGGCTTTGGCCTCGATTTGCAGGTGTTCGATCGCAGTGAATTGCGCGCGCGCTTTCCGTGGGTCGGCGAGGTGGCGGTCGGTGCCTCGTTTTGTCCGGATGACGGTCACGCCAACCCGCGCCTGGTATCGCCAGCGTTTGCCCGTGCAGCACGGCGCCACGGCGCGCAGGTCCATGAACAATGCGCGGTGGGCGCGGTGGAGCACGACGGCCAGCGCTTTCGCATCAGCACTCAAAACGGTCTCGAACTGCGGGCCCCCTGGGTGTTGAACTGCGCCGGCGCGTGGGCGGGAAAACTGGCCGAGCAATTCGGCGAAGCCGTGCCGATGCACGCCGGGCACCCGGCGATGCTGGTCACCGAGCCGCTGCCGTGGGTGATGAACGCCAGCACCGGTGTCGAGGGCGGCGGCATCTATGCGCGCCAGGTCGCGCGCGGCAATTGTGTGTTGGGCGGCGGTCAGGGCTTTGCCCTCGACGACGCCCGCGCCCGTCCCGGTCAACACGCGGTGATCGAGATCCTGCGCCAGGCGGTCGAGCTCTACCCGTTTCTTGAAGGCGCCCAGGCGATTCGTACCTGGAGCGGCACCGAAGGTTACCTGCCCGACCGCCAGCCGGTGATCGGCCACAGTGGCACTCAACCCGGTCTGTTGCACGCGTTCGGCTTTGCCGGCGCAGGTTTCCAGATCGGTCCTGCGGTGGGCCAGGCGCTCACCGAGATCATCTGCAGCGGCGCTTCAACCACGTCGCTGGATGCGTTTTCCATCACCCGGTTTCACTCCATCTCCGTTGCTTGATAGAGGAAGGTCGCGCCAATGAATAACGTCAAACGCACTGCACTGCTCGGTATGTCCTGCTTGGGCGCCTTGCTCACGGTCACCCAGGCCCAGGCCGAGCCGACGCTTTACCTCGGCATGAACGGCGGGACCATGGAGCGGCTCTACGCCGACAAGGTGCTGCCGGTGTTCGAGAAAGCCAACAACGTCAAAGTGGTGATTGTGCCCGGCACCTCCGCCGATATCCTGGCCAAGGTCCAGGCCAGCAAAGGCAACCCGCAGATGCACGTGATGTTCCTCGACGACGGCATCATGTACCGCGCCATCGCCATGGGCCTGTGCGACAAACTCGAGGACAGCCCGACCCTGGCGCAGATTCCGGCCAAGGGCCGTATCAAGGACCAGGCCGTGGCGGTCAGCCTCGGTGTCACGGGGCTGGCGTACAACACGCGATTGTTCAAGGAAAAAGGCTGGGCCGCGCCGACCTCGTGGATGGACATGGCCGACCCGCGTTTCAAGGACAAACTGGTGTTCCAGTCGATGGCCTCGTCAACCTTCGGCCTGCACGGTTTCCTGATGTTCAACCGGATTCAGGGTGGCAGCGAAACCGACGTCGAACCCGGCTTCAAGGCGTGGCCGAACACTGTCGGACGCAACGTGCTGGAATACATTCCGAGCTCGGCGAAGATTTCCGAAATGCTCCAGACCGACGAAGCGGCGCTGTTCCCGCTGACACCGACGCAAGTCACGGCGCTGAAACTCAAAGGCATGCCGATCGAGTACGCGCAACCGAAGGAAGGCGCGGTGGTGCTCAACGTTGCCGAATGCGCCATCGCCAACAACACCCAGCCGGAACTGGCACAGAAGCTCGCCGCGTTTCTGCTGACGCCCGAGGCGCAAGCCGCTGCGCTTGAAGATGGCGATCAGATCCCGTCCAACCCGAATACCCCGACCACCGACAAGACTCGCGGCCAGGTCGAGGCGATGAAGCAGTACCTGACAACGGCGATTGCCATCGACTGGGATCAGGTCAACGAACAGCGCCCGGCGTGGAATGCGCGGTGGAATCGCAGTATCGAGCGGTAGGCAACTGACGCGGCACTGTCAGTAAAACAATGCAAAACCCTGTGGGAGCGGCGGTGCGACGATTCGACTTGCCCGCGCCTACAGGTCCGCGCCAAGTAACAAACTTCACCGCCAGCCCCCCGTTTTGCACCCCGCACTTGTCTACACAACTGGCAGCCAATTTCCCGTATTGGTTACACTACGCCGCCGCAGCTCGGTGAGCCTGCCTGACGATAACGGGGTGATATCAGTGGCCGTTCGACCGCCTGACCGTTCGCGATTCACACCACGCTGGCCTGCGCTGCGCCGCCTCTTCGGCAAGGCATCGACCGCCTCCGCCAGTCATTGCGCGACGGGACGCGCCGTCCACGACTACTTTCGCCACAAGGCTCATTCCCAGGGTTACACACTCAGCCACAGCCAACAGCGCGTGATCGACTGCATGGCGCAGCACGCCGCGGTGCTGCTTGGTACTTCATCGAAACCATTGCCGGGGCTTTACCTGCATGGCGCCGTCGGTCGCGGAAAGAGCTGGTTGCTCGACGGTTTTTTCCAGGCCGTGCCCATCGCGGAAAAACAGCGCCTGCACTTTCATGAGTTTTTCGCCCGCCTGCACCAGGGCATGTTCAGTCATCGCGACCACCCTGATGCGCTGGCGACCACGCTGGACGAGCTGCTGAGCGATTGCCGGGTCCTGTGCTTCGACGAGTTTCACGTCCATGACATCGGCGATGCAATGCTCATTACGCGGTTGTTCAAGGCCCTGTTCCGCCGCGGCATCCTGCTGTTGGTCACGTCGAATTACCCACCCGAAGGCTTGCTGCCCAACCCGCTCTACCATGCGCGTTTCAAACCGGTGATCGACTTGATAAACGCCCGCATGCAAGTGATGGAAGTCGGCGGCCCTCACGATTACCGCAGTCAGGCGAGACATCACGCCCAGCAGCTGTTTACCCAAGGCCACTACATTTGGCCGGCCACCGTGGCACAGCGTCAGGCGTTCAACCTGCCCGAACCCGACGCGCCGGCCATTGCTCTGCCCGTCGGGGCTCGACATCTTCCAGCCCGGTATTGCGAAGGACGCACCATCGGATTCACCTTCGCCGACCTGTGCGACCACCCCACCGCGGTCATGGATTACCTGGAACTGTGCCGCCGTTTCGATCACTGGATCATCGACGGGCTGCCCAACCTCGCCGACTGCCCGATCGCCGCGCAGCAGCGCTTCATCAATCTGGTGGACGTTTTGTATGACCAGGACAAGCATTTGATCCTGCTGGGCCAGCGGTCGTTGCGCGAGAACCTGGGCGGCGATGCCATTGATCTGGCACGCACCCGCAGCCGGCTGGGGCAGTTGGTGGAGGTCAGGGAACCGGTCTGACCACAGGGCTTGCTCGCGCAGAGTTCCTGACCGTCACCGCATCTTTACCGCTATCATGTCGCCCTTTTTCAGGCCCCCGCGCCCTACCTTCGATCAATAGCGAATCTGTTCATGGATACCCTTGCGCAACTGCGCGCCGGCCTGCTGGCTGGCTCCACTCGCCTGGACCTGGCCGCCGGCCTGACGGAATTCCCCAGGGAAATCCTCGACCTCGCGGACTCGCTCGAGGTGCTCAACCTCAGTGGCAACGCCTTGAGCGCCCTGCCAGACGACTTTCACCGCCTGACCCGTTTGCGTGTGTTGTTCTGCGACCGCAACCATTTCAGCGAGTTGCCCGCCTGCCTTGGCCAGTGCGCCGCGCTGACCATGCTCGGGTTCAAGTCCAACCGCATCGAAACCGTACCGGGCGCTGCGCTGCCACCGCTGTTGCGCTGGCTGATCCTCACGGACAACCGCATCAGCGAACTGCCCGCCGAACTGGGTGAACGTCCGCACCTGCAAAAGCTGATGCTGGCCGGCAATCGATTGCAGCGCTTGCCCGAGAGCCTGAGCAATTGCCATCGCCTCGAGCTGACCCGCATCGCCGCCAACCAGTTGACCGAACTGCCCGAATGGCTGCTGACCCTGCCAAGCCTGACCTGGCTGGCTTACGCCGGTAATCCGTTGGAAACAGAGGCGGATGCGGCCGTGCTCGAGGCCACGCCGACGATTCCCTGGTCGCAGCTCAGTCTGGAACAACAATTGGGAGAAGGCGCCTCCGGGGTCATTCATCAGGCGTTGTGGAAACAGGCAACGCCGGTCGCGGTGAAACTCTACAAGGGTGAAATGACCAGCGATGGCTCGCCGCTGCACGAAATGAACGCCTGCATGACCGCCGGTCTTCACCCTAACCTGATCCGGGTCGAAGGACGGATCATCGATCACCCGCA
Organism: Pseudomonas sp. IT-P100; assembly: GCF_949767185.1. Lineage (NCBI taxonomy): Bacteria > Pseudomonadati > Pseudomonadota > Gammaproteobacteria > Pseudomonadales > Pseudomonadaceae > Pseudomonas > Pseudomonas sp. IT-P100. The sequence continues at coordinate 273,497 of NZ_CATKQK010000055.1, forward strand.
GGCGCAGGCCGGGCTGGTCATGGAGCTGATCGAACCGAGTTATCGCAACCTCGCCGGGTTGCCGAGCCTGGCGTCCTGCAGCCGCGATGTCTACGCCAGCGACACCCGCTTCAGCGCTGGCGTGGCCCTGCGGATCGCCTGTGGCATCGCGTCGGTAGCCGAGCATCTGCACCGTCAGGGCATCACCCACGGCGACCTCTATGGCCACAACATTATGTGGAACGAACAGGGTGATTGCCTGTTAGGGGACTTTGGCGCAGCGTCTTTCCATTCGACGGAGGACAGCCTTGAAAGCCGTGCATTGCAACGGATCGAGGTGCGTGCGTTTGGGGTGCTATTGGGGGAATTGCTGGAGCGGATCGATTCGGGGTTGAGCGATGAGGTGCATGAGCGGCTGGAAGATTTGCAGCAGCGTTGCAGTCAGCCGGATGTGCTGGCGCGGCCGGGGTTCAGCGAGATTGTGCGGGAGCTGGCCAGGTTGAACTGAAGGTAATACAAAACCTGTGGCGAGGGAGCTTGCTCCCGCTCGGTTGCGCAGCAGCCGCCGCTTTTGGGACGGCTTCGCCGTCCAGCGGGAGCAAGCTCCCTCGCCACACTTAGATCTCAGCGATGTGGTTTAACCGGCCAACCCGACAAACATGTCCTGCACGTCATCGTGGTTATCCAGGCCTTCCAGGAAAGCTTCAACTTCAGCCATCTGCTCGTCGCTCAAGCCGCTGACCGGGTTCTTCGGCTTGTAACCCAGCTTCGCCGACAACACGGTGAAACCCTGCTCGGGCAAGGCTTTCTGTACCGAATCCAGGTCGGTCGCTTCGGTGATGAACAAGGTTGCGCCGTCGTCGGCAGGCTCGAAATCCTGAGCGCCGGCTTCGATGGCAGCCATTTCCGGATCGGCATCCGGGCTGTCCGGGGACGCCTCGATCATGCCCACATGGTCGAAATCCCAGGCCACGGAACCGGATGCGCCCAATTGCCCCTTGCGGAACGCGACGCGGATTTCCGCGACGGTGCGGTTGATATTGTCAGTCACGCACTCAACGATCAGCGGCACCTGATGCGGAGCGAACCCTTCATACGTCACGCGATGGTATTGCACGGTTTCGCCGAGCTGGCCGGAGCCTTTCTTGATCGCACGTTCCAGGGTTTCGCGGGGCATCGAAGCCTTTTTCGCCTGTTCGACTACCAGACGCAGGTGTGCGTTGGTGGCGGTATCGGCACCGTTGCGCGCAGCGATGGTGATTTCCTTCACCAGTTTGCCGAAGATCTTGCCCTTGGCGTTGGCTGCCGCTTCTTTGTGTTTAACCTTCCACTGTGCGCCCATTACTCACTCTCTTATCTGTGGCGCCGAGACATCTATTGGCCGACGCTTTGTGCAAGTTTATACGGCCTAAAGTTGGCAATCGACCAAAAATTCCATCTCGTCGAATCGACATCTTCACCGCTGGTTGTAGGGCGATTCTGAAAATTCGATTTGCGGTGACTACAAGGGGCCACGGTTTCGTACCCTCTGCGCCCGTACTCCCTGGCAGAAGCGCGTTCGAATGCACAACGACAAGGAAAGTCCCTTCACCCTGACACTGCTGAACGATAACTTGAGTTTGCAGGCGTTGCAGTTCCATGGCCTTGAAGCCCTCAACCAGCCTTACCGATTCGACATCGAAGTGATCGGCCTGGCGCCGGCCATGAGCCTGGATCGCCTGCTGCAACAACCGGTGTTCTTCAGCCTGGCGGAGGGCCAGGGCATTCACGGCATCATCCACTGCGCCACCCGCGAACATCGCGACCTGCACCGGGTCGGCTACAGGCTGGCGGTGGTGCCCTGGTTGCAAAACCTCGACCGGCAGCGTTGCCGCCGGGTATTTCATCAACTCGATGTGCCCGCCATCCTGCGCCAGTTGCTCGAAGAAAACGGCCTGCCTGAAGACAGCTACCGCTTTGAACTGCCGAACGGGCGCTATCCCGCCAGGCCGTTGTGCATTCAGTTCGATGAGACGGACCTGGCCTTCCTGCAACGACTCTGCGAAGAAGAAGGCATCCACTATCACTTCGAACATCAGCGGGACGGTCACGTGCTGGTGCTGGCGGACGACAGCCTGAGTTTCCCTCAAGAACCGTTGCTCCTGCCTTTTCACGGCGATGCGTCTCCTACTGTGAACGTGCCGGTGATCAGTGAATTGTTCCAGTGCCACACCTCGCACCCCCTCACCGCGCCCCTCGCCCCACATACGCTCGAACGCGACCAGCTCAGCCGCCGGACACTGGAACGCCTGCGCTGCCGACATGGGCGGATGCAGGGCCAAAGCAACCAGAGCGCATTGCGCAGCGGACGAATCGTACAAGTGTCGGAACATCCGCTGCCGAACTTCAACGATCAATGGCTGCTGACCGAAATCCGGCATCAGGGCCGGCAGCCGTCGATTCTTGAGCGCAACGCAACCGACAGGGTGCGGCGTTACAGCAATCAGTTCACCGCCATTCCCTGGTCAACGGTATTCCGGCCCGCGCTCACACAGGCCAGACCCACCATTCCGGGTTTCCAGACGGCCCGGGTGCTGGGCCCAGTCGGCCAGCCAGCGGAGCTGGATGATCAAGGCCGGATAAAGGTCAGGTTATGGCCAACCCCGCAGACCAAGGAGGACGAGTCCAGCGGATTCTGGCTGCCCATGGTCGTCGTTGCGCCGGATGGCCGGATCGATCCGTCCAGGCTGCCGGTCGCCGGAACCGAGGTGCTCATCAGTTTTCTCGACGGTGATCCGGACCGCCCCGTGTTGTACGCCACCGTAAACAGCCCGCCTCGCCCCGTCCCGCACCCCAGGGGCGATGACCGCCTGCTGCTTGACTGGCTGGTCAACCGCAAAACCTGATCAGCCCTTGTCTGCCTTGCCGGCCGCCGCCGCGAATTTCGCCAGGCGCACATCCAGATGCCTTGGCCGGTGCCCGTGATCCTCGGCGCGCTCCTTGCGGCGGATGGCGTTGCGCACCATCAGCGAGCCCAGGTAGCGAATCGGCTCCGGCGGAAAAAAGCCCAAAGGACCGTTGACCAGCGGTGAACGGGTCCAGGCGTTGTCCAGCCCCTGGACCATCGAAGCGAGAATCTGCCCGCCCATATGGCACGGTCCGACTCCGCTGCCGGAATAACCAAAACCGTAAAACACATTGCCGTGGGCACTCATCTGACCGAAGAACGGCAGCCCTGTGACCGAGCGATCCGAAGGTCCGTTCCAGGTGGCCTCGACCTTGACCTCGGCAAACGCCGGAAAGAATTCGCTCAGGCTGTGCTTCAACACACCGGCATAGGGCGACGGCTGATCGAACACCGGCAGCATTCGCCCACCGTAGGCGAACGTGTTGCCGCCCTTGCCAAGCATGATCCGGCCGTCCGGGGTGTTGTGGTAGTAGTGCACGAAAATTCGCGAATCGAGCACCGTGACACCGCTGGTCAAACCGATTTCGTTGAGCAGATCCGGCCGCGGCTCGGTGATCAGCATGTCACTGGAGACAATCGCCACGCTGCGTTCGAACTGCGGGAACGCGCGGGCCATCCACGCGTTCATCGCCAGCACGACCCGGTCCGCGCGGACAGTGCCGTTCTTTGTTTGAATGCCTGCCGGCTTGCCCTCCTCCAGCCCGGTCATCGCTGTGTTTTCATGGATCCTCACACCCGACTGCAATGCAATCCGGCGCAAACCGCGCACGAGCTTGCCCGGCTGCACGCTCGCGGCGGCCGGTGAAAACCAGCCTTCCAGGTGTTTGCTCGACCCGGCCATGCGTTGTACATCCGCGACCGGCCGCTGAGTGAAGGAGTTGATGCCGTTGCGTTCGAGCGCTGCGATCACCGCGTCGGTCGAACCGCATTGAGCGCGGTTGGTCGCCGTGTAGAGCGTGCCGTCGAGGCGGTAATCGGCGTCCACGCCGTACTGTTCGCAGAAGGTGCCAATCGCGTAAATGCTGCGCTCGGACTCCTTGACCAGACGTACCGCCTCTTCGACGCCGAACAACCTTTCCAGGGTGAAATACTTGGCCGACCACGACAGCGCACAACCGCCGTTGCGTCCACTGGCGCCGGCACCGCAAATGTCCGCCTCGATCAGCAACACATCCAGTTCCGGGTTCTGCTCCTTGAGCATGATCGCGGTCCACAACCCGGTGTAGCCACCGCCGACGATGCACACATCGGCGCGGGTATCGCCCACCAAGGGTTCGCACGGCGCGCAGGACTCGGCCGCCAGCGCCTGTTCCAGCCAGAAAGGTCTCATCGGTATTTCCTCAGGTACGCAGGGGTTTGACACTCATCGGCCGGTTAGGCACGAACGCACTTTTGGCCTGCAGGCCCGCCGGGCGGCTGTTCCAGTAAGGGATCAGCACCAGCGCAGAGAACAACGCGCAACCGGCGAAGATAATGAACACGGTGACCGAGTCGAAGTAACCCGGCAGCAAGCCGCCCAGAATCGCTCCGACCGAACCGCAACCGTTGACGAAGCCTGCCGACGTTGCGCCAGCCTTGGCCGTGCCGAAATCGATGGCTGCCGCGCCGCTGATCATCGAGTCCGGCCCGTACAGGGTCAGGCCCATGACGAACAACAATGCCACCACCAGCATCACACTGCCGGTGTGCAGTGCTCCCATGAACAACGCCAGGGAAACGGTCAGCGCCAACAGACTGAGCACGCAGGCCGGCATGCGCCGGGCACCGAACAGCTTGTCCGAGGCCAGCCCCAGCAAGATCGGCCCAAGCAGCCCGGCCAGTTCGAACGCCGTCGGAATGATCGCCGCACCGACTTTACCCACCGTCGGCATCTGCTCGAAAACGATCACCGGGCCCCACAGCAGAATCGCGTAGCGCGCCGGTTTCAGCAGGAAATACGCGAGACCGAGAACCAGCACCGTGCGATTGCGCAGGATTTCCCTCAGCGGTTCCAGCACGCTGATCTTGCTTTGAGCGTGCGCCTCCTCGGCGGTCAGCTCCGGCTCAGGCTCCACCGCCGGCAAGCCGACGTCTTCGGGTTTGTTGCGTTGAAAAATAAAAAACAGCACGGCGACCAGCCCAACCACCGCCGCACTGGAAATGAACGCCGCGTGCCAGCTGCCGATGAGCGTGTACGCCCACCAACCGGCAAACGGCGAAGCCACGAGCCCGCCAAAGGCGTAGCAGGAACTCCATAGACCGAGCACCCGCCCGCGCTGTTCGGCGGGAAAGAAACTGCCGATGTTCTTGCACAACCCCGACCATCCGGTGGACTGGGCCAGGCCTTGAATCAGCATGCAGGTGGCGAAAATCGGTAACGTGGCAAAACTGCCCATCACCAGCGCGGCGGCGGCGGAAATCAGCAACCCGCCGAGCACCACGACCCGCGGGCCAAAACGGTCGGCAAGGATGCCCCAGGTGAATTGCCCGACGGCATAAGCGGCGAGGTAGATGGCGTCGAGGTTGGCCATGGCCATTTTGTCGAGGGTGAACGTGGGGTCTTCGGCGATCCCCAGTTTGGCCACGGAAAACGCTTTGCGGGTGAAGTAGAAAGCGGCGTAGGCGAGCCAGGTGATCGCGAAGATCTGCACGCGCCAACGCTTGATGGTGCCGATGTGCTTGTTCATTGTGGTTCTGACCTCAGGGTGTGAGTGTGCCGGCAGAATTTGAGAAATAACGCCTGTGTTTTTATTGTTGAGCACTGCGATATCGCTGCTTCCCTGAGGCGATACCGGTCAGATGAGTTCTGCAATTACACGCGCAGGCTCATGGTCACGGAGGCTGTTCGACCGACCAGTCACCGCAACTGAGGCCGATAAAAACAATTACTGATTAATAAGTGAAATCGATTTATCGTATTTCCAATATAAGCTCAGCTTGTTACTGGAGGTTTCGATGTCGGTTTCCCACGCCCAGCTCAAAGCCTTCCACGCCGTGGCTGTTCACGGAAGCTTTACCAAAGCCGCCGAGCGGCTTTTCCTCACGCAACCGGCGATTTCCGACCAGGTGCGCAAACTCGAAGAACGCTTTGGCGTGTTGCTGTTCCACCGCAACAAACGCTCGGTGCGCCTCACCGATCTGGGCGAACGCTTGCTCGGCATCACCCAGCGGCTGTTTGTGATTGAGGCCGAGGCGCAGGAGTTGCTGCAGGACTCCCAGGCGTTGCAGACCGGCAGCCTGATCCTGGCGGTGGATGCGCCGGTCCACGTCCTGCCGCAGATCGCGCGGTTCTGCGAGCGCTATCCCGGCATCAGCGTGAAAATCGAAACCGGCAACACCGATGAATCGCTGTTTCGGCTGTTCAACTATCAGGCCGACCTGGCGTTGCTCGGGCGTGAGGTCAGCGATGAACGATTGATCTCGGTCGCGCTGCGTAACGACCCGATGGTGGCGTTTGTTTCACGCAATCATCCGTGGGCCGACCGCGAGTCGATCTGCCTGGCCGACCTCGACGACACCCCGCTGGTGCTGCGGGAAATCGGCTCGGTGACGCGTCAGACGCTGGAGGAGGAAATGGCCCGGGCGGGGTTTCGCATTCGTCCGGCGATTCAGGTCGAAGGTCGGGAAGCGGCGCGTGAGGCAGTGGTCGTGGGGATTGGCGTGGGCGTGGTCTCGGCCGCGGAATTTGGCGCGGATTCGCGGGTGTGTGCGTTACCCATCACCGATTGCACACGGCGGCTGACGGAGACACTGGTGTGCTTGCGCGAGCAGAGTTCACGGCGGGTGGTGGCGACGTTTCTGGACATGGTTCGCGAGAGTTTGAAGTGAACGCACGGCGCCCTTGTAGGAGGTGGCAAAGGCTGCGATCTTTCGCACTTCAAGCGAGGCGCCAAGAAACGCATCCAATCCCTCATGGAAGCCGGAAAACAATGAAGACGACACAACGCTTATCGATGCTTGCCGGGCTGCTCGCCCTCTCGTTTGGCGCTCAGGCAGAGCCATCGCATCTGGACAACATCATTCAGCAAGGCCAACTGCGCGTTTGCACCACCGGGGACTACAAACCCTATACCTTCAAAGCAGAGAACGGCGAATACTCGGGAATAGACATCGCCATGGCCCGCTCGCTGGCCGACAGCCTCGGCGTCAAGGTCGAGTGGGTGCAGACCACCTGGAAAACCCTGATGCCCGACTTGCTCGCGGGAAAATGCGACATCGGCATGGGCGGGATTTCGGTCACGCTGGAGCGGCAGAAAAAAGCGTTCTTCAGCACCACGCTGGACGTCGACGGCAAAATCCCCCTCGTGCGCTGCGAGGATCAGGCGCTGTACCAGACCGTCGAGCAAATCAACCAGCCTTCGGTTCGACTGGTCGAACCGGCCGGTGGCACCAATGAAGCCTTCGTTCACACCTTCCTGCCCAAGGCGCAATTGAGCCTTCACGATAATGTGACCATCTTTCAGGAGCTCCTGGACAAGAAGGCCGACGTGATGATTACCGATGCGTCGGAAGCGCTGTATCAGCAGAAACTGAAACCTGGATTGTGCGCGGTGAATCCGGGGCAGTTCATGCAGTATGGCGAGAAGGCTTATTTGCTGCCGCGTGATGACATGACTTGGAAGTTGTATGTGGATCAGTGGTTGCATCTGGCCAAGGTGACAGGGAAATACCAGAAGGTCTTGGGTGAATGGATTGCGACGCCTGAGAGCAAATAGCCGACCACGTTGGCAACGCCTGCGTTCGGCTGCGCAGTAGTCGCCCCCTCGGAGAACACGCAACGGCAGGAATACCGCGCCGTTGCGTCACACTCTAGTCGTCGTGCAACAACCCCGAGCTGTACTCGCCGAAGCTGTTACCGAGCGCACTGCCATGGAAATTCAACTGACTGTGATTATTGGTAGGGCCAGGGCCAAAGCCGGCAGATGGCTGGAGGTCTTCTGAATAATTGCTTTGGGTGCTTACCCCCGAACAGGCGCTCAACAGCAACGCACCACCGATCAGCAAGGCTTTGGCGAGGTTCGAGATCATTTTTCCGTTTCCTGTGGGCTGGGGCGTGGTGATGTGAGCTTTGCTCGTCATCGTAGGCCCGGAAGCGGCTGCGCATTATGAAACTTTGCAGGGCGACAGCATTGGTTCAGCTGCTGCGGTTTGTTGATGCGAAAAAGGTCGCTCCCCTGACAAATCGTTGAAAGAGCAACGTCCTACACGACACTCGGAATTGTCCGTACACTTGTCCATTGCTGCACTTTTGTCACGAGGCCTATAGTCCACCCAACGCCCAAATGGCGTGTCGGGTTTGGCGACTCGATGGCAATTGAACTGAATCCTTCGACCATTTTCGAAGCGTTTCGGAACGCACTTAGCTGCCTGTTTTATGGTGGCTGTGCGCGGGAGACCTTCGGGTCTGCCGGTTTCTCCATTGCCCGGTTCGCCAACCCGCGTACAGCTACCACCCATTCGTTTGGCGACGAATGAGCAGTAGTTTTCTCAAATTAATGGAGCTTCACATGAAAGAGTTTATGGCTTTAACCAGCAATGCCGATGACCTTCCCTCGCTGTATGTAAACACCACCCAACCGCTGCATTCACTGCTTAGCACCGCACGCTACCGAATTGGCGCGGTAACACAGATCCTCGAAAACCTCGCAATGCGCGGCGACATCACCACGGACTCGGTGATTCTCAGCGACTTCGCAATGCTTTGCTGCATACCGTTGCGTGATGGCTGTGATGTTCTGGATGTCGTTGCGCGACGTATGGATGCCGAAAAGTCCTGACGTCACAAAGGGGCGCCCTCCCCGGACGCCCCTTCGAACTCATGGATCACCCGAGCACGCGCTCAGAAACAAGCACCGACGATCAGCACGACGTTGATGATCTTCAAGATCAACTTGCAGTTCTTTGCGGGTACATGAGGGAAAACGAACGAAGTCTCGGCCAAACATAATGGCTTGTGAAATTTCATACGCTGCCGGAAACTCACCCCGCAACATTGGCCACTGGCCTGCAGCATGCAAAAAACGCGATACCAAGCACACGGAAAGAAAATCTGGTCGATACCTCGACCGAGCGCCACCCGAAAAAAGGACAGAACATGAGCAACACGGATGAATTGCAAACCGACACCGCCAGCCCAAAATGGAAAGAGCGTTTCGCTTTTTTTAATCAGAACGGCAGCCCCAAAAGTCCAAATTTCAGCTCGGCGCTCAAGCAACTACAGAGGGCAATATTCGACGAATGTCACAGCAGATATTTGCTGAGGTGAGAGCCGGCAATATCAGCGTTGAGGACGCGACAAAATTCAGCAATGAGATGCGCAACAAAATCATGTTCGAACACCGCAAGCTGACCTCTGCTCAGGGCCTGGCCATCGTGCAAAAAAAGAAGAAAACTGGGAAAACACACAGCGAAATCCTGAACGGAAAATCTCAAACTCAGTTCAACAAAAATTACGAACAACTTTCTAAGGCTCAACAGAAAGAAGTCTTGTACAAAGCTCTAGAGCGGTCTGGCAGTGCCAATGCCAAGTTCACTTCTGGCACCAAAATCATGTCCGTTATGGGCAAGGTTGGCATCATCATGACAGCGGTGCTTGCCACTTACCAAATACTGAACGCAGACGACAAGGCCAAAGAAACGGCCCGTCAAGCCACCATCCTGGGTGGTGGTGCGGCAGGGGGGGTTCTGGCGGGCTTGGGCATATCCGCTCTTTGTGGTCCTGGAGCTCCGGCCTGTGCCATAGCCGTTGTTCTCATTGGAAGCATTGCCGGTGGCATTGCTGGCGGGGTCGCGGCTGATACGTTCGACGCAGAGCTAGAGGAGCTGGCCCATTGGGACATATTTTGACTCCTGCGGAACGAGCGAACATCCAGATTGCGCTGGCAGAGGCCTTTGTAGACAGCGTTGTCGACTACGCCTCTATCGCAGAGCGAATCCGGGGCTATGACCCAAAGGTCGTTGAAGACATCTTGTACTCAGAGGTCGCGCCCGTGTGTTTCAGCAACCTTGAAACGCCCGTCCCTCCTGTTTGGACCGGTTTTCAGGATGAATGGTTACTGGATGAAATAGCCAAAGAACTCAAAGCGCGAGAAAGCAGTTGGCTACGACGTAGCTTCGACCGGTTAAAAGTTACATGGCTATGTTACAGCTACGGTTACATCTGGAAGGAGATCATGAAATTTCATCATTTTCAGTCATTGTAGCCCCCATAAGAATAGCCTCAGCCGGCGCAATAGAGCTTCTGAGATAGGGATTCGAACCCCGCGCTTGGACACCACCACCCTCCTTGCTCATTCGCCATTGAGCGAACTCCACCAGTTTTTGGCTGGTCAGCGCCGAGTCGCCGAGCTCGCCCAGCCAGGTGTCCTTGATAGCATTCAGCGTTGCGCTTTTGGTTTTGCCCAACGGACGGATCTTTTCGTACTCGTCCAGGTACTGCTCAATCATCTTCTTGACCGTCACACCCTTACGGTTAGCGCGTGCAATGGCACCAGGCTCGGCCAACTCCGTCTCGCGGCGCTTGATCCAAGCCTGGGCGACCTGCTTACGGTCGAACGTCTGGCTTTCCTGATAAACTGTCTTCCCGTCCCGATTGATCCGTATCTGCGCCGTGTAGGCCGTCGAATTGTCCTTGCGCTTGCGTGATGTGATCGTGCCCATTTCCAGTTGCTACATTGCCGAATTCGCTTGCTACATTTTAGCAACCGACTTCAGAAACAAGGAAAAATGGGTAAAAACTGCCGTATAAAAGATCAGTACCAATGAATTTCGAAAAACCTGAAGCCCCCGCAATCACTAGCCCTGCCCGCTCTGAGCCGTCCCGCCGCTTCAGCGTGGCGCCCATGATGGACTGGACAGACCGCCACTGCCGTTTCTTCCTGCGCCTGCTCTCCAAGCACGCCCTCCTCTACACCGAAATGGTCACCACCGGCGCGCTGCTCAACGGCGATCACGACCGCTTCCTGCGTCACAACGAAGCCGAACACCCGCTCGCCCTGCAACTCGGTGGCAGCGTTCCCCTGGACCTGGCCGCTTGCGCACGCATGGCGCAGGAACACGGTTACGACGAGGTGAACCTGAATGTCGGCTGCCCGAGTGATCGGGTGCAGAACAATATGATCGGCGCGGTGTTGATGGGGCATCCGCAGTTGGTGGCGGATTGTGTGAAGGCGATGCGCGATGCGGTGTCGATTCCGGTGACGGTGAAGCATCGGATCGGGATCAACGGACGGGACAGTTACGAGGAGTTGTGTGATTTCGTCGGCACCGTTCGCGATGCCGGGTGCACGAGTTTTACCGTGCATGCGCGGATTGCGATTCTGGAGGGGTTGTCGCCGAAGGAGAACCGCGACATTCCGCCTCTGCGGTATGACGTGGCGGCGCAGTTGAAGAAGGATTTTCCGGAACTGGAGATTATTCTCAACGGCGGGATCAAGACGCTGGAGGCCTGTCACGAGCATTTGCAGACGTTTGATGGCGTGATGCTGGGGCGCGAGGCGTATCACAATCCTTATGTCATGGCCGAGGTGGATCAGCAACTGTTCGGCAGCACGGCGCCGGTGATCAGCCGGGCCGAGGCGCTGGCGCAATTGCGGCCTTATATAGCGGCGCATATTGATGCGGGCGGTTCCATGCACCACATCACCCGGCATGTGCTGGGGCTGGGCACCGGGTTTCCGGGGGCGCGCAAGTTTCGGCAGTTGTTGTCGGTGGATATTCACAAGGCCAAGGAACCTTTGGTGTTGCTGGACCAGGCGGCGCAGTTGCTGAAAGGACGCTAACGGTCACCCGGGTTGAACCTGCGCCCGGATTTGGCATCGTATTTACGGACACCGCGCCCCGCCATTCAAACAGCCGTTTTCAGGTTGTTGCCGCTGGGGCCTTCGATACGTACATGCGCCCTTGAGTGGCTGTCAGCGCTCGGGTAATGTCATTAGACCCATAGGACAGAGCACGCCCATGACTTCCAAGCTGGAACAACTCAAACAGATGACCACCGTGGTTGCCGACACCGGCGACTTCGAAGCGATTGCTCGCGTTAAACCGGTGGACGCTACCACCAACCCTTCCCTGCTGCTCAAGGCGGCGGCCATTCCCGCTTATGCCGAGTTGCTGAACGCTTGCGTCAACGACTGCAAGGGCGACGTGGGCCTGGCCAGCGACCGTTTTGGCGTTGCGGTAGGGCAAGAGATTCTGAAGGTGATTCCGGGCCGTATTTCCACTGAGGTGGATGCGCGCCTGTCGTTCGACACTGACGCCGTATTGAAGCGTGCGCACCGTCTGATCGAGCTGTACGACAAGGCCGGCATCGGCCGTGACCGCGTGCTGATCAAGATCGCTTCCACCTGGGAAGGTATCCGCGCTGCCGAGATTCTGGAAAAAGAAGGCATCCAGACCAATCTGACGCTGCTGTTCTCGTTCGCCCAGGCGGCCGCGTGCGCCGATGCGGGTGTGTTCCTGATTTCGCCGTTCGTGGGCCGGATCTACGACTGGTACAAGAAGGCCAACGGCAACGACTACACCGGTGCGGATGATCCGGGCGTGCAATCGGTGACGCGCATTTACAACTACTACAAGGCCAATGACTACAAGACCGTGGTCATGGGCGCGAGCTTCCGTAATCTGAATCAGATCGAGCAGTTGGCCGGGTGTGACCGTTTGACTATCAGCCCTGACTTGATCGACAAGCTGGCGGCGGACACAGGCAAACTGGAGCGTAAACTCGCTCCGGGTCATGCCGGCGAAGCGCGCTTGAGCCTGAATGAAGCGCAGTTCCGTTGGTTGTCGAACGAAGATGCGATGGCAACCGAGAAACTGGCTGAGGGGATTCGTCAGTTTGCCCGTGATCAGGAGAAGCTTGAGTCGCTGTTGCAGGCCAAGTTGTGATGTAGTTTCGACGCCATGCAAAAAGGGCGAACCCATTGGGTTCGCCCTTTTTTTGTGCGGCTTTGAGGCAGATCAAGAACGGTGGCGAGGGAGCTTGCTCCCGCTCGGCTGCGCAGCAGTCGTAAAGCGATTAACCGGGGTTTGGCTGACCCAACGACGTGGATGTTTCAGGGCCGCTTCGCAGCCCAGCGGGAGCAAGCTCCCTCGCCACAGGGATCAGTGACGCTCCAGGGCATTCACCAGATCATGGAACGCTTCACGATTCGAATCGTTCAGCCCCATCAGGATCTTGTGTGCTTCAAGCACCTTGATCCGCACCACTTCCTCGGACTGATCCTGGTCAGGCAGGTCGGTCAGGCATTCAGGGCACGGGATCGGGCGGTCAACGATGTTGAACACCTGCTCGAAGCCCATGGATTGCAGCAGACGGGTGATGTCTTCGTGGGTGGTGACGACGGTCGGCAGCAGGCCGACCTTTTGCCGCGACAGGATCGACAGTTTGGCCAGCAGGCCAAGGGTAGTGCTGTCGATGCTGCGGGTTTCGGTCAGGTCGATCACGATCGCGTTGAAGTTCAACGCCGTGAAGATCCGCTCAATAGTCGCATCCAACGCCGAACACAGGGTCAGGCGAACTTCACCGACGAACTTCAGGACAAAGGTGCCGTCCTGCTCGGCGAACTGGATTCTACCGGTACTCATTGAAGATTCCTGCTCAACACCAACAGGGCGATATCATCCGGCATCTCCCCTAGCGTGGCCAATCCAAAAACCTGCCGCAGCCCATCCAGGGTGCCGCCCGCTGCCTTGACCCGTTGGGGCAAAGCCGCTTCTTTTTCTTTGAGTGTAGGCTCTGGCAAAAGGTCCAGAATGCCATCAGACATCAGCGTCAGGCTGAACGTCGGCGGCAGTTCCAGCACGTGGTCTTCGTAGGTGGCTTCATTGAAGAGGCCCACCGGCAGGCCACGCCCTTCCAGATAACGGACACTGTCTGGCGTGTACAACACAGGCAACGGCAAATGACCGCCGATGCTATAGGTCAACAAACCTGTCTCCTCGTCGATGACTCCACCGACCATTGTGACGTGTTTACCCAGCTTACAACTGATCAGGCCCCGGTTGATATGACCAAGGACCTCTGAAGGCTTGAATTCCGGCAATGTACCGTTGCGCTTGGATTCGAACAGCAAGCGCGTGGTCATGAATTTCAGCAGCACGGTAACGAAGGCTGAAGAGGCGCCATGGCCGGAAACGTCCGCCAGGTAGAACGCTACCCGACGCTCGTCGACCCGAAAGTAGTCGACGAAATCACCCGACAAGTACAGCGACGGGATGATCTGGTGAGCAAACTGGAACTCGTCGATGGTCCACGGGCTGACCGGCAGCATGTTCATCTGCACCTGGCGACCGGCGTTCTGGTCTTCCTGGAGCAGGTTCAGGCTGGCTTCGAGCTCGCGATTGGCCTTTTCCAGCTTCTCGCGATAGCGCTGGTTTTCCAGCAGCAGGCGCGCGCGATCCAGGGCCCGGCGCACGGAGTGCTCGAGCACAGCCAGATCTTCGAGAGGCTTGATCAGGTAATCCGCTGCGCCCAGGCGCAAGGCCTCGACCGCGTCGTTCATCACGCCGGCACCCGACACCACAATCACAGGGGTTTGCGGTGACCGCTCGGTGACCTGGCGGATGAGTTCGAGTCCGCCCATCTGCGGCATGCGAAGATCGCAGATGACCAAGTCGGGCTTGTCTTGCTCGAATACCTGAAGACCCTGCTGGCCATTGCTGGCCTGCAAGACGCTGAAACCACTGTCTTCCAAATAGGCGGCGAGGCTCGCGCGCACTACTTCGTCATCATCGATTATCAGCAGCGTGGCACTGGTTTTTGGCATGTGGGCAAACGGCGCCAGAATTAGGTTGGCGTAGCAGGCTGGGCAATTGACCCCGCGCACACTACTGGATTCGCTTTCTAGCCTCTCTGTTGCACCGCTTTCGGGCATTCACCCTACTCGCAGGCACACCAGAGGTGCCCTTCTAAGGCGCAGACGGTACTCCCATCCGCGGGGCGTTTCAAGCTCACGCCGATGGTCGCTTGACGTCTTTACTTGTCAAATCACCGGGAGTTATAAGAACAGGCAAAACCGTAACCCAATGGAAGGACCAAGCCCATGAGTCAAACCGATCGGGACTACAGCGAAAAGCGTGATTTCATCCGCATGCGGGTGGATGCCGACGTTGCGCTGATTCATGAAGGAGACGAGGTTGCAGGCGTCTGTATCGACCTTTCCAGCAGTGGCATGCAGGTTGAGGCGCCTCGTTTGTTCAAGGCAGGTGACCGCCTTAGCGTACGGATCGATTCCGATCATGCGGCACTCAAAGGCCTCGAGGCCGACACCGAAGTGGTGTGGGTCAAAGAACAGGACGGCGGCAGTCAGAAACTCGGCCTTACAATCTTGAAGATGAAATAACCGGGATCCAAAACCAAAGAAGGCGGCCAACAGGCCGCCTTCTTCGTTTTACCGGTCGTGATCAGAAATCGTCTTCGACCTGACCGTCCTTGACTTTGAATTCGCGGTTCTGCAAGTACGCATTGCGGATGAAGGTGTACTTGTCGCCAGTGATGAGCTTCTCGGCGGACAGAAGGCTGGCGCGGGTATCGACAATGTTCAGACCGAAGATCGAGTTACGCACCGGCACATCGTGAATGTACGGGTATGGGCCGGTGTAGCCATCGACGTATTTCGCCGGCGCATCACGCAGAGTGCTTGGGCCGAGAAACGGCAGCATCACGTACGGACCGCTGCCTACGCCCCAGTAGCCCAACGTCTGACCGAAGTCTTCGTCGCTGCGATTCAGGCCCATTTTGGTGCCCACGTCGAAGAAGCCCAGCACGCCAAAGGTGGTGTTGAAGATCAAGCGCGCGGTATCGACCCCGGCGGCGGCCGGTTTGGCCTGCAAGATGTTGTTGGCAAGGTTGGTGACATCACCGACGTTGCGGAACATGTTGTGGATGCCGTCTTCGAGAAACTGCGGGGTGACGAACTGGTAACCCTGCGCCAAAGGCTTCAGCGCATAGGTGTCGACCACGTCGTTGAATTTGTAGATGGGACGGTTGATGCTTTCCCAAGGGTCATCTTCCGTGGCTGCCTGGGCAACGAACGGAGCCAGTAAGGCACTGGCGCATACACAAAGCTGAGCTAGATGATTGCTCCAGCGCATAGAAAACTCCTTGGTTTGTACTGGCGCGGGCGTCTTGGCCCGGGCATTAAGCTGGCTAGTATAAGATGGAAAAGCCGCTTTAGGCAGTATCGTGCGTGATGGCCTTCGGATGATTCGCCCTGAGTGTAAGTGATTCACATCTATGTCATCCAACTGTCACCGGCTGCGCATAGCCTTGTCGCTATTTCAAGGACGTTGACATGCCGCACGCCGAAACCTTGCCCCTCGCCACGCCCAGCCTGACCGCCGTCTTGTTCGGCCTCAGCGGTTGCCTGGTGGATTTCGGCGCCCGGACGCGTCAGCACGGCACCCACTGTGCCGAGCACGCTGAGGTCACACCGGGCGCCCTGGATAGTTTGCACAGCTTGCAACGTCAGCAGATTCCCTGCGCCTGGCTCGACGAACTCACCCCTGCCCTTAGCCATTCCCTGGCCGCCGCTCTGCCGGAATGGATCAAACCTTCGCAACACCCCGCAACAATCAATCCCTGGCCCGCGCCGAATGCGTGCTGGCAAGCCTTGATGGCGTTGAATGTCGAGCGCCTGGATGGCTGCGTGCTGGTCAGCGGCGAACCGCGACTGCTGCAGTCGGGCCTGAATGCCGGGCTGTGGACGATTGGCCTGGCCTCCTGCGGCTCGCTCTGCGGGCTGGCGCCCAGCGAATGGCAGGCTTTGAGCCAGAAAGAACGCGAACACCTGCGCGGCAAGGCGACAGTGCAGTTGTTCAGTCTGGGCGTGCATTCGGTGATCGATCACCTGGGCGAACTCGACACTTGCCTGGCCGATATCAGCCTGCGTCGTCTCAAGGGTGAAAAGCCCTGACCGGGATCATGCAGGTTTCGCGCGAGTGGATTAATCTAAAGGTCAGCCATAGACCTTTGGCGCACTGCCGCGGTCTATGCCAGTGCCTATCGATAAAAGGAAGAACGCCATGCCTGCCCGCGAACTGCAACAACAGCTCAACACTCTGCGCGAGCAACTGGAACAGAATCCACCGCTGACCGAAGCCGAGCGCGAAGACCTGCATGCGCTGATGCAACAGATCGAACTTGAGCTTGAGCTGGAAACAAAAACTCAGGACACCAACCTCGCCGACAATGTGAATCTGGCCGTAGAGCGCTTCGAAATTGAGCACCCTACCTTGGCCGGCACACTGCGCAACATCGTGCACGCCTTGGGCAGTATGGGGATCTGAACCCGCCGGATACAAAAAAGCCCCGCTATCGCTAGCGGGGCTTTTTCATATCTGCGATTTGTAACGCAATCCCTGTGGGAACGAGCCGGCTCGCGATTGCGGAGTGTCAGTCAACATCAATGCTGAACGTGCTGGACTCATGGCGAGCAAGCTCCCACATTGGTACTTTATTGACGGACCAGACGGTGGTTCGGCAATTGGATGTCTTCAGTGCTGCGATACGGATTGATGTCCAACCCGCCACGCCGCACGTAGCGCGCATACACCGTCAGCTTCTCCGGCTTCAGCAACCGTTGCAGGTCGAGGAAAATCCGCTCCACGCATTGTTCATGAAAGTCCGAGTGCTGGCGAAAACTCACGATGTATTCCAGCAAACTCGCATGGTCCAGCGCCGCGCCACGGTATTCCACCGCCACGCTGCCCCAGTCCGGCTGGCTGGTGACCGGGCAATTGGACTTGAGCAAATGACTGTGCACGCTTTCCTCGACAATGCGCGACTCGTCGCAACGCAGCAGCTCCGGCCGCGGATGCTCGTAGTTGCTGACGCTGATCTCCAGGTCATCGATGCACACGCCCGGCAGCGCCACGACGCCTTCGGCTTCAACGTCTTTCAGGCTGCGAATCCGCACGCCAACCGGCTTACCCGCCGCAGCGGACAGGTCTTTCACCAGCGTCGCTTCAAGGCTCGCGGTGTCGGCAAACGGCGTCTGGTTCAGCGAATTGAGGTACAGCTTGAACGACTTCGATTCGATGATGTTCGGCGAATCCGCCGGGATGCTGAATTCGCCGATCGCCACCACAGGCTTGCCGGACGGCAACAGCCACGACAGCTCGAAGCAGTTCCAGAAATCCACGCCCTTGTACGGCAGGGTTTCAGCCGTCAGACCCAGCTCTGCCCATTTCGCGGTGCGCGGGATCGGAAACAGCAAGGACGGCGTGTACGTGGCGATGTATTCGCTGGATTTGCCCAGCGGCGAGTGTTCGGCTGCGGGATGCATGGCGGAAACCTGACTGAAGAATCAGCGGATTCTACCAGCCTTTGTGCCCGCCTTTGAGTGCTTACTGACTGACAGTCAACTTGCCGACCATGCCTGCCTGATAATGGCCAGGGATATTGCAGGCAAATTCCAGGCTGGTGGCCTTGGTGAAGGTCCAGGTCAGCTCCGCGGTTTTGCCAGGTTCAACGAGGACGCTATTCGGGTCATCGTGTTTCATCATTCCGTGATCCATGCCAGCCATCGAACCGTGGCCCATTTCCTTCATGCCTGTAGGCGTGAGCATGCCGCTCTGATGCATCTTCAACATTTCCTGCTGATGTTTTGCATGCATCGCCGCATCGCCGAGGTTGAATTCGTGCAGCAACTGGCCTTTATTGACCAGAACAAAGCGAACTGTCTCACCCGCCTTGAAATCGATGGCTTTCGGAGTGAACGACATGTCGCCCATCACCACTTCGACGCTTCGATCAGCCTTTGCAGCCGGGGCCGGTTGACCGAAGTCGTAGGTTTGCGCCGGCGCTGCCCACGCCGGTGAGCTCAGCGCCAGC
This sequence comes from Pseudomonas sp. IT-P100, assembly GCF_949767185.1. NCBI lineage: Bacteria > Pseudomonadati > Pseudomonadota > Gammaproteobacteria > Pseudomonadales > Pseudomonadaceae > Pseudomonas > Pseudomonas sp. IT-P100. Next base: position 292,234 of record NZ_CATKQK010000055.1, read on the forward strand.
AGACACGCGACCAGCATCAGAGGTTTGCGCAAAAACATAGTCGTACTCCAACAAGATAAGGTTCAGCCTGTGGAAAACTTTAAACTGCCGCCACTGCCCACAACCTGACAGCCAGATTACAACTTTGTCAGGTTGGACTGTACTGACGCTGCCCACGGTATAAAGCGTTCGTTCCACTTGCCTCGAGTCGCCCATGAAACTGCTGATCGTCGAAGACCAACCGAAAACCGGCCACTACCTGCGCCAAGGCCTGGCCGAGGCCGGTTTCAACACGGAGCTGGTGGCTGACGGCAGCACCGGCCAGCAATTGGCGCTGAGCGGCGATTACGCGCTATTGATCCTCGATGTGATGCTGCCGGGGCGCGATGGCTGGCAGATCCTGCAAGCCGTGCGCAGCGCCGGCCTCGACACGCCGGTACTTTTTCTGACGGCACGAGATGCGGTGGAGGACCGGGTCCACGGCCTCGAACTCGGCGCCGACGATTACCTGGTCAAGCCGTTCGCCTTCTCCGAACTGCTGGCCCGGGTCCGCAGCCTGTTGCGCCGTGGCAGTGCCGCGCCTCAGGAAACCAACCTGCAACTGGCCGATTTGCGCCTGGATCTGATCCGCCGCCGCGTCGAGCGCAGCGGCCAACGCATCGACCTGACCGCCAAGGAATTCGCCCTGCTGGAAATGCTCCTGCGACGTCAGGGCGAAGTGCTGCCCAAGTCGCTGATTGCGTCCCAGGTCTGGGACATGAATTTCGACAGCGACACCAATGTCATCGAAGTCGCCATCCGCCGCTTGCGCCTGAAGATCGACGATGAGTTCCCGAACAAGTTGATCCACACCGTGCGCGGCATGGGTTATGTCCTTGAAGAGCGTCCTGCCTGATGCGCCGACTGTCCTTGAGCAGCCGCCTGGCGCTGCTGTTTGCCGCCTGCACCGCCGTGGTTTCATTGTTCGCCGGGGTGTTGTTCAGTCGCGCCAGCGAGGCGCACTTCGTTGAGCTGGACCAGCAATTGCTGAGCGGCAAGTTGATTGGTTTGCGTCGAGCGCTTCACGATCTTCAGTCCAGCGACAGCGAAGTCAGGCTGGCGGAAGAATTGAACCGTCAGGCGGATCTTTCACTGAGGATTACCGGCAGCGACGGCCAGCGTTGGTATGACAGTTCGACGCGCTTGCCCGACAAGCTGCCGCACAAACCGGGCTTGTCGACCATCAATGACAACGACACCGACTACCGCGTCCTGAATGCGCCGTTGTTTGTGGACAAGCCTGACTCACCGCAATTGACCCTGCTGCTGGACATCACCCATCACCAGCATTTTCTGCAGCGCATGCAACACCTGATCTGGCTCACCGTGGGTTTGTCGGCCCTGGCCACGGCGCTGCTCGGTGCATGGGCGGCGCGCAGCGGTTTGCGTCCATTGCGCCGCATGAGTGCGGTCGCACGCGGTGTTTCGGCGCAATCGCTCAACGCGCGCCTGCCCGAAGACGACATGCCGCCAGAACTCGCGGAAATGGCCCACCACTTCAACGCCATGCTCGGACGCCTCGACGACTCGTTTCAGCGTCTCTCGGCGTTTTCTGCCGACATCGCCCATGAGCTGCGCACGCCGCTGTCGAACCTGCTGACGCACACCCAGGTCACCCTCACCCGCCCGCGCCCCATCGAGGATTACCGCGAAGCGCTGCACAGCAACCTCGAAGAAGTGCAATGGATGGCGCAACTGGTCAACGACATGTTGTACCTGGCCAAGGCTGACCATGGATTGTTGATGCCAAAACGTGAACAGCTGGAACTGGCGGAAGAAGCGGATGTGTTGCTGGAGTTTTTTGCACCGCTGGCCGAGGACGCCCAAGTGACATTGAGCCGCGAAGGCACCGCGCGCCTGGTGGGAGACCGGAGTATGTTGCGCCGGGCGCTTTCGAATTTGCTGGATAACGCGCTGCGGTTCACGCCGGCCAAGGGTGAGGTCAGGGTGCGGATTGTTGAGCGACCAGAAGGTTTGAGCCTGACGGTTGAGAACAGCGGCGATGGGATAGACGGGGTGTTGCTACCGCGACTCTTCGATCGCTTCTACCGGGCGGATCCGGCTCGACAGGAAGGCAGCAGTGAACATGCGGGGTTGGGATTGGCGATTACCCAGTCGATCGTTCGTGCCCATGGCGGGCAAATTCGTTGCGAATCGGCCGATGGATGGACCAGGTTTGTGATCGAGTTGCCAAAGAGAGATTGAGGCAAGCAGTCTGGCCACATCGCGAGCAGGCTCGCCCCCACAGTAGATCGAGTTCAATCACACCGTAGTGAACGACTCATAACCCTGTGGGAGCGAGCCTGCTCGCGATGGCAGTACAACTGATTACGAATACCGCAACGCGTGAGCCGGCTCGATCTTCGCCGCACGCCACGCCGGGTATACCGTGGCAAGGAAGCTCAACACAAACCCCGCCGAGCAGATCAACAACACATCCCCGCCCTGCAACTCCGAAGGCAGGTTACTGACGAAATACACATCGGAACTGAAGATGTGTTGCCCGCTCACCCGCTCCATCCAGCCCACCAACTCACTCACGTTCAGTGCGGCGATCACGCCGAGCACGCCGCCGATCAAGGTGCCAACCACCCCGATCACCGTACCCTGGACCATGAAGATCGCCATGATCTGTCGTGGCGTGGCGCCGATGGTGCGCAGGATCGCGATGTCCGCGCCTTTGTCGTTCACCACCATGATCAGGGTGGCGATGATGTTGAACGCCGCTACCGCAACGATCATCAGCAACAACAGGCCGATCATGGTTTTTTCCATTTTCATCGCGCTGAACAGGCTGCCCTGGGTGTGGGTCCAGTCGTCAGCCTTGTAAGCGGCGCCCAAGCCGCCAGCGATGTCGCTGGAAACCTGCGGCGCCGCGTACAAATCTTTCACCGCCAGGCGCACGCTCTGCACCTGATTCGGCTCCCAATGCTGCATCTGCGCGGCATCGGCGACGTGGATCAGTGCCATCGAGCCGTCCAGCTCGGCACCCACCTTAAACACGCCAACCACGTTCAGTCGCTGCATGCGCGGGGTAATTCCGCCCGGCGCGTTGCTGACTTCCGGCACGATCAGGGTGATCTTGTCGCCGACATTCAAGCGGAAACGTCGCGCAGTGATCTCGCCGATCACTACGCCGAACTCGCCCGGTTTCAAGGCATCGAGACGGCCCTGAACGATGTGCTGGGCAACGATCGAGACCTTGCCTTCCAGTGCCGGATCGACGCCGCTGACCTGAATCGGCTGCATCGTGCCTTTATAGGAGAGCATGCCTTCCATCTCGGTGAACGGCACGGCGGCGGTCACTTCCGGGTTTTTCATCGCGGCGGCGGCCACCGGTTGCCAATCGTCGATCGGCTTGACGCCGACGATGGTTGCGTGGGGCACCATGCCGAGGATGCGCGAGCTCATTTCGCGCTGGAACCCGTTCATCACCGACAACACCACGATCATCGCCAGCACGCCGAGGGCGAGGCCGATCATCGAGGTCATCGAGATGAACGAAACAAAGCGATTGCGGCGCTTGGCGCGGGTATAGCGCGTGCCGATAAAGATCGATAACGGTCTGAACATTCGCTGGGGCACCGTATAAAAACAAAAAGACCCGACGTCTTTTCAGACATCGGGTTTCGACCAATCAGATAGGCGTCAGGCAACCTTCCTGCAAATGCAGGACGCGATCCATCTGGCGAGCCAGGTTCATGTCGTGGGTCACCACCAGGAACGCCGTGCGCATCGAGGTGCTGAGTTCCAGCATCAAATCCTGAATGCCTTGGGCGGTATGGGAGTCGAGGTTGCCGGTCGGCTCGTCGAGCATCACCAGGCCTGGCTTGTTGACCAGGGCGCGGGCGATGGCCACACGCTGACGTTCGCCACCGGACAATTCCGCCGGTTTGTGCTCGAGGCGATGGCCCAGCCCTACCCGCTCCAGCAACGCCGTCGCACGCTGGCGCGCTTCCGGGATCGCGGTCTTGCCGATCAGCAGCGGCATGCAGACGTTTTCCAGTGCGGTGAACTCCGGCAGCAAATGGTGGAACTGGTACACGAACCCGAGGGAACGGTTACGCAGCAGGCCACGATTCTTCTCGCTCAGAGCCGAAAGCTCTTGGCCGTCGAGCCAGACGCTGCCCTTGGTTGGCGTATCGAGGCCGCCCAGCAGGTTGAGCAAGGTACTTTTGCCCGACCCCGACGTGCCGACGATCGCTACGCGCTCACCCGGATGCAGCTCCAGTTGCAGACCGGCCAGAACCTCTACCGACTCCGGGCCTTCCTCGTAGGATTTGCCCAGGTTGCGGCAGCTCAAGATTGCTTTATCACTCATGCCCGACTCACTCATAACGTAGCGCCTCCGCAGGCTGGGTGCGCGCGGCACGCCAGGCTGGATACAGGGTGGCGAGGAAACTCAGGATCAACGCGGCGGCGCAGACCATCAACACATCCTGGCTCTGCACTTGCGACGGCAGGTAATCGATGAAGTACACGTCGGCGTTGAGGAACTTGTGGCCGATGAGGCCTTCGAGGGCCGAGATTGCGGCACTGACGTTCAGCGCGGCGAAGATACCAACCACGGCGCCGATCAGCGTGCCGACCACACCGATGACGGTGCCCTGCACCATGAAGATCGCCATGATCGAGCCCGGCGTGGCGCCGAGGGTGCGCAGAATCGCGATGTCGCCCTTCTTGTCGTTCACCACCATCACCAGCGTGGAAATGATGTTGAACGCAGCGACGGCAACGATCAGCAGCAACAGCAGACCGATCATGGCTTTTTCCATGCGGATCGCCTGATACAGGTTGCCATGGGTGCGCGTCCAGTCGCGGGCGTAGAAATGGTCTTCACCGAGTTGCTGGGCGATGTTCCATGCGGTGCGCGGGGCCTGGAACAGGTCGTCGAACTTCAGGCGGATGCCCTGCACCTGATCCGGTTTCCAGCGGTGCAGCTTCGCCAGGTCCTGCAGGTTGGTGACGCCCAGGTAACCGTCGATCTCGCCCGCGCCGACATGGAAGATGCCGACCACGGTGAAGCGTTTCATGCGCGGGAACATGCCGGCCGGGGTCACGGTGACTTCCGGCGCGACGAAGGTCAGCTTGTCGCCAATGGCCGCGCCGAGCTTGGCGGCCGCCTTGTCGCCGATGACGATGCCGAAACTGCCCGGTGCGAGGTCATCGAGTTTGCCCTGCAGCATGAACTTGTCGATGATCGATACCTGGCGTTCCAGCGCCGGGTCGATGGCATTGAGCAGCACTTTGGAGACTTTGCCGTTGTTGGTCAGCAACCCCTGCATCTGGGTGAACGGCGCCACGGCCGTCACTTGCGGGTTCTGCTTGACCTTGGCGGCGAGGTCTTGCCAGTCGCTGATCGGCTCGCCGGACTCGATGGTCGCATGGGGCACCATGCCCAGCACGCGGGTGCGCATCTCATGATCGAAGCCGTTCATGACCGACAGCACCACGATCATCACGATCACGCCAAGGGCAAGACCGATCATCGAAGTCAGGGAAATGAACGACACAAAATGATTGCGACGCTTTGCACGGGTATAACGCGTGCCAATAAATACGAAGAGAGGTCTGAACATGTCGGGGCTTGTTCGGAGGGAAAAGGAACGTCCTTGTGGCGGGGGTCGATAACCAGCTTTACACTCAGACCACCGCCGCTACCATGGGTTCGCCATGTCGACATTAGATGAAGAAGATCGCCGCGAATACTACCGTATCGAGGACACGATCGCACTGGAAATTCGGCCCCTGTCCGCTCCCGAAGCCGCAGGCCAGGAAGTGTTGCAGGATGCTTCCCCACTCTTCAACCTGCTCAGCGAACTGCACCTGAGCGAATTCGAATCGCAACACCTGTTGCGCCAGATCAGCGAGCGCGACCGCAACCTCGCGGCGTTCCTGAAATCCCAGAACAAACGCATCGATCTGCTCAGCCAGGTGATCGCCATCACCGTGCTCGGACAGATCGGCGAGCCGCAGCCTGTGATCATCTCCGAGGGTGGCGTCGACTTCCAGCACCCCACACCGATTGCCGCGGGCACGCACCTGTCGGTGAAACTGGTGCTGATGCCGCAAGCCCTCGGCCTGTTGCTGCGGGCGCGCGTTACCCATTGCGATCGCAAGGGCGACGGCTACGACGTCGGCACCGAGTTCGAACGTCCGACGGATGCCCAGCGCCAACTGCTGGCCCGCTACATTTTGCAGAAGCAGGCCCAGGAACGACGTCTGGCCCGCGAAAACGAATCAGGCATTTAAATTAAGGAAGAACCGTGACCCTCATCTACGGCCATCGCGGCGCCAAGGGCGAAGCACCGGAAAACACCCTGACCGGCTTTCAGGAATGCCTCAAGCACGGCGTGCGCCGCTGCGAACTGGACCTGCACCTGTCCATGGACAACGAGTTGATGGTCATTCATGACCCGACCCTCAAGCGCACCACCGACCGCCGCGGCAAGGTGGTCGAGCACACCGCTGCCGAGCTGGTGACCTACGACGCACGCAAGGGTGGCCCGGGCTGGATCAAGCCGTGCCCGATCCCGACGCTGGAAGAATTGTTCGAGAAATGCGACTTCGAGCACTGGCAGCTGGAAGTCAAAAGCGCTTCACGCACCCGCGCCGCGACCACCGTGTTGGCGATTCGCGAAATGGCCCAGCGTTTTGGCATGCTCGACAAGGTCACCATCACCTCGAGTTCGCGAGAAGTGCTGAAAGCGGCTTTGGACCTGGTGCCGGACGTGTCCCGCGGACTGGTGGCCGAATACGCCTGGCTCGACCCGCTGAAGGTCGCGGCAAGCTATGGCTGTGAAATTCTGGCGCTGAACTGGACCCTGTGTACGCCGGAACGCCTGGCGAAGGCGCAGCGTCAGGGGTTGCATGTGTCGGTGTGGACAGTCAACGAGCCCGCGCTGATGCGCAGACTCGCCGACTTCGGCGTTGACAGCCTGATTACAGACTTTCCCGGTTTGGCCACTGCCACGCTCGAGAATTGCTGAAATCGGTCTCCCCGGCCGGCTCAGGCCACCGGCCGGAGCCACTCAAAAAAGCCGGTTGAGGCCATCGTACGCCGCTACCCGATAGGCTTCGGCCATGGTCGGGTAGTTGAACGTCGTGTTGACGAAGTACTTCAGCGTGTTCAATTCGCCCGGCTGGCTCATGATCGCCTGACCGATGTGCACGATCTCCGACGCCTGATAACCGAAGCAGTGAACGCCCAGCACTTCCAGCGTCTCGCGGTGGAACAGGATCTTCAGCATGCCCTGAGGCTCGCCGGCAATCTGCGCACGCGCCATGCTCTTGAAGAATGCCTTGCCGACTTCATACGGCACTTTGGCCTGCGTCAGCTCCTGCTCGTTCTTGCCGATCGAGCTGATTTCCGGAATGGTGTAGATGCCGGTCGGCACGTCATTCACGAAGCGCCAGCTGTTGTTGTCGACGATGCTGCCAGCGGCCGAACGGCCCTGGTCGTGCGCGGCACTGGCCAGGCTCGGCCAGCCGATCACGTCACCGGCACCGTAGATGTTCGGTACGCAGGTGCGGTAGGCCTCGTCGACTTCGATCTGGCCACGGCTGTTGACCTTGACGCCGATATTTTCCAGGCCCAGCTGATCGGTGTTACCGGTTCGGCCGTTGCACCAGAGCAAGGCGTCGGCCTTGATCTTCTTGCCGGACTTGAGGTGCAGGATCACGCCGTTGTCCACGCCTTCGACGCGGTCGTAGTCTTCGTTATGGCGAACCGTGATGTTGTTGTTGCTGAAGTGGTAGCTCAGCGCCTGGGAAATTTCCGAGTCGAGGAAGCTCAGCAGCTGACCGCGGTTGTCTACCAGCTCTACCAATACGCCCAGACCGCTGAAGATCGATGCGTATTCGCAACCGATTACCCCAGCGCCGTAAACGATGAGTTTGCGCGGGGTGTGGCCGAGGCTGAGGATGGTGTCGCTATCGTAGATACGCGGGTGATGGAAATCGATGTCCGCCGGGCGATAAGGACGCGAGCCGGTGGCGATGATGATGTGCTTGGCCACCAGTTTTTCGACCACGCCATTGGCGCAGACCACTTCGATGGTTTGCTCGTCGGCAAAGCTGCCGGTGCCGAAGAACACGTCGACGCGGTTACGGGCGTAGTAGCCGGTGCGCGAAGCGACTTGTTTAGAAATGACTTTCTCGGCGCTTTTCAGTACGTCCGGGAACGAAAACCAGCGCGGCTCACCAATGGCCCGGAACATCGGGTTGGTGTTGAACTGCATGATCTGCCGGACCGAGTGACGCAGTGCCTTGGACGGGATGGTACCCAGGTGGGTGCAGTTGCCGCCGACCTGGCGACGGCTGTCGACCATCGCCACCTTGCGCCCTGCTTTGGCGGCGTTCATTGCCGCGCCTTCTCCCGCCGGGCCGGAACCCAGCACCACCACGTCGTAGTTGTAGACAGCCATGCGTACTCCTCAGAACAGGCCGCGGCGCCCTCGGCACCTGCGGCTAAATCACGCCGATCTGCGGCGTGAAGGAACAATTTGGGGCCAGTGCAGAACCCGGACACAGTCTATAGAAGCGTCAACGCCGCGCACATTAACCCTTGGTCGCGTCGTAGGCTACTTTTGCCTGCACTACAACGCCAGTCTTCAATGCGCGAATCGCCGCAATCATTCGGTTTTACCGCCACTGAGGCGTTCAAAAGCCTGATTGGTTCGTGTGACGAAACCTGTATCGGCACGAATCACAAAGAATGCACCGATATTGTGAGTTTCGGCATAGTCCCAACCCCGTTCAGGACCGAGAATCAGCAACAGCGTCGATAAGCCATCGGCCATCAACGCTGAAGGATGAATCACCGTGACCGACGCCAGGGCGTGTAAGACCGGCGCACCGGTGTGGGCATCAAGGGTGTGGGAATAACGTTTCCCATCCTGCTGAAAATAATTGCGGTAGTCCCCGGAAGTGGACACGCCATAGCCGTCCACATTGATGATGCGCTGAGCCACTTGCTGGTCATCGCGGGGCTCCTCCAACGCAATCTTCCAGGGTAAACCGTCGGGTTTCTTGCCCGCTGCCTTGAGTTCGCCAGTGACTTCGGCGAGGTAGTTGTGGATGTCCATGGCTTCGAGCCTTGCGGCAATGGTGTCGACCGCGTAGCCCGCCGCGATGCTATTGAAATCGACCTCGACGGCCGCGTCCTTGCACAGCTGATCACCCTCGATGCGCAAGTGGGTGTGGCCGACGCGTTGCTGCATCTCGGCAAGCGCTTCGGCGCTCGGGACTTTTTCTTCACGCGCCTGCGGACCGAATCCCCATAGGTTGAGCAGCGGTTCCACCGTCAAGTCGAAGGAGCCGTCGCTTTGGGACGACAACTGCTCACCCACACGGATCAATTCGAGTACAGCGCCGGGCATGACCTGGCAGCGGCCGGCCGGCAATGCGTTGAAGCGAGCAGTGTCCGAGTCGCTGCGATAGGTCGAGAATTGGCGATCCACTTCGGCGAGGATATTTTCTACTTCGACCTGCACCGCTTTCGGCCCGGGCGCAGAGGAATGTCTTACGTATTGGATGGAATAACGACTGCCCATGGTCGGGCCGTCGAAGCGTTCCAGGCTGGCGCCGTTGCCACAACCGGACAAAACGCCGGCCAGCACCATAAGTCCACCCCACCGTCCAGTTAACAAATCTTCATCTCCCCTCAAAACCGCGCCCGCCATTATGGGGCTCAGAGCGCATGAGAGCGAGATCTGCCAGCGCCCGTGAGCCAGACGCAAAACCTGTGGCCGCGAGAGCGACTTGCCGATCTCGTTCCCACAAGCGCAGCGTTTCAAACAAGATTTACCAGCGCGAGTACCTACAAATGCCTTCCAATACGAGCAACGGCAAAGCGATTTTTCGCGTCGTCAGCGGAAACTTCCTGGAGATGTTCGACTTCATGGTCTACGGCTTTTACGCCACGGCCATTGCGAAAACTTTCTTCCCCACCGACAGTGCTTTCGCCTCCCTGATGTTATCGCTGGCCACGTTTGGCGCCGGCTTTCTCATGCGTCCGCTGGGTGCGATTTTCCTCGGTGCCTACATCGACCGGCATGGTCGTCGCAAAGGGTTGATCATCACCCTCGCGATGATGGCCGCGGGCACGGTGTTGATTGCCTGCGTGCCGGGTTACGCCACATTGGGCGTGGCCGCGCCGCTGCTCGTGCTGTTCGGTCGCCTGTTGCAGGGTTTCTCGGCGGGCGTGGAGCTGGGCGGTGTTTCGGTGTATCTGGCCGAGATTTCCACACCGGGACGCAAAGGCTTCTTCGTCAGTTGGCAGTCCGCCAGTCAGCAAGCGGCGGTGGTTTTCGCCGGCCTGCTGGGGGTTGTCTTGAACCACTGGCTCAGCCCGGAAGAAATGGGTGACTGGGGCTGGCGCGTGCCGTTCCTGATCGGCTGCATGATTGTGCCGGTGATCTTCGTGATTCGCCGTTCGCTGGAAGAAACCCCTGAGTTCCAGGCACGAAAACATCGCCCTACCCTGCGGGAAATCGTCCGCTCGATCGGTCAGAACTTTGGCATTGTCATCGCCGGCATGGCATTGGTGGTCATGACGACCGTGTCGTTTTACCTGATCACCGCCTACACCCCGACCTTCGGCAAAGCCGAACTGCATTTGTCGGACCTGGATGCGTTGCTGGTGACGGTGTGCATCGGCCTGTCGAACTTTTTCTGGCTGCCGGTGATGGGCGCTGTGTCCGACAAAATCGGGCGAAAACCGTTACTTCTCGCAGCGACTATCCTGGCGATTCTCACTGCCTACCCGGCCCTGTCGTGGCTGGTTGCAAACCCGAGCTTTAACCATTTGCTGATTGTCGAGTTGTGGCTATCGTTCCTGTACGGCTCGTACAACGGCGCCATGGTCGTAGCGCTGACCGAAATCATGCCGGTGGAAGTTCGTACGACCGGTTTCTCTTTGGCCTACAGCTTGGCGACCGCAACCTTCGGTGGGTTTACACCGGCAGCCTGTACGTACCTGATTCATGTGCTGGACAACAAGGCAGCACCGGGGATCTGGCTCAGTGGCGCGGCGGTGCTTGGATTGATTGCGACGCTGGTGCTGTTCAAAGGCAATCGGCATGAACTGCGGACTGCGCAAGCAGCGGTGGTCGGCCGCACCTGATAGATCGC